>JANDLV010000060.1 GCA_024330185.1 Candidatus Siliceabacter maunaloa
ACCAGCCCGCCACCGTGCGCAGCCCGACCCCAAGCGCGGCGGCCACCTGGCTGTGGGAGTGACCTTGCTCCAACATCCCCACCCCCCGCTCGCGCAGCGCCGCCTGGGCCTCACCCGACAGACTGCGCGCATCACCAAACTCACCCATACCCGGCACCCTACCATGCGCCCCACCACAAAAAGGTTAAGCCCAGGTTATCACCGCATCATTTGCCGCGCGCCGTAATACCGTGGACGCGCATGACGCTCACCCGCGCCCGTCCGCGCCGCCTCGCGCTCCCCGGGCCGCGACGCTGGATCGCGCTCGTCCTCGCCGGCTTTGCGATCAACGTCGCGTGGGAGCTCGGTCAGGCCGGCCTCTACGCCGGTCGCCCGCCCTGGTGGGTCTACATGGAGGCGGCGGTCAAGGACGGGCTGATCATCGCCGTCGCGGCCCTCTTCGCCGTGCTGATCGCCGGGCTGTGGCGCCGTGCCTTCTGGCCGGCGTTCCTGCTCGCGCTCCTGGCCACGGCAGCGTTCATCGAGCTGCGTGCCCTGGCCCAGGGTCGCTGGTCCTACGCCGAGTCGATGCCCACGGTGTTCACCATGGGCCTCTCGCCGCTGGTCCAGCTCGCCCTCACGGGCACGGTGGCCGTGCTCATCGCCTGGCGCGCCGGCGGACCAGCCCGGCCGCGGTGAGGCCCAGCAGCGGTAGCTGCACCAGCGGCACGAGCCCGACGCCGCGCGCCGTGGGCATGGCCGGCCGGTAGGCCCAGCGTCCGCGCGCCAGCGCGTTGCGCTCGATGCCCAGCGCGGCGCCGGCCAGGCCCGCGACGAGCACGGCCGGTGAGCGACGGCCCGTCCACGCCGCCGGCACGGCGACGGCCACCGTGAGCAGGGCGTCGCCCAGCGCCGCGCGCAGCACCGTCCGTGGCGTGGGCGGGCAGGTGTTCAGCGGAAGCTGGGCGACCTCCCACGCGCCGTTGAGCGCCAGCGCCCAGCAGGCCAGGCGGCGGTGCTCTCTCACCTTGGACGGGGCCGCAGGAAAGCGTTTCAGGACGCGGATGCCTCTACCTCCGTCTCCTCCTCCGGCGCAGCGCCGGCGCCGCGACGGCGCAGCGCCCGGTCGATCAGCGGCGCAGCGACCCCCAGCACGATGAGACCTGCGACGGAGGCGAGGAACTCCCACGAGGTCGGGTCGCTCAGCGTGCTGCCCAGGGCGACGTGGAGGAAGGTGCCGGGGATCATCCCGATCGCCGTGGCCAGCACGTAGTCGCGGGTGCTCACGCTGGTCACGCCGCATACGTAGTTCAGCACGTTGAAGGGCGCCACCGGCAACAGCCGGGCGTAGAGGACGGCCATGAAGCCCCGCCGGCCTGTCCACTCGTCGAAGCGGCGCATGCGCCTGCCGGCGACCCGCTCGACGTCCTTGCGACCGAGCCTGCGGCCCAGCAGGAACGCGCCGACGGCGCCGATCGTGGCCCCCACCAGCGACAGCACCGTCCCGGCGAGGACACCGAACACGGCCCCGGCCGCGACGGCGGGGATGATCCCGGGGAACAGCAGGACGGTCAGGATCGCGTACGCCACGACGAACACCACCGGCGCCAGGACGCCCGTGTCCTCGATCGCCTGCTCGGCATCCTCCTGGCTCGGGCCGCCCACGAAGAGGAATGCGGCCGCGACCGCGAGCACCAACCCGAAGAAGAGGGCGAGGCGTAGCTTCGGCGACGAGAGAAAGCTTGTCATCACCGGGCGGCACTGAGCTGGCAAGATGCGCGGCCGTGGCCCTCGAACCCGGATCCGCGCTCCCGGCCGACCTGGAGGTGATGGACGCCGACGGGCGGATGACGGCGCTGCCCGTGCGCCCGGGGGAGGCGACGCTCCTGATCTTCCTGCGCCATCTGGCCTGACTGCCCTGCCAGGAGCACCTCGTGGAGGTCGCCGAGCACAACGCGGAGATCGAGGCCGAGATCGCCGTGGTGACCTTCTCGCAGCCAGGTTTCCTGCGCGCCTTCGAGGAGCAGATGAGCCTGCCCTTCCGGGTCTACGCCGATCCGGATCGCGCCGTCTACCGGGCCTTCGGCTTCGAGCGGGGCTCCTTCGCGCGGGTCTGGCTCGACCCGCGGGTCCTGCTTCGCTACGCGCAGCTCCTGCGCCGGGGCCGGCGCCTGCAGCGCTCCGACGAGGACATGCTGCAGCTCGGCGGCGACGTGGTCATCGACCGTCAGGGGCGCCTGGCCTGGATCCATCGCAGCGAGGGCCCCGAGGACCGCCCGACCGTGGAGACCGTGGCGTCCGCCGTCCGTCAGGCGGGCTGACCTGTGCGCCGCTACGACCTCGCGATCCTCGGCGCTGGCAGCGCCGGCCTGGTCGCGGCGATCGGCGCCGCCCGTCTGGGCGCCCGAGTGGTCCTCGTGGAGCGTGAGCGCACGGGCGGTGACTGCCTGTGGACCGGCTGCGTGCCCAGCAAGAGCCTGCTGGCCACCGCCGATCTGGCCCACCGCATGCGCGCGGCCGGCGACGTCGGGCTCGCGCCGGCGCAGCCCGAGATCGATCTCGCCCGCATCATGGCGCGCGTGCGCCAGGTCCAGGCGAGCATCGCCGTGCACGACGCCCCTGAGCGTCTGCGCGCCGAGGGCGTCGAGGTCGTCCACGGGGAGGGACGCTTCGAGGCCCCGGGCCGGCTCGTCGCGGGCACGCGTGTGCTGGCCTATCGCCGCGCCCTCATCGCGACGGGCTCCCGACCGGTGCTTCCTCCCGTGCCGGGGCTCGAGGCCATGGACCCGCTCAGGCCTGCGCTCACGACCGACACCGTATGGGAGCTGGACGCGCTGCCGCGGCGGCTGGTCGTGCTCGGGGGCGGCGCCACCGGGTGCGAGCTCGCGCAGGCGTTCGCGCGGCTGGGCAGCGCCGTCACGCTCGTGGAGATGAGCGACCAACTCCTCTCCGTCGAGGAGCCGGAGGCCGGCGCGCTGATCGCTCAGCGCCTGCGCGCCGAGGGCGTCCAGGTCTGCTCGGGTACGCGCGCGGAGCGCCTGGACGGGTGCACCCTGACGCTCACCGACGGCCGCCGGCTGCCCTTCGACCGGATCCTCGTGGCCGCGGGACGCGTGCCGCGCAGCGACGGCCTGGGCCTCGAGGTCATCGGGGCGCGAACTGCGGACGACGGCGCCGTGGAGGTCGACGCGACCCTGCGCACGACGGCGCGTGGCGTGTTCGCCGCCGGCGACGTCACCGGCGCGCTCCCCTTCACCCACGTCGCGGGCCACCACGCCGCGACCGTCGTTCCCAACGCGCTCTTCCACGCCCGGCGGCGCTTTGACCCCGCGGCGGTGCCCTGGGTGACGTTCACCGCCCCCGAGGTGGCTCGTGTCGGCCTCACCGAGGCCCAGGCGCGCGCACGGCACGGAGCCGCCGTGCGGGTGGCGCGCCACGACTACGCGCAGGTCGATCGCGCGGTCACCGCCGCGAGCACCCACGGCTTCGCGAAGCTGATCGTCGGCCGGCGCGGGAGGCTGCTCGGGGCGACGGTGGCCGCGCCGGCGGCCGGCGAGGCGATCGCCGGCCTCGCCTCCCTCATGGCCGGCGGCGCAACGGTCGGGCGGATCGCCTCCGCCGTGCACCCCTACCCGACCTTCGGCGAGGGGCCGGCGCGCGCCGCGCAGGAGCACCTGCGCGCCGTCTACCTCGGTCCGCGCACGCGGCGCCTCACCCGACCGCTGCTGGCGCTGCTGCGCGCGGCGGAGCGGCTGCGCTGAGAGCGTGGGGTGGTAGTCGGCTGCAAGGCTGGGTAGCATGATGGTTGGTCCGACGAAAGGGGAGCTCATGACCGAGCGTCCAGCCAAGCAGTCCAAGATGCTGGAGAGGTTCACTCCGCCGCCCGCGCTCTGCGCGGTCCCGGTCGGTCTCTCAGGCACCGGCGCCACGCCGGGCATTCCGGACGGAAACCTGCTGATGGGGGTCGCTGTCGCGTCGTTCATCGGTGCGGGAGTCTGGATGTTCCGCAAGTACGGGCGCCCGCAGACGCAGGGCTCGAGGGCCGGTACTCCGGGCTTGCGCCCGGAGCCCATGCCCTCGCCCGCCTAGTTCTCTAGGCGGGATCCGCCGCGGGCGGCGAGGCGCTGCGCGCCTCGCCGCCCGCGGTGCGTCCCAGCTTGATCGCCTGCGCGATGCCGGCGGCCACGACGGCCAGCACTCCCAGCAGCGACAGATAGGCAGCCAGCCCGATGTCGGCGCCGTCGCCGAAGGGCGGCTCGATCATCCGGAAGAGGATCCGGATGCCGACCACGGCGCCGATCGCGGCGATGATGGCGCCCAGTGCCGCCGGTGACGTCGGCGAGCGCTCGCGACGCGCGAACCACACCAGCCCCAGCACCAGAGCCATGCCCAGCAGCACCATGTTGCCGGTCTGCGGGGTTGGCACCCAGCCGCTCCACGCCACCGAGCCGCCATCGTCCGCGGTGGTGGTGTAGAAGGTGAAGATGGTGTAGCCGAAGACGAACATGGCCACCGAGCCGAGCGCCGCTACGCCGAGATAGGGAGTCATCCCGGCCTGCTCGCGGGCGATGGTGGGGTTCGCCGGCGTCTCCCGGCCCTTGCGGCTGAAGGCGTGTGCCAGGCCCCCCAGGGTCACGGCGATGCAGCCGACGAAGCCCAGCCACATGCCGAAGAGCACATCTGCGGGACTGTCGCCCTCGCTGCCCGGAATGCAGAAGAAGTAGCACGAGCCGAAGAGCCCGATCGTGTTGTTGGCGCCCGGCGACTCGCCGAAGGGCGGCACGAGCATCCGGTAGCCGATCCAGAACGTCGCGGCCAGCCCGACGAGGCCGACCCACAGCCCGACGGCGCGGCCGCGCAGCGGCTGGCGGTTGGCCGCCAGTGCGATCAGGAAGACGATGGCCACTCCGGCCGACAGCAGGATGAGGCCGGACGCGTGGGGGATGCCGAGCCACGCGTCGCGGACCTGGTCATCGGGGGGCTCGTTGGGCAGGGAGTAGAAGTCCGAGCTCAGCGCGACGAGCTGGAGCAGGGCTCCAGCGCCGGCCAGCCAGAGCCATGGTGTGATGCGCTGCATGTGGTTTTCCTCCCAGTGGGGTGAGCGACGAGCCATACCCATATCACGTCGATCGGCGCGCGGTAGGTGCACTGCACACTTACCGTGCTGCCCGCCTGGCGTACGTGCGGCGGCCACTTACCAGACGCCCAGAGCGACTGATAGAACGCCGGTTCCTCGTCGTTGACCCAACGGCAGGGCGAGGAGAGAGAGCCACCCATGTCCCCGGCCATGCCCATCTGCTGATGCACGAGCTCGCGATCGCCGACGCCATCGTGCAGGTTGCCAGCCGCCATGCGGCCGGCCGGCGCGTCGTGGCCATCGACCTGCGCGTGGGCCACCTGCGCCAGGTCGTGGCGGACTCCCTGCTCTTCGGCTTCGAGCTGACGGCCCAGGGGACGTCGCTCGAGGGCGCGCAGCTGAACATCGAGGCGGTTCCCGCGGCCGGGGCGTGTCGCGCCTGCGACGCGTACGGACCGCTGGGGGACTTCCCCCTGAGCTGCGCGCGCTGCGGCGCGCTGGACGTCGAGGTTCTCGAGGGCGAGGAGCTCGAGGTGGAGGCCCTCGAGGTGGAGAGATCGGAAGTGGAAATGGCTAGGAGTGGAGGCTCACCGTGAGCACACAGGCACCATCAGGAGTAGACGAGGTCCACATCCTGTGGACGTCGGAGGGCATGAGCTGCGACGGGGACTCGGTCTCCGTCACGGCGGCCATGCAGCCGACCATCGAGGAGGTGCTGCTGGGCGCGATCCCGGGCCTTCCGAAGGTGCACCTGCACAACAAGGTGCTCTCGCCCACGCTGGGCGGCGACGAGTTCATGAAGCCGTTCTTCGAGGCGGCCGCGGGCACGCTGGACGCGCCGTTCGTCCTGGTCGTCGAGGGCTCGGTCCCCAACGAGAACATCAACGGCGAGGGCTACTGGTCCTCGATGGGCAACGACCCGGTCACCGGGGAGCCGCTGACGCTGCCGTGGTGGATCGACCAGCTCGCTCACAAGGCGTGGGGCGTGGTGGCCATCGGCACCTGCGCCACCTACGGCGGCATCCACGCGATGGCCGGCAACCCCACCGGCTGCATGGGCCTGGCCGACTACCTGGGCTGGGACTTCCGCTCCGCCGGCGGGCTGCCGATCGTCAACGTGCCCGGCTGCCCCGTCCAGCCCGACAACTTCATGGAGACGCTGACCTGGCTGCTCTACCAGGCGGCCGGCCTGGCGCCCACGATCCCGCTGGACGAGGCGCTGCGCCCGCAGTGGCTGTTCGGCAAGACGGTCCACGAGGGCTGCGACCGTGCCGGCTACTACGAGCAGGGCGACTTCGCCAAGGACTACAACTCGCCCAAGTGCCAGGTGAAGATCGGCTGCTGGGGCCCGGTCGTCAACTGCAACGTGCCCAAGCGCGGGTGGATGAACGGGATCGGCGGCTGCCCCAACGTGGGCGGCATCTGCATCGGCTGCACGATGCCCGGCTTCCCCGACAAGTTCATGCCGTTCATGGACGCGCCCCCCGGCGGCACGGTCTCCAGCGCGGCGACCGGTGCCTACGGAAAGGTGATCCGCAAGCTGCGCGGCATCACCAACAAGACGCAGAACCAGGAGCCCAAGTGGCGTCACAACCGCGACGAGCTCACCACCGGTTACCAGCCTCGCTGGCCGAACTGAACCAAAGGGAACGGAGAAGCCAACCATGGCCACACGCGAGCGCGTCAAGCCCGAAGCGGGCAACCTGGTCGAGAAGTCCTGGGATCCGATCACCCGGATCGTCGGCAACCTCGGCATCTACACGAAGATCGACTTCGCCGCCAAGGAGGTGGCGACGTGCAAGAGCACCTCGTCGATGTTCCGCGGCTACAGCGTCTTCATGAAGGGCAAGGACCCCCGGGACTCGCACTTCATCACCAGCCGCATCTGCGGCATCTGCGGCGACAACCACGCGGTCTGCTCGGTCTACGCGCAGAACATGGCCTACGGGGTCAAGACGCCCCCGCTGGGCGAGTGGATCGTCAACCTCGGCGAGGCGGCCGAGTACATGTTCGACCACACCATCTTCCAGGACAACCTGGTCTTCGTCGACTTCTGCGAGCAGATGGTCCGCGACACCAACCCGTCGGTCATGGAGAAGGCCGAGAAGGCGGAGTCCCCCCACGCGGGCATCCACGGCTACGCGACGATCGCCGACATGATGCGGGCCCTCAACCCGTTCGTCGGCGAGATCTACCAGGAGGCCCTGGTCGTCAGCCGCATCACGCGCGAGATGATCTGCCTCATGGAGGGTCGCCACGTGCACCCCTCCACGGTCTACCCCGGCGGCGTGGGCACGGTGGCCACCCCGCAGCTGTTCACCGACTACCTGACCCGGCTCATGCGCTGCATGGACTTCATCAAGAAGGCCGTGGCCATGAACGACGACATCTTCGACTTCTTCTACGAGGCCATGCCCGGCTACGAGGAGGTCGGCCGGCGGCGTATCCTGCTGGGCTGCTGGGGCTCCTTCCAGGACCCCGACGTCATCGACTACGACTACCGCAACATGGACGAGTGGGGCCGGGCGATGTTCGTCACGCCCGGCATCATCGTGGACGGCGAGCTGGTCACCACCAGCCTGGTCGACATCAACGTCAACATGCGGATCCTCCTGGGCAGCTCCTACTACGAGGACTGGGCCAACGAGGAGACGTTCGTCAAGCAGGACCCGCTGGGCAACCCGATCGACCAGCGCCACCCGTGGAACCAGACCACGCTGCCCAAGCCCCAGAAGCGCGACCTGGACGGCGGCAACTACTCGTGGGTGATGAGCCCGCGCTGGCTGGACCAGCGCACGGGTGATCACCTGGCGCTGGACACGGGCGGCGGGGCGCTGGCCCGGCTGTGGACCACGGCGCTGGCCAACATCGTCGACACGCCCTACGTCAAGTCCACCGGCCACAGCGTGAAGATCACGCTGCCCAAGTCGCCCAACATGCCCCAGCACGACCTGGAGTGGGTGATCCCGCAGTGGTCCAACGCGATCGAGCGTAACCGCGCCCGCATCTACTTCGTCGCCTACGCGGCGGCGATGGCGCTGTGGTTCGTGGACAAGGGCCTGGAAGAGGTCCGCGCCGGGCGCACGAAGACCTTCGAGCCCTTCACGGTCCCGGACAACGCGATCGGCGTGGGCTTCCACGAGGCGGTGCGCGGGGTGCTCAGCCACCACCTGGTGATCCGCGACGGCAAGATCGCCAACTACCACCCCTACCCGCCGACGCCGTGGAACGGCAGCTCGACGGACTCCTACGGAACGCCGGGCCCCTACGAGGACGCGGTGATGGGCACGCCCATCTTCGAGGAGAACGGGCCGGACGACTTCCGCGGCATCGACATCATGCGTGCGGTGCGCTCGTTCGACCCGTGCCTGCCGTGCGGGGTGCACATGTACACGGGCAAGGGGCGGACGGTGCACCAGCAGCACTCGCCCATGTTCGGGGCCAACAACGGCGGCGGCTGAGCACGTGGACGATCTGCACCCGCGGGCTTTGCCCTCAGGGCACAGGCAGGCCGACGAGCTGGTCGGGCGCGTCGAGGGGCTCCTGGAGGAACTGGAGTCCCTCGCCGACCCGATGGCGCGCGATCTGGCGACGACGATGGTCACGGCCCTCCTCGATCTCTACGGGGAGGGCCTGCGCCGCGTGCTCGACGGCGTGGGCGCGTCGCAGGCCCTGACTCTGGCCGGCGACGACGTCGTCGAGCACCTGTTGCTGCTGCACGGGCTGCACCCGGTGCCCGTGGAGGAGCGGGTGCAGGCGGGCCTCGAGGAGGTCCGCCCGTACCTGGATTCCCACGGGGGCAACGTCGAGCTCGTCAGCGTGCGGGACGGCGTCGTCCTGCTGCAGATGCAGGGAAGCTGCGAGGGCTGCCCGGCCTCGGCCATGACGCTCAAGCTGGCCATCGAGGAGGCCGTGTTCAAGGCCGCGCCCGACGTGGCGGCCGTCGAGGCCGAAGGTGCCATTGACGAGGCGCCGGCGCAGGCGGGTGGGCTGCTGCAGATCGAGATGGTCGGGGACACCCAGTCGCCTTCGGCGGCGGGCGCAGGCGGGCACGGATCCGACCCCTCGTGGGCCATGGCCGGCTCGCTGCCCCAGCTCTCCAGCGGCGGGACGCTGCTCAAGGAGGTCAGCGGCCATGAGCTGCTGTTCCTGCGCCTGGACGGCGCGCCGTATGCCTATCGACCCCGTTGCCCCGGCTGCGAGGACTCGCTGGAGGGTGCGCCGCTCACGGGCGCCGAGCTGACCTGCCCGGCCTGCGGCCACCGTTACGACGCGCGCAGGGCGGGGCGCTGCCTCGACCAGCCCCAGCTCCACCTCGAGCCGGTGCCGCTGCTCACCGACGACAGCGGGCTCGTACGGGTGGCGGTGGGCTAGTGGCCTCGCGTCTCGCACAGCTCGCCAGAGCGAACTCAGCGCCCACCGCCGAGCCGGAGGGCGACCCGGCAGACTCGGTCGCAGAGGTCGAGGTCTGCGACCTGTGCGGCGCGCCGGTGCCCCCGTTGCACCGCCACCTCGTCGATCTGCAGACCCGGCGGATGATGTGCGCCTGCCAGGCGTGCAAGATCCTCTTCGACAGCGACGCGGCCGGTGGTGGTCATCTGCGCCTGGTCCCCGACCGCCGCCGCGAGCTCACCGAGTTCGTGCTCGACGACGCGGGTTGGGCGGCGCTGCAGATCCCGGTGGACATGGCCTTCTTCTTCTTCAACACCCCGGCGCAGCGCGTCATCGCGCTGTACCCCAGCCCGGCGGGGCCGACCGAGTCGCAGCTGCGCCTGGAGGCCTGGGCCGAGCTCGAGGTGGCCAACCCGGTCCTCGACGAGCTCACGCCCGACGTCGAGGCGCTGCTGATCAACCGGGCCGGCGACAAGCGCGAGCACTGGCTCGTGCCCATCGACGACTGCTACCAGCTCACCGGCCTCATCCGCACCCACTGGAGTGGCCTCAGCGGCGGCGACGAGGTCCAGCAGCAGATCGATGGGTTCTTCGACCAACTACGCAGCAGGAGGTAGCAGCATGCTCAAGACCGGCAAGCCCGACGTCTCGCCCGATGCCCTGGCCCACACCCCGGGCATCATGCAGGGCAACAAGCCCGGCAACTACGAGAAGCAGGCCGGGCACAAGCCCGACGGCCGCTCGACGGCCGAGCGGTCGACGGGTGTCAACGCCGACACGCATGAGCCGATCGACCCGTCGATGCCCAACCTCTCTCCGGCCTGAGGTGGCGCTGCCCAGCCCGATAGACGTCCCCACCGGGGCGCAGAGCGCGCCAGCGCTCGCCTTCACGGTGGAGGGGGCGCGGGCGGTGCAGTACGCCGCCGTGCCCACGCTGCGCTTCGCGCTGCGCGTGGACAGCGGCGGTGCCGCCATCCGCTCGCTCATGCTCAACGTCCAGCTGCGCATCGCCGCCGCCCAGCGGGGCTACGACGAGGGCGAGCAGGAGCGCTTGAGCGAGCTCTTCGGCACGCCCGACCGCTGGTCCTCGACGCTGCGTGGCCTGTTGTGGACGCACACGACGCTGGTGATCCCACCCTTCCAGGGCGAGACGGTGGTCGATCTCGACGTGCCGTGCACCTACGACTTCGAGGTCACGGCGTCGAAGTACCTCGCCGCCCTGCAGGACGGCGAGGTGCCGCTGGAGCTGCTGTTCAGCGGAACGGTCTTCCACCGCGACGAAGCCGGCCGCCTGAGCGTCAGCCGCATCTCGTGGGACCGCGAGGCGCCCTATCGCATGCCGGTCGCCGTGTGGCGCGAGACGATGGACTTCCACTTCCGGGGCGCCGCCTGGCTGCGCCTGGAGCGCGAGACGTTCGACCGCCTGGCCGCCTACAAGGCCCGCCACACGCTGCTGTCCTGGGAGACGGCGCTGAGCGCGCTGCTCGACCGCGCCGAGCACGCGGAGAAGGAGGCCTGATGGCGCCTGCGGTGGACCCGGTGCGCGCCATCGCCGACGCCGTGCTCTACGAGGGCTACGTGCTGTGGCCCTACACGCGCTCGGCGATGAAGAACCAGCAGCGCTTCACGTGGGGCGGCGTCTACCCGGTGGGCTGGCGCGAGGACCGCAGCGAGCTGGTCGTGCAGTGCCTGGTGGAGGGCGACGGTGACGGCAAGGTGGCCGTCGACGTGCGTGCGCGCTTCCTGCACGTGGTGCGCCGTCAGGTCCACGACGCCTCCGGCCAGGCCGTGGACGAGCTCACCGTGGACGGCGAGCGCCACCTGAGCTGGGACGAGGCGGTGGAGCGCGAGGTCGTCGCCGGGCCCGGGCCGTTCACCGTCCCCGCCGGGCGCGAGGAGGAGGCGCTGGAGGGGGGCGCGGGCACGCTGGTGCGCAGCTGGGAGCCCCTTGCCGGGATCCTCTCGGTCGTCACCCGGGAGCTGCGCCCTGGCCTGCGCCGCCTCACCGTCCGGGTGGCCAACACGACGCCCTGGGACGGCGCGGCGCGTGAGCCCACGCTGCGACGCACCCTGTGCTCCACCCACGCTGTCCTGCGGGTCCGCGGCGGGGCGTTCGTCTCGCTGGCCGACCCGCCGTCCGGGCTGGCCCAGGCCGCAGGGGACTGCCGCCAGGAGGGGCTGTGGCCGGTGCTGATGGGCGAGCCGGGCGAGCGCGACACCGTGCTGGCCTCGCCGATCATCCTCGACGACCACCCCCAGATCGCGCCCGAGAGCCCGGGCGACCTCTTCGACGGCGGGGAGATCGACGGCCTGCTGGTGCTGAGCATCCTCGCGCTGACCGACGAGGAGAAGGCCGAGATGCGCGCCAGCGACCCCCGTACGCGGGCGATCCTGGAGCGCACCGAGGCCCTGACGCCCGAGCAGCGCATGGCCCTCCACGGCACGGTGCGCGAGCTGGCGGTGCGTCGCTGATGAGGACTGTGACCGTGGACGGCGTGGAGATCGGGCGCGGCAGCCGCGTCGTCCTGCGCCCGCGTCGCGGAGGGGACATCATGGACGTGGTGCTCAACGGCAAGGTGGGCGTGGTCGACCGCGTCGAGGAGGACTTCGAGGGCCACACGCACCTCGCCGTGGTGATCGAGGACGATCCGGGGCGCGACCTGGGCGAGGCCCGCCTGCCCGGCCACCGCTTCTTCTTCTTGCCCGAGGACGTCGAGCCCATGGCCGGCCCCGCCCTACCGCGCACGCGCGCGCTGGTCGCCGGGATCGGCAACGTCTTCCTGGCCGACGACGGCTTCGGTGTCGAGGTGGCCAACCTCCTGGCCCGCGAGGAGCTGCCGGCGGGCGTCGAGGTCCGCGACTTCGGCATCCGCGGCCTGGCCCTGGCCTACGAGCTGCAGGAGGGGTGGGACGCGGTGGTGCTGGTCGACGCCGCCCCCCGCGGCGGCGCTCCCGGCGACCTCTACGTCATCGAGCCCGAGGTGCAGGACGGGGAGCTGGCCATGGACGCGCACGGGATGGACCCGGTCAAGGTGCTGGGCCTGGCCCGCTCGCTCGGCTCGCTGCCCCCGCGGATCCTCGTCGTGGGCTGCGAGCCCGAGGTGCGCATGATGGGCATCCCCGGCGAGGAGGAGGACATCGTGATGGAGCTGAGTGCGCCCGTGCGGGCCGCGACGACCGAGGCCGTCGGCCTGGTGCGCTGCGTGCTGGACGACCTGTTGTCGCAGGACAGAGAGGAGAGTCGGTCATGAAGGTGTTTCTGATCGTGGCCATCGCGCTGGTTGTGCTCGTGGGAGCGGCGGTCGCCGTGCAGTTGCCCGAGCTCAAGCGGTACATGAAGATCAAGCAGATGTAGGAGGAGGCCAGTGCACAAGACCAAGGTCCGGGTCGTCGAGGACGTCCTCGACGCCAACAACACCATCGCCCGCGCGAACCGGGAGGACTTCGATCGCGCGGGCGTGAAGGTGGTCAACCTCATGAGTGCCCCGGGCGCGGGGAAGACGTCGCTGCTGGAGCGCGCCCTCGACGGGCTCGCCCAGCAGGGCGTGCGCCCCGGCGTGCTCGAGGGCGACGTGCAGGGCAGCTTCGACGCCGACCGCCTGTCACTGCTGCACGTGCCCGTCACGCAGCTCAACACCGATGGCGGCTTCGGCGGGGAGTGCCACTTGGACGCCAACATGGTGCGCTCGGCGCTACCCTCGCTGCCCCTCGACGAGATCGACCTGCTGATCATCGAGAACGTGGGCAACCTGGTGTGTCCGGCCGAGTTCCGCGTCGGCGCGGACGTGCGGATGATGGTGGCCTCGGTCACCGAGGGCGAGGAGAAGCCGCTCAAGTACCCGCTGATGTTCCGCGCGTGCGAGCTGGTGGTGATCAACAAGATCGATCTCCTGGAGCACCTGGACTTCGACCTCGATCGCTTCCTGGCCAATCTCGAGCAGGTTCACCCGGGCGTCGAGTACCTGCTGACCAGCGCCCGGACCGGAGACGGGGTGGAAGCCCTGCGCGACCGGCTCGTCGCGATCGCCGCGCGGGCGGGTGCCGCCGCGTGAGGAGCGCGGCCTCCCCGGGTGTGCGGGCCGCCGCATCGGGCACTTGACCTCACCGCGGACTCAGGGATCATTCACCGCCGTGGCCAACGACATCGACACCGAGGCGAGCTGCTTCCATGTACGGCGCGAGGCGGTGGAGCTCTAGTGGCGCCCTCGGAGGTACCACGTCCGACGCCACCGACGACGCACACGGATCGCGCTACCCATGCCGCCGTGCGCGGGGCGGTGGCGGCCATGGCCATGACCGGGGTGCGCACGTGGTCGGTGTACGTCGGGCTGCTGGACCGCACGCCGCCGCAGGCGATCGCCGACAAGCGCCGCGTGCAGGGGTGGCTGCGCCACGTGCCGCGCCGGCGTCGTCGAGCGGTGGTCGAGACGCTGCACTGGGGCTACGGAGCGGGAGGCGGCGCGGTGTTCGGGCTGCTGCCCGAGGCGCTGCGGCGCGCTCCGTGGTCGGGCCCCGTCTACGGCGTCGCGCTCTGGCTGTCCTTCGAGCTCGTCCTCGCGCCCGCGCTGCGCCTCCCCGAGGCCGGGGACCTGCGCCCGGTAGAGCGGGCGCTCCTGGCCGCCGACCACATGCTCTACGGGTTAGTCCTCAACGAGGGCCACCGGCGGCCGCGGGAGTAGGAGTGGTCCCGCCGGCGGCCTGCCGCCGTGTGGCCGTGCGGGTCGAGGGGATCGTGCAGGGCGTGGGCTTCCGCCCGTTCGTGTTCCGCCTGGCCCACGAGCTTGGCCTCGCGGGCTGGGTGCGCAACGACGAGCATGGGGTGCTGGCCGAGGTCGAGGGCCCGGCCGACGCGGTCGAGGCCTTCGTGGCGCGGCTGGGGGCCGACGCCCCTCCGTTGGCCGAGGTGGATCGCGTTGTCTGTCGGGAGCGCGCGGTGCGCGAGGAGACGGGCTTCGCGATCGTCGCCAGCGGCGTCGCAGACCCCGCTGGGGTGCCCTCGGCGCCGATCACCGCGGATTCGACGACGTGCGCCGACTGCCTCGCCGAGCTGTTCGATCCAGCCGACCGGCGGTACCGCTACCCGTTCGTCAACTGCACGAACTGCGGCCCACGCTTCACGATCGTGCGCGGCGTCCCCTACGACCGTGCGCTGACCACCATGGCAGCCTTCACCATGTGCGACGCCTGTCAGGTCGAGTACGACGACCCCCTCGACCGCCGCTTCCACGCCCAGCCCAACGCGTGCCCGGTGTGCGGGCCGGCGGTTGCGCTGGTCGACGGCGGTGAGCTCGCGGCCAGTGACCCCGTCCGTGCCGCCGCTGACGCGCTCTTGGCCGGCCGGATCGTCGCGGTCAAGGGCCTGGGCGGCTACCACCTCGCCTGTCGCGCGGACGACGAGGGCGCGGTCACCGCGCTGCGCGCGCGCAAGCACCGCGAGGACCGGCCCTTCGCCCTCATGGCGCCCGACGTGGTCGCGGCGCGCGCGCTCGTGGAGCTGGACGCGGCCGAGGAGGCGCTTCTGACCGGGCGCGAACGCCCGATCGTGCTGGCCCGACGCCGCCCCGACGCCGCGGTGGCGCGCAGTGTGGCGCCCGGCGCCCCGGACCTCGGCGTGATGCTCCCCTACACGCCGCTGCACCATCTGCTGGCCGCCGACACCGCGACAACGCTGGTCATGACCAGCGCCAACCTCTCCGACGAGCCGATCGCCTTCCGTGACGACGACGCGAGCCGGCGGCTGGCCGCGATCGCCGACGCGTTCCTCGTCCACGACCGCCCGATCGAGACGCGCACAGACGACTCGGTCGTGCGTGTCGTTGGTGGCCGGCCGCTCATGATGCGTCGCTCGCGCGGGTTCGTGCCGGCGAGCCTGGCGCTGCCCGTGCCCGCCGCGCGCCCGCTGCTGGCCTGCGGCGCCGAGCTGAAGAGCACGTTCTGCGTGGCCCGCGGGGAGCGAGCCTGGGTCGGCCACCACATCGGCGACCTCAAGAACTTCGAGACGCTCGCGTCCTTCCGCGAGGGCATCGCCCACTTCGAGGAGCTGTTCGCGGTGGTCCCCGAGGTCGTCGCTCACGACCTGCACCCGAACTACCTCTCGACGGCGTATGCGGTGGAGCGAGAGGGCGTCGAGCTGGTCGGCGTCCAGCATCACCACGCCCACCTGGCCGCGTGCCTGGCCGAGCACGGCGAGGGCGGCCCGGCGGTCGGCGCGATCCTCGACGGCAGCGGGTACGGGACCGATGGCACGGTGTGGGGCGGGGAGCTGCTGGTCGGCGACCTCGCCGGCTTCGAGCGGGCAGGGCACCTGTGGCCGGTCCGCCTGCCCGGTGGGGACCGCGCGGTGCGTGAGCCATGGCGCATGGCCTGCACGTGGCTGATCGCGGCCGGGGAGGACGTCACGGCGCCGCCCGCGGCGCTGGCAGGGGTGGTCGATCCGGCGCGCTGGCGGACGGTGGCGCAGATGGTGGCCACCGGCACCGCGGCACCCATGACCACCAGCGCCGGCCGCCTCTTCGACGCCGTGGGAGCGCTGTGCGGCCTGCGCGCCGAGGTCACCCACGAGGGCCAGGCGGCCATCGAGCTCGAGGCGGCCGCGCTGGGGGGCGGAGCGGGCGAGCCCTACCGGGTCGACGTGGGCGAGGGTGAGGTCCCCTCCGCGCTCGGCCATCCACCCGCGCCCGACGACGCACCCGCGCCCGACTATGCCCCGGTCCTCATCGATCCCCGCGAGGCGATCCGCCACATCGTCCGCGACGTCGCCGCGGGTGTGGCGGTGCCGGCGATCGCGGCACGCTTCCACGCCGGCCTGGCCGAGGCCGTCGCGCGCGCGTGCGCGCGAGTCGCGGCGCGGCGCGGCCTTGAGACCGTCGTCCTCTCCGGCGGCGTCTTCCAGAACCGGGTCCTTCTCGAGGCGGTGGCCGCCCATCTGGGCGACGCCGGCCTGCGCGCGCTCGTGCCGAAGCGGCTGCCGCCCAACGACGGGGGGATCGCCTACGGGCAGGCCGCGGTGGTCGCCCGGCGCATGGAGTAGGCGCGACCGCCTACGGTCCAGGCATGGCCCTCGCACAGCCCTTCGACGGTCTGCTCTCTGCCGCGCGCACCGGCGCCGCCTGGGCGTGGGAGGAGCTGTACCGGGAGCTGTCCCCAGGCGTTCTGGGCTACCTGCGCGCCCGCGGAGCTCACGAGCCCGAGGACGTCCTGGGCGAGGTCTTCCTCCAGGTCGTGCGCGACCTGCCACGCTTCTCCGGAGACGAGCGGGAGCTGCGCTCGTGGGTGTTCACGATCGCCCATCACCGGCTTCTCGACGATGTGCGCAGGCGGCGGCGCCGGCCGGTCGAGCCCTCCGGGGCAGAGGTCGGCGCCGATATGGCGGGCCCCTCCGCCGGCGAGCAGGCCCTCGAGGCGCTCGCCACCCAGCGCGTGCGCCAGGTGCTCGCCCGCCTGGCGGGCGACCAGCAGGCGGTGCTGCTGCTGCGCATCCTCGGCGACCTCACGGTGGAGGAGGTCGCGCGCATCCTGGGCAAGCGCGTCGGCGCCGTGAAGGCGCTGCAGCGCCGCGGGCTCGCGGCGGCACGCAAAGAGCTCGAGTGGGAGGGGGTGGCGCTGTGAGCGACGAGGGGCGTACCCCTATGGAGCCGTCCGGCGCTTACCCGGATGAGATGCGCCCCCTGCGCCACCTGGATGACCGTGACCTCGACCGGCTGTTGGCCGGCCATGAGGTCGACGGCGACCTGGAGGCCGGCGACCTGGCCGGCCTCGTGGACGACGTGCGCTCCACGCACCTGCGCCCGGTGGCGCGGGACACGCGTGAGCGTCACCTCGTCGCGATGGCCGAGGCGGCGCGCCTCGCCCCGTCCACCGATTCGCTCCCGCCTGCGCACGCGCGCTCGCGTCGGAGCCTGAGGAGCCTGATGCCCCGAAACCGCTTCGCGGCGACCGCCGTCGCCGTCGCCGCCACGACAGTGGCCGTCGGCCTGAGCAGCGCCGGGCTGGCCGTCGCCGGCGTGAACCTGCCCGATCCTGCCAGCACCGCCTTCGAGAGGGTCGGCCTGAGCCTGCCCAACCAGGTCACGGAGGTTGAGCGTGGCGAGCGGGAGCGCGAGAACGCCGTGCGCGAGTTCATCGACGAGACGCCGTCCGACGAGCGCCGAGGCTGCGCATTCGGCCAGCAGGTGGCCGAGCTCGCCCGTGGCGAGGCGCTGCCCGCCGAAGCCAAGGAGCGCTGCGCCGCCGCCGAGGAACGCCGCGCCGAGCGCGAGGCCGAGGAGGCCGCCGAGGGCCAGGAGCCCGAGGACGGGCAGGAGGAGACCGAGGCCGTGCCCTGCTCCCGCGCGCGCTGCGAGGTCTCGGCGCCGAAGGAGTCG
>JANDLV010000061.1 GCA_024330185.1 Candidatus Siliceabacter maunaloa
AAGGTACGCCGCCTTCGTTCTCAAGCCCATCCACAACATCTGGGTATATCTCCACCGTCGGCAGCGCGATCTTTGCTGTCCCGCCCGGTGCGGAGCCCGGCCAGCCTCTGGGTCACCAGCTCATCGAGGCGTGACACCCTTGTGAGCGCCTCTCCGAACGGCATTCCGATAGACGATCGCAAACCGTAGCCCTGATCAGCTCAACTGGCGTGACGGGCTGCGTACTCGTCGAGGGCGTCGCGGCTGACGTCGGCAAGGCGCCGGCCTTGGGCCGCGGCGATGGCCTCGAGGGCGGTACGTGTGCGTGTCGTGACTCGTAGGCGAGCGCCCCGACCAGGTGCTCGCGGCGGGCCGCAGGCCCGGTGCGTCGTCCTTCGAGGCCCCTGAGGCCATCTCGGCCCCGGGCGACGAGGGGCGCCAGGGCCGCGGCGCACGCACGCAACCGATCCGGCCCTGGTCGTCGACCCGACCACAGCGAGACCGACCGCGGTCTGGCCGACGGTGAACGAGCGGGGACCTCCACGCGCGAAGGGCCATAGGGGAGCATCCGAAGGATCCGCCGGGCTGGGCGCGGTCGATGCCTCGAACGGTCAGCGCCGCGCAGCAGCGAACAGACCCTCGAGCGCCAGGACGAAGCCCGGCAGCAGCGGCGAGGTGAGCGACTCCGTCGTGCCGAGCTCGAGGGCCACGTCGTACACGGGCTGCCCGGGGCTCGAGCGACGGAAGACGAGTACCACCTCGGCGACGTCGTCGACGAGCTACACCTCAGCGACGCCCTGGGCCTCGTAGACCGACTTCTTGCGCCCGATGTCGTAGCGCCATGCTCGGGGAGCTCCACGGCGGTCGGCGCCGCAGCCCGGGCACGGCCGGGCGCATGACGGCGAACTCGTCGACGTGCATCCGCTGCCTGAGCTGCGGGGCCATCAGCCCTGCGAGCCGATGCGGGTGAGCGACCGCGCGATGCCCAGCATCTCGCGGTTCGACAGCGAGCGCAGGAGCGTGTTGGACACCCAGTAGGCGCCCCGGTCGGTGCGCCACGCGACCCGGGCCAGGCGGCTCCCGTCGAAGAACAGCATGTAGTCGCGGCCGCCGAGGCGACGCACCTCGGAGGGCGAGTCGAGAATCGGTGGATCGCGCCACGCCGTGCCCTGCACGCCGACGTACTCCCCGACGCCCTCGGCGTCGAGCACCATGCGGTAGGCCTCGTGACGCTCGCCCGCCCGGCCCTCGATCGGGTAGACGCGCGGCTGGCCCATGTAGTCGCTGCGCTCGGTGCGCAGGCGCGGGTAGTAGACCGGGAGGTCGAGCTCGACGGCGGCGGCCGCGGCCTGGTCCTGCCCCTCGCGGGCGGCGTCCTCCAGGCCGGCGGGAATGGCGTCGCGCCCGTCTCCCGAGCCGCCGCCGTCCGAGCCCTCGCCGTCCTCGGAGCCCTCCCCGTCCTCCTCCTCGCGCCCGGTGTCGCCCCGGCCGCCGTCGCCCTTGGAGCCGCGCGTCTGCTCGCCGAGGAGGAACTCCTCGCTCATCCGCTCGAGGTCCTCCTCGGACACGGTCACGAAAGGCTCGCCCACCTCGCCGCGGAAGCGCACCTCGGCCAGCGGGTTGCGCGAGCTCTCGTAGATGAGCTTGAGCAGGCGCAGGATCGCCGTGTTGCTGGCGATGTTGGTCTGCGTATAGGTGCCGAAGATGCGCACCAGCTCATCGCGGTCGCGGAATATCCGCTCGACGCCGACCTGGTCCTTGGCCTGCCCGAGCCAGTCCTGCTGGCGCGCGCCACGCACGATGTCGGTGTCCGTGTGGCGGTAGCGCACGTAGTCGAGCGAGTCCTGTCCGCAGAGGCGCTGGTAGCCGGGCTGGACGTCGATGGTGGCGTAGGGAGACGGACTGTCGGCGGGCGGCATGTTGTCATTGAAGTAGCGGCGGTCGATGTCGACGTACACGCAGTCCAGCCGATTGACCGCGCGGCGGAAGCCGCCGAAGTTGACGTTGACGAAGTGGTTGATCTCCAGCCCGAATACCTCCTTGACCGTCTGCACGGCCAGGCGCGGCCCGCCGATCGCATAGGCGGTGTTGATCTTGTCGACCACCACGCCGTCGCCGTCGCCGTCGGCCTCGGCGAGATCCGCGGGCGCGGCCTCGGGATCGGCCAGGACGTCGTCGGACGGCGGCGCCTCCCCCTCCTCGTCGAAGACCGCGCTGGCCGGAGCGCTGCCGTCGGTCGGGATGCGCACCTTGAGGTCACGCGGGATCGAGAGGATCGAGGTGGCCTCGCGGTCGGGGTCCAGACGCACGAGGATCATCGTGTCCGAGCGCCCCGGGATCCCGGCGACGCGATCGTCGTAGCGATCGTCGGAGCCCAGCAGCAGGATGGTCTGCGGCTCGCCGGACTCGACGTCGTCGAGCACCTCGTCGATCCCGGCGAGGGCCTCGTTGTTGGCCCGGAAGACGTCGACGACGCGGTCGACCTCCAGCAGGACCGCGGTGGAGACCGACGCCGCGGTGGCCAGCACGATCAAGGTGCCGGCCAGCAGGAAGCGCTTCCACATCCCCCACGCGAGGCGGGGCGGGCTGTCCTCGAACGTGCTCAGCCGGCCGGCGCGGGGTCAGCCGGTCCCAGCGACCGGGCGATGGTCAGCATCTCGCCGCGATCAAGGTCGAGGTCGAGCGTGTTGGAGACCCAGTAGACCCCCTCGTCGGTGCGCCAGGCGACGAAGCGCACCTCCGGGCCGCTGCCGAAGACCTCGAGGCGCCGGCCGGCGACGTCGACTGTCGCGTCGGGATTGGCCAGCAGCGGCGGATCGCGCCAGGTGGTGCCCTGGATGCCGTAGTACCGCCCACGCCCCGCGTTCTCGGCCACCACCATGCGGTAGGCGGCGTGGGGCACGCCGCCCGGCGCGTTGAGCGTGTAGTCGCGGATGGCCGGCTCGGGCGAGCGCGCGCTGAAGCCGTCGTAGGTTCCGTCGGGCGTGAGCGCAGAGGGAACGAGGACCGCCATGCCCGCCCCACCCTCGCTGCGTAGGTCGGCCAGCAGCGGCTGGGCGGCGTCGGTGCCGTCGACCAGGTCGGCATCCTCGATGCGCTCCTCCAGGCTGCGCCCGCCCGAGCTCGAGGAGCCCGAGGAGTCGCCCGAGCTAGAGCCCGATCCACCCGAGCTCGAGGAGTCGCCCGAGCCCTCCGACTCCGAGGAGCCCGACGGCTCGCCCACGCCGCCCGGCGGGTCCATGAACTCGTCCACGGCCTCGTCGATGTCCTCGAAGGAGGCCTCGATGTAGGAGATGCCGGGCTCGTTGACCGGCTCGCCCGGGAACTCGACCTGCCGCACGCCGTTGTCGACGGTGAACAGGCTCAGCTTGAGCAGGCTGAGCAGGCCATCGGTGGTGGCCAGCTCCGTGTCGGTCTGGGTGTTGGAGGTGAAGATCTCCAGCAGCTCGTCGCGCTGGCCCAGGAGCTCGCTGGTCGAGAGTTGCGCCTTGGCCGCGCGCAGGAAGTCCTGCTGGCGGGAGGCACGCACGATGTCCGAGTCGTCCTTGCGGAAGCGCACGTAGTCCAGTGCGTCGATGCCGCACAGGCGCTGGTAGCCGGGCATGATGTCGATGGCGTCGTAGCGCTGGGGGATCGGCACGCCGACGTTGGAGTTGTAGTAGCGGCGATCGACGTCGGCGTACACGCAGTTGACCGCGTTGATCACCTCGCGGAAGCCGCCGAAGTTGAGGTTGACAACGTGGTTTATGTCCAGCCCGGTGAGGTTGGTCACCGTGTCCACGGCGAGCTCGAGCCCGCCCTCCGCGTAGGCGTCGTTGATCTTGCGCTCGCCGATCCCGGGGACGTCGACCATGAGATCGCGAGGGATGGACAGAACGCTGATCGCCTCCTCGTCGGGGTCCATCCGCACGAGCATCATGGTGTCGGCGCGCGGATCGCGACCCGTCTCGCGGTCCTCCCAGCGCGCGTCGGAGCCGATCAGGAGCAGCGTCTGGGCCTCGCCGGCCTCGGCGCGCGTGATGGTCGGGATCTCGACCGCCTGGCCCTCCCCGGAGAGGCGGTCGACCACCGACTGGATCTGCAGCAGGCCAGAGGTCGCCGTGGCCGCCGCGGCGAGCAGCACGATGGTCACCCCGGCCAGCGCGAAGCGCGCGAGCATGGCGCGGGTGGAGAGGCCGTCGCCGCGATCCTCGAAGCCCTGACGGACGTTCACAAGAGGCCCCCCTCGACAGCGCGCAGCCCGGGCTCCCGGGCGAGGTCCCTGCCCTTCAGCCATGCGGGCAGGGCGTGGACGAAGTCGCGCAGGGCGGCGCGGTAGCGGGCCAGCGAGGCGATCGACACCCACTCCTGCGGACCGTGGTGGCCGGCCCCGACGGGACCGAACTCGACGGCTGGGATGCCGGCCTCCAGGAAGGAGATCGCGTCCGAGGCGCCGTCGCGCCCGACGCTGAGCGCCTCGCCGCTCAGGGAACGCGACACCGCCTCGCGCAGGGCCAGGACGTAGGGGTTGCTGCGCGAGACGATGGCGGGGCCGCGGGTGAAGGTCTTGACGATGTCCACGTCGGCGATGGCCCGGATCTGCGCGAGGATCTCGCCCGCGTCCTGGTTGGGCAGGTAGCGGATGTCCACGTCCATCCCGCAGCGGTCGGGCACCTTGTTGAAGGCATCCCCGCCCGCGATCCGAGCGAGGTTGATCGACGGGCGGTCGAAGAGGTCCGAGGACTCGCGACTGAAGGGCAGGGTCTCGATTCGCCGGAAAACGTCCAGGGCCTTCACGACGGCGTTGTCGCCCAGCCAGGGGGTGGAGCCGTGCGCGGCGGTGCCCGACACCTGCACGCGGACCGCGAGCACCCCCTTGGCCTGCACCCCGATGTGCAGATCCGTGGGCTCGCCGGTGATCGCGAAGTCGCCCGTGAAGCCCTCGCGGACGAGCACGTCGGTCGAGCGGCGCTCCACGTCCTCGCTCTCCTCGTCGGGCACGACGAGGAAGCGCACGCGCACGCGGTCCTGATCGGCGACGTCCTTGAGCGCGCACATCATGGCCGCCAGGCCGCCCTTCATGTCGTAGGCGCCGCGGCCGATCAGGCGGTCTCCCTCCACGTGCGGGGTAAACTGCCCCTCGCGCGCTGGCACGACGTCGAGGTGGCCATGGAAGACCACCGTGGGTGCGTCGACCGGTCCGACCTCCGCCAGCACCACCGGAAGCCCGTCGAAGTCGCGCGCATCGTGACGGAGGTCCCGCGCGTCGAGCCAGCCCTTGACGAAGCCGGCCGCTTCCTTCAGCCCTTCCGAGGTGGACGTGTCGTAGCCGATCAGCCGCTCGGCGAGAACGCGCTCGTCCATCGACGGGAGAAGGGTAGTGACCCGGCCGCAGCGGCTCGCCGGGTGGCGCTCTTGACAACGCAGTGAGTGCTCACTTACTCTGGGCGCATGGCCACACCGAGCACCCGCATGACCGCCGACGAGCGCCGGGAGGAGCTCGTCGAGGCAGCTATCGCCGAGTTCGCCCGGGGCGGGCTGGGCGGGACGTCGACGGAGGCGATCGCGCGGCGCGCCGGCATCTCCCACGCCTACCTGTTCCGCCTCCTGGGCACCAAGCGCGAGCTCTTCCTGGCCGCGATCGACCGCGCCTTCGGCCGCGTGATCGAGGTGTTCGCCGCCGTCGCGGACTCGCGGCCGGCCTTCGCCGACCTGGGCGCCGCCTACCAGGGCATGATCGAGGACGGTCACGAACTGGCCTTCCAGTTCCAGGCCTACGCGGCCTGCGGCGATCCCGACATCCGCGAGCGCGTCGAACGGAGGTACGTGGAGATCTTCGACTGGGTGCGTCGCGCCACCGGCTCGACGGTGGACGAGACGCGGCTGTTCATGGCCACGGGCCTGCTCATCTCGGTCGGGTCGCTGATCGGCAGCGACACCCTCTCCCCCGACGGCAGTTGGTCGACCCGCGTGCGCGGCGCCGCCGGTTGACCCCCTTTTTTCGCACCTGTTGTAAGCAAGCGCTCACTCACGCCACGTTCACAGGAGGAAAGTCATGCTCGCCCGCCTCCACCACTAGATGGTTGATTCCGATTCAGTGGCCGTAGGCGGCGAAGTGGCGGCCGTGGTCACCGATCTGTTGGTTGTGAACGAGGCCTGCGGCGAGCGCGAGCAGTCTGAGCGCGACGCGGGTGCAGAGTCCTTCGATCGTGCGTCCGCCGTGAGCTTCGAGGGTGAGCTGGCCCTTGCAGGTCCAGAACACCGACTCGATCCACTGTCGGACCGCGCCGAGCGATCCGTGGCGACGCGGCTCGTTCTTGCGATCGGGTCGCAGGAAACGGGCGCCCATGGCGGCGATGATCTGCTCGAACTCTTCGCCCGCGAAGCCCTTGTCGGCGATGACGGTGAAGCCCTCCAGCTGCACCCGCTGCAGCATCTCGGCAGCGACGACGCGTTCTCCGACGTTGGCGGCGGCCAGCTCAAAGGCGATCGGCATGCCGTCCGGTGCGCACAGCAGGTACAGGCGAAAGCCCCAGAACGGACGGCTATGCGATGCGCACCAGCCGTAGGCGGCGTGGCCAGCAAGCTGCGAACGACGGGCGGTCTCACGCGATTGGCCACAGGGCACAGGTGTGCTGTCCAGCAGCCGCAGGCTGTCGCAGAACGACGGCGACTGGACTGCCAGGTCCAAGAGCACCCTGGCGATCGTTGGCGCGAGGGCACGCATGCGCTTATTGAAGCCCGGCTGCTTGGGCAGATAGGCGAACAGATGGCCCAGACGCCACCTGGCGAAAGCGAGGAACTTGCGGTCATTGGGGAGCGCCAAGAACATCTGCGCGACGGCCAGCGCGATGAGCTCGGCATCGGTGATTCGTGGTGGACGGCCCGGCCCCTGGCGCTTGGGCAGGAGATCGTCAACGCGCACGTAAAGTGCGGTGACGAGGGCGTCGAGGTCGGCGTGCACGAGGCCTCCATGGTCGACGTTGCGTTCGCAACGCCTTCCTTCGGCGCCCTCGTTATGTCCCCCTGCGGTCGCCCGGCCCGCAGCAATATGGAATCAACCATCTAGGTCACGACCCGGCCCCGCGCCGTGCTGCTGGGCGCCGTCGCCTTCCTCGCGCTGGTCGGGGTGTTCGGCGGGCCGGTGGCAGGCCTGCTGTCCACCGGCGACGACTTCCAGGACCCCGGGGCGCAGAGCATCGCCGCGACCGAGCGCCTGGAGCAGGCCGGCGGCGCCGAGCCCTCGCCGACCATCCTCGCGCTCGTGCGCTCCGGCGACTCGGGCGCGGCACAGCGCGTCGAGGCCGAGCTGGCCGGCGTGGAGGGCATCGCGCGCACCGCCCTCGACACTAGCGGGGAGGGCGGTGCGGCCTACGTCGCGGCCTTCATGGCCGCGGGCGCGGACCGGGAGGAGACCGCTGAGCGAGTCGCGGAGGCGTTCGACGGCGACCGCGCGGTCACGCTGGGCGGCGGGCAGTTCACCGGCGTGGCCATCGGCGAGCAGGTCGGCTCCGACCTCGCGCGCGCCGAGCTGCTGGCCTTCCCGATCCTCTTCCTCCTCTCGCTGCTGGTCTTCCGCGGCTTCGTCGCCGCGCTGCTGCCCCTGGGCGTGGGCGCGCTGACGATCATGGGCACCTTCCTCGGGCTGCGCCTGGTCAACGAGGCGACGCTCCTCTCGATCTTCGCGCTCAACCTGACCATCGCCCTCGGGCTCGGGCTGGCCATCGACTACACGCTGTTCGTCGTCTCGCGCTTTCGCGAGGAGCTGGCGCATGGCCTCGAGCCCCGCGCGGCGGTGACGCGGACGATGCGCACCGCGGGGCGCACCGTGCTCTTCAGCGCGCTGACCGTCGCCGCGGCACTGCTCTCGCTGCTGGTCTTCCCCCAGCGCTTCCTGTACTCGATGGGCCTCGCCGGCGGGCTGGCCGCGCTCATCGCGATGGTCGTCTCGCTCACCGCGCTGCCCGCCGTGCTGGCCCTGATGGGTCACCGCATCGGCGTCGCGGCGCCCCGCCGCGAGCGGGGCTTCTGGCAGCGCTGGACGCGCAGCGTGATGCGCCGGCCGGGCCTGGTGGCCGCCGCCACCGCGGCGGTGCTGGTAGTCGCGGGGCTGCCGTTCCTGGGAGCCAACTGGGTCGGCGTGGACGCGAGCGTGCTGCCGGCGTCAGCCGCGCCGCGTGTGGTGGACGACACCCTGCGCACCGACTTCGCCGGCGCGGGCACCCCACCGGTCACCGTGGCGCTGGCCGCCGGCGAGGAGCGCGCGGACGAGGTCGCCGCCTACGCGCAACGCTTGGGTGCCCTGCCCGGCGCGGCCGAGGTGATGCCCCCGCGCTACCTGGGCGACCAGACCTGGCAGGTCGACGTGCGCCCCGCGGCGCCGGAGCTGGCCGAAGCCTCGCTGGCGCTGGTCGACGCCGTGCGCGCCACCGACGCGCCCGGTGAGGCCCTCGTGGGCGGCCAGTCCGCGCGCTTCGTCGACCAGCAGGCCGGCCTGGGCGACCGCCTGCCCATCGCCCTGGCCGTGCTGGCCCTCACGACCCTGCTGCTGCTGTTCGCCATGACCGGCTCGGTCGTGTTGCCGGTCAAGGCGCTGATCATGAACCTGCTGACCGTCTGCGCGGCCTTCGGCCTGCTCGTCCTGATCTTCTAGGACGGCCGGCTGGAGGGCCTGCTGGGCTACACCAGCCAGGGCGGCCTGGAGGCCACCCAGCCCCTCGTCCTGCTCGCGCTGGTCTTCGGCCTGTCCACCGACTACGGCGTGTTCCTGCTCGCGCGGATCAAGGAGGAGCACGATCGCGGTGCCTCGACCGACGACGCGGTGGCCTTCGGCCTGCAGCGCACCGGGCGCATCGTCACCTGCGCCGCGATCCTGTTCTGCGTGGCCATCGGGGCCTTCGCGACATCGGAGATCGTGTTCATCAAGCAGGTCGGCCTGGGCACCGCCGCCGCGGTGCTCATCGACGCCACCATCGTCCGCGCCCTCCTCGTGCCTGCGCTCATGAAGCTCCTGGGCGACTGGAACTGGTGGTCCCCCCGCCCCCTGCGCCGCCTGCACGAGCGCTTCGGGTGGCGCGAGGACCCTGCGACGGCCTGAGCCGATCTCCGCGCCACCGTCCTGCCCGACTGTTGCTATGAACAGCTATCCAGGACGGTGGCGCATGGACGACGGGCCAGGGCTCGGTGGCGAACCTTGGCCAGCGGGCCGAGGATCGCCACGCCCGCGCGCGGGAGCATCGAGCGCATGCTCGGCCCACCTTCCGCCCTCGCCGCCCCGCTCGCCGTCGGTCGCTTCGTCCTGTCCCTCGCGCAGCCAGGCCCCGTCGACGAGCCGCCCGCCGACCGCTGCGCGGTGTGCTCCGGAGTGGTCCCGCGCGGTCCCGGACGCCTCACCGTGCGCGGCTTCGTCTTCCACCGCGACTGCGCCGGCTACGGCGTGCGCCGCCAGGCCCTCGAGGAACGCCGAAGCCGGCACGGCCCCGCGCCGCGCCGTTCGCTGCTGTGAGTCCCCGACCAGTGTGACACGCAGGCCTCCCGCCACATGGGCTCGGTGAGCGGCGCAGCCCGAGCCGCCACCACCCACGAGGGGAGTGCTTGCCATGAAGGTCCGCGCATCCCGGACGGCAATCCACCCGCGGCACGCTCCCAGCCAGTGCCGGCCGTCTCGACCTCGACGTGCGACCAGTCGCGGATCCCGCTGCGCACGGTCGCCGACCCCGGCTCGTGCCCAGTGCAGCGTTCGGTGTAGAGAGCCCAGCCGGAACGTCAGACACGGATCACATCAAGACCTTTGGCGCCTTCGAGCGGGCCGAAGTCGTCGTCGTGCGTCACGACCGGAAGTCCGTTGGCGGCCGCGGTCGCCGCGATCCACAGGTCGTTGACGTTGACGCGCCGGCCGGTCTCGGCGAGATGCACTCGCAGGCGCGCCCATTCGCCCGCGACCTCGGCATCGATCGCGAGCACTTCGATGTCAGCCGTGGACTCCAGTGTGGCCAGCCGCCGCGCGCGAATGTCGACGTCGGCAGTGATCAGCACCCCTGCCTGCAGCTCGGCGATGGTCACCGGGCAGATGACGCTCTGGTCCGGCAGCATCCCGGCGTTCATCGGCCGGTCCGACTCGAGGGCTATGAACACGCTCGTATCGAGGAGCCCCCTCGCCGCGGGCGTCATCAGCGAATCGGACCGAGATCGTCCGTGGTGTCGCCCGCCAGCATCGCCAGATCCTCGCGAAGTCCGGAATCGGCCTGCGTGCGGCCCAGGCGTCGCGTGAGCTCCGCACGTGCGATCGGCCTGCGACGCATCGTCTGCACCGGCGTCAGCTCCGCGACGGGACGACCGCGAGAGGTGATCGTCACCTGCTCACCCGCTTCGACCCTCCGCAGCAGATCGGCAGTGCGGTTGCGCAGTTCTCGCGCTGCGATCTCGGTCATGCGACAAATGTAGCACTTCCGTAGCCGTCGTCCGCGCGCCCGTGCCTGAGCGGCCGTGCGGGATCCCGTAAGCGGATCCTCAACCGGAGCATCGTCCTTGTTGGCGGTGGGTGTGCGGCTTAGCCTGCCGCCGGCACACCGCAGTGTGTGTGATCCAGCGATCAGCTCGTCGGTTCGGCCGGTCGCACGGTCGGGTGACGCCAGCCGTGACGAGGTGAGACGAGCGATGTCACAACATCGCTGACGTTTCGTCTGATCTACCTGAGAAGCCGCTTGCTTCGCTGCTTTGCCTCTCGATGCCGACGACATTGCGCTGCTCTACCGCCGCCACGCTCCCGCGATGGTGACCTACTTTGCCCGCCGCACCTTCGACGCGCAGGCCGCGGTCGACCTGACCGGGGAGACCTTTGCTGCGGCCTTCGCGCAGCGCGGGCGCTTTCGCGGCGGTCACGAGGACGCCGCGGTCGCGTGGCTGTACGGCATCGCGCGCAACCTGCTGACCGACTGGCACCGTCGTGGCGCCGTGGAGCGCCGGGCGCTGGAGCGCCTGGGGGTGGCGTCGCGCGGGCTGGAGGACGCCGAGCTCGAGCGCGTCGAGGAGCTCGGGGAGCTGGCCACGCTGCGCTGCGAGGTGGCGGCCCGCCTGGACGAGCTGGGCGCCGCCGATCGCCTGGCGCTGCGCCTGCGCGTGGTCGAGGAGCTGGGCTACGCCGAGGTCGCCGCGCGGCTGGACGTCAGCGAGCAGGCCGCGCGGGCGCGGGTGTCGCGCGCGCTGCGCGAGCTGGGCCGCCGGCTTGAGGCGCTGACCGGGAGGCTCGGCCGTGGCTGAGCCGCGCCGCCCCGACGAGCACGGGCTGCCCGCCCTCGATGAGCTGGGCGACGCGCTGCACGCGGCCTTCCTGCGCGAGGAGCCCGCAGCGACCACGCCCGGCGCGGGCCGCGCCCGCCGGCCGTTTCGGTCGGTCGCGCTGGCCACCGTGCTGAGCCTGTTCGTGGCCGCCTCGGCGACCGCGGCCACCGTGTACGTCGGGCGCGGGGGGACGATCGTGCCGCCCGACCCGCAGGCCGCACCGCCCTCCCAGTCGCCGCTGGCGGGAATCGCGGAGGTCACGGAGGCCCGTGCGAGCGACACGGACGGCGGCCCGGACTGGGCGCTGCGCGTGTCGCGCAGCGAGACGGGCCAGGTGTGCAGCACGGTGGGCCAGGTCTCCCAAGGGGCCTTCGGCCTGGTCGGCCTAGACGGGGTCTTCCGCCGGCTGCCCGCCGAGATTGTCGACGCGTGCGGGATCCCGCGCAGCGATGCCGCCTCCCTCACGGGTGCGCGGGTCTTCGCGGCGCGCGACCGCGAGGACGTGCGGACCGTCGTGTACGGCGTGACCGCCGGGAAGCTGGACGAGGTGCGGCTGACCACCGCCGCGGGCAGCCGGCGCCTGGAGATCGACGACCGCGGCGCCTTCCTGGCCGTCCTGCGCGGCTATCCGGAGGAGTCCGCGGTGCGCCTGGAGCTGCGCTTCGCCGGCGGCGGCGTCGAGCGCCACGCGTTCGGCGTCGCGTCGGACGTCGCGCGGGGCCCCGAGGGCGGCGCGGCGTTCAGCGTCGAGCGCATCGGTTTCGGAAGCCGCGCGGTGTGCGCGCGCCCCTACGCCGCCCGCTACGGGCCCCGCGCGCCCGACGGGCCCACCGTCTGCGGACGTACGGACGAGGGTGCGGCCTTCACGGCGGCGCGCACCCTCGCCCCCGGGGACGCCGCACCGCCCGACCCCGACGGCCCGCCAGGGTGGGACTGGCACGACCACCCGCCGCGCACGCTCGTGTGGGGCGCGGCGATCGCGGACGGGGACGTCGAGGGGGTCACGCTCACCGGCGCCGGCGAGCCCCGTGCCCTGAAGGTCACCGAGGAAGGCGCCTGGATCGCCGTCCTGCCCGCCAACGTGCGGCCCGCCGACCTCACGGTCGAGGTGCGCTTCGCCACCGGCCGCGTGCAGCGCGAGCCGGTCAACGAGGACGTCGTGGCGATCGAGGAGCTGCGAAAGGAGGACGGATGAGGATGCCGCTGCACAGACTGCTGCCGGCCATGACACTGGCCGGGATCGCCCTGGGCCTGGTCCTCGTCGCGCTGCTGCCCTCGGCGGGCGCCGCCCGCTCGGCGCCGGTGGCCGCGCCCGTCGCGGAGGGGCCGCGCCCGGACCCCCACGAGGATGAGCCCGAGGTGGCGAGCAGCCGGCCCGGGCTCCGCGCGCCGGACCCCGGCGATGGGGCCCCGTGGGCGGTGCGTCGGCTAACCCTGGCCGCGCAGGACGGCGACGAGCCGGCACGCTGCGCCCAGCTGGGACGGATCGTGGACGGACGCCTGGGCTGGATCGTCGCCGGCCGCGGCTTCACCCCGGCGCCCCAGAGGCGCGCCGGACGGTTGGCGGGGCCATGCGCGACGGCCGAGCGCCTCGAGGAGGCGCCCGCGTTCGCACGCATCGCCACACTGGCCGACCCCACCACGGGGCCGGCGCGGGTCGCCCGCACCGTGGTCTGGGGCCTGGCCGGCCCGGACGCCCGCGCGGTGCGCGTCGAGGGCCTCGCCGAGACGGCCGTGCGCGCCCGCCTCGGCGAGGGCGGAACCTACTTCGCCGTCATCGAGGGGCCGCCGGCCGACCCGATCGGGCCGCGCGTCATCGTCGAGACGCCCGACGGGCAGCGCAGCGCGCAGACGCGCATCGAGCTGCCCGACGAGCTCGAACTGGTCGAGCCCGCTGGCGACCCGCGCGTCGTGATGCGCTCGCCCGACCCGGCCGGCGGGCCACCGTGGGGCCTCCTTGCCGCCCCGGCGCCCGGCGGCGGCTGGTGCCCCGGCGCGGCGGGACGGGCGGTGGGCGAGCGCATCGGCAGGATCGACCTCGAACTCGGCACCTTCTCCGCCGACCCGCTGACGGCGCTGCTGCCCTGCCGAACCGACCGAGCCCGGCCGACCCGCGAGGAGCCGTTGCGGATCACCGTCCTGCGCTCCAGCGTGAGCTGGGAGGACGAGGCGATCGGTGAGGTCCAGCTGCGCACGCTGCCCGGCCGCACCGTCCTCCACGGCACCGCGCACCCAGACGTCGAGTCGCTCACGCTGCGCACCCCGCGCGACGTACGCACGCTGGAGCCCTCCACGCCCGGCAACGCCTTCCTCGCCGTCTACGACGGCAGCTTCCCCACCGGCACGGTCACCGCCACCGCCCGCCTGACCGACGGCACCACGGTGACCCAGACGGTCGAGGACACGACCCGCTGAGCGCCGCGTCCGCGGAGGATCCGCCATCGAGACGGACTGGAGGCGCAGGCCAAGCTCTCTCCGGGAGACTTTGCATATGGCTGACGGCGAGGCAACGGTGGCGTGCCCCGGCTGCGGGGTCCGGCTTTTACGCGTGGATGGGGCCGGCGCATGCCTACATGACGTGCTCGACGAGCTGCTGGCAACGTTACGGCGAGCTCTTGGCCGCCCAGTACTCCGATCCCGAGCGTATGGCCTTCCATCAGCTCATTGTCGACACGTATGCCGTGCAGCACCCCGACGGCGACGAGCCTCGCGCGATCCAATCGGTCGCCATCCACCTGAAGACGCTCTGCTCGAGCGTGGCGTCGATCCGGCGCTTGGAACCAAGCTGCACCGCCGGATGGTCGATCGCCCAGTCTTCCACCGCCTTGACCCTCCAGCGTCTCGCGGAGCGTTGACCATGCTCGACGTTCCCATCGGCGCGGAAGCGAATACGGCGCGGACGGCCGCGTTCGCGTGGGCCCAGGGCGTGTGGGCGGCGTGGCGGGTTCATCACCCCACCGTTCGACGCTGGGTTGCTGAGTCGCGCCTCGACACGCCATCCTGAACGCCCGGCCAAGGCTGGCCTCACCGGTTTCGCAAGGCGATCCGCTGCTGAGCGTGTTGGGGTACAGCGTCGATCCGTCGGGCTATGTGAGCGGGTCAGTCGGTGGTACCGCGCGTCGGAGGACCGCAGGGCCCTCGGGTGGGTCGCTCTTCGGGGTTCAGTTTGCGCCACACGAGCGCGAGCAGCGCGAGCGGACCGAAGGTTGCCGCCAGAGCGACAAGCGGATGTGCCTCCCCCGCGATCGCCATCCCGATGACCACGGGTGGCAAGGCCACCGAGGCCCCGACAGCTCTCGAGCCCTTGAGCGTGAGAGCGGGGAGCACGCAGCGCACCAAGCGGCGGACACCCATGGGAAGCGGCGGCTGCTCGCGGTAGGCCTCCAGATCGGCCGGAGGCTCTGGCGGCCCCTGCTCGGCGTGGCGGCACTTGGCCTCGCGGCTATAGCGCACGCTGAGGATGATCACCGCCGCCATCATGGCCATGAAAAGCGCGCCCCCGAGGGCGATGAAAAGCGAGCCCTCCTGCCCACCGAGGAGGCCGGCAATGACGGCTGTCGGACCCAGCACGCAGATAATCCCCACGATCTGTAGCTGCTGGCGCATCGGTAACCGAGTCCGCCCTTCGATGCGCTCGATGCCCTGAAGTTCAGACCAGCGCTGCAAGCGAGGTCCGACCCAGGCGCTGAAGCCGAAGATCAGGACCCCGGTTGCGCCCATCGCAAGCGCGATCAACCAAGCCGGCTCCTCCACGGCAACGTGACCTTACCTGCCCGGGCTCACCGTGACGCTGAAGCGGTGGCTAGCACGAGCACGTGGGCGCCGATCGCAGACGTGCAGGTCAGCGGTCGAGCGAGGCTGGTCAGCCCGTTCCGTAGGGGATCGGCTTGCGGCCAGATCACCACGCCGCGGCTACCCGACCCGTCGCGGTTGTCGGACAGGACGGTCGTCAGAAACTCGATCACGGCGGCGGCGACCGGGCTCAGGATCGTTCAGTCAGCCCCCGAGAAGCCGGCGGCGCGAGGGTCGGTGCGTAGTCATCTTCCTCGCTCACCGGCCGAGGCGGCGTACCAGCCTTCCACGCCGCGCAGCACGTCGCCTCGGGCGCACGCGGCGCTTCACGCTCGCGGAGTCGGTCAGCTGCTCGCCGCCTGGAGCCAAGGAGGCCCAGGCTGGGTCGTCTGGCCGAGCCGAGCTCGACGCTCGCATCGCCGACGCACAGCAGGCGAAGAGGCTGATCACGCACGCACTCGAAGGCGAGCATCGCGACCTGCTCGACAGTCCGAGCTCCAGATTGCTCTTCGAGGTCCAGCTTGAATCTCGGGCATGAGACCCGGGTCATCCAAGCGGGCTCCTTCCGGCCTGAGATGCGGATGCGAGTGCATGGGACGCGCGACGAGATCCCCCGGGGAGGCCACCGCAGACAACTCAGCGCCCAACGGCGGCTTCCGGACTCGGCTAATGGTGTAGCGCGTTCACCTCGGAGCCCGCTACCGTTGCCCTGTGAGCAGCCAGCGAGTGCCCGGTGGGGTGGTGCACAAGCTTCCCGCAGACCTGCGCAAGGCGCTGGTAGCCAACACCACGGCACTCGATGCCTGGAAGGACATCACGCCCCTGGCGCGCAACGAGTTCATCTGCTGGGTCGAGGATGCCAAGCAGGAGATGACCCGAAAACGCCGCATTCGCCGGACCCAGGAGGAGTTGGAGGAAGGCCAGCGCCGGCCCTGCTGCTGGCCGGGGTGCAAGCACCGCGACCGCACCGGCAGGTAGCGGGGCTGGCGTCCGGCATTCCCGCGGTAGCGTCCATGGGATCGGGCACCGTGTAGCACTGCAGGTGGTGTCGCAGGCGAACGGCTTCCGGCGAGCCTTCCGGACGCCCGTCGAGCGTATCGGCGTCGGCCGTTTCGCGAGGAGGGAGGTGATCGACCGCGACACCCTGCGCCGGCGGCTGTTGCTGTGCCTGTTCGCGCTGGGTACGAACACGAAGAAAGTTGTGGCGAGACGTCGAGACCGGCCCGGCGGCTCCGTCCCAGGGGCAGATGTGGCCACCGTGGCCGCACAACAACAAGGAGACCCGGCATGTCCAAGTATCTGCTTCTCAAGCACTACCGCGGCGCCCCCGAGGCCGTGAACGCCCTCCCGATGGACCAGTGGACCCCGGAGGAGGTCGAGGACCACGTGCAGTTCATGCGCGACTTCGCCGCCCGGCTCGAGCGCACCGGTGAGTACGTCGGCGGCCAGGCGCTCTCGCCCGAGGGCACGTTCGTCCGGTACGACGGGGAGGGCCGACCGCCGGTCACCGACGGGCCCTTCGCGGAGACCAAGGACCTGATCGCCGGCTGGATGGTGATCGACGTCGACACCTACGAGCGCGCGCTCGCGCTCGCCGGCGAGTTGTCGGCAGCCCCCGGAGCCGGCGGCGAGCCGATCCACGAGTGGCTCGAGGTGCGCCCGTTTCTGAGCGCACCGCCGACGGTCACCGAGTGACCGGACCGGCCAGGGCAGATCAGGTGATCGACGAACTGCTGCTGCTGCGGGAGCTGGCTCCCGCGGTGATCGGCGTCCTCGTGCATCGCGGGGTTGACTTCGCGACGGCCGAGGACGCCGTGCAGGAAGCACTCATCCAGGCCGCGCTGACCTGGCCGGACCGCCAGCCCGCCGACCCGAAGGGCTGGCTGGTCACGGTTGCCTGGCGCAGGTTCCTTGACGCCCACCGCTCCGAGGCCTCGCGTCGCGACCGGGAGCAGCGGCTCGAGGTCGAGCCGCCGCCCGGACCGACCCAGACCACAGACGACACGTTGCAGCTCTTCTTCCTGTGCGCCCATCCGTCGCTGACCCCGGCCTCCGCGGTGGCCCTCACGCTGCGCGCCGCGGTGGCTTGACCACCCGGCAGATCGCCCGGGCCTACCTCGTGCCGGAGGCGACGATGGCGCAGCGGATCAGCCGGGCCAAACGCACGGTCAGTGACGTGCGGTTCGAGGAGCCCGGCGACCTGGCGACGGTGCGACGGGTGCTCTACCTGGTCTTCAACGAGGACTACACCGGCGACGTCGACCTGGCGGCCGAGGCGATCCGGCTCACCCGGCAGTTGGCGTCGATG
>JANDLV010000062.1 GCA_024330185.1 Candidatus Siliceabacter maunaloa
CCTGATCTGCGGCGGCCTCCTGTCCGCTCGCCCGGGCGGCCTCGGTCGCCTCGACCGCGGCCTTCTCCTCCTCGGCGGGCTTGCCCTTCTGCGGGTCGGACGGCTGGGGGGTCATCGCACCCTCCCGGAGCCGGCGTGGCCCCTGTAGGTGCGCGTCGGCGCGAACTCGCCGAGCTTGTGGCCGACCATCGACTCGCTCACGAACACGGGCACGTGCTTGCGCCCGTCGTGCACGGCGATGGTGTGACCCACCATCTCGGGGAAGATCGTCGACGTCCGCGACCACGTGCGGATCATCTTGTGCTGGTTGGCGGTGTTCATGGACTCGATGCGCGCCATGAGGCGCTCCTCGACCCACGGGCCCTTCTTGCTCGAACGGCTCATCGCTTGCCCTTCTTCCCGCGCCGGCGGCCGCGCACGATGTAGCGGTCCGACTGCTTGTTCTTGGACCGCGTGCGGTAGCCGAGCGTGGGAACGCCCCACGGGGTGACGGGGTGGCGACCCGCTGTGGTGGAGCCCTCGCCGCCGCCGTGCGGGTGGTCGACGGGGTTCATGGCCGTGCCGCGGGTCTGCGGACGCACGCCCAGGTGGCGCTTGCGCCCGGCCTTGCCCACCTTGACGTTCTGGTGGTCGGCGTTGCCGATCGTGCCCACGGTGGCGCGACACTTGGCCTGCACCAGGCGCATCTCCCCGGAGGGCAGACGCAGCGTGGCCATCGCACCCTCCTTGGCCATGACCTGGATCGCGGTGCCCGCCGAGCGGCCCATCTGGCCACCGCGTCCGGGCTGCAGCTCCACGTTGTGCACCGTGGTCCCCACCGGCATGCGGGCCAGGGGCAGGGCGTTGCCCACGCTGACCTCGGCCTGGTCGCCGGACATGACATCCATCCCCACCCGCAGGCGGCTGGGGGCGAGGATGTAGCGCTTCTCGCCGTCGGTGTAGTGCAGCAGCGCTATGTAGGACGACCGGTTGGGGTCGTACTCGATCGCCGCCACGCGCGCGGACATGTCGTCCTTGCGGCGCTTGAAGTCCACGCGCCGGTACAGGCGCTTGGCGCCGCCGCCGCGGTGGCGCGCGGTCTTGCGCCCGTTGGCGTTGCGTCCGCCGGACTTCTTGAGCCCCTCGGTGAGGTTCTTCTCCGGCTTGGTCCTGGTGACCTCCGCGAAGTCCGCGTAGGTGGCGAAACGGCGGCCGGGGCTGGTTGGCTTGTGCTTCTTGATCGGCATGGCGGCGGACGGAGGCTAGGGGACTACGCCTCCAGGCCCTCCAGCCCCTGGAAGATCGGGATGGACTCGCCCGGGCGCACCTGGACGACGGCCTTCTTCCACGCACGCGTGCGTCCCGACGTGTATCCACGGCGCTTAGGCTTGGAGCGCACGCTGATCGTGCGCACCTCGACCACGTGGACGTCGAAGAGGGTCTCGACGGCCTGGCGGATCTGCGTCTTGTGCGCGTCGGGGTGGACGCGGAAGGTGTACTTGTCGGCCGTCGCGAGCACGTAGCTCTTCTCGCTGACGACCGGACGGATGATGACCTGGCTGGCGTCCATCAGGCGGCGGCCTCCTCCTGCGCACGCGCCGTGGGGGCGGCGCGCCGCGTGAGCTCCTCGAGGGCGGCCGGCGAGGCCAGCACGGCGGCGGCCCTGACGAGGTCGGCCACCCCCACGGCGGCGACGGGCAGCACGACGACGCGCTCGAGGTTGCGAAACGACAGGGCGGCCTCGCGCTCGGTCTCGGTCAGCACGACGAGCACCGGGCGGGCGGGGTGGGTGGGATTCCAATCGCGCAGCAGGCCCGCGGCGCGCTTGGTCGAGGGGGCGTCGAAGCCCGCGGCGTCCATCACGGCGATCGAGCCGCGCGAGGCGTGCAGCGACAGCGCGCTGCGCAGCGCCGCCCGGCGCTCCTTGCGGTTGATCTTGAAGGTGTAGTGGCGCGGCTGCGGGCCGAAGATCGTGCCGCCGCCGGTCCAGATCGGGGAGCGGCTGGAGCCGGCACGGGCGCGGCCGGTGCCCTTCTGGCGCCACGGCTTGGCGCCGCCGCCGCGCACCTCGCCGCGGGTCTTGGCCTTGGCCGTGCCCTGGCGGCGCGCGTTGAGCTCCGCGCGCACGGACTCGTGGACGAGCGGGCCGTTGAACGGCGCGCCGAAGGCGCGATCGTCGAGCGTCACCGCGCTCGACCCGTCGATCGCGCGCGCCTCAGCCATCGCTACGCACCTCCACGACCCCTTTGCGCGCGCCGGGGACCGAGCCGCGCACGAGGAGCAGGTTGCGCTCGGGGTCGACGCGGACGAGGGTCAGGCCGCGCTGGGTGACGCGCTCGTTGCCCATCTGGCCCGGCCCGCGGATGCCCTTGAACACCCGCGACGGCGTGGCCGAGGCCCCGATCGAGCCGGGGCTGCGCACGTTGTGCGAGCCGTGGCTGACCGGCCCACGGCTGAAGCGGTGGCGCTTGATCGTGCCCTGGAAGCCCTTGCCCTTGGAGGTGCCGGCGACCTTTAGGCGCTGGCCGGGCTCGAAGGCCTCTACCGTGACCGTCTCCCCGACCTGCAGCTCGCCGGCCTCGTCGCGGAACTCGACCAGGTGGCGCATCGGCGGAGCGTCGGCCTTGCGCAGGTGGCCGAGCTCGGCCTTGGTCAGGTGCTTCTCGCGTGAGGCGCCGAAGGCGAGCTGCACGGCCTCGTAGCCGTCGCGCTCCAGCGTGCGGATGGCGGTGACCGGGCAGGGGCCGGCCTCGAGCACGGTGACGCGCTCCACGCGGCCGTCCTCCTGGAAGACCTGGGTCATGCCGAGCTTGCGGGCGAGGATCGCGGCCATTGCGGTTACCTAGGCGAGGCGGATCTCGATGTCCACGCCGGCGGGCAGGTGGTCGAGGCGTTGGAGCTGGTCGACCGTCTTGGGCGTGGGCTGGTGGATGTCGATGAGCCGCTTGTGGGTGCGGATCTCGAAGTGCTCGCGCGAGTCCTTGTCCTTGAAGGGCGACCGGATGACGCAGTACACGTTCTTCTCGGTGGGCAGCGGCACGGGACCGGCGACCGTCGCGCCGGTGCGCTGCGCGGTCTCCACGATCTCCTTGGCTGCGGCCTCGATGGCCGAGTGGTCGTACGCCTTGAGGCGGATGCGGATCTTGTTCTGTGTGGCAGTGGCCATGATTGTCTGAGCGTGGAGGCGGCCTGCCCCGCCGGGCGGGGCAGGCCGCGAGTGCTTGGTGTGTCGCCCTCTCCTACTGGATGATCTCGGTGACGACGCCCGAGCCGACGGTGCGTCCGCCCTCGCGGATGGCGAAGCGCAGGCCCGGGTCCATGGCGATCGGCTGGATCAGCTCGATCTCCATCTGGACGTTGTCGCCGGGCATGACCATCTCCGTGCCCTCGGGCAGGTTGGCCACGCCGGTGACGTCGGTCGTGCGGAAGTAGAACTGCGGCCTGTAGCCCGTGAAGAACGGGGTGTGGCGCCCGCCCTCCTCCTTCTTGAGGACGTAGACCTCGGCCTTGAACTTGGTGTGGGGCGTGATCGACTTGGGCTTGCACAGCACCTGTCCGCGCTGGATGTCCTCGCGCTTGGTGCCGCGCAGCAGGCAGCCGACGTTGTCGCCCGCCTGGCCCTGGTCGAGGATCTTGCGGAACATCTCCACGCCCGTGACCACGGTCGTGGTCGTGGCGCTGATGCCCACGAGCTCCACGTTGTCGCCGGTGTTGACGACCCCCTGCTCGATGCGCCCGGTGGCCACCGTGCCGCGGCCGGTGATGGAGAAGACATCCTCCACCGGCAGCAGGAACGGCTTGTCCAGATCGCGCTCGGGCTCGGGGATGTAGGCGTCGAGCTGGTCGGCCAGCTCGACGATCTTGGCCGTGTACTCCGTGTCGCCCTCCAGCGCCTTGAGCGCCGAGCCGGTGATGAACGGGATGTCGTCGCCGGGGAAGTCGTACTCGGACAGCAGCTCGCGGACCTCGACCTCGACGAGCTCCAGGAGCTCCTCGTCGTCGACCATGTCGGCCTTGTTGAGGAACACGACGATGTAGGGCACGCCGACCTGGCGGGCGAGCAGGATGTGCTCGCGCGTCTGGGGCATCGGACCGTCGGCGGCCGAGACCACGAGGATCGCGCCATCCATCTGCGCGGCGCCCGTGATCATGTTCTTCACGTAGTCGGCGTGGCCCGGGCAGTCGACGTGCGCGTAGTGGCGCTTGTCGGTCTCGTACTCGACGTGGGAGGTCGCGATGGTGATCCCGCGCGCCTTCTCCTCGGGAGCGTTGTCGATGTCTGCGAACGAGCGCGCCTGACCGCCGTAGGTCTCGGAGAGCACCTTCGTGATCGCTGCGGTCAGCGTCGTCTTGCCATGGTCGATATGACCGATGGTCCCGACGTTGACGTGGGGCTTGGCCCGATCGAACTTCTCCTTCGCCACTTTGCCTTCGCTCCTCTTGGTCGAACTCGTGAAAGCTATCTGAAACTCTTACGCGGGCACGGGCTCGCCCGTGCGCTCGCCGACGACCTTCTCGGCGATGTTCGGCGGCACTTCCTCGTAGCCGTCGAACTGCATCGTGTAACTGGCGCGCCCCTGGGTGTTGGAGCGCACGTCGGTCGCGTAGCCGAACATCTCGCTCAACGGGACGCGCGCGGTGACCGCTAGCGCATTGCCGCGGCGCTCCTGGCCCTCGACCCGTCCGCGCCGGCGACTGAGGTCGCCGATGACGTCGCCCAGGAACTCCTCCGGGGTCACGACCTCGACCGCGAAGACGGGCTCCAGGAGGACCGGCTTCGCCCGCCTGGCCGCCTCCTTGAGGGCAAGCGAGCCGGCGACCTTGAAGGCGATCTCCGACGAGTCGGTGTCGTGGTACTTGCCGTCGGTCAGGGTCACGCGCACGTCCACCATCGGGTAGCCGGCCTTGACCCCGGTCTCCAGGGCCTCGGTGACGCCCTTCTCGACGGCGGGGATGTACTCGGAGGGCACGGAGCCGCCGCGGATCTTGGAGACGAACTCGAAGCCCTCGCCGGGCGCCGGCTCGATGCTCACGTAGACGATGCCGTACTGGCCCGAGCCACCGGTCTGGCGCACGAAGCGACCCTCGACCTTGTCGGCGCTGCCGCGCACTGTCTCGCGGTAGGAGACCTGCGGGCGGCCGACGTTGGCCTCGACCTTGAACTCGCGCCTCATGCGGTCGACCAGCACCTCGAGATGCAGCTCCCCCATGCCCGAGATCTCGGTCTGTCCGGTCTCCTCGTTGGTCTGGACCTGGAAGGTCGGGTCCTCCTCGGCCAGGCGGCCCAGGGCGATCGACATCTTCTCCTGGTCGATCTTGGTCCTGGGCTCGACGGCCACCTTGATGACCGGCGCGGGGAAGTCGATGTTCTCGAGCTTCACCGGCTGGTCCGGCGCGGTGAGCGTGTCGCCGGTGACGATCTGCTTGATGCCCACGCCCGCGGCGATGTCGCCCGCGTAGACGGCCTCGACCTCCTCGCGGTCGTTGGCGTGCATCATCAGGATGCGCCCGACGCGCTCGGTCTTGCCGGTGGACACGTTGAGCACGCGACCACCCGCTTCGAGCTTGCCCGAGTAGACGCGGAAGTAGGTGAGCTTGCCGACGAAGGGGTCGGACATGATCTTGAACGCCAGGGCCGCGAACGGCTCGCCGTCATCGGGCATGCGCACGACGGCATCGCCCTCGTCTCCGCCCTTGAGGATGATGGTGCCCTCGATGGGCTTGACCTCGAGCGGGCTGGGCAGGTAGTCGAGCACCGCGTCCAGCAGCGGCTGCACGCCCTTGTTCTTGAACGCCGACCCGCAGAAGACGGGTGTCATCTCGTTGGCGAGGGTCGCGCGACGGATCGCCTGCTTGAGCGTCTCCTTGTCGACCACGCCACCGCCCTCGATCTCGTCCAGGGCGGCCTCGGCGAGATCCTCGTCGATCCCCGACAGCGCGTCGAGCAGGCGCTCGCGGGCCTCGGTGGCCGCGGTGAGGTGCTCGTCGGGGATGGCGATGACGTCCTGGTCCTTGCCCAGGTCGTCCTTGTAGACGATGGCCTGCATGCCCAGCAGGTCGATGATCCCCAGGAAATCGGACTCGGCGCCTATGGGGAGCTGCACGGGGATGGCCTTGGCCCCCAGGCGGTCGATCATGGTCTGGACCGAGCCCGCGAAGTCCGCGCCGACGCGGTCCATCTTGTTGATGAACGCGATGCGCGGGACGGCGTACTTGTCGGCCTGGCGCCAGACGGTCTCCGACTGGGGCTCCACCCCGGCGACCGAGTCGAACAGGGCGATGGCGCCGTCGAGCACGCGCAGGGAGCGCTCCACCTCGACGGTGAAGTCGACGTGGCCGGGCGTGTCGATGATGTTGATGCGGTGGTCGCGCCACTCGCAGGTCGTCGCGGCGGAGGTGATGGTGATGCCGCGCTCCTGCTCCTGCTCCATCCAGTCCATGACGGCAGCACCCTCGTGGACCTCGCCGAGCTTGTAGGTCCTCCCGGTGTAGTAGAGGATCCGCTCGGTGGTCGTGGTCTTGCCGGCGTCGATATGCGCCATGATCCCGATGTTGCGGGTCTTCTCGAGTGTGAACGTTCGTGCCATGGGATGGGTGTTCGTCAATCGTCTGCGGGCAAAGAAAACGGGCCCCCTCGGGCCCGCGCTGACCAACCGGCGGCTAGCCTGCGTCGCGCTATGTCTCCGAGGTCTCCATCGTCGAGCGAGCTCCACCTCGGAGGGAAGCGCGCTTGAGCGCGCCAGACCCCGAAGCGACGTATGACTATAGCAGGGAGCGCCCGGCCCACCGGGGCCCTGAACAGCCCCCGCGGACGCCGCGGGAGCGCGCTGTGGCGGGGGACCACGGGGCGCCCTGAAGCGCGCCGCACCGGCCGTTTCACGCGTACGCGCCGATCGTCTTCGCCCGTCGGACGCGAAGAGGGCCGGCATGCGCCGGCCCTCTCTCGGTCCTGCTCGTTCTCCGTCGGCCTCAGCCGGCGGCCGCGGCGCCGAACTGCGCGCAGACCGCGAACACCTGGACGCTGATGAAGCTGCCGCCCTGTGCCTCGGCGAAGCGCACGGTGGCCTTCCAACCCGTGGCGGGACCGCTCGCGGCGGTGAGCGGCGGGTTGCCCTGGGGACCGACCGGAAGCGTCTCGGTCAGTGCGGTGCCTTCAGTGGCGCCGTTGCTCGCACGACCACCACCACCGATCGCGATCTCGCCCTCCTGGCACTGGACGGTCGCGCTGGTGACATCTCCGGCGCCACCGAACTCGATGTCGCGACGCACCATGACGCCGCCGACGCCGTTCTCACCGTCCTCGCCGTCAGCACCGGGCTGGCCCGTAGCACCCGGGTCGCCCTCGTCACCGGGGGGACCCGCGGGGCCGGCCGGACCAGCCGGACCAGCCGGACCAGCCGGACCAGCCGGACCGGCCGGACCGGCCGCGCCATCGGCGCCCTCGCCCCCGCCGCCACCGCCGCCCTGCTGGGCCTGCGCGATGATCTGGTCGGCGTCGAGGCCGTCGACGCGGTCGGCGTTGAGGCCGGTCGCGGTGCCGGTGGCGTTGGTCACGAACGGACGGGCGCCGTCGCCGCCCTCGCCGACGTCGAAGACGCCGCCCAGGGTGCCGCCCGAGCGGAACTGGAAGGCCAGGCCGTCGGCCAGGTTGTTGACACGCACGCACGGCGTGTTGGCCTCGGGGTCGGTGAGATCCGCCGATGTCGTGGTCGAACGGCAGCCGTAGATCGCGCCGCCACCCTCACCCAGGTTGGACTGCCGGGTGCCATAGGTGTTCTGGCCCGTGTTGGCGATGATCTCCGTCTCTACCTCGTAGCGGTTCGCGTCGCCACCCTGCGGGTTGCGATCACCGCCGAGGATCGCCTCGCCCTCACCGGCCGCCGCCCGCCCCTGCACGCCGTCGTCCTGGCCGATGGCCAGCGGTGCGACCAGCAGGGCCAGCACCAGCGAACTGGCTAGCGCCCAGGCGCCTGGGCGCCCGGTCTTCAGCGCAGACACACTCCTTGCCCTCTTCATACGTCCCATGGGGAAACCCTCCCGTCGAATGCCCCCCCGGACGGACCGGACGTCGTCTTCCCGCCCCCGGAGACTGCCGAACAGCAGCGCCAACCTATAGCGCCGGAACGACCTCTCCGGATCAGCAGGCGTCAACCTGGTAACAGGCGAGCGGAGCGAGGACGTACCCACAGCGGTCGCTGGTCAGGCGCGCGCGCCATCGTCGTCGCGAACGGTCAACGCGAGGAAGGGACAGTGCGCCAGCACGGCCCCAACCCGGCGGGGGGCCGTCGGCGCGGCGACGAGGGCGCGTACGCCTACCAGCGGTAGTGGGCGAAGGCCTTGTTCGCCTGCGCCATGCGGAAGATGTCGTCCTTGCGCTTGTACGCGCCGCCCTGCTGGGCCTGCGCGTCGAGCAGCTCGTTGGCCAGGCGCTGGGCCATGGTCTTCTCGCGACGCTGGCGGGCGAACTCGACGAGCCAGCGGACGGCGAGGGTGCGCGCGCGGCGCGACTGGACCTCGACGGGCACCTGGTAGGTGGCGCCGCCGACGCGACGGGAACGGACCTCGAGGGTCGGGGTGAGCGTCTTGATGGACTGCTCGAGCGACTCGATGGGATCCTTGCCGCTGCGCTCGGCGATGATGGCCAGGGCGTCGTAGACGATCCGCTCGGCGGTGGACTTCTTGCCGTGCAGCATCACCTTGTTGATAAGCTGCTGGACCAGGCGCGAGCGGTGGACGGCATCCGGCTCTACGGGCCGGATGGTGGCGGGGGCGCGGCGCGGCACTACTTCTTCTTCACGCCGTACTGCGAGCGGGCCTTCTTGCGGTCGCTCACGCCGGCGGCGTCCAACGTGCCGCGCACGACCTTGTAGCGCACGCCCGGAAGGTCCTTGACGCGGCCGCCGCGCACGAGCACCACGGAGTGCTCCTGGAGATTGTGGCCCTCGCCGGGGATGTAGGCGGTAACCTCGATCGAGCCAGTGATGCGCACCCGTGCCACCTTGCGCAGCGCCGAGTTGGGCTTCTTGGGCGTGGTGGTGAACACGCGCGTGCACACGCCGCGCCGCTGGGGGGCGGCGGTCTGCTTCTTGCGGCCCTTGCCCGACTTGAGGCCGGGGGTGGCGAGCTTGCGGGGCTTGTCGGTGCGGCCCTTGCGGATGAGCTGCGAGGTGGTCGGCATGCGGCGCGAGATGCTAGCAGGGGTTCACGGGTGGGCCGGGGAGCGAACCGGCCCTGCCCGACCCCTCCGGCGGGAGCCCCCGGGCCCTACACCCGACCGGCTGCGGCGGCGGGGCCGCCGCCGGGCACGCCGGCGCCGGCAGCGCGCAGCGGCCCCGGCGTCAGCGCCGAGGCGACGATGACCAGCGTGAAGGCCAGCGCCTGGAGCACGATGCCCAGGGCGTCGGAGGGCATGGGGTCGCCGAAGACCACGATCCCGCCCGCGATCGCCGCGGTATTGGCGATGGTGCCGGTGATGGCGATCACGGCGACGGCCTCCCCCTTCTGCAGCGAGCGCGCCGAGCAGTAGAAGGCGGAGATCGAGGCCATGATGGCCACGGCGCTCCAGGGGGACAGGAGCAGGGCGAGCACCCCGTCCTGCGCGATGCCCGTCAGCGCCTTCACGCCGATGTTGCCCATACCGAACATGAGCCCCGCGGCGGCGGCGAGCATGATGCCGTGGTGCTCGGCGCGGCCGCCCAGGCGCGGACCCACGATGAGCAGCGCCCCGGCGGCGAAGAGGCCACCCTGGAAGGCGATCATCGCTGGCAGCGAGAACGCCGAGTGGTCGCCGTTGGCCGCCGGGAGGGTGACACCCAGCAGCACGAGCCCCGTGGCTGTGAGGGCCAGGCCCCACCACTGGCGCCGACTGACCCGGTGGCCGAAGAGCCGGTCGGCCATGACGGCCAGCATGACGAGCCCCCCGGAGAGGATGGCCTGGACGATCGACAAGGGCGCGAGGGACACGGCGCCGACGTGCAGGACCCAGGCGCCGCCGCCGACGATCATGCCCACCGCGAACCACTTGGAGCTCCATAGCTGCCTCGCGGTCCTGAAGGGATGGCGGACGCAGACATCGGGAGCCGCGCACGCGCCACGGTGCTTGAACAGGAACGCGAGGTTCGTCATGGCGGCGCATAGCAGCGCCAGCAGGATGCCGAGTTGGAGAGTCACGAGCTGGGGGTCGTGGGGCGCCGACGGCAGACGCCACGTGCGGTGCTGGTCGTAAGATCGTCAGCAACGCGTTGCGGCTTGAGGGGCTGGCCGGCGCAACACACTCTAGCGAGGACCGACGGGAGCGTCACCCGCTCCTCATGTTTCTTCACAGAGACCATGCAGATTCGTGACAGACCGCTCCTACTCGTCGACATCGACGGGGTCATCTCGCTCTGGGGGTTCCTACCCGCGCAGGCGCCCGCCGGCGCATGGTGCACCGTCGACGGCATCCTGCACTTCCTCTCCGCAGCCGCAGCCGACCACCTGCGAGCGCTTGGTGAACGCTTCGACCTGGTCTGGTGCTCGGGATGGGAGGAGAAGGCCAACGAGTACCTCCCCCACGCCATCGGGCTTGGTCCTCTGCCCCACGTCACCTTCGAGACCGCGCCCGGCGAGCAGACGGCCCATTGGAAGCTCCACGGCATCGACGCGCACGCGCTCGAGCGGCCCCTGGCCTGGATCGACGACGCCCACGAGCGCTGGCCGATCCACCGCGACGCGCCCGACGTCGAGAACCTACGTCGTGGCCGCCGGGCGCGACGCCGACACGCTCGAGCGCCTGCGCGACCGTGGCGCGGACGCGATCGCCGTGCTCGACGACGATGACCTCTCCGGCCCGCTGGCCGCCGAGGCGGGCGACGGCTACGACGTGATCGTCGACTACGTCTTCGGCGCGCCGTTCCCGGTGGCCCTGGCCCAGGGCGCGCCCGGCGCGATGATGATCGTCGTCGGCCCGGCCGCCGGCGCGGAGGCCACGCTGCCCTTCCGCTCCCTGCAGGGCAAGACGATCGGGCACGGCAACCCGATGACCCCTTTCGACGCCCACGCCCAGGCCTTCGCGACGATGGCCGACCACGCCGTCGCCGGGCGCCTGACCGTCGAGATGGAGCGCTACCCGCTGGATCGCGTCGGCGAGGCATGGGAGGCTCCAGCCCGCACGTCAAGCTCGTGGTGGAGCCCGGCACGTAGGTCCCGATCACGACGCGCCCTACCGCACGGAGGCGGCGACGAGGGCGTCGATGGTGTCGGCGGCCCACGCGCCACCGGGCGGGTCCGGGGCGTAGGCGCGCAGCCAGTCGGCGGCCGCGGTGCAGGCGGAGCGAAAGTCGTCGTAGGTGTCGTCGAGGTCGTCCTCGGACTCGCCGTACTCGCCCTCCTGGATGCGCACGATGAACTCCCCGAACTGCATCAGCAGCAGCACGGTGAGCTCGATGCCCTCGCGGGGATCGAGCACCAACGTGGTGAGGCCGCCCGGGTCGGTGACCTCCAGCGAGGCCTCGACGGGCGCGCCGTCGGGAGTGATGCGCACCAGCGTGACGCGCCCGGGCGCCGGCAACAGGTCAAGCGGGCGGCGCCGGCGGCGCTGGCGGCCCTCCTCGGGGGAGACCAGCCCGGCGCGCTCGAGCATCGTGACGTGATCACAGACCGCCTCGCCGCGCAGCTGGGCCTCCACCACGAAGGCCTCCTCCAGCCAGTCGAACAGGCTCAGATGCGGACCGCCGCTCTCCTCGTAGGGCGGCGTGCGCTCGGCGCGGATCACCCGGATCGCGTGCTCGCGCGCGGCCACCGCCATGTCGGGCGCCTGCTCGGCGCGCCCGCGGGCCAGCGCCTCCACGATCTCCAGCAACGGCCGGCGCTTCAGGGCGCGCGCGGCCGCCGCCAGCGCCGCCTGCTGATCATCGAGCAGGTAGCAGTAGGCGGCCATATCGAGGATCGCGTCCTCGCGGGTGTCCTCGAGCGCGCGCGCGAACCACTGCGCCGCAGCGGCGTGCTCGCCGGCCAGTCGCAGCAGCGTCCCCGTCTGTCCGCGACTGGCGGCATCGCCACGCCCACCAGCCTCCACGCGCCGCTCCACGTCTTGGGCGGCCTCGCGAAAGCACGCAGCCGCGGGCTCGAGCTCATCGAGCCACAGGTGCGCTCGCCCCAGACGCTCCAGCGCGCGCGAGCATGGGTTGGCGGCAACCTCGTTCGCCGCCTCGTCGCGTCCGGCCTCCAGCGTCGCGCGGTCCACGCCCCAGCTCATGGGCGTTGTACGTCGACGATCCGAACGTCGTTGACCTGGCCACCCCGCCGGATGTTGCCCACGGCCTCGTCCATGCGGGTACCGTAGCCACCGCGGCCGGCGGGCCGGCTGTTGACGATGAGGACGTCGTAGGGAGCGTTGTCTTCGATGATCTCGTCCAACGCGTCCGCTGCGCGCGGGTCGGATCTGCGGAGCGCCGGTAGGTAGCGGTTGGGCCTGTTGCGCTGGCCTCGCGCGGGTCGAGCACCAGGGTGGTGGTGCCGCCTACGTCGGGGATCACCAGCGCCGCTTCGACGTGCGCGCCGTCGGGGGTGGTGCGCGCCACCGTGACGCGCCCGGCCTGCCATGCGTGGGCGGCGCGCCGCGGCGCCCACGCTGCTGGTGCCACCGACCCCGCAACCGGGCTCACCGAGGACCACGTCGACGAGCTGGTGGCCCGGGCGCGGGCCACCAGCTCCTGATCGGCTGGGTCGCTGTCGAAACGCCTGCTGTCGGCTATTGGCCTAGCGGTTCTGGCCCGAGCCGTCGTCGAGGTCGGCCAGGCCCTCGAAGCTCGCCTCCGAGGTGTCGGACCCGATGCGGTCGAGCTGGGCTATGTCCTGCTCGACGCTCAGGCCGCCCAGGCCCTCGCCCAGGCCCAGCTCGGCAGCGATCTCGTCGGAGTCCAGCAGACCGACGTCATCCATCGAGCGGGGCAGCGGCTCGGAGGGCTCGATGGTGATCCGGCGGTAGCGCTTGAGGCCGGTGGCTGCCGGGATCAGCTTGCCGATGATCACGTTCTCCTTCAGACCGTTGAGGCGGTCGATCTTGCCCTCCAGGGCCGCGTCGGTGAGCACCTTCGTGGTCTCCTGGAAGGAGGCCGCCGACAGGAACGAGTCGGTGTTCAGCGAGGCCTTGGTGATGCCCAGGATGATGTCCTCGAACTGGGCCGCCTCACCGCCGTCGGCGATCATCTGGTCGTTGACCTTGGCGAAGTCGAAGCGGTCGACGAACTGCCCGGGCAGGTAGTCCGTGTCGCCCTTCTGGTCCACGCGGACCTTCTTGAGCATCTGGCGCGCGATGAGCTCGATGTGCTTGTCGTTGATGTCCACGCCCTGGGACTTGTAGACCTCCTGCACCTCCTTGACGAGGTACTGCTCGGTCTCCGTGCGGCCGCGAATGGCCAGCAGCTCGTGGGGATACAGCGACCCCTCGTTGAGCTGCGTGCCCGCCTCGACGGGCTTGCCGTGCTCGACGAACAGGCGCGTGCGGCGCGGGAACGTGTGGCGGTGCTCGTCGCCGGCCTCGTCGGTGATGACCACGCTGATCGCCTTGTCGGTCTCCTCGACCGCCACGACGCCGTCCTGCTCGGCGATCTTGGCCAGGCCCTTGGGCTTGCGCGCCTCGAACAGCTCGACCACGCGGGGCAGGCCGTGCGTGATGTCCGCGCCGGCGACGCCGCCGGTGTGGAACGTGCGCATGGTCAGCTGGGTGCCGGGCTCGCCGATGGACTGCGCGGCGATGATGCCCACCGCGTCGCCGACCTGCGCGACCTTGCCGGTGGCCATGGCCCGCCCGTAGCAGGCCTGGCACACGCCGGTGAGCGCCTCGCACTTGAGCACGGAGCGCACCTGGGGCTCGGCTTCCAGGTCGCCGGCCTCGCTGGCCTCGAGGATCTCGGCCACCTGCGGGCGGTCGATCTCCTGGTCCTTGGCCACCAGCACGCGGCCGTCCTTCGTGGCCAGGTCCTGCGCCATGACGCGCCCGAGGAGGTTGTCGTTGGGCTCGCCGGAGGGCTTGAACAGCTTCTGGCTGATCGACTCGAGGGTCCCGCAGTCGGGCTCGCGGATGATCACGTCCTGGGCCACGTCGACCAGGCGACGGGTCAGGTAGCCCGAGTCCGCGGTGCGCAGCGCCGTGTCGGCCAGGCCCTTGCGGGCGCCGTGGGTCGAGATGAAGTACTCGAGCACGGTCAGGCCCTCCATGAAGTTGGCCTTGATCGGACGCTCGATGATCTCGCCCTTCGGGTTGGCCATCAGGCCGCGCATGCCCGCGAGCTGGCGGATCTGCTTCATCGACCCGCGGGCGCCGGAGTTGGCCATCATGAAGATGGGGTTCAGGGCATCGAAGTTCTTCTCCATCGCGACGGCGACCGCATCGGTGGCCGCGTTCCAGATGTCCACGACCGACTCGTGGCGCTCCTCGCCGGTGATCAGGCCGTCGTCGTACTGCTCGTCGACGCCCGCCACGCGCTCCTCGAAGACCGCGAGGATCTCCTCCTTGTCGGCCGGGACCACGACGTCGTTCTTGGAGATCGTGATGCCCGCCTGGGTCGCGTAGTGGAAGCCCAGGTCCTTGAAGGCGTCCAGCGCCTGGGCGATCGTCGGCGCCCCGTAGCGCTGCACGAGCTGATCGACGTAGAGGGTGATATCCTTCTTGCGCATCGGCTTGTTCTCGAAGGCGAACGCCGAGGTGTCGAACTCGTCGCCCATGGCCTCCTCCAGCGCCCGCTCGATGCGGTCGTTGAAGATGATGCGCCCGACCGTGGTGGTGAAGTGCCGGTCGTCCTTCCACTCGGGGCGGTACTCGCACTCGTCGTGGAGCTTGGCCACCCCTGCCTCGACGGCCAGCTCGGCCTCCTGGGCGGTGCGGAAGACCTTGTCGGGCCGGACGTCGGCCAGCTCGGCCTCGTCCTTGCCGTAGGTGAGGTAGAAGGTGCCCAGGATCATGTCCTGCGTCGGCGTGGCCAGCGGGGCGCCGTGGGCCGGCGACAGGATGTTGTTGGACGAGAGCATCAGGATCCGCGCCTCGGCCTGCGCCTCCGCGCTGAGCGGGAGGTGCACCGCCATCTGGTCGCCGTCGAAGTCGGCGTTGTAGGCGTGGCACACCAGCGGGTGGACCTGGATGGCCTTGCCCTCCACCAGCACCGGCTCGAAGGCCTGGATGCCCAGGCGGTGCAGCGTCGGCGCCCGGTTGAGCAGCACGGGGTGCTCGTGGATGACCTCCTCGAGCACGTCCCATACCTCGGGGATGGCCGAGTCGACCATCTTCTTGGCCGCCTTGATGTTCTGCGCGGCCTTGCGCTCGACGAGGCGGGCCATGATGAACGGCTTGAACAGCTCGAGGGCCATGATCTTGGGCAGGCCGCACTGGTGCAGGCGCAGCGACGGACCGGCCACGATGACCGAGCGGCCCGAGTAGTCCACGCGCTTGCCCAGCAGGTTCTGGCGGAAGCGCCCCTGCTTGCCCTTGAGCATGTCGCTCAGGGACTTCAGCGGACGGTTGCCCGGGCCGGTCACCGGCCGGCCGCGGCGGCCGTTGTCGAACAGGGCGTCGACGGCCTCCTGGAGCATGCGCTTCTCGTTGTTGACGATGATCTCCGGCGCGCCGAGGTCGAGGAGACGCTTCAATCGGTTGTTGCGGTTGATGACGCGGCGGTAGAGGTCGTTGAGGTCCGAGGTCGCGAAGCGCCCGCCGTCCAGCTGCACCATCGGGCGCAGCTCGGGCGGGATGACCGGCACGGCCTCCAGGACCATCTGCTGGGGCAGGTTGCCCGACTGGATGAAGGCGCTGACCACCTTCAGGCGCTTGACGGAACGCGCCTGCTTCTGGCCCTTGGCCGTCTTGACCATGTCCTCCAGGTGGATGCGCTCGGCGTCGAGGTCGACCTGCTCGAGCAGGTCGCGCACCGCCTCCGCGCCCATGCTGCCCCGGAAGTACTCCCCGAAGCCATACGGCGAGCCGAAGCGCTCCTTGAGCTCGCGGAAGATCGTCTCGTCGTGCTCGATCTGCTTGGAGTCCATCGTGCGGAACAGCTCCCACACGGCGCGCATCCGCTCGGCGGCGTCCTCGATGTAGGCCTCGGTGTCGGAGATGTCGGCCTCGAAGGCCTTGCGCAGGTCCTTGAGCAGCTTCTCGCGCTCGTCGTCGTCGAGCTTCTTGACGTTGACGTCCAGCGCCTCGGACCAGAGGTGGTCCTCGTCGTCGAAGCCCTTCGTGGCGCCCGACTGCAGGAACGCCTCGCGGCGGGCCAGCGCCTCGCGCAGCTCCTGGGTGCGCTGCTCGCGCTCGGCGGCGTAATCGTCCAGGACCTCGTTGACGCGGCCCTCGAGCCCGGTCAGGTCCCTCTCGCGCGCCTCCTCGTCGACCCAGGTCACGATGGACGCCGCGAAGTACAGGACCTTCTCGAGCTCCTTGGGGGCCATGTCCAGCAGATAGCCGATGCGCGACGGCACGCCCTTGAAGAACCAGATGTGGCTCACGGGCGCGGCAAGGTCGATGTGGCCCATGCGCTCGCGGCGCACCTTGGACCGCGTGACCTCGACGCCGCAGCGCTCGCAGACGATGCCCTTGTAGCGCACGCGCTTGTACTTGCCGCAGTAGCACTCCCAGTCCTTGGTCGGCCCGAAGATGCGCTCGCAGAACAGGCCGTCCTTCTCGGGCTTGAGCGTGCGGTAGTTGATCGTCTCCGGCTTGGTGACCTCGCCGGAGCTCCAGCCCCGGATCTGCTTGGAGGACGCGAGGCTGATCTCGATGGCGTCGAAGTTATTGATGTCGATCATGTTCAGTTCTCCTCCTGGGCGGGGGCGGGGGCGGCCTCGCCCAGGTCGATCTCGGTGTTGGCGTCGACGCCGGCCTGGTCGTCGACCGTGGCCTCGGCGGCGTCGGTGGTGTCGGTGGTCTCCGTCTGCTCGTCGGCGGCGGCGACCTCGCCGGCGCGTACGCCGCTGAGGTCGATGCCCAGCTCCTCGGCCGCGCGCAGGAGGTCGTCCTCCTCGTCGGCCACCGAGCTCGCTCCCCCGTCGTCGGAGACGACGTTGACGTCCAGGCCCAGGGACTGCATCTCCTTGAGCAGGACCTTGAAGGACTCGGGGATCGACGGCTCGGCGATGTTCTCGCCCTTGACGATCGCCTCGTAGGCCTTCACGCGCCCGACGGTGTCGTCAGACTTGATGGTCAGCATCTCCTGCAGCGTGTAGGCGGCGCCGTAGGCCTCCAGCGCCCAGACCTCCATCTCGCCGAAGCGCTGGCCGCCGAACTGCGCCTTGCCGCCCAGCGGCTGCTGGGTGAC
>JANDLV010000063.1 GCA_024330185.1 Candidatus Siliceabacter maunaloa
CCAGACCCCCTGGCCAGAGCAGGAAAGGTAGGCGCCCCCAGCTACGGAAAATGGGTCTAGCGCACCGCGAAGCCGGCGATACCCTCCGGCTGGGCCTCGGCGGCGTCGACCCGCTCGACGCTCGCGCCGGCGGGCCCCTCGCGAAGCCAGTCCACCAGCCCATCGAGTGCGTCTGCATCGCCCTCGGCGTGTACGGCGACGGTGCCGTCGGCCTGGTTGGCCACCCACCCGGCCAGGCCGAGCTCCTCGGCGCGGCGCTGCGTGGCGGCGCGGAAGTTGACGCCCTGCACCCGCCCGTGCACGGCCAGGCGGCGAGCGGAGGGGACGGCGCTCATGCGGCGGCTTCCGTGTCGAGCAGCGCCTGGATGGCCGTCAGATGGGCCTTCACGCCGGCCTCCATGGCCTCCAGCACCTCCCGCGCGCCCGACACGCCGTTCTGCGCGTGGGTGAGCTGCTGCTTGATGCGCCGCGTGTCCTCCAGGGCACCGACGGCGCGTTCGACCTCCGCGCGCACCTGGCCCGTGTCGAGCCCGCCGCCCGCGTCGCGGGCCATGAGCACCCGTGCCCGGGCCAGGGAGTAGGCGACCTCGAGCGCCAGCGTCGAGCCCTCCTCGGGGTCGTAGGTGACGAACAGCTTGTTACCGTTGATCTCGCGCAGGGGATTGGAGCGGGCGGGCAGGTTGCCCTCGGAGGGCATGACCAGCACGGCGTAATCCGCGCCGCGGTTGCCCAACGAGCGATCCAGGTAGTCCAGCGCCTGGCGGCGCGGGAGGCTGCGCACGTCCTTGGCCTCGAAGACGATGCGCCCGCGGGCCGGCCCGGCGCAGGCGTCCACCGACACCAGGACATCGCCCTTCCTGCCGTCGTCGCCGCGCAGGTCGCCCAGCGCCTCGCAGCCGTCGCCGCGGGAGGTCGCGACCCCGTCGAGGGCCTCGAAGACCGCCTCCTCGTAGGTGCGGCCCTTGGCCGTGCCGCGGCTCTCGGCCGCCGACACGTCCTCCAGGCGCTGCTTCTCGGCCCGCAGCTCGGTCACCTGGAGCTTGAGCGCCTCGAGCTTGCCGGTCATCGCGACCAGCGCCTCGTTCTGCGCGGTGGTGCTGTCGCGGATGACCTTCAGCGACGACCGCTGGATGGCCACGATCGGGTTGTCGGTGGTGTCCGAGGTGAGCTGCTTGCGCAGGTCCTCGCGCATGGTCCTGGCGACGTCGTCGAGCACCGCCTTGACGCGGTGCTGCACGGCGCCCGTCGACTCGTCACCGAAGTGGCGCGCCAGCACCTTGGCCACGTGCCCGTGCTCGGCGCCGAAGGCCTCCTCGACCTTCTGGTCCAGCCGGTCGGCCACCTTCGTGGCGCGCTCCGTGAACTGCTGGTTGAGCTCGCGCGCCGTGCGCTCGAACTCGAGCTTGACGAAGTCCGTATCCGTCGCGGCCTTCTCGCGGTCCAGCACCCGGGCGCCGATCTCGATGGCCTCCACCACGAAACGTTCGGGGTCGTCGCGCTCGGCGGCCTGGCGCACCACGCACTGGTCGTCGACCACGAGCGAGTCGATGGCCAGGCGACCGTTGCGCACGTGGACCGAGCTGAAGGGGAGGGGCGTGGCGGCTTCCATGACGGAGAGGTCGCACCGTAGGCCCCCGACCTGACGGAACGCCGGCGCGACAGGCGGCCGCTGCTCCCATGACGACTCAGCGACGGCGCAGCCACTCGGTGAACAGCGGGTCTAGCAGGCGCAGTCGTCCGTCATCACGGAGGACGAGCTGGCCGTCGGCCTCGAGTCGCTCCACGACGCGCTGCATCGTCGAACGGGCGGTGCCGTGCTCCTCGGCGACACGTCGCGACGCGGGAGAGAAGCCATCGGCCAGCGCCACCACGGCAGCGCGCTCTCCGCGATCGAGGTTGGCCCACATCGCAACGAAGACGTCCTCCATCTCGGCCAGGGCCACGTCGAGGACCGCAGCGGCGATGGTCTCATCGGCGGCCGGGTCCTCGAGGCCGTCGTAGAGGTGGTGAGCGAGCAGCATCGTGCGCTGCGGGTGGCCTGCGGCGAACTGCACGACCGCGGCGGCGGCCGCCTCACGCTGTGGGTGACGAGGCAGCCGGTCACGCACGTAGACGAAGGTCTCATCTTCGGGCAGTGGCGGCAGCTCGAGCGGGCGGGCTTGTCCGTAGAACGGTCGCTCGCGATCGCTGAACAGCTCGCGCATCAACGACGCCGAGCTCCCCGCGAACACGTAGGCGACTCCGACCTGGTGCTGGATGACCGAGCGGAAGACTCCGTCCAGGCGGTCGTCGGCCGTCAACAGATCCTGGAACTCGTCCATCGCCACGACCGTCAATCCGCCGTCTGCCCCCAACTCACCGGGCAGGGCAAGCAGATCACGCACCACCGAGCGCGCCTCGTCGGCGCCGAGGGCTCGTCCTGGCCCGCGGGGTGCGACCTGGATGGTCAGACCGCCGGTGCCGACGGAGACGCCAAGACGGCTCAGGCGTCGTTCGATGCGCCGTTGCGGGTCGACGGGCAGCTGCCGCAGGCCATCGACGAGGCGGTCGGCCACGTCGGCCACGGTCCCGACTCGGTCGAGGTCGACGTAGCAGGTGCGGTGCCCGGCCTCACGCATGAGCTCCAGGTGGGCACGAAGCAGCGAGGTCTTGCCAAAGCGCCTGGGGGAAGCCAACCTGATGGCCACCCGATCGGCCGCGGCGCGCTGCAGGACGTCGAGCTCAAAGCCACGGTCGATCAAGCTGACGCCGGACACCAGCGGACGCTGATAGTCGAAGGGATTGCCGGTCACCACGCCATGGTACGCAATCTGCGTACCATGGTGGACGCTTCTTGCGTCCGCCCCTACCGCGCGGCCCGCGCCTCCCACCACCGCGCCAGGTCGGCGCGCTGGTGGCGCAGGGGCTCGGCCGTGGGCTTGCGCTCGCGGATGCGCGCCAGCGCCTCGTCGATCCCGACGCCGTCACGCACAGCGACGACTCCGGCGGCCACGGCGGCCGAGCGCTGCCAGCCCGCGCGGCAGTGCAGGTAGACCCGCTCCCCGCCCTCGAGCCAACCGCCCACCACGCCCACCGCCCGCTCGATCTGGCCCGGCAGCAGCGAGCCGTAATCCTCGACCTCCACGCGCTCCTCCTCGATGCCCGCCGCTTCCAGGGCGGCGGCGCAGGCCTCGCGCCCGCCCTCCTCCTCGTACTCGAGGTCGCGCACCAGGTTGAAGATCCGCGTGACGCCCTCGTCGCGCAGCTCCGCGACATCGCGGCCGTCCTGCGGATAGGCGCCGACGACCAGGCCGTCGGCCACCTCGGCGAACCCGTAGTGCTCGAACCACGCGGACATGGCGCCAGTGTGCCACGGACCGTACGCTCGCCAGGCGATGGAGCACCTCGAGCGCGCACTGGCGGAAGCGGGAGGAACGGCCGCTCCGCCCGCCTGCGCGGGGAGGCTTCGCGGCCTCCTCCTCGAGGAGCTGGCCCGGGGGCGCGACGAGCTGGCCCGCCCCCGCTCGGGCTACGAGCTGCCGGTCGGCGTGGCGGTGGCCTCGTGCGCCGACGCGCTCGTGGGCGTGGCACCCGTGAGCTTCGGGATGCGCGTCGACCCCGACGCGGCATCAGAGCGCGAGTGGCTGATCGGCGCCGCGCTGGCGGGCGCGCTGTGCGAGGCAGCCGCCCTGCCCCCGCCGACTGCCGCCGACCACCTCGTGATGCGCTTCGGGGAGCTCGAGGCCCACCTCGTGCTCGCCGTCCCGGTCCGCCACGGCGATGCCGAGCTGGCCGCGGTGGCCTACGAGGAGGCCACGGCGGCCATGGACCGCCTGCGCACGCGGGCGCTCGCGCTGCCGTGGCACGTCCTGGACGGGGCGCACAGCGCTCTGTCCCCGCCGGTCGGCCCCGTACAGCACCCGTTACGGGTGGCCGAGGCGATCGCGCGGCTGGGCGGGCGGCCCGCCGACCCGGCCTCCGTGGAGATCCACGAGGAGGCGGTGCTGGCCCTGATCGGCAGCGAGGGCCACGGTCCGGCGCGTCCCCACGACGACCCCGACCCGGCGCTCCGCGTGGCCCGGCGGATCCTCCAGCGCCTGCACGGGATGGGCAAGTGGGGCGGCTACCACACCGAGTTCTCCCACCTGGCCCGCGGCTTCCAGGGCAACGACCGCGCGCGGGCCGAGGCGGTCGGCGAGGCCCTGCTGGCCGAGGGCCTGCTCAGCGAGAAGCGCAGCGTCGGCCAGCGCCACGTCTTCCTCAACCCGCGCCGGGCGCGGGACATCCACACGCTGATCGACACCGGTGCGACGCCGAGGGGGCTCGTGCTCCCATAGAGTCGCGCCATGCAGCTCGGCGCCCTCCAGACCAAGGCCTTCACCCTGCGCACGCTCGTGCGCGCGGGCATCGTCAAGCCGACCCGGCCCGACCGCCTGATCAAGACGGGGATCGCCCTGGCCCGCTGGGGGCCGACGCCGGCCGCGGGCTACTGCGCCTCGGCCATCCGCTACGGCGACGAGATCGGGCTCATCGACGAGCAGGGCACGCTGACCTTCGAGGAGCTGCACGGGCGCTCCAACGCGCTCGCGCACGAGTGGCGCAAGGCCGGCATCGGCCAGGGCGACGGCGTGGCCATCCTGTGTCGCAACCACCGTGGCTTCATCGACGCCACCATCGCCTGCTCCAAGCTCGGGGCCAACGCGCTCTACCTCAACACCCAGTTCGCCGCCCCGCAGATCACCGACGTGTGCGCCCGCGAGAAGCCCGGGGCCATCGTCTTCGACGAGGAGTTCGCCGAGCTGGTGGCCGAGGCGTCCAAGGGCCGCCAGCGCTACGTCGGCTGGTTCGAGGGCGACGCCAGGCCCGACGACCCGTTGCTCGAGGACCTCATCGCCTCGGGCGACAGGAGCGACCTCCAGCCGCCCTCCCAGAAGGGCCGCGTCGTCATCCTCACGTCGGGCACGACCGGCGCCCCCAAGGGCGCCAACCGCAAGCAGCCCGAGTCGCTGGAGCCCGCCGCCGCGCTGCTGGCCATGATCCCCCTGCGGGCGCGGCAGAGGACGGTGATCGCCGCGCCGCTGTTCCACTCCTGGGGCTTCGCGCACTGGACGCTGGGCATGACCCTGTCGTCGACCGTGGTGCTGCGCCGGCGCTTCGATCCCGAGCAGACCCTCGAGGCCCTGGCCATGCACGACGCCGGCGCGCTGATCGTGGTGCCGGTCATGCTCCAGCGCATCCTCGAGCTGGGCGAGGAGGTCATCTCCCGCTACGACCTGCGCGCGCTGCGCGTGATCGCCGCCAGCGGCTCGGCTCTCCCGGGGGAGCTGGCCCTGCGCGTCATGGACGCCTTCGGCGACGTGCTCTACAACCTCTACGGCTCCACCGAGGTCGCCTGGGCCACGATCGCCACGCCGGCCGACCTGCGCGCCGCGCCGGGTACCGCAGGCCGCCCGCCGCACGGCACCGTCGTGCGCCTCTACGACGAGCAGGGCCGCGAGGTCGGCAAGGGGGAGACCGGGCGCATCTTCGTGGGCAACGAGATGGCCTTCGACGGCTACACCGGCGGGGGCAACAAGGACGTCATCGACGGGCTGATGTCCTCGGGCGACGTGGGCCACTTCGACGACGGCGGGCGCCTCTTCATCGACGGCCGCGACGACGAGATGATCGTCTCGGGCGGAGAGAACGTCTTCCCCCGCGAGGTCGAGGACTGCCTGGCCGACCACGAGGCCGTGGAGGAGTGCGCGGTCATCGGGGTCGACGACGAGCAGTTCGGCCAGGGCCTCAAGGCCTTCGTCGTGCTGCGCCGGGAGGACTCGGTCTCGCAGGACGATCTCAAGGCCCGGGTCAAGCAGAGCCTGGCCGCCTACAAGGTCCCCCGCGAGATCGTGTTCATCGACGAGCTGCCGCGCAACGCGACGGGCAAGGTGCTCAAGCGGGAGCTGGCCGAGCGGTAGGCGCTTGGGTATGCTCGCCGTATGCAGCGTGTCACGATCACCATGCCCGATGAGGTGCTCGAGGAGGTCCGCCGGCGGGTCGCCGAGGGGCGCGCCCGGAACGTCAGCTCCTACATCAGCTCGCTCGTCGAGGAGTCCGTGCGCACCGACGGTCTCCTGGAGCTCCTCGACGAGTTGGACGCGGAAGAGGGGCCGCCCTCAGAAGAGGCTCAGCGATGGGGCCGCGAGCTCTTCCGGCGTCTGGGCTGATCCTCGACGCGGGGGCCCTCATCCTCCTCGATCGTGGCGACGACTACGGGCGGATCCTGGGGCGCGGGCTCGCACAGCGACGCTCCGATGTCGTGGTGCCCTCGGGAGCCCTGGCACAGGTTTGGCGTCCTCCGGGCAGCCGGCGAGCGCTCCTGCACCGCCTGTTGACCCTCGACCACGTCACGGTGATGCCTCTCGATGAGCCGACCGCCTTCGGCATCGGCACGCTCCTCGCCCAGTCGGGCACTTCGGACGTGGTCGACGCACAGGTCGCCCTCGCCGGGATGGCGCTTCGCGGCGTCGTGCTGACCAGTGACCCCGACGACATCGCCGCCCTGGGCGCCGAGGTGCTCGCGCTCTGAGCATCGCTAGCGCTAGCCTCGACCGGGATGGCCGCGAGGGCGGACACGTTCGATCTCGCGGGCCTGCGGCTCGACCCCGGCGAGGGGCGGCGACTGGACCTGGAGGTCGCTCTCGAGCCGCTGGCCTTCGGCGAGCAGCGTTACGCCGTGAAGTCCGCCACCGTGCCCGTGCGTCTCGACCTCTCGCGCACGCTGGGCGGGGGCTGGTCGCTGCGCCTGCGCTTCACCGCGGGCGTGGATGGGCCATGCATGCGCTGCCTGGAGCCCGCGCACCCGGCCTTCGAGGTCGACTCCCGTGAGGTCGACCAGCCCGGCGAGGTGGAGGAGATGGCCAGCCCATACGTCCACCGCGGCGACCTCGACCTGAGCCGTTGGGCCCAGGACGCCCTGGTGCTCGCCGTCCCGACCCAGATCGTCTGCCGCGAGGACTGCGCCGGCCTGTGCCAGGTCTGCGGGGAGAACCTGAACGCCAACCCCCACGAGCACCAGCGCCCGCCCGATCCGCGCTTCGCGAAGCTCAGCGAGCTGCGGTTCGAGTGAAGGAGCTGAACCAGGACCCGTCTGTCCGCTTCGTCGTCCCGCGGTTCAGCGGGACGCCCGGGCCTCCACGGCCCGCAGCCGCCCGTCCTGGCTGCCGACGGCGAGCACGTCGCCGGCGACCGCCGGGGCGCTGTGGACGTAGTCGACGCCGGCCCGCAGTCGGCCGGCATCGGCGCCCGAGGTAGGGTCCAGCAGCGCGACCAGGCCGTTCACCCCGCCGACCGCGACCGCGCCCTTCCAGAGCGCCGGCGACCCGCCGAGCACCCGCTGGGCCAGCTTGGTGCGCCAGAGCTCGGCGCCCGTCAGGGGGTCCACGGCCACGGCGCCGCCGAACTCGTCGACCATGACCAGGCGGTCGTCGAGCAGCAGGGCGGCGTTGTACATGAACCCGCCGCGCACCTGCCAGGCGATCGCACCAGTCGACCGGTCGAGGGCGTAGGCGTTGAGCGCCGTCGCGACGAGGACCCGATCGCCGGGCAGCAGCGTGGGTTGCGTGGCCCAGGGACCGAGGATGAACGTCCGGTACGGGGTCCCGGAGGAAAGGACGCGCTCCCACAGCCGCTCTCCCGTCGCCAGCGAGAAGGCGTGGACCTTGCCGTCGCCGGCGCCGGCGTAGACGGCGCGCTCGTCGGCGGCGGGTCGCCCGCCGACGAACCCTCCCACGGCGGCCGTCCAGCGCTCGGCGCCCGAGTCAGCCTCGAGCGCGTGCAGCGCGCGGCCCGCCGCGGCGATCACCCAGTCGCCCTCTGCCGTCGTCACGGGGGCGGCGAGCGCCGGTCGCGGGGCGGTGAAGCGCCAGGCCTCCTTGCCGTCGGCCGCATCGAAGGCGTGGATGACGCCGGCCGTGGTGGGCACGAAGACGCGCTGTCCCTCGGGGTCGGTGGCGGGCGTCCCGTAGACCGGGCCGGCCGCCTCGCGGCGCCAGCGCTCGCTCGGCTGCGAGCCGCGGGGATCGAGGGCCACGACGGCGCCGTCGACGGTCGCGGCGACCAGGCCGTCGCCGGGCAGCGGCGCCAGGCCGGCCTGGATCGCGGCGCCGAGGTCCTCCTCCCAGGCGAGGCGCAGCCGGTCCGTCGCGGCGGCGGGCAGCTCGACCGTCTCGGTCGCCTCGAAGCGGGCGTCGCCGTCGGAGGCCTGGACCTGCAGCTCGTGCACCCCGGCTTCCAGCGCGGAGGCGTCGACCGTCCCGCGCCAGCGACGGCCGTCCTGCTCGGGGGCCAGGGGGACCCAGCCGGCGCTGCTGCGCCCGCCGAACACGAACTGCGGCACGAAGCGCGCCCGGGCGCCGTCCGCGTCCTGGGCGGGGTGCAGGTCGGCCACGACCTCGACGCTGGAGCGATCCCGGGCCACCTCGGTGCGCAGCTTCGGCGCACGGCGCAACGCCCGGCGCTCCCCCTCCACGGGGATCTCCACCACCGGCGTCTCCTGCCAGCCGGCCGCGCCACGCTGTGCGAGGGTGATCGCCAGCGCGGGCGCGCCGTCGGCGCCGGTCACGGGCGTGACCCAGTGGTAGGCGGCGGTGTTCAGGATGCCCGGCAGGGTCACCGAGGTGATCCCGTTGACGCGTACGACCTCCTGGCGATGGATGTGGCCCGCGACGACGGCGCGCACGTCGAAGCCCTCGACCGCGCGCAGGAACTCCTCCTGGTTGCCCACGTAGAGGTAGTCGCCGCTCATCGGGTAGTGCACGAAGACGACGGAGGGGGCGTCCTGCCCGGCGCCCCTGAGATCTTCGCGCAGCCACTCGAGCTGGGCGCGGGAGAAGTACCCCGGCTCCTGGAGGAGTTGGGTGGGATCGAGGGCCACGACGTGCACGCCCGCCGCGTCGCGCAGCAGCCGGGGGCCGCCGTTGATGACGTCCAGCGTGGGGGAGGGCGCCAGCGCGCGCCCGCCGGCGAGCACGCCGGTGGCCACGTCCACCACAGCCCCGGGGCGGGCGTGGGCGCGCAGCCAGTCGGCGCCCTCGCCGGTGCCCGAGAGCACCGACCCGCCCGGCGGGATGGCCCCGCCGCGCGCCGAGCGCAGCTCGAGCACGCGACCGTCGGCGTCCAGCGCCGCCTCGGCGCCCTCGCCCGGCTCGGTCGCCGTGCCGAAGTCCGGTGTGAACTGGATCAGCTCGGTGGGGTCCGTGCACGTGAAGTCGTGCTTGGGCAGCTCGGTCGGCGCGTCGCCGCGGATCCCGCCGCAGCCGCGGATCAGGCCGGGCTTGCGGTTCAGCCCGTCGACCTCGCGGCGGGCGCCGTCCGACGAGGTCGCAGTCTGGCGGCTGGAGAGCGCGGCGACGCGTGCACCGGCTCCCGTCGGGTCGGGCAGCACCAGGCTCGTGCGCCCGTTGACGGCCTCGCTCACGAGCCTCCCGTCGAGCATGGAGATGCCGGCGAGGTCGCCGGGCGTGCCGTCGGCGGGCCCGATGACGAAGTACCCGCCGTTGAGGCTGGCGATCGCGTCGGTGCGACCGGCGATGCTCGTCAGCAGCTCCCGCTCGGGCACGACGTCCGTCGCAAGGCGGGCGTCGAGCGCGCCGGCCAGCGCGTCCGGCTCGATCTCGAGCACGTGCACGACCCAGGGGCCGGTCGTCCGCCCGCCGTCCTCACCGGTGTAGACGACCCGCAGGCCGGCGTAGCCGTCGGCGGCGAGGCGGTCGCGCAACGCGTTGGCCTCCGGCTCGGAGTCCAGCGCGCCCACGCGGACCAGGTAGCCCAGCGGCCCGCGCTGAGGGTCGTCGGGCGCCCGCCGTGCGACGCGCACGATCCGGGGCCGGTGGCCGTCCTTGCGCAGCCGTGCGGCGATCGCACGCGCGTCTTCGCGGCGTGCGCGGAAGGCGACGTCGACCGTGTAGACGTCCTTGCGGGAGACCTCGCCGCGTTCGATGCGCGTGTAGCGGACGCCGGGCGCGGGGCGCGTCGAGCTGCGCGACTCGCTCAGGCCGGGGCGGCCGAGCGGCAGCTCGCCCGGCCCAGCGTCCGCCCGGCCGGACCCCCGGCCACCCTCGGCGGGGGCGCTCTGGGCCGCGACCGCGAGCCCGAGCAGCGCCGCCAGCGCAGCGTGGCGCACCGCTGCCCGGCGCCGGTTCCGGCGCGTGACGGTCTGCGCGATCTGCCCGCCCGCGCTCACGAGCCGGCCCCTTCGCGCTCCGTCGCCGCGCGCGAGCCTTGGCTGCCTACGAGCCGGCCGGGCAGCTCGAGCTCGGCGACCAGCGGCAGGTGGTCGGAGGCGAGCGTGTCGACCACCTCCGCGGACTCGACGTCGATCTGCGGCGAGACGAAGATGTAGTCGATGCGGCGGTCCGGGTTCGCCGCGGAGAAGGTGAAGCCATCGCCCTCGCCTCCCTCGAGCCAGGCATCGTCATAGCGTTCCGACAGCGGCGCGATCTCCGGGCTGCCAGGGACCGCGTTGAGGTCGCCGGTCAGCACGACCGGCTCCTCGGAGTCGGCCAGCAGCTCCATGATCCGCTCGACCTGGGCGGCGCGCTCGACCGCGCTGTTGTGCTGCAGGTGCGTGTTGGCGATCCGCACCCGGACGCCACGCACGTTGATGACCGCCTCGAGCAGCCCGCGCTGCTCGCCGCCCTCGGGCCGGGGCAGCAGGGTGTTGCGTGAGGACAGGATCGGATGGTCGGAGAGGATCGCGGTCCCGTACTGGCGCCGGGGCTCGCCGGGGGACAGCGGGTCGCGGTCGAGGTTCGCGCCGTAGACGACGTGCATGTCCAGCTCCTCCGCGAGCCACTGCGCCTGGTCGACGAAGTCGCTGCGCGCCGCCCAGTGACGGTCGACCTCCTGCAGCCCCGCGACCTCGGCGCCGCTGGCGCGGATCTCGTCGGCGATCCGCTGCAGGTCGAGACGGTCGTCCTCCCCGATGCCGACGTGGATGTTGTAGCTCATCACGCTCAGCTCGCGGTCGGGCGCCCGGGGCTCGGCGCCGGCGCCCGAAGGCAGCAGCGCGACGGCCAGCAGCGCGAGCGCGGCGAGGAGCGCAAGCGTGTGGCGTGGACGAACGGCGAACGGAGCGGGCACGGGACTCTCCTTGATGGCGCGTTGACGCGGCGGCGGGGCGCGCCAACGGTAGGCCCGGCGGATGGGCGCATCGGTGTCCATCCGGTGAAGCGCGCCGGTCGGCTGCCCGTTCGGGCGGCCGGGCCTCCGTCGCGTTCACGGTTTGGTCACGGGGACCCTGCGCGTGTCGGGTATCCGTGCGTTCGGCACCCGACGATTCGAGGTCGACACGATGAGCATCCAGGGCAACTGGGACCGCACCCCACTGACCCGCCGCAGGCTCCCTAGCTGGGCGGGCTGGGCGCCGGGGGCCTGGCCGTCGCGGCGAGCGGGTTCTCACCGGGCCGGGCGAGTGCCCGGCCGTTCTTCGCCGACTATCCCTTCACCCTGGGCGTCGCCTCGGGCGAGCCGCTGGCCGACGGCGTTGTGCTCTGGACGCGCCTGGCGCCGGAGCCGCTGGCGCAGGACGGCAGCGGCGGCCTGCCGCCCGAGACCTACGGCGTGCGCTACAAGGTGGCCGAGGACGAGGGCTTCTGGCGGATCGTGCGTCGTGGTGCGGTGGAGGCGACGCCCGAGCCGTAATCGACCACACTTTGCGGAGCTTGCCGTCCGATTCCGTGAAGTGTGAAAAGCCTGCTAACGTCCATTGACGGCACGCGCCATGGAATGTACGCTTTGCGTCGCTTACGTCAAGCCGCCTAATAGGTCCCGCGAACCGCAATGTAGTGTATCGATCCGAAGCTCGGCGTGACTCGGTACAGCCTCGCAAATGATTGGCACAGGTACAATGAAGAGGACAAGATTAGCGTTGGCCCTCGTCGTCGCTGCAGTGGTGGGACTCGGAGTATCGCCCGCACAGGCCTCGGCGACGTTTACGAACGGGTACTGTAACTTTCTGTACTACCCAGCTTGGTGCACCGACAGCTCGAATCACACCTACGACGACAATACTGCGCGCTACGACGGCTACCCACACATCTACATATGCGAGAAGCTGGAGTACAATAACACTCAGTTCGATGTCGTCTACAGCTTGCGATGCCGCACCGGCAGTCGGATAACGGGATACTCAGATGACACCGGCAGAGCTCCCCGCTTGAACTACAACGTGTACATGGAAGCGCTGGTCTGCAATTGCTCTAATAGTCGCCACACGGTAAGCGGCCTAGCCCACGCATAGGGAGCTATCGAACGTACTATGGAACCAAGAACTAAGACAGCCACCATCGCGGCTGTCACCATGACCGTGGCCATCGCGACTGGCAGTCTCGTGGCACTGGCGGCCTCGGGGGATCAAGAGGGCCCCCCTGCGCGAACCGTCATTGATGATGGTCGGCAGCCGGTCCAGACACCCGCCCCCGCCGAGATGTCCCCAATCGAAGCTGTGCCTCAGGACGTTGGGGCCATGTTTCGGGTGTTTCGGCGTCCGCGAACTGCCGGAGACACAATGCCTGCAACGGCTGCGGGTCGTATTAGGCAGAGCCCACTCGACAGAGAGAACCCGAAACTGGCGCGGTACCTGGGGCAGGCACCCTCAGGCTTGAACTACTACGCCGTGCCCGCAGGTATGGGCGAAATTTGCGTGCGAGACGAAAGCGGCGGTGGGGGCTGTGTGGAAACGGAGCGGCTACGCAACGCGATTGATGTGGGGGTCGACATTTGTGCGCCGGGTCTGCCGTCGGACAAAGTTCGCGTGTACGGTATAGTGCCTGACGGCGTCAACGGTCCCTTGGAGTTTCAACTCCAAGATGGAAGGGTTCGAGAAGTTCCGATCGAGAACAACTTCTATGTCGCGATGTTTGACAAGCAGGAGGCTTCTCAGTTACCCGTTGCCGTACGGGCGCGCGACGGAAGTCGCGCAGCTGAGGTACCGCTCGCGTCGATGCCCGGAGGGCTTCCTGGCTGCTAGTCTGAGCTGAGTTCGCCCACTCGGCGCACGTCGAGGTCGAGGGTCTGCGGCCGGGACGCGAGTACTTCTACCGCTTCGCGGCGGGTCCGAAGGTCAGCGCGGTCGGGCACACCAAGACGGCCCCGGCGTTCGGCGCGGCCAACGGGATGGCCTTCGCCTTCGCCTCCTGCCAGAACTACCCGGCGGGCTACTTCACCGCCTACGAGCACATGGCCGACGAGCATCTGGACCTCGTGGTGCACCTCGGCGACTACATCTACCAGGGGCTTTCGCAGGGCTCGATCGGCCGCCCCCACGCGCCGGCCCGCGAGGCCACGAGCCTGGCTGACTACCGCATCCGCCCCGCGCAGTACAAGAGCGATCCCCACCTGCAAGCCGCACACGCCCGCCACCCGTTTGCGGTCACCTGGGACGACCACGAGGTCGACAACAACTACGCGGACGAGAAGGGCGACGCCGGCCCCGGCCAGACGTTCCTCCAGCGGCGGGCGGCGGCCTACCAGGCCTACTTCGAGCACCAGTCGCTGCGGCCCTCGGCACTGCCCCAGGGGCCCCGACCTGCGCCTCTCCCGCCGCCTCACCTACGGCGACCTGGCCGAGTTCAGCCTGCTCGACACACGTCAGTACCGCGACACGCAGGCGAGCTGCCCGGATCCCGACGAGCGGGACTGCACGGAGCGGATCGACCCCTTCCGCACGATGCTCGGCGACGAGCAGGAGCGCTGGTTGCTCGACGGGTTGACCCGTTCACCGGCACGCTGGAACGTGCTCGCCCAGCAGGTCATCTTCTCCCAGCTCGACTTCCGGGAGAGCACGGAGGGCAACTACAACACCGAAGCCTGGGACGGCTACATCGCGGCCCGACAGCGGATCCTCGACGTCCTGGGGTCCGGACGCCCGGCCAACCCGATCGTGCTCACCGGTGACGTCCACAAGAACTACGTGGCCAACGTCAAGCAGGACTTCGACGACGAGGACTCGCCGACGGTCGGTGCCGAGTTCGTGGGCACGTCGATCTCCTCGGGCGGCGACGGGAGGGACCAGCTCACCGCCGGTCAGCGCAAACAACTCGCCGAGAACCCCCACGTCCTCTTCATCAACGACCGGCGGGGCTACGTCCGCTGCACCCTCGACCGCAGCGAGTGGCGCACCGACCTGCGCGAGGTCGCCTACGTCCGCCGGCCGGGCGCGCAGATCACCACCCGCGCCTCGTTCGTCGTCGAGGATGGGATCTGGGCACGCAGCGGGCGTAACGGCCCACATCGCCATCATGGCCCGCAGCCCAGCTCCCGACTTCGCACGTCGAGGGTCATCTCGCCGAGAGAGGCTCGCCGGCGCGATCTGTACGCTGCACCCCCCATGGCCGTCCCCAAGCAGAAGCAGTCGCACTCGCGCACGACCAAGCGCCGGTCGCAGCACAAGATCACCGCGCCGACGTACAATCACTGCCCGCAGTGCCATAGCCCGCGCCGGCCGCACCGCGTGTGCCCGACGTGCGGACACTACGCCGGGCGCGAGGTCGTCGCCGCGCCGGTCGATCTCGACACCGACGACTAAGTGGTCGCCCCCGGGATGGCCGGGGTCACCATCGCCGTCGACGCCAACGGCGCCGACCTCGGTCCCGCCGAGGTGGCCGCGGGCGCGGGGATCGCCGCGGCGCGCGGCGTACGCGTGCTGCTCTTCGGCCCGGCGGACGAGCTGGGGGAGGTGGCCGAGGGCGTCGAGGTCGTCGACGCCCCCGTCTCCATCGCCAAGGCGCCCGAGCCGATGGCCGCCGCGCGCTCGACGCCGCAGGCCTCGGTCGTGCAGGCCGTCGAGGCGGTGGCCGACGGCCGTGCCGATGCCTTCGTCTCCGGCGGCGCCACGGGCGCCGCGCTGGCCGCCGCCCTCTTCCGGGTCAAGCGCGCGACGGGCATCCACCGCCCGGCGCTGGCCACGCCGCTGCCGGTCCCGGGGCACCCCGTCACGCTGCTCGACGTGGGCGCCAACGCCGAGGTGCGCCCCGAGCACCTCGTGCAGTTCGCCTTCATGGGCGCGGCCCTGGCCCGCGTGGTGCTGGGCGTGGAGCGCCCACGCGTGGCGCTGCTGTCCAACGGCGAGGAGGCGCAGCGCGGCACGCCGCTGGTCCAGGAGGCCCACGCGGCGCTCGCGCAGCGGGCCGCCCGCGCCGGCGACGCGCTCGACTTCGTGGGCAACGTGGAGGGCGACGACATCACCGCGGGCGCCGCCGACGTGGTGGTCACCGACGGGTTCACGGGCAACGTCGCGCTCAAGCTCATGGAGGGCGTCTCCCAGACGGTCCTGGGCGCGATCCGCGACCGCGCTATGGCCTCCCCGCGTGCAAAGGCGGGCGGAGCGCTCCTCAGGCCCGCGCTGCGCGGGCTGCGCGACGAGATCGACCCCGAGGGGCCCGGCGGCGCCTACCTCCTGGGGCTGCGCCGCCTGGGAGTCGTGCCCCACGGGCGCTTCACCCGTTACGGGTTCTCCCAGGCCATCCTCCTCGCCGCGCGCGGCGTGAGCGGCGACATCGTCGGCCGCACCCACCAGGCCCTGGAGGCCGCCGGCGCCCTGCGCGCCCGGCCGCCCGTCGATCGATCCGCCCCGAGCCCTACTGTTCACTAGATGACGCGCGAGGAGGTCCTCTCCCTCATCCAGGGCCACCTGGCCGACGAGCTGGATCTCGAGCCGGCGCGCATCTCGATCGAGACCCGCTTCCGCGAGGATCTCGGGGCCGACTCGCTGGACCTCTACACCCTGGTCCAGGAGCTCGAGGACTCCTACGGCGTGCGCATGACCGACGAGGAGGCCGCGCGCATCCTGACCGTGGGCCAGGCGGTCGACTTCGTCGTGGAGCACGACCCGGCGGGCTCCGATCTCGACCTCGACCGCGCCGAGCCCTGAGCTGAGACTCCTGCAGGTCCTCCTGGACGAGCTCCCCGACGACCTGGGCCGCCAGGTGTTCACCCACGCGTCGTGGACGCAGCGGCGGGTGGACTCCTACGCGCGCCTGGCCTTCCTGGGCGACAGCGTTCTGGGCCTGGCCGTCACGGCCCACCTCTACCCGCGTTTGGAGGCCGAGCGCTTCGGCGCCGGCCGGCTGACCAAGATCCGCGCCCAGTCGGTGAGCGGGCCCGCCTGCCGGGAGGTCGCCGAGCGCCTCGGGGTGCCCGAGCGTCTGCGCGCAGCGGCCCCCGATGCGGCGGGGGCGACGGCGGACGCCCTTGTGGAGACCGAGCGCGTGCTGGCCTCGGTGGTCGAGGCGGTCATCGGCGCCTGCTACCTGGACGCCGGCTACGAGCGCACGGCGCAGGCCGTCGTCGAGGCCTTCGCGCCCGAGATCGACGACGCGCTGCGCAACCCCGTCGACTTCAAGTCAGCCCTCCAGGAGCAGCTCGCGCGCACCGCCCGTGTCGTGGACTACGCGATCACAGGCGAGCTGGGCCCGCCCCACGACCGCACCTTCGAGGTGGCCGCCGCCGTGGACGGCGAGCCGCTGGGCCGCGGCCGCGGGCGCTCCAAGAAGCAGGCCGAGCAGGAGGCCGCTCGGGTCGCCCTGGACGCGCTGGCGCCGGGCGGGGAGGGTTAGTGGCCCCTTCGGCGAGTCCCGCACAGTTTCGCCGGGCGACAACCGTCGCATGGCGGCGTCCTCGCTCGGGGCAAGGCCTGCGGCCTGGCACCCTCACTGCGTCCTTGCCCTGCTCGGTTCTCGCCTCGGCGAACCGGCACGCGACCCACCG
>JANDLV010000064.1 GCA_024330185.1 Candidatus Siliceabacter maunaloa
TCGCCGTCTGAGCGTCCTCACGCCATGTCATCCACAACATTTGACAATAACTCCCGACGGTGCGAGTGAAGCGCGTCAGAGCGTCCCGTTGAGCCAGCCGACAGTGCAGCGGGATGAACTGCCGACGGGGATCGCGCTGGTAGAGCAACAGCACGAGGCCGGCGTCGGCGCTGCCCTGTGCGTCGAGACCGTCGTCGTAGCTGTAGCCGCGCCGCAGGACTGTCAGCCCGCCGTTGGCTCGCGGATTGGCGAGGCGGGCGTGCGCGTCCGGCGGGACGGTGTGGTCGTCGAGGGGCATTGCCTCGAACTCGTGGGTGCGGCCAAGTGGCGCCCCGCTGGCGCGATGGCGTTCCTGCTGGTCGAGCGAGAGCGCGTTCCAGGCGTCGAGCAGGACCCGCACCTTGCGGACCACGAGGAACGTGCCGCACCGGCAACCCACGCCGAGGCAAGGACCTCGCCCGTCACGTCTGGGTCAGTGGCCCCGAGCGGACGTGGATGGTCGGCAGGAGGGCGTCAGCTCATCTGGCCGGCCTCGGCCAGTGCCACGCGTGCCTTGACGAGGACGTCTCGGGTCTGGGCCGCCCCGAGGTCGAGCACGTGAGCGATCTCCTCGTGTGACAGGTCACCGGCCGTCCGCAGGAGGAGTGCCGCGCGTTGCTCGAGCGGAAGGGTCTGTAGGTCGTCCAGCAACTGCGCGCGGCGGTTCAGTGCGCGGTCTGCTCGACGCGGGAGGTCGGTGGCCCGGCGATCGGGGTGGTCGACGACCCGGCGATGAGCCTGGCGGTACAGCGCTGCTCGCAAGCTCGGCGCCCCGGCCGGCTGCGGTGACCACGCCGCGAGGATCTCGCAGACCAGGCGCTCGGCCACGGCGGGGTCGCCCACGAGCTGCACGACGTAGTGGACGAGCCGCGACCGCTCCCGCCCTGAGAAGTGGCGCGGCAGCCTCTCTGCGCAGAGCTCGGTGTCGCACACAGGGCACGAGCGGTGACGGACGTGCAGCGGTGGCGTGTACTGACGCACTCCGCAGCCCGGGCACGCTAGGTAGGGCATCGATCCTCCAGCAAGGGTCTCGCTTCCTATGTCGGTCGAGCTGGGTGTTCTGTGACAGGAACGGTCACAACCCGGACAGGTGGCGCAGGCGTAGCCTGGCGTGGTGCCCCGGGTCGGCGCAGCACTCGTGGTGGTGGCGCTGGTCGCCGTGGCCGTGGTTCTGCGGTGAATGGTCCGGATGCGTCACCTCCGCCTTCGCCGCCTTCGGAGGCGCAGGCCTCTTCTTCTGCCCAGGCGTGACGACGTGCGATCCCGTCAGCGAGGGCACCAGCAAGGGGACGCGATCCGAGAGAAGGCATTGTCACGACCTACTACGACGCGGATGGCCCCGGGAGTCCCGCACGCGTCGCCCCGGGGACCTCTGGTGCTCTACGGGCCGTATGACCTCACGAGGGCGGGTCGCGCGTCCGGCTCCCCGGCGCTGCCATCTCGGGCGTTCGCTGTCGCGGCCCCCCCTGGCGGTGCTCGCTGCCCTTGCCGGCCTGAGCGCCGGCTGTGGGTCGGACGGCGACGCCGAGCCGTCATCGGCCGCCGAGCCACCACCCGCAGAGGAGCTCACAGAGCGCGCCCACGATCTGAGGTTCACGCGTGACATCCCGAGATCGATTGTGCGTGCATGCGATGAGAACGCGTTCGCAGTCGATGCTCAGAGCCCCGATGGCGTCCCGTACCACCCGTTCGGGCACTGGCTCTTTGGTGGCGCCGCTGCTGTCGGTCGACCACCGGGACGAGGCAGAGTGCGCGAACTGGGCACAGGAGTCGGAGCCGCCATCGGTCTCCGGGCGAGCAGGGTGAAGCGACGGCCTCCGAGCGACGCCGCGCTGGTGCGTGCGGCGCAGGCGGGGTCGGAGGAGGCGGTCGAGGCCCTTTTCGCGCGTCACTGGCAGGACGCCTATCGCGCCGCCTACCTCATCGCGCGCGACGCCGCGGCGGCGGAGGACATCGCCCAGGAGGCGTTCCTGGCGACGGTCCGCGCGCTGCCGCGCTTCGACCGCCGGCGTCCGTTGCGGCCCTGGCTGCATCGCATCGTGGTCAACCGCGCGATCGACTGGACGCGGGCGCGAACGTTGCGCCAGGAGGTCGGGATCGAGCAGGTGCCCGAACTGCCCGCGGGTGAGGACACGGCCGGCGATTGGCTCGAAGGCGCGATGGTCGGTGCGCTGGCGCGGCTCGGGCCCGAGCACAGGGCGGTGCTCGTCCTGCGCTATCTCCTGGAGCTCACGCCGGGGGAGATCGCGCAGGCGCTGGACCTGCCGCGCGGCACGGTCAACTCGCGGCTGCGCCGCGGCCTGGACGCGCTGGGCGCGACGCTCGATGAGGACGCCTCGTGAACGAGCGGCGCCTTCGCGACGCGCTGCGCCGCGGCACGCCGCCCGATCCGGCCGCGCGCGACCGGGCGTGGCGGATGGTGCGCGCCGCCTACCACGAGCACGAGCCCCGACCGCCGCGCCGTCCGGTTCGAGGGCTCGCCCTCGCGACTGCCGTACTGGCGGTGGTCATCGTCGCGGTGTCCACCACCGCGCCCGGCGATGCGGTTGCCCGCTGGGTGCAGCGCGTCCTCGGCGAGGCGGTACGGTCGACCTCCAAGCTACCCCTGTCCGTCGAAGGCATCCGGTCGGTGCCGCGGCGTCTGGCGAGCGCCGATGAGCACGAGCGGACCGATCAGGCCACGAAGGTTGTCTCGAAGCGCGATGTCGGTGCCCGGCGGTGGCCGGCTGATCGTCGCCGCCCGCCCCGGGGTGTGGGTCGTGTCCCCCGACGGCGCCAAGCGGCTGCTGGGGCGCTACGACGGCGCGGCGTGGTCGCCCAACGGTCTGTTCGCGCTGGTATGGCGTGGCGGCGAGCTCACCGCGGTGGAGCCGACCGGCCGGGTGCGCTGGTCGCTGCCACGTGCAGGACCCGTCAAGGGCGCCGCCTGGTCGCCCGTCGACGGCTTCCGCATCGCCTACGTCGCGGGCTCCGATCTGCGTATCGTCAACGGTGACGGGACCGGGGACCGCCGCTACGGCGCCGCGCGCGCATGTCAGGCCGGCGTGGCGGCCCGACGACGCCCACGTGCTCGCCTACGCCGATGGCGCCGCGCGCGTCCGCGTCGTGGCGGTCGATGGCCGCGAGACGCTGTGGCGCAGCCCGCGTGTCGACGGCCTGCGCAAGCTCGCCTGGTCCCCCGACGGCGAGCGTCTCCTCGCGCTCACGCCGACGCGCCTGATCGTCTTCAGCCGCACCGGCGAGGTGCTGCGCGAGCGCTCCGTGCCCGCCGGCACACGGGCGCAGGACGCGGCATGGACCCCGGACGCGCGCCGCATCGCACTGGCCCGTCACGATCCCCGGCGACAGCGCAGCGACATCGTGCTGCTGACGCCGGACGCGCCCGACCGACAGCGACTCCTGTTCACCGGACCCGGCCGGTTCGGCCGCCTCGCCTGGTCGCCCGGCGGCGAGTGGCTGCTCGTCCCGTGGCCGCGGGCCGACCAGTGGCTGTTCCTGCGGGCCGGTGAGGGCGCCGGGGTCAGCGCCGTCGCGAACATCGCCCGGCAGTTCGACCCCGGCACGCGGAACCCCGCGTTCCCGGTCATGGCCGGCTGGTGCTGTGCGCCGGACCGCGACGGCCCCTGACCCGGCCGGGACCTCCACGACCGAACGCCGCGTACTGCGTGCATGCGAGCTCGCACATACGCCGTGGTCGCGCTCGCTGCGGCGGGCGCCTTGGCGGGCTACGGGGCGAAGCGGGCGGAAGCGCCCGGCCACGGCGAGCCGGCGAACGCGCCCCCGGTCATGGGGTGCCAGGACGGCGGTCGCATGCCGTCCCCGCTGACCGACGCCGAGCGCAGGGCGAGCGTCGTCGTCGGCTCCCTCACGCTCGTCTATGCGCGCCAGCAGTCGACGCAGCCCGCCGTTGACTTCGACTCCACCCGCCGGAGCCTGCGCCGGCTGAGTGAGGATCCATCGTCGCGCGAGCGTGAGCGCAGGCTCGCCCGCCGCACGCAGGAGGATACCCGCCCGGGCAGCTACGGCGCCGCCGCGATGCGCATCCGCGTCAGCGCCGGGAGCCAGACCACCGTCATGGTGCCCGCCGAGCACCGCCCGCACATCTCGCTCATCTACACCGCTCGCGCCCGCGACCGTGAAAACCTGGGCGCGCAGGGCGCCTACCGCGTCGATGACGGGGACCCGGCCGTGACGTTCCGCGCCTGCCCGGACGAGGACACGGAGTTCCTCGGCGGGTTCGTCGTCGCCGGAGCCCGCTGCGTCCCGCTGCGCATCACCCAGCCCGGGCGACCCCCGCAGGACCGGCTGCTCTCCTTCGGCGCCGGGGAGTGCGTCACGTCGACCGCCACGCCGGACGCGGGTCGAGTGCCCGGGGCGGCCCGACGCGTTCTGAGTCGCCCGCCCTACATGGGCCTGGCGTGCCCGACGCCCAACTCGATCGCCTGTGACCGCATCGGTCTCGCCGTCTGGCTCGAAGAGCCGGCACGAAGCGTCACGGCGACCATCGCCGACCGACACCTGCGCCTGCGCCCGGGCGGGTTTGGCGGTCAGGGGCCGACCTACTGGGAGGGCTACGTCCAACCCGCCGGTCTCCTGAGCGGGCCCCTGGAGGTCACTCCGGACCGGCCGCCGGACTACTGGGCCGGCGGGCACCCCCTGTGGGCAGCGGTGTCCCTGGCGGTCAAGGACCAGGATGGCTCGGTGCGTCACATCCTCCTGCGGCAGTGGTTGGCGGCGGGATGGGGCTGATGCGCGCGAGCACTCGGAGCGGTGGTGCCCGGCCTCCGCAGCCGTCAGCGCCGCAGGGCCATCTCGAAGGCGGCGCCGCGTCGCCGGGGCTGTCGTCGTGTGTACGGTGCTTGGCGGAAGCGTGGTGGGCGCAGGGCTGGGCGCTCAAGAGGACGATCCCGAACGCACGCCCCTGGTGCTTGGTGAGTGCCCTGAGAACTCGACCGAGCTGCCGCGCAGCGCCGTCGCGTGGGCCTCGCTGGCTGCGCTGCGACAGGCCCATCACGTCTACTCGCAGAAGGACCGCGATGGCATGTACGTCGAGCGAGCGTACCTGGCCACCGACGCGAGCGACCGGGGCGAGGGGGCCAAGCGCCAGTGCGGCGAGACCGTCCAGCAGCGCACCGTCGCCGGTCCCTCACGCTCGTGTACTTCACGCGCGATCACGCGCGACGGCGGACGCCTTCGCGGATGCGCTGCTGTCCGGCTCCGAGCCGTGGGAAGTGGGCGGTCGCAGGCCGACACCGAGCTGGCGCGACCAGCAGGTCATGACCCTCCGCCGCGTCGACGGAGTCTGGAAGGTCAGCCATCTGCGCGTCGGCAGCGATTATGAGCCGGCGTAGCTACGAGCATGAGAACGTCGCCGTCGCACTCCTGACGTCGATGCTTCGATGAGCCTGCCCCGAGGAGGCAGGGTGCTGCTCGCGCTCGCTGTTGTCCTCGCAGGGTGCGCCGACAGCAAGGCCCCGAGCAGGGAGGGCACCCCTGCGCCGGCGGCACGCGACCACCTCCTGCGCCCACCGCCCGACAACTTCGAGCAGCGCTGTGCCCAGGTGGCGCGCGAGGTCCGCATACCGGTACGCTGTCCTTCCGGCCTGCCGGGCGTGGGCCCGTGGCACTTCGAGCACCTCAACTTCGGCGCCGGCAGCCGGGAGTGGCTCCTGGACCTCGCCGGGCCCGCGCCGGGCCGAGGCGCATTCCACCTGCTCATCGGCGCCCGCGATGGTCCCTGGGACCTGCGAACCGCTGCGGACCGCTGGCCTCGTGGCATGAGCCGTGGCGACGATCTGCGGCTCGTCGGGGCAGAGGCGTTGCAGCCAGGTGACTCCTTCACGCCACGGCTCGTGCGGCCGAGGGCCCTCACGCGAACCCGGGTGGCCCGGCATCCCGCCCTTCTCCTGCGAGTCGCCGACTACCCCGCCGGGGGTCTGCACGGCGGACATCTCGCCGTGGTCTGGAACCAGGAGGGCCTCGGCCACCTCGCCAGTCTGCACGCGGGAGCAGGCACGCCCTCCCAGCAGGAGCGGGCGTGGCTGCTGCCGACGGCTGAGAGCCTGGCCTCCGCGAAAGCCCGATGACCGTCCCACGCTCGTGCGCTGGGGCACACTGGACGTGTGTCCGACGCCCACCTCACGATCCGCCTGCAGCCGCGCGCGAGGCGCAACGCCATCGGGGAGGAGAGGGAGGGCGTGCTGCGGGTTAGCGTCGCGGCGGCGCCCGTCGACGGCCAGGCCAATGCGGCGTTGTGCAAGCTGATTGCCAAGCGGGTCGGGGTCGCGCGTGGCCGGGTCAGCGTGGTCCGCGGCGAGCGGTCGCGCCAGAAGGTGGTGCGCGTCGACGGCCTGGCTGCGGCCGAGGTGCGCAGCGCGCTCGGGCTGGCACCGGGTTGACCGTCCGGCGCACGGCGCAGCCCGGGCCTCTGTCACAACCCCGACCGCTCGCGCCGCTATGGAGTGATGGGCGGGCGCGGGCTGACCGGCGCCCCATCGCCAGCCGTGCCCCTGTCCGCCGACGACATCGCCGCCCTCTACGACCGCCACGCCCGTGCGTTGCTCACCTTCCTGACCCGCCGCACCCACGATCCCGAGGCCGCGCTCGACCTGATGGCCGAGACCTTCGCGGTGGCCGTCGCCCAGCGTCGCCGCTTCCGTGGGAGCACCGATGCCGAGGCGGGCGGGTGGCTGTTCGGGATCGCTCACAACGAGCTGAGCACCTGGTATCGCCGCGGTGAGGTGGAGCGGCGAGCGATGGAGCGCCTGCGCATCGTCCACCGCGAGCCGACGGAGACGGAGTACGAGCGCATCGTGGAGCTCGCCGGGCTGGAGGACGAGCGCCGGCGGGTCGCCCTGCGCCTGGAGGAACTGCCCGATGACACGCAGCTCGCGATCCGCCTGCGCGTCGTGGAGGAGCGCGCCTACCCGCAGGTCGCGGCCGGCCTGGGCATCAGCGAGCAGGCCGCCCGGGCGCGGGTCTCCCGTGGGTTGCGCGCACTGGGTGAGGAGCTCGAGCGCGAGCGGGTGGGGGAGGAGCACCGCGATGGCTGAGCGGCCGGCGGCCTTCCCCGACCTGCCGATCCTCGACGAGCTCGGCGCCTCGGTCCGCGATGCTGCGCTGCGCGAGGAGCGGGGAGCGCCCCGGCGGGGCAGCCGCGGCGCTCGCGCGGGCCGGCCGGTGCGCACGCTGGTGCTCGCCGCGGCGTTCTTCGTGCTGCTCGTCGCCGTGGCGGCCGCGGCCACGATGCTCGTCCTGCGAGGGGCTGTGATCCCTGCGCCCGCCCCGAGTGCCGTGCCGGCCGAGATGACCCCGCAGCCCGGCTCGGCCGAGCTGCTCGACCTCCGCGCGGACGATCCCGCCGACGGCCCGGCGTTCGCCCTGCGGCTGTCGCGCAGCGCGACCGGGCTGGTGTGCACCTCGGTGGGCCAGGTGCGCGACGACGCGTTCGGCGTGGTCGGCCTGGACGAGGTCTTCCGGGTGCTTCCCGTGGCGGTCGTCGACGGGTGCGGTCAGGTGGCGCCGGGTGCGCCGCTGCTCGGCGCGCGGGTCTTCGATGCGCCGAAGGCACAGGACGTGCGGACGGTCGTGCACGGCGTCGGCGGTGAGGAGCTCACGTCGGCGGTCGTCGAGGTCGGCGGCGAGCGGCGCGAGTTGGAGGTCTCGCAGGAGGGCGCGTTCCTGACCGTGGTCCCCGGCTATCCCGAGGGCGCGACGCCGCTGCTGGCGCTGCGCTACGTCGACGGGTCGACCGTGCAGCGGCGCCTGGGCAGCGGTCCACGGGTGGTGCCCGACACCGACGGCCTGCGCGGATGGATCCTCGAGACGTCGAGCGTGAGCGGCGAGCCGCAGGTGTGCGTGCGCTTCTTCAGCGCTCGGCAGACCGAGGAGGCCGCGTCCGCGCCGGTCGCGTGCGGCCTGCCGGCGCGCAGCCAGTACTGGTTCGCCGCTCGCACGCTGCGCACCGGCGAGCGCGGGTTCGCGGGCCTCACGCCGTGGCGGTGGGACGACGGGCCGCCGCGCACCGCGATCTGGGGTCGGGCGGGAGCCAACGTCGAGCGGATCGAGGTCCGCGGGCCGGACGGCACGGTGCGGCCGACCATCTCGCGGGGACGAGGGTTCCTGGTCGTCTATCCACCGACCGTGGCGCCCGAGAGCGTCGAGGTGACCTTCTTCCCGGAGGATGGGTCCGTGCGCCGTCACCGCGGCTCGACCAACCTCGTCGCTCCTCCGGGAGAGGCCCCATCGCAGGAGGCGCCATGACCCGCTCGCTGCGCACGCTCGTCCTCTCGGCCCTCGCCGTCGGGGTCGCCGGGGGTGCCGGGGTCGCGCTGGCCACGCAGTCCCGGGAGCCGGAGCCTCCTCCCTCTCGTCCTGACGGCGTGGTCGTCGTACGCGCCAAGGCGCCGACCCAGCCCCCGCCGGTGAGCGTCGATCGCCTCGCCCTCGCGGTGGAGGAGGACAGCATGGCGCTCGAGCAGCGCGTCGCGGACCCCCGAGGCGGGCCGGATTGGGCGGTGCGCACGTTCGTCGCAGACGTGCGGCAAGCGGGCTTCGGCGACCGCACGCTGGCCGAGACCGAGGTCGTGGGGCGCAACCGCTGCGTGCAGCTCGGGCGCATCGTCGAGGACGAGTTCGGCTGGGTGGACGCCCAGCGGCGCTTCCGCGCGGTGGCGCCCGGGTGGGGCGGCTCGATGATCCAACGAGGGACCGGCGGCGGGCCCGGGGACGCCGCCCCGGTGCGCTGCCGACCGACCGACGCGCGCCCGGAGGCGGTGGCGCTCCTCGAGACGCTGGTCGACGACCCGACCGACGGCGAGACCGAGCCGATCGCCACGGTGGCCTGGGGCCTGGCCGCCGATTCCGAGACCGACCGGGTGGCGCTGCGCCGGCTCAGCGACCGCGAGCGGTCGCTGCGCCTCGACGGGCGACGCGGCGCGTTCGTGGCGCCGGCGGGCGCCGACGTGCGGGCTCACGAGGTGACCGCGCGCTTCGACGGCGGCGAGCCGGTTCGCCTCGGCCGCCTGCCGGGGAGCGGAGGCTGGCCCGGCACCCCCGACCTGCGGCGGGGCACCTCCCGCCTCGAGGTCCGCGCACCCGATCCGTCCGGCGGGCCGGCGTTGGGCGCGATCACCGCCCGCCGCGAGGACGGCGCGTGGTGCGTCTCCCAGCCCGCCCAGGTCGTGGGCGAGCGCATCGGATGGGTGAACCTTCGACTCGGCATCTTCTCCGAAGCGAATCCGCCCAACTACGTGTGCCCGGGCGACCGCCTCACACCGCAGCAGCCGATCGAGGCCTCCACGGGCTTCGGCGCCGGCTCCGACGTGATCAACGGCACTCCACCGCCGTTCGGCCGCGTCGCCCTGCGCACGCTTCCCGGGACCTTGACCATCAGCGGGCTCACCCACCCGGACGTCCGCCTGGTCACCATCGCCACGGAGCGCGGCGACCGTACCCTCGCGCCCTCCGCGCGCTCCGGAGCCTTCGTCGCCGTCTTCGATGGCGACTTCCCCGCCGCGCCGATTGAGCTCATCGCCACCATGGCCGACGGCTCGACGGTCACCCAGAGCCTCGAGATGGGGTTCTGAGACTTGCGATGGTCCAGGCACGGTGTGTGTATAGTGTGTGTGTATGGCGCGCGTAAACGTCTACCTCCCGGACGATCTCGCTGCCGAGGCCAAGGAGGCCGACCTGAACCTCTCGGCGGTGACCCAGGAGGCCGTGAGGCGTTCTCTGGGCGCTCGTTCGACCGATTCCTGGCTGGCCAAGCTCAGATCCGCGTCGCCACACGGCGTCACCCACGAGACCGCGCTCGATGCGCTCGATGGGGTGCGCGAAGAGCCGCCCACTCGCCATGGCTGAGGTCGTGGTCGACGCGTCGGCCCTCGTCGACCTCCTTCTGGGAAACGAGCTGGGGACAGCCGTAGCGACGCGCCTCGCGGGGCATGCCTTGCACGCTCCTGCTCACGCCGACGCGGAGATCCTCTCCGCCCTCGGGCGGCTGCATCGCGCCGGAGAGATCGACGCCAGTGGCGTGGAGGCCATGCTGACACGGCTGACCGCCAGCCCGATCCGTCGCCATCCGGTCACTGATCTGCTGATCGGCGCTTGGTCCAAGCGCCGCCATCTGCGCCTCGCCGACGCCTTGTACGTCGAGATGGCAGCATCTCGCGCTCTGCCGCTCATCACCACCGACGGCCGCCTGCATCCCGTCCCGGTCGCCGAGATCGTGGTCGCTTGAAGGCGCATGCGTCAGGGTCCGTGCAAGAACAAGTGCTCGGGTTGGGGTGCCGGATCGTGGATGCCCGGGGTCGCACGATTCCGCCGTCGATACTGGTTGTATCGACAAGGAATCGGGTGGCTCCGGGCGCCACGAGACGGTGTCCCAACCCCGCAGTTGTTCTTGGACGGGGGCCTCAGTCGGCGTCGATCCGCTGGCGACCCGAAGGCGTCGTCCTAGGGCGTGGGGATCTGCACCCGGAAGTCTCCGACGGTCTTGCCTTCGCCGAGCGCGTCGGGGGGGAGAGGCCCGATTGCGGGCCCGGGGACTGGGGCTGGAAGGTCACCCTTCCGCGTACCGATCCCTGGCAGTCGGCCGGGATGTAGATGGTCTGGCGCACGGTCCGCAACCCCGGCTTCACTCCCGCCCGGGTCGTGCCGGGCTCCGTGCGGATCGACGCCCGGTCGCCATCCCGCCGGCCTGCAGCCGTGGGCCGTCCAGCTCTGGCGCACCGAAGGCTCAGAGGGCTTCTGTCGCGAGGAGGGCCGGCTCGTCGCGGGGCGCATCGGGGCGGTGAGCCACGAACGCGGCACCTTCTCCCCGTTTCCGATGTACGAGGGGGCTGACTGCCCCGAAGACGGGGTTCCCGCGGGGCCGGGCGGCCTGCCGGTGAGCTCAACGTCACCTCGAGCGCGAGTGCCGTGCAGCAGGGCGATGTCGAGGAGGCGGCCCGAGTCCGAAGGCGCATCCTGCCGGGGCGCACCACGATCAGCGGCATCGCCGCGGACGGCGTGCGGACCGTGACAGTGCGCACCCCTCGCGCCGTGCGCACTCTGCGCCCGGCGCCGGGCGGGACCTTCCTCATCGTCTACGACGGCATGTTCGTCGGCAGCGCCGAGGTGGAGGTCACCGCGACGCTGGAGGATGGCCGCACCGTCACCGGCGCGCTGCCGCTGTTGCCCTGACCGTCGACCGTCGGGCCATCACACGGCCGTGAACGTCGAGTACGCCATGCAGCCGGTCGTACGGAAGTCCGCCGGGCGGCCCAGCGCCACGCGGAGCTCCTCGGCGGTCCTGGGCACCGCGACCTCGCCGGCACGATGCAGGAGCTCCAGGTAGCGCCGGCCGCGGCGCGTCTGCGCGACGAGGCCGGCGAGGTAGAGCTGCCCGCCCGGCGCGAGCTGGGCGCGCAGCGCGCCCACGAGCGCCGGCAGATCTTCGAAGAGGTGGGTCAGGCCGATGCCGAGGACGGTGGTGAATCCGCGCGCCGGGAACTCCAGCGCGAGGAGGTCGGCCTGCACGAGACGGATGTGCGCGGGGAGCTTGTGCCCGTCGTCGTCGGCGGCGGCGGCGGCGATGCGCCGCGCGGCGCGATCGAGCATGGCGCGCGAGAGGTCGACCAGCACCGTTGGGCGCTGCGCGCGCGCGTGCAGTTGCGCGGTCGCCGCAGCCGAGCCGGCTGCGACCTCCAACAGCGGCCCGTCGGCCGAGGCGAACGCCGCGGCGGCGAACGCGGCGTAGTCCTCGGGCGCGGTGCTCCAGGCGATCCGGTTGTACATACGCGAGCGCACGAGACGGTCGTAGACGGCGGCCCGACGGTCGTAGGGGCCCCCGACGTGACCGAGCTCGGATTCGATGCTCCACATGGAGAAGACGGTAGCACCTATCCTTCTCCGCATGGAGAATCCTTCGCGGACCCGGCTGCTCGATGCAGCCCTGGAGCTCCTCGGCCGGTCCGGTGCCGCCGATCTCACGGTGCGCGCCACCCAGGACGCCGCCGGGCTGCCGCATGGCTCGGTGCGCCACCACTTCGGCGACCGGGCGGGAATGGTGGCCGCGCTGTTTGACCATCTCGCCCAGCGCGAGGGCGTACCGGTGCAGGGCGGCGCCGCGGACGCGCTGGAGCACTGGCTCGGACCAGGGCGGACCCTGACGCTGGCCCGCTACGAGCTGTTCCTGCTGGCCGCTCGCGACCCCACCCTGCGCGCGCCGCTCGTCCGGGCCCGAGAGCGGTTCGTCGCCGCGGCGGCCGAGCGGGTCGGCTTTGCGGCGGCGCCGGCAGTGGTGGCAGCACTGGACGGGCTGGTCCTCGACGCGCTGGTCCGCGGCGAGCACGACCCGGACCAACTGCGCGCCGCGGTTGCCCAGATTCTTGGCACAGCGTGAGCCGCCGCCTGCATCGGTCAGCCTTCGCGGTCAGGCCAGTGCTGCGAACCCGCCCGCGTGGTGGCCGCGGCGCTGCGCGATGCGCGCGAGCGGCGGGAAGAGCAGGCGCTGCACGACCGGCGGGGGCGACGGGAACAGGAGCGTGACCATGTCGCGGTAGTGGACGCGGAAACGCATCCTTGTGCTCCGGCGCACGTTCATGGGCACAGATGCAACCAGCGAGGGGGAGGCCGACGACGATGATGAGATACCGGGTAGCGCTCCTGGTGGCGGGAGTCGCGCTTCTGGCTGCGGCGTCCAGCGCGTACGCGCAGAACGGCTCCTCGGGGGCGTCGCAGGCGGCGCTGGAGTTCGTGGGCACGCCGTCGGTGCGCTACGTCAAGGTGGTCAACGACGAGGGACGACTCTTCTACAGCCTCGCCGCGGTCGTGCGGCTGTCGGTTCCGATCGAGCCCGGCGCCACGGGTTTCCCTGTCGCGCCCGAGCTGTCGACCGGCGATGAGATCGGCAGTGTCTTCGGCGGGGACCCCGCGGGGGCCATAGGCGTCCGCTCGAAGAACTGCTACAGCGTCGAGTTGCAGCGTCCCCGGCCGGTCGCGACTCCCTCCGAGGGGGCGCGCTGGCGTCTTGGCGTCAGCCAGGGCGACACCGTCCGCGACACCGTCGGAGTGACCCTGAAGACCGTGAGGGACGCTGGCGACTGGCAGCAGCAGGCGGCGCGGCGTCTGGGCTGCGACGCGGTCGGGGAGCGGGTGCAGGTCGGCGTCGATCGGCTGGTGGTCAACGAGCGGCCCAACGAGGTCTACCTCGGGCGTCTGGAGGAGGGCCAGAGCATGGAGGTGCGCAAGCTGAGTGCCTCGGGCAAGTACGCCTACGGCTTCGCGTACGGCAACGCGAACAAGGTGGGCTGGGTGCGCACCAGCGGACTCGGCGCCACGTCAGCGGGCGACGGCGATTCGCTGCGACTGGACGGCGATCCCTTCATGGGCGGCCTCGACGGCGGAAAGGTGGCCGTGGGCGTGACCCTGAGCGGGCCGGCCGAATCTCAGGGCGTGGAGATCGACGGCCGTGACGCTGAGGTGCGAAGGATCGGGCCGGAGTCCGGCGGGTTCTTCCAGGCCACCGTCGATCGTGGCCGGATGGAGTCGGGGGGCATGTATCGCGTCGATATGCGCTTCTGCGACGGCAGCGACTGCGTGGACTTCGACGCCCGGGTCTATCTGCGCGAGAGCTACAGCGGCCGGCCCGAGCAGGTGGAGGACCCGCCTCGGCTACCCGGGGTCCCTCCGCCCAGCCCGGGACCGTGAGCCACCGCGGCCGTCGAACGTCATAGGTGCGCGCTTCGTTGCGCCCGCGACCGGTGCGACAAGCTCGAGCTGCTCAGCCGACCGGGCGCGTGCGCGCGGCGATCTGCGCCATCGGCGTCCTCGTAGACCAGGCGCAGGTCGTCGACGTCGCGCTGCCGCGCGGGCCGAGCGAAGTAGACCGTGTTGAGGAAGTCGGTGACCCAGCCGCCCGCAGCGGGCGAGGCGATCGTGGAGCCGGGCATCCGCGTGGTCGAGTGCGCCATGAGGAGCGGGCTACCCGTCGGCGGCAGCCACGTGTTCGACGGGGTCATAGCCCGCTGGGCGGCTAGACGGGCGGCGCGTCGGCGCGTACGCCGCCCCGCGCGCGACCGACCACGTCGGCACCCCGGTCGCCCGAGCGCCACGCGGCGCGGGCCAGGCGCACGGCGGGGCCGCCGGCAAGCGCCGCGCCGATGTTCGCCTCGGGATCGACCGGGGGGCGGTCCTGCGCCGCGGGAAGCAGGAGTGCCAGCCGACGGCCGCCCAGGCGCGCGGCGAGCGCCCCGGGGATTGCGCTGGCGGCCGCTTCGAAGGCGGCCGCGGCCTCGCGCAGGGCGCGGTCCCCGGCGGCGAAGCCGTGCTCGCGGTTGATGTCCCCGAGGTCGGCCAGCTCGGCGACCAGGATCTCGAAGGGGGCGTGCATCAGCTCGGCGCGACCTGCCTCTGCGTCGGCGCTCTCGAGCAGGTGGCGGTGGGAGAACAGGAGGGTGACAGGGTCGACCATGCTCGCCGCCCCGTCGCCCAGCAGGCCGGCTTCGCCGCGTAGGGCCAGCAGCTCCGCGTCCTCGATCGGCGCCCGTGGAGGCGGCGAGTCGGCCCGCGCGCCCACCTCGTCGACGAAGGCGGCCACGATGTCGGGGTCGAACTGGCGCCCGGCGCCGCGGACGAGCTCCTCGCAGGCCTCCTCCCGCGACATCGCGCCGCGGTACGGGCGCTCGGCGGTCATGGCGCTGAAGCAGTCGGCCACGCAGACGATCCGCGCCTCGAGCGGGATGTCGGGCCCCGCCAGGCCGGTCGGATAGCCACCGCCGTCGAAGCGCTCGTGGTGGTGCAGGACGGCGGGCGCAATGGGGCGCAGGGCGGGCACCTGCTCGACCAGGCGGAATCCTATGCGTGGATGCTGCTCGATCACCGCGCGCTCCTCGGCGGTCAGCGGCCCCGGCTTGAGCAGGATGCGCTCGGAGATGCCCAGCTTGCCGATGTCGTGCAGCAGCGAGGCGAACACGAGCTGCTCGCGCAGCTCGGGCGCCACCTCGACCTTCTCGGCCACCGCCGCCACGTAGCCGGCGACCTCATCGGAGTGGGAGCGCAGGAACGGGTCCTTGGCCTCCAGCGCGCCGGCGAGCACGCTCACGGTGGCGAGGTAGGCCGAGCGCAGCTCGCCCTGCAGGCGCCCCGAGTGCAGCACCGCGCCGGCGTGGTCGCCCAGCGCGAGCAGAACCTCGTCGTCGACATCCTCGAAGCCGCCATCCCGGTCGGCGCACACGACCACGCCGTGCAGCTCGTCGGCCACGTAGACGGGAATGGCCACGAGGTTTGGGATCTCCGCGTCGGCGGCAGCGCCATCGCCGGGCGCGGCGTCCTCGCGCAGCGTCTCGTCGCGGCGCAGCGCGCGGTCGGCCAGGCGGCGGGTGATCGCCGAGTCGCCGGGGTCGTTCTGGAAGCCGACCTGGCAGGCGACGCGCAGGGACTGCTCGCCGTCGCCGTCGCCGTCGCCGTCGCCGCGCTCGAGTAGCAGCCCGCGGCGCGCGTCGAGCAGCTCGACGGCGATGCGCAGCACGAGCTCGCGGACGTCACCGCCACCCAGCACGCCCTGGCGCTGGTGCAGGTCGGCGACCTCGCGGCGCAGGCGCGTCGCCCAGTCGCGCTCCATGCGGCTCGCCTGCTCGGCGCGCTCGCGGGCCGCGCGCTCGGAGCCTGCCTCGTGCCGCGCGCGCTCGGCCTCCTCCTCGCCC
>JANDLV010000065.1 GCA_024330185.1 Candidatus Siliceabacter maunaloa
GAACCGCTGACCAGCCGTCGGCCCGCCCGACGTGCCGGGCTTGATCGGGGGTCCTGCCTTTGTGGCGTTGCGAGCCGTCGCGAAGATGCCCTTGGTGCTGAAGATGCCGAGTAGGGTGCCGGGCAGGGCGCCGGCCGCCTTGTCCGCGCCGCCGGTCTGGTAGGCGCCGGTCAGGGGCGATAAGAGGTTGCTGGCCGTCTTGTCTGGCCGGGTCGTAAAGAGCCCTTTGACGCCTTCCCAGTTCTGTTGGCTCTGTTTCTTGTAGTCGTTGAAGCTGAAGACGTTGGCGCTTCGCTCTGTCCAGCTGACGGTGTCCCTGAGCGCGTTGAACGTCACGCCAAGTCCGGCACCGAAGCCCGTGCCTTGAACCCGTGGCTTTGCTTTCGCTGCGGGCTGGGCTCGTCTCTGCGGCGCGGGCGTGCGTCGATAGCCGGCTGCGCGTCGTTGTACGTTGGCGCGTCTGCTGCTTCTGACGCTGCGCTCGTAGCGCTGGGCGTATCGCGAGAGCTTGCGCGTGAAGCTGCGCCAACCCCGGGTGCCAAAGATGTGTCCGTCGAATTCGACGTTGGTGACGGGGTTGGCGCCGGCGAAGGCGTAGCGGTTTTGGGTGAGGGGGTCGGCCTGGAGGGCCTGGTTGCCTGCCGCGGAGGCGTATTGGTCGCTTTGAAGGAAACGGGCGGTGTCGGGGCGGTAGTGGCGGGCGTGCATGTCGTAGGTCTTGACGCCACTGTCGTAGTAGAAGCCCTGGAAGCGGAAGGGGTTGTCCTTGGCGTCTTGGGAGAGGCCGGCGTCGGGGTCATCCGCGGCGTCGCCGACGGGGGGCTTGCGGTCCAGTTCGCCGTAGGGGTCGTAGTCGTAGCGCTCGGTCTCGGGAACCTCGCCCTCCCCGGTTTCGAGACCCAGGACCGAGCCGTTGGCGTCCTTGGCATAAGGGCGATAGCGTGTGCCGGTGGCCTGGTCGGTCTGTTGGCCCTGGCGGTCGCCCTGGCTGTCGTAGTCATAGGAACGCCGCTCACGGGTGAGGTCTGCGCCGGCCTTGCTGGTGGACTCCGAGGCCAGCAGCTCGCTGGTACCGATGTAGGTGTAGTCGCGGGTCTCCAGCTGCGCGCCCGTGGTCTTGTCCTTGCGCACCTTGCGATCGCGGCGGTCCAGCCCGTCATAGGAGACATAGAACGGCTCGACGTTGCCGCCCGATGCGAAGACCTGACGGTTGAACTCGTCATAGCAATAGCGGGTGGTCTTGGCCGACGCGGTCACATCGGCGGCCTCGCACTCATCAGGGCTCAGCGCGCTGCGATCAGGCTCAGGCTCCTCGATGACCACATCACCAGCCGCGCTGACGCGACTGTAGATGCGCTGGGTGTTGCCCGCATCGTCATAGCGATAGGTCTGCGTCGTGGTCACCGCGACCGCCTGGGTGCGATCGAGGGTCGTGACCTTGTCCAGACGCTCGCCGTCATAGACGAAGTCGCTGTCGACCTTGACCGCCCCCGCCGGGTCGCGCTCGACCTTCTCGAGCATGCCCCCCGACCCGTTGAGCTCATAGCGCGTCGACCACCCACGGCGATCCTCACGCCCCCGCGTGGCCGAGCGCTCCCAGGACACCAACTGATCACGCGCGTTGAACCCATGCGTCCCGCGCTCATCCTGCGTGCGGTTGCCGTTGTGGTCGTAGGTGTAATCCTGGGTGCGCGCCTGGCCACCCGCGCCCGGTCCCTTGGGGTCACGCACATGGCGGGTCTTCTCGCCCAACGCGTTCCACGACCACTCATCCACCGTGTCGTTGGGCTTGGTACGCGACGCCATCTGCCCCCCCGGATGCCAGCGCGTCAACGTCGTGCGGTTCTCGCCCTTGGCCGGATCGACCGTCATCGACAGCTCGCGACCCAACGAGTCATAGGCAAACCGCGTGACCCGGGCGTCCTGGCCGCCATAGACCCCGGCACCATCGAAGGTGCCGTCGGTCCTGCGCTCCTTCAGCCACCCCGTCGCCCCCTCGTCATAGCCAAGCTGCACATCGTTGCCATCACGCCACGTCTCATCGACCCGCGTCTCACGCTCGGCGTCATCACGGATGAACCGCGTCGTGCGGGCTTGAGCCGTCTCGGCCTGACCGCGATCGGGGTCGCGGTCGATCACAGCCTGCAGCGAGCGGTTGGGGTTGTAGAGGTAGTCATAGGTCCGCGTCGAGGTCTGGGTGTCGACCCGCTTGGTCGCCGAGCGGCGTGCCAGCAGTCCGTTGGGCCAGTACTCGAAGGTCAGGTCGCGGCCGCGATCGTTCTCGTTGGCGTGCTCTGAGCGCCAGCGCTCCTGCTGGCCCTGACGGTTGTAGGAGTAGGTGGTGTCGATCCCGGCGTCGTCGGTCGAGCTGGTGATCCACCCCGCCGCGTTGTGGTCATAGCGCTGGGTGCCCACCGACTCCCCGCCGACCTCGCGGGGCAACCCGATCGACGTCACCCAACCCTGACCGTCACGACTCCACTCCCGCATCCAGCGCTCATCGCTGCGCCCCTCGCTGTCGCGCCACGCCAAGCGCTCGGAGACCTGCAGGTCGTCGGCGTCGTAGGTACGCACCGTCGCGTCACGACTGGCGGCCTCCAGATTGGCCGCCGTCTCGGAGCCGTCATCGGGAGCGATCGGTAGGGCACTGTCCTGGTTGACGCCGACCGGGTTGACCTCACGACGCACGTTGCCGTTGGCGTCATACTCGGTGATCGACACGCGCGGCTTCTCGATGGCCTCACCGGAGCGGGTGGTACGCCACGCCAGACCACGGGCGTCGTGGTCGATCTCGGTGACCTGGCGCTCCGGCGCACCGGGGGCCTCCTCGCGGCTGCGGTTGCCATCGCCGTCATAGCCGAAGTCCCACACCAGCGCGGCGGGGTCCCGACCCGGCTGGTCGACCATCTGGGTGCGCCGGGTCAGCTGGCCCGCACGGTCGTAGACGTGGGAGGCGGTGTACAGCTCTGCGTTGTCGCTGGCCGCGTGGGGCGCCACTTCGGTGGTGCGCTCGCCGAAGTGCCGGTCGTAGCCATAGCGCCAGGTTTCGTCGGTGGGGTTGGCCTCGCTGGTCAGCTGGTCCAACGAGTCATAGGTGTAGGCAAAGGCGGTGGTGCGTGGCGTGGTGCGTTCGGTGAGGTTGTCGTTGGCGTCATAGGCAAACTCGGTGACCTCGCGCACGGGACTTGCGCCGTAGCTGTCGGCGCTGGCTCCCTCGGTATCCTCGGCGATCTGCCGGTCATAGCCGTCGTAGTCGAAGGTGGTCTCCAGCCGATCGCTGGCGCGCCAGTCCTCGACGACGCGTCGCAAGTTGCCGTTGAGGTCGTAGGTGAAGTCGTGCTCGATGCGCTCGTCGGCCGCCGGCGCCGGGTTAGCGGCCATGGGCCAGCTCTTCTGCGCGACGCGGCCCGCGTCGTCATAGCCAATCCGACGGGCCTGGTCATCGACGTCGATCACGCCGGCCAGGCGCATGTCGGGGTCATAGCGCAGGTGGGTCTGGCCGGCCTGGGGCAGCCACGACGGAAGCTCTTGGGGCTTGACCTCGCCCAGGTCGCCCTTGCCCAGGCTGTCGGGCTTGTCGGGCAGCTGCCCGGACTCCTCGGCGTTGGTCGAGCGGCCCTCGCGCTCGACCACCTGCGGGCCGTCGGTTCCGACCTCGACGTCGGCGGCGTCGCTGCCCTTGTAGCGCTCACCGGCTTGGGGGTTGGCCTGCTCGTCCTCCTCCTGGCCCCAGTCAAGCTCCCAAAACGACGGACGGGTCGTCGAGCGCAGCTCACCCGAGTCATAGAACGTGTTGGTGATCGTGTTGCCGCGCGCGTCGGTGATCTGCGTCGGGTTGCCGACCACGTCACGCTCGTAGGACACTTTCCAGCTCTTCGCGCGGTCTACCGCGTATTGCTGGGCCGCATAGGGGATCGAACGGCTCATCAGCTCGCCCGCCGCGTTGTAGGTAAACCGGGTCGTGTGGGGTAGGGGCGCGCTGGAGACCACCGGGCAGCCGGTGGCGGCGCCCCGCGGGGTGGTCTGCGCGCTCACCAGGCCGTCGGCCTGGCGCGCCCAGCACGTCGTGCGTCCCAGCGCATCGGTGCGCGACAGCATCCGACCCATGCGGTCATAGCCCATCGCGGTGACCCGATCGCCGCCCTGGGGCCCCTTCTCGATGACCTGGCGCACATCGCCCGCGTCGTCGTAGACCATCACGCGTTCGCGCTGCGGGCGCCCTGCCTCGGCCGGGCGCTCGGTCTCGCCGACCACCCGATCTAACAGGTCATAGGTCATGCTCGTGCGCCGCTGGGCGGGCTCGGCGACGGCCGCGATCGCCTCAGCGATCGTCACCGCCACCTGCGCCCCGCCGACCGTGCGGGCGTTGCGATTGGGCTCGTTGACGCCGACCTGGTTGCCCCGCCCGTCATAGGCAAAGGCCGTCACACGCCGCGCGATGTCCCCTGGGCGCTGGGAATACTGCGCGCTGGCCACCGGGCGCCCACGATGATCCAGGCAATGACGCGTCATGTGCACTTGGGAGCCCTGATCACCGTCGCCCTCGCACGCCGCCACCTGCGCCATGGCGATGCCCGCGGCCATCGCGTCAGGATTGGCCCACCCCGACCCCCGCGGCGAGGTCTCAGCAATCAGCCGCTGCGCGTCGTCATAAACGTACCGGCTGACCTCGCGGCCCTGCGAGCCGGGCTGGGACACCGCGACCGGCTTGTCCATCGCGTCGTAGTCGATCGTCGTGTCCAAGCCCCGCGCGTCGGTCGAGGCCACCACGCTGCCATCGCGATCGAACCGCCGGTTGCGCGTCACGAACGCGGGGCCCTCGTCGCCACCCGCACGCGCGGAATCGCGCGGCAGATGCTCGCGCGTCAGCCGCGCGAACGCGTCGTAGCCAAGCGTCGTCACGAACTCACCGCCCTCGTCGATCGTGTCGGCGCCGTTGCGCGGATCCACGACCCTGGTCACGTCCCCCCGCTCGTCGTAACGATAGCGCCAGCGCCGCGGCGCCACACCCGCATCCCCCGGCCGGGTCACCGTCTGCGGCTGGCCGGTGGCCTCGAAGTCAGCATAGGTCGTCCACCGCCCCATCTCGTCCTGCTCACGAGCCACCACCCCGCCCGGGCCGTACTCGGTGCGCATCGTCACCCCGTTGGGCGTCGTGCGCGACGTCACGTTGCCGCTCGAAGCATCGACCTCAAAGCCCCACACCCGCTCACCCGGCTCGATCATCGACCGCAGGTCAGCGATGAACCCGCCCTCCCGATCGCCGTAGAAATCAAAGGACCAGGTCAGCGACTTCTCGCCCTGGGTGACCGTGCGCCTGGTCATCGCCCCCGATCCCGTGTCGGCGTAGGCGTACTGAGTGGTGCGCTGCGCTGGGGTGCCGAGCGCGTCGGTCACCGTTTCGGGCTTGTGGTCCTGGTTCCATACCAGCCCGGTGGTCGTCTGGCCCTGACCGGCCACGGCGACCGGTGCGGCGTCGCGGTCGGTCAGCTCGACGGTCTGCTCGAGGACCCGCGTCGGGCGGCCCTCGCCGTCGAGGTCGCTGCGACGCTCCAGGTGGCGCCTGCCCGTCGTGCGCTCGAAGACGCGGAACTGCGCGGGGGCCTCGGGCTGCGCTGCGCTGTAGCGAAAGTGCTTGGGTGACCCGTCGCGCTTGGTCAGGGTCCGCACGCGTCGTGGCTTGGGCGTCAAGCTCTGCTGGCGTTCCTCGTACTCGATCTGGGTGCGCGGGGCCTGGTCGCTGTCGCCGGCGATGACCGCGGTGAGCTGATCGAGATCGCCCAGGCCCACCGAGTCGGGGCCTTCGGGCTTGGGCTCGTAGGCAAAGCGGGTGGAGCGTCGGTCGTCGGGGGCGCCGGCGGCGTTCTCGCGAAAGCCGACCAGGTAGCCCTCGCGGCCCTGCTCGCTGCTGTACTCGAACTCATAGGTGCGCTGCGAGGCGTCGGTGATCCGCTCGATCTGCGGGCCCCGGCCGCTCAGCCACCCCACCAACGACGGTGAACTCAACCCCGCCGTCGCCAGCGGATCGTCCAACAGCGACGGCAATCCCGTCTGGCCCTCGGTGTACTCCAGGGTCATCCGACGCTTGGCCTTGTCCTGCTCGGCCAGCGCCGCGCCCCAAGTCGGCGAGCGCACCTCCTCCAAGCGCGGCACGCACAGCCCCAGCGCGTCGGTCGCGTCGTCAATCAGCTCGCCGACCCGCGTCCCCTCGTCGCAGCGCTGGCCGGTGATCGGGCTGACCGGGCGGTAGCGATAGTCCAGCACGTTGGCGTTGCGATCCACCGACTCCTGCAAAAAGCCGTAACGATCGAAGAAGTGCTTGACACCGTCGGGACGCAACAGCTCCCACACTCGGTCTTCCTCGAGCTCGGCCACCGATGCCGGCACGATGCGCTTGCGCGCAGTGTCAACGAGCGCCTGCGCGCCGGTCGCGTCCGACGGCTCGAGGAAACGCAGGCGCATGTTCAGCCCCGGCGGCGTCCGCCACTGGCCGCTCTGCTCGTCGCGGTCAAAGACGTGCGCGGTGCCATCAGCGTCGGTCATCGTCATACGCAGCACGTCGGGAACACCCTCGGGCAGCTGCGCATCGGGCAACAGCTCGACCAATCCGGCCAGCGGGGCGCCGCCCAGCGGCTCGTTGACCCGGGTGGGGCCCGACACCGACACCGAGAAGCCCGGCCCTGCCTGGCGGTAACTGATCCCCGGCAGATCGTTGCCGAGGATCTCGTCGTCGTCGGGGTTGAGCCCCACGATCGGCAGTTGGCCCAGTTCGCCACCGAGCAGGCCGCCGCGCTCGTGGGCGTTGTAGGTCAGGTTGACCACGCTGGACAACCCACGGCTCGGGTTGACCACCGGCACCGAATGCCACACCAGGTTGCCCGTCTCTCCGTTGACATACGCCGTGCTCTCACCGCCCGCATCGGTGTCGTCCAGATCAAACCACTGCTCCAGGCCCAGATCGGTCCGCGACCCCGAACGCAACGCCACCACACGCACCCTCCACGTGTCGCTCGCCTCGTTGCCCGCCGCGTCACGCGCCCGCACCGTGAACTCATACAACCCGCTCGGGGTGCCCTCCGGCAAGCGGTAGGCCAGCTCCCCGCGCTGCGGACAACCACTCGTCGCGGCGCAGATCTCCTTGCTGGCCACCGTCTCCAACGGAGCCTTGAGCGTCCCGTCCTCGTTTAGCGCACGGCGCTCCACCACCATCCGCGCCATGCCGCTGCCCTCGTCGGTGGCCCGCGCGAGCAGGTCGCGGCCGCTCTGCACGGGGAACCTGCGCAGTCCCCCGGTCACCTCAAGCGCCGGCTTGTCCCTGTCCACCACCCGGAAGGTCCGCGTCTCGGCGCGCTCATGGCCCAGCGGATCGCCGACGACGACCCTGAGCTCGTGCTCACCGTAGCCCAGCCCCGCGGTGGACACCGAGAAGTCTTCTGAGTGGGTGGCAGAGCAACCAGGATCGGCCGTGCACGAACGGTTCACCGAACCGTTGGCGATGTCGCGACCATCCACCGTGACCCGCATCGTCTTGACCCCGGAGTGCGCGTCCTCGGCGGCCACCGTGAGGCGGTGCTCGCTGCCTGCGGAGACCGTCGCGCCGTCGGTGGCCAAGGCGCCCGACAGCGAGACCGACGACGGCGCGCTGCGGTCGACCTTGGACGTCCAGCTCGCGTAGCCGCGGTTGCCGACCACGTCCTCCACCGCGACGCGGACCTCGTGCTTGCCCTCAGGGTTGTGGTACTGGCGCGTGATGTCGACGTTCTTGACGCACGGCGCATCGTCGCTGGACCCTGCGCACTCGTCGCCCCAGAACACGAAGGAGAACGGGTCGTTGTTGGGGTTGTCGTCGCCGTCCCGGGGCGCTAGGCCGATTGTGCGGATGCCGTGGCCGCGGTCGCGGGCGACCATCCGGGTGGTGGCGTGCGAGGAGCGCGTCCAGGCCGTCCCCAGGGCGGGCCCGTCGGGAAACTGGGTGGCCGACTGCTGGATCTGGGTGAACGTCGGCGGGTGGCGGTCGCCCATCTCCAGGGTCACCCAGCCAGCGTAAGCGTTGTTGGAATAGCGACGGTAGCCGGTCCCGAAGATCGCCACCCCCAGCGCCGCGCTGTTACCGTCGACGCCGCCCTGGCAGTCCGACGCCCCGCAATGGAAGCGCTGCTCCCAGTTGACGTGGCCGAATTCGTGGCGCAGGCTCTGCCAGTTGCTGCCGTAGACCGGGTCGTGGCCGCCCGGCCCCACGATCCCCGTGTACATGCTGTCGTAGGGGTGGTAGACGACGTTGCCAAAGCGCGCCGTCTTGATGTAGGTGTCTTGGGGCGAGGTGTACATCCACTGGCCCCACTCGTGATGGTCCAGCGTGCGCCCCGCAATCGTGTCCACGTGCAGCCCCTTCCCGGGGTGCACCCAATGATCCACCCACGGAAACGACCACCGATCGCCGGCTCCTGACCCGAACAGCTTGGTACGGTGATACCAGTTGAAGCGCGCGCCGCCGCGCCCGTCGTTCCAGTTGTGATGCTCCACCACCGCCGGATCGAGCACCACCGGGTAGGCCACCTCCGCCGAGCGGTGGGCCACCCGGTAGGCCACCACGTCATCCGCCACCGCAACGTCGACCTCCAGGCGCCTTCCCTGCGCATCAAAGGCCACCGGCGGCAGGATGCTGGCCACCACCTCCCCATCCTCCCCGACGACATCAGCGGAGTCCACGCCCGCGCCGACACCCTCACCGCCGGGCCGCTCGTTGTGGCGCAACGAGGCCCCCGCCGGAACCCCGACCGCCAGGCGCATCGTCTCGGGCGCCTGCGGCGATCGGATCTGCCAGAAGGTCTCCACGCCCTGAGGCACCGGCGCCACCACGAAGTCCTGATCGCGCGCCGTGTTGGCGAACACCACCGCCTTGTCGTCGCTGACCACGCCCGCCGCGTCCCCGGCGTCGCGCGGGCGCAGCGACACCCCGCTGCCCAGGCTCACGCCGCGGTGCGCGCTGGGAGCGATCGCCACGTCCACCAGCGGGTTGTCGGCCACCACCACGCCGCCGTCCTCCTCCAGCGACAAGTCCACCGCGCGCACCACGCCCGCACGATCGCGCGCACGCAACGGCAGGCTGCTCAGCAGCATGCTCCCGCGCCCATCACGGCGCACCGCGGCCGCGTTGGGCGCCACGAACTCCTCCACCTCGAAGCCCGCCGTCGACCGAAACGCCGACCCCGTCAACACCGACGGCACCATCTCGCGCGCGGCCGCCCGCGCACGCTCACCCGACAGCCCCCGAAAGGCGGTGCGCGACCGCTCCCGCTGGGCGCGCGCCGACGCCGAACCCCGACGCTCACGCACCTGCTCATGAGCCCGACGCGCCTGCTCGAGGTCAACCTGCGGCGACCCGGACGACGCACCCCACGCCGCCGAGCTTCCCGGTCCCACGAGCGCCACGCCGATGCCCGACGACACCAGGACCAGCAGGGCGACCACAGTACGCAGCGGCAGGACGGCGACCTTTCCGAGAGGCGAGGGACCTCAAGGCTTGTAGACCGCTCGGACACGAAGATCCAGTCGCGGGGCAACCCGCGTGACCAGCGCGGGACCGAAGATGCAACCCAGGTGACCATTCCCTACCCTCCAACCATGAGGGAAGAGGAACCCTCGACGCTCCGCGTCCTGGCCGTCGATCCCGCGTTGGGCAGCGATCTGTCCGGCGAGGCGTTCGCGATGGCGCGCCAGAAGGCCATAGCCGACGAGCATCGCGTCCCGCGCGGAAGATGGGAGCCCGATCCCCGTCTCGAGGGCGCTCCCGGCGCGTTCGGCCTGCTCGTCGTTCGGGGGTTCCTCGTGCGCGAGGTCAGCGTCGGACGGCATCCCTCGGCCGAGCTCCTGGGCCCCGGAGACCTGCTGCGGCCCAGGCAGCTCGACGACGACATCAGCTCCGTGCCGCTGGTCAGCAGCTGGGCCGCGCTCGAGGACACGCGGCTGGCCGTCCTCGATCGGGACTTCGCGCAGTCGGTCGCCCGCTGGCCCGAGATCGCCGCCGCCCTGACCGCCCGCGCGATCTCGCGGACCAACCGCATGAACTTCTACCTGGCGCTCACCCACCTCTCCCACCTCGACGAGCGCATCCTGGCCCTGCTGTGGGGGCTGGCCGACCGCTGGGGACGCGTCCAGCCCGGCGGGGTGCTGGTGCCCGTCAGGCTGGGCCACGAGATCGTGGGCAAGCTGGTATCGGCCCGCCGGCAGTCGGTCACGCGCGCCGCCGCACGACTCGAGCAGCAGGGAGCACTGCTGCGCACCACGGATCGGTGCTGGCGGCTGACCGGCCAGCCGCCATCGCTCGCGCTTGCGAACCTCGGCTTGCCCGCCTGAGCGCGATCAGCGGCCAGCGGCGCCGCGGCCGGCCCGCCGCTGGCCTGGTGGACTATCTCCAGGGACCTACAACGGCAGCGCCTACACCAGCCACGCGTTCCGCGCCCGCCTGGCCGTGCGAGCCCATGAGTGGAAACTCTCCGAGAGGGCGCAGCGACCGGGTCACTCGCGCGGGCGTGTCGCTCGGTAGCGAGTGCGTGACCATCAGCCGTGCGAGGGCGTCGACCGCCCTTCGAGCGACGGTCAGCTCAGCCAACGCTCGAGCTCGTCGAGCGGGACAGCGTCGCCGGCCTGCGCTTGACGGTGACTCTCCAGCTTGGCTGCGTACCTACTCTCGAGCGTGACGTCGCCCCGTCGTTCGTTTGCCGTGGAGCGCCAGCGCCCTCCGGGAGGTCGAGCGGGCGGTCGCCGAAGTTCATGACCAGGGTGTGTGCGCCGCGCCTGGCCACCAGGAGAACAGGAACGGGTTGGGCTCCCCGTACTCCTCGCCCATGAACAGCATCGGGGTGAACGGGCTGAGCAGCGTGGCGAAGGCGGCCAGGCGCCGGGTGGCGGGCGGGAGGCGGTCGCCGAACGCGCGGTTGCCCACCTGGTCGTGGTTCTGGGCGAAGACGACGAACTGCTCCACCGGACGGTCGCCGGCGGACGCGCCGTGGCGACGGTCGCGGAAGGTGGAGAAGGTGCCGTCGTGCACGTGGGGGCGGTGGAGGGCCTTGGCCAGCTCCCCCAGGTCGCCGAACTCCGCGTAGTAGCCCTCGCGCTCGTCGGTGAGCAGCGTGCGCAGCGCGTGGTGGAAGTCGTCGGCCCACGCGGCGTCCAGGCCCAGCCCGCCGACCTCGGCCGGTCGGATGACCTTGGGGTCGTTGAGCCCCGACTCGGCGATGACCAGCGCTCCGGGCCGCGCGCGGCGCACCCGACGGCCCAGTTCCTCCAGCAGCGGCCGGGCGCCCGCGTCGTAGACGGCGTGGATGGCGTCCAGGCGCAGACCGTCGAGGTGGAGGTCGCGCACGAGGACCTGCGCGCCCTGCAGCACCCACTCGCGGACCAGCTCCGAGCCCTCGCCGGCAAGGCCCTCGGGGCCGCCGTAGGGCTCATGCACCGCCCAGTGGTAGACCCCGTCGTAGCCCCAGCCGCGCTCGCCGGGCATCGCGGCCACGGGCATCAGCTCGATGGCGGTCACTCCCAGCTCGCGCAGGGCGCGCAGGTGGGGGATGGCGCCCCCGAGCGTGCCCTCCTCGCTGAACGTCCCCACGTGCAGCTCGTAGAGCACCAGCTCGGCCAGGGGGACGTCGTGCCAGCCCGCGTCGCTCCAGGTGAAGCGGCCGCGCCGGGTCGACCACGCGCGAGGGCCCGCGCAGCCCTCGGGCTGCCACCGCGAGCACGGATCAGGCAGCACGGTGCCGTCGAGCACGTAGGCGTAGTCGTCGCCGTGCCCGGCACGGGCCTCGACGCTGAGCACCCCGTGCCCCTCCTCGTCCATGGTCAGGTCCTCGCCGCGCAGCCGCAGGCGCACGTCCTCCGCATGCGGCGCCCACACGCGGAAGCGCGCGCGGCCGGCATCGATCGCCGTGGCGCCCAGCGGATGCTCCCAGGGATAGGTCTGCGCTGGCACCCGCGTGACGCTACCCGCGGGGGCGCTCGCCACACTCGCCACACGCAGACCGGGCGTAGGCCGCGGCTGCCGCTGCACGGAAGCTTCCAGTACCACCGGCGCTACTCGTGGTTCTCCTCATCTATGACTGTGAAGGCAACACGAGATTGACCTGCACGTTGGGCGACAACACGACAACACAGTCATCATCGGCATGAGCTACCGCTGACGGGCTCTCAGCATCTGGAAGCCGACGGGACGGCTGCTCCCTAGAGAGGAGCAGATCGGTACCTAAGAGAGGAGCAGACGGCTCAGGGACGCCGCATCGCGCTCACGGCGGACGCGGATCGTGCGTCCTCGATGCCGATGACCGTGACGCGGTCGATGTCCGGGTCGTGCACGTACACGATCAGCATCCATCGCCACGGCCCCAGGAGGAATCGGTACGGCGTGGCCTCGACCGGCGAGCCCATGAGCGGAAACTCGGCGAGTGGCTGTAGCGACCGAGTCACGCGGGCGGGCGTGTCGGACGGCAGCGAATGGGTGACGATCAGCCGTGCGAGCTCCTCGACTGCGCGACGGGCGACGGTTAGTTAGCTGAGCCAACGCTCGAGCTCGTCGAGCGGGATGACCTCGCCTGCCTGGGCTTGACGGTGGCCCTCCTCCAGGCGCTCCCAGGCACCGGGGATCCCGTCGAGGATCTCGGTGATGCGCGCGGCCGCAGGATCGACCTCGTCCAGGGCGGTAGACAGCAGGGATCGGGCGAGCGTTCCCTCGGGGAGGTGGGCGCGCTGGGCGAGCGCGGCCAGCTTGGCCGCGTAGGGGCCCTCGAGCGTGATGTTGACCCGTCGCTCTCCGGACACGCGACGTACTCTACCCGCCTTGACACAACTCGTGGATCGCTGCCTCTGACGTTGGGTCAGCCCGAGCGAGACGGGATCGTCCGCAAGCTCCCGGGGCGATCGAGCTCGAGCACCGCGCAGCCGCGGCTCCCGTCGTCCGTTGCGCATGAGCGCTGCGGATCCCGGGCGCGACGGGCGGCCCCGGCGCCGCGGAAGAAGCGAAAGCTGACGGTCAGGGCCGTCAGGTTGTCGGTCCCGGGCGCGGTCTCCAGCCGACCGGCGTCGGTCGCGTACTTGCGGATCTCCGAGGGGCCCTCGCACTCGCCGTCGCCGTCGCCGTCGTCGCCGGCGGGCTCGGGCCGGCACGCCGCCGCGTAGAACAGCGCCCCGCGAAACCCGAACTGGGTGCCGCGGTCGAACTGGGGCGTGATCAGGGCCCGGTCGGTGGACACCTCGACGAGGTCGATCCGTCGCGGGGCGACGCGATCGATGCGTACCTCGCTGCGTACCTCGCCTTCGTCGGTGGTCCACTCCCAGGCGAAGCCCAGCCGGTTGCCGTCGACGGTGCTCAGGTTGCCGCCCGGGTCGTCGAGGTCCAGCGCCGTTGGTCCCGGCAGGCCGGTGCGCCCTCGCGAGGTGCCCGGCAGGCGCTGGGAGGGCCGCTGCGCCTCGATCTTCTTGACGTAGAGATAGGGGACGTCGCCGCGCAGTCCGCTACGGTGCTCATAGACGCGTGCGAAGGCCAGGCCCCCGTTGGCCACGCTGGGCAGGAACTCCGAGGCCTGCTCGGTGGAAACCGAGCGCACCTTCTTCTCGGTGAGGGTCTCGAGGTCGAGCAGGTACACGTCGCACCCGCGGCCGGTGGCCCAGTCGGGCAGCGGGCCGCCGGTGGGCTCGCGCTCGCAGCGGGAGTAGGCCGCCCGCAGCCCGCGCCGGTCGCCCACGTCGACGTCGAAGGGCACCGACCGCGGCGCGACGGGCACGCGCCGCGGCGGCTCGTCGCGGCGCTGCACCATGAGGTGGTAGCGCCCGGTCGCCGGATCGTGGGAGCTCCACACCAGCGCCCCGGGCATGTAGCTGGCCTTGGTGGGCCGGGCCTCCTCGCTCACCGTCCGCTGCGCGGCGGCAGGTCCCGCGGCGACCGCCGAGGCGACGACGGCGACCACCAGCACTGCCAGCCATTGGCAGGTCGTCGCGTCCCGGCCGCGATCGCGCCTGGCGGGAGAGAGGGTGAGGGGAAGGCGGCGATCCACGCCTCCCCAACGGCCGCGCGAGCCGGAGGTTGCGGTGGCCAGCCCCACCATCGGGACGCGGGGGCGTTCTCCAACGCCTCGAGACCGGCTCCGGCAAGATGACATGACGGTGCGCGCCGCGGGCTGAGTATTGCCGCAAGTGGGAGCCACCTAGGGTGGAGTCGGTCCGCCGGTCTACCGGCGCCCCGCGCTTGCGTCGGGGGTATGGTTGGCAGCGGTCATGGGCGTCACGGGAACGGGAGCGCTGGTTCGCATCAAGGCCCTCGAGTCCGACGAGCGGCTCGCCCGCGCCGCGGCCGGGGGCAGCGACGCGGGCTTCGCCGCGCTCCACCAGCGCCACCGCCACGGGCTCTATCGCACCGCGCTGTCTGTCACCTGCGATTCCGGCGAGGCGCTGGACGCGCTCCGGGCGGCCACGGTGGACGCGCTGCGTGCGCTGCGCCGCGAAGGCTCCCCGGAGCACGTGCGCGGCTGGCTACACGCCGTCGCCCGCCAGACGACCCTCGACCTCGCCCGCGAGCGACGGCCCGACGGCGCGCCCGATGAGACGGTGCCCGCGAAGACCGGGGTCCTGGATACGGTGCTCGCGCGCGACCACGTGCACCTGCTCATGGAGGACGTGGGCGCGCTGTCCCATGACCAGCGCACCGCGCTCGTCCTGCGCGAGTTCGAGGGCCTGCGCTACGACGAGCTCGGCGTGGCCATGGCGACCACTCCCGCGGCGGTGCGCCAGTCGGTCCACCAGGCGCGTATCACGCTGGGCGACCGCTCGGGTGGCCGCGACCTGGCCTGCGACGGCGTGCGCGACACCCTGGAGGCCGGCGTCGGTCGCAGGGCCCGCGGGCGCAAGGTCCGCGCCCACCTCGACGGCTGCCCGCCGTGCAGGGTGTTCGCCAACGGCCTGCGCGACCGGCGGGCGGCGCTGGGGCTCCTCTTTCCGCTGCTTCCGGCGGAAGCCGGGCAGGCCGCCCTGGCGCGCGCCCTGGCCGGCGGGACCGCCGAGGGCGCAGGCGCATCCTCTGGCGCTGGCGCTGGCGCTGGCGCTGGCGGCATCCGGAGTGCGGACGGCGCTGGGAGCGCGACCGGCGCTCCACGGCCGGCCTGGAAGGGCCTCCTGGCGGGCGGGGTGGCCGCCGCGGCGGCGGTCGCCGGTGCGCTGGCCGTGGGGCTGAGCGACAACGGGCCTGACGGGGAGTCGGCCCAGGTGGCCAACAGCGCGCCGCCGGGCGCCACGGAGCCCGGCACCCCGCCGCCCGCCTCGGGGATGGGCGGCGACTCGGAGCTCTTCGGCGACGACCTCTTCGGCGACCGTGCCTCGGGCGACCGGGACGACCGAGATGACGGGGACGACCGGGACGACGATGCGGGGCCCACCGAGGAACTCTTCGCCAGCACCAGCGGCGCCGACGGTTCGGGCCCGTCGGGTGGCTCGGGCCCGTCGGGTGGCTCGGGCCCGTCGGGTGGCTCGGGCCCGTCGGGTGGCT
>JANDLV010000066.1 GCA_024330185.1 Candidatus Siliceabacter maunaloa
CTCAGGTCACTGATTCCATGAGGTTGAGCGTCTCACCGGACGTTGACAGAGAGGGGTCGGCCACCGAGCGGAGGCTGACGGTCAGGACCGCTCGAAGCGCACGTAGAGGCCGACCCGGGGACGCTCGGGGTGGTCGTCGTCGAACTGGCTGCGCGTCTGCAGCTGATAGCCGTGTTCGCGGGCCCAGTGGCGCGCGGCAGCCGCCAGCGAGGCGACCTCGATATCGAAGTCCGTGCCGCGGCGCAGCAGGTAGACCTGACCGTCGGCGACCGCGCCGAAATCCCACTGGGTGCGCGCGCGGGACGGAAACTGCTCCACCGCCTCGCCGCTGACGCGCCGCTGCCTGGCCACCGCGGCGCCTAACTGCCCAGGCCGGCTCGCGCCACGGCCCGGGACAGCGAGCCGAACCGTCGCGCGACGGTACGCGCGTTGGGCCAACGGCCCGGCTCGTCGAGATAGCGCGCCGCGCCGGTATGGCCCGCGGGCGCGCTGGCCGGCGACCAGTCATAGGTCGCCGGCGGCGAGCCGGTCAGGCGAGCCCAGTCGCGAATCGCGTCCAGCAACTGCTCGTCGCTCCAGCGCCGGCGACGCAACGCCGCGCAGCGCATACACCACTGAGGTCCGCGCGACGGCCCGTGGCTGCCGTCGGTGGCCCGGCCGCAGCCACGGCACCTGCCCCGATAGTCCTCCCGGCGCTTGCGTTCGCTCTCACCCTCGGGGTCACGGCGGTACTTCCTTATCGTCGAAGGCGCGAGCCCCAAGCGGTCGGCGATCTCGCGCGGCGCCAGCCCCTCCTCGGCGAGCTCGCCGATCGCCTCGACACGGTCGCTACGACTGGGACGATCGAGCGTGGCAGCCGGCGCGCGGCGCCCCCGAGGACGGCGCTGGTCACCGGTGCGCTCAGACGGCGTCACGCCGTGAACCTTCGCAGAGCCCGGCCCGCGCCTCACGGCGAGCAGACGCTCTTTCGTCATTGAGCTCCTGCGCACCTACTCGCCTGGTGATCTCGTCGATCGTGCGCTCATAGCGATCCGGCGACCCCACGGTCGGCAAGCGTCGCCTACGGTCATCACCCATCGCTTTGCACGAGCGGTTGACGCGCTCCGCTGTCAAGGCCAAGCCCGACTTGCCACGGCTTCGGAGACCCGTTCCAGTTGCGGGGGACGAGCCCGACGGCGTCGGCGACGCGGAGTCGGCCGACGACGGCGCTCAGGCGGTCTGAGATTGCGCCCTGCGATCGGCTGCTGCCGCGTCGGCGGCAGCCAGAAGATCCCTGACTACCGTCCCGAGCGCTTCCGCGAGCCTGGGCGGCACGGCGTTGCCGATCTGGCGCTCGGCGGAGTCGTAGCCGCCCTCGAACGCGTAAGTCGTCGGGAACGTCTGGATCAGCGCGGCCTCGCGGAGCGTCAGCCCGCGATGCTCGGTGGGGTGCACGAAGCGGCCGCACGACGGCGTGGTGCAGCGCGTCGTCATCGTCGGGGCGGGCTTTGACGGGTCGATCCGGCCGTAGATCGACGTCGCGTCCCGACGGTCGAGCTTGGTATGGCAGTCGAGCTGTAGCTCGAGCGGTAGGTCTAGCCGCCCACCGCCCTGCTTCGTCGCCTTGATTCTGGCGAGCGTCTTCAGGCGTGGCGTGCGGGCACGGTGCAGCGGATCGAACTCGGGCGACAGGGTGACGACCTTCGCCAGCGCGTCGCCGGCGGTGCGCGGCGAGAGGTTGAAGCGGTCGGGCAGCGCTGCAAGCAGATCTCCGGGCGGAGTGACGCCCAGCTCTCGATCAACGCCCACGACAATGATGCGGCGCCGCCGCTGCGGGACGCCGAAGTCGGTCGCCTGGACGATTTGCTCCGTGACGGCATAGTCTTCGAAAAGCTCATCGACGAGGCGCCGGAAGCGCGGCTCGGCCTTGAGCCCCGGAACGTTTTCGAGCACGATCATCCGCGGGCGGAGGTTCCGGACGAACCGAGCCAGGGTCGAGACAAGGCCGTTCCGCTCGTCGTCCGCCCGGCCGGTCCCCAACGTCGAGAACGGCTGGCAGGGCGGACATGCGGTGAGAAGGTCGAGCCGGCCGCCGGCCGCGGAGAGCCGCCGGGCGAGCGCCGGCGCTTGGACGTAGCGGATGTCTCGGTCGAGGAGCAGCGTGTCCGGGTGGTTTGCGGCGAAGGACTTCGCCGCGTCCTCGTCCTTCTCGACCGCCGCGACGACGTTGAAGCCTGCGTCGCGCAGGCCCTGCGTCGTCCCGCCCGCGCCGGAGAAGAGGTCGAGGGCGGTCGGCTTGGGCACGAAGCGATCGTAGTCTGAGAGGAGATCGGCGCGGCGTCTGGTACGCGCGGGACCGAGGACAATGGTTAGGCCTAGTTCCCCATACCAGCCGCCAATACCTGTGCCCTCTTCGCCCGCGGCGACCGCCGTCATGCGCGGAAACCGGTCGCGCGACACCGGTCCCGAGCTGGCGCTGCGTCGGCAACTGCACGCCCGCGGCCTGCGGTACCGAGTCGATGCCGTGGTCGAACCGGACGTGCGTTCGCGAGCAGACTTGGTCTTCCGGTCCGCGCGCGTCGTGGTGTTCGTCGACGGCTGCTTCTGGCATCGCTGTCCGGTGCACGCCACGACGCCGCGAGCGAACGCGGCGTTCTGGGAGGCGAAGTTCCGACGAAATGTAGCCCGCGACCGGAGGATTGACGCCGAGCTCGCGGCGCGCGGGTGGACCGTGGTTCGCGTGTGGGAGCACGAGGCTCCGGCCGAAGCCGCGGCGCGCGTCGACGCCGCCGTGCGCGCCGGCGTCGGCTGAAGAGGCCACCGGTCGGTCGCAAGTGGCCATTGGCTGGTCGACCGCTGGTCCCGTGACGATCGTCCCGAATGCGGGAGGGCGGGTTTCCGGCTCGCTTCCTCGATAGCGTCGGGAAGAACACGAGCGAGAGAGCAGCACCCGCTTGAGGCAGCCGCACGCGGCGTCACCGGTGAGGGACCGCTGCCGTTGAGGATCGTGGTCGCCCGCGATCAGCGTCTCATCTCATGCGTCATCGCGCGGTGCTGGCCAAACTCGGCCGGAACATGGCCTCGCTGGGCTCCAATACCGGATCCCGCGAACCGTCACTCGGACAGCCGGTGCCGCTCTGCGCGAGCCTTGCGGTCGCGGTTTGATCGGAAGCAGCGTTCAGCGGATCACGACGTTGGCCGCGCTGCCGTGGCGAGCCGTGCCGACCGTGCCGTCGGGGCGCAGAGACCATGCCCACCAGGCGTCGAAGGCGAGGTGCCGTCCGCCGACGGCGGGCACGCCGCCGACGGTCGCGGTACGAGCGGCGCGGATGCTCGCAACCTGAACCGGACCAGGGTTGCCGGCATACCCAGGAACGGCGGTCATCGCCAACTCGTCGATCGTGTCGTGGAGCTTGTCGATGTCGCGGCCGGGCGCGAAGTTCGGGACGCGCACGTTGTACGGCGTCAGGCCGACCGGACGGTGCGTCGGCGGCGCGACGCCTAACGCCCAGGCGTGATGACCGGTGTCTGAGCCGTGATGACTTGCCTTGTGCATGTGGGCGGCATCGCCCGTAGTCGGGGCGCGGCGGCCTTGGACCGCCTGCCAGCCTGGCGTCGTCAGGTCGGCACCGAGGATGAGCTCGACGTCATGCCATGTGACGCGCATCGCGGCCGAGATTGCGTTGAAGCTCGGGGTCGGGTAGGCGTGGGCTGCGTCGGCCTCTTGCTGAGAGGGAGAAAGGACCTCGACGCGCCCATGGGTCCCCAGCGATCGGTCGGCCGATGGATCAGCCAGCAGCCGCCACTCGCGGACGGGATCCTTCCAGGCGCGCTCGATGGCGGCGCGGGCGTCTTCGGCGTCGCCCTTGAGCAGCATCGCGGTGCTGCTCATCCCGCCGGCAGGGGCGATCCACACCGGGACGCATCCGACGGGCGCGTCGTCGTAGGTGTTGATGAGGTCAGTCAGACCGCTGGCGTGGTCGTGGTGAGGATGGGTGAGGGCCAGCAGCGACGGGTACGCGCCGAGCCGACGCAGCGCTTCAGCTACGGGGTGCCGATCCTGCTGGGACGGGTGAGTCGGGCCGAGCATCGAGTCGACGACGAGCCACGCGCCGTCGGGCGTCCCGACGAGCACCGACTCGCCTGGGCTCGGCCCGATGAGAACGACGTGCAGATGTTCGTCGTCGTCGGCGAGGGCTGCGAGGTCGTCCATCAGCGCAGGTCCCGCCAGGCGCGTGACGGGCTGCGGCGGGCGGGTAGGGCTAAGGGCTCGGGTCGGCGCCGAACTCGCAGAATGCTTCGCTCAGGGCCGGCTTCCGGCTGATAGACACCCAGCTCGACGTAGCGGTCGGCGAGGTCCTCGAAGGCGACCGAGTCGGCCGCCAGCCGCTCGTAGAGGTCCGCGGTCATCATCAGCTCTTGGGTTTGAGGCGGTCCGGGATCGCCGTCGATGACCTGCATGCCCTGGATGACGGCGACCTGGTCTTGCAGGTCGAGGGCACTGACGCGTCCGGCAAGCCAGCTGATCAGGCGAGCACCGTCGACGGGATCGCGGCCGGCCAGACGCCGCGGTCCTTGCTCCCACCAGCGGTCTGTCATCTCGCCGACAGGCAGCACGTCCTCGTGCTGGCGTGCTGCCTCCAGCGCCTCGAGCACGTCGACGAGCGACCGCCACGCGGGCATCCGCCGGTTAGGCGGGACGTCGAAGAGGACCTCGCGGGCGATCCGGGTCCGCGAGCGGGCAAGGGCGGTCGCGGCGATGGGAAGATGCAGCCGGTCGGGGTCGGGAGCCTGATGATGCTTCTCGAGGTCGAGGCCGGCCCACTGCCAGGCGAGTTGGGCAGCCGGCTCGTCGGCGTCGGCGAGCATGGCGCTGACGAGGGCTTGATGGGCGTCCTGGTCGCCCTGATCCAGCATCACAAGGTCCTGCCACAGGCGGCGCGCTTCGGAAAGATCTATCCCGGCGTCGTCGACGAGACCGGCGAGGGTCCGCAGTGCGTCGATGTCTTCGCCGTCCAGCGCGACAGCCCGCTCGGCGGTCTCCTGGGCGCGACCGCGGTCGACGGCGCGCGCCGACAGGCTCGCCGCCAGCAGGGTCAACTGCTCGGACCCGATCACGCCGATCTCGTCGACGGTCTCGGCTTCGCTGAGCAGCGCAGCCAGTGCGGTCGCCTCGACGCGCAGTCGGTGGCGCTCGGGGGCTCGTTCCGCGCCGGCGGCCGTGAGTGCCTCGCGCACCTCGCCAAGCGCCCGTCTTCTGCGTGCCGCGCCGGTCGCAGACGCCGGGAGTTGCTCGGCCACCTCGCGTGCAAGGCGCCGGAGGTTGCCGTCGAACTCCATGAGCGCTTCGACGAGGGTGCCAGCCTCGCCGGTTGGCGGCAGGTGCCAATCACGGTAGACGCCGTCTATCGTCAGCCGCGCGAGGTACCGCCGTCCCGCACCGGAGGACAGCCGAGCCAGGACCGCGGAAGCGAGCGCACCCACGGCGCGCGGCGGATGAGCGAGCTGCGAGACGTTCTGGCCGGCCGCCTCGGCCAACGCGAGCAACGCGTCGTGAAGCTGCTCGGGCTCGCGGTCGGGGGCGCGCTCTGTGCGCCAGCCTGCCTGTTCGATGCGGCGCACGATCGTTTCGCACCGGTGCCGGGCGCCACGACACTGTCCACCCCACAACTCCGGAGCGTCGAACAGCACCACGTCCGGTGACGCGGCCTGCAGGCTCTCGTCGAGCAGCTCGAGTCGGCGCCACATCTGTAGCTGGTCCGCGAAGCGCGCCGCCAGTGAACAGTTCGGATCGAGCCTCTCGAGCTGCTCGGCCAGCGCTGCGAGGACGACCAGCGGCGCGTCGAGTCCGTCGGCGTGGCAGTCGACGACCACGACGTCCAGGCCCGCGTCACGCAAGTGCGCAGCACGGCGCCGCGCCACCGGCTCCAGGCCTGGGCCCGGCAGGGTGGGAGCTGCCAGGCCGCTCAACGCAGGTTGCCGTCGACGTCTCGTGTGGCGACCGCCTGCTGCCAGGTGCGGTGCTGCTCTAGCGACCGGTCGAGCAGCTCGAACAGCTCGCCAGCGTTGGGGTCGGCGAGCGCCTTCGCGTCCAGCGGCATGCTCGCCTCGCGCTCGCGGTCGCGAAGGACAAGCTGGTCGCGACGGTCGGTTCGCTCGGCGACCTCCCATCCGGGGCCGAACAGCCACGGGCTGGCCAACACGGCGTCGGCGAGGACGTCCGCGTCGGGCGCGTCATGCTCGAGCAGCCGTTCGAGGAGCAGCATCCTCGACGACAGCAGCTGCCCAAAGGTTCTGGCATCGACTTCGGCCAGCTGCCGGGCTTCGCGCCATACCGCGACGGCCGGCTGCTCCGAGTCGTCGGGAACCGCATCCAGCGCACGTCGGATCACTTGATCGGCCCTGACATCGTCGACGCGAAGAAGCACATCGACGAGGTCGTCGTCAGAGACATCGAGCTCTAGCAGCGAGGTCGCGATCCGCCTGAGCGCAGGCCGCTGGGCGCTCGGGAAGGCTCGTAGCGCCTGCTGAACGGCCGCCCGTCCGGCCAGGGTTCGCTCTGCGTCTTGCTGTCGCAGGGCGACACGGCGCGACAGCGCCCAGCTGACACGGCGGCGGCCCCAGTCCACGAATGGCTCCATCCGCTCGTCCTCGAGCTGTAGCGAGTCGCGGTTGGAGGTGATGACGTCGGCCTCCTCGTCGTCGTCAGCGGACACGGGATGCTCGGGATCCAACCAATCGGCCTGAACCTCTCCGACCAGGTACTCCTGACCGATCTGTCCCTCGGTGCCCTGGAAGCGGCGGAAGATGAACGGCGCCTGCACGAGCTTGCCGCGGGAGACCACGGAGACACCCTGTTCGCCTTCGACGTTCAGCGGCTTGGGCGTAAACCCCATCCACCAACGCACCTCCTTATCACCGTCAATGATCTCCTTGACCCATCCGTCATCGACCGCCGCGCCTTCTGGTACCCCGTCCTCGGGGAACCGGTACTCCAGGTTCAGGACGTAGCGCTCGAGTTTCCTGCCGTTGATGAAGATCTGCATCTGCAGATCGGACAGCACGAACCGGCGCGACATCGACCGCATGAAGTCATCTTCATTAAGGCGGCGCTTGAGACGAAGGCGCGACAGGCGAATACGTGTGCCGTGAGCGAGCAGATGGCCGTCAGGATCCGCCAGCGGCTGGTCGTCGGTGGACTTGAGCACCTCGTAGTCTTCGGCGCCCTCGAGCTTGCGGATCTCGTCGTAGTCCATGCCGAACGCGACCTCCTGGCCGCCTTGGCGTCGGGACCTCACCTCAAGGAGTCGGCCGGTTCCGAACGCGGCAAGCTTGCCGATGCCCTTGCGGCCATGAGCCAGGCGCAAATCGTCCTCAGTCCGCTGGCCGCGTTTGCGGCGGTCCAGGCCGACGTGGAGGTACAGGTCGCGAGCCTGCTCGAACGTCATGCCGTGGCCGTCGTCGACAACCACGATTTCGCCGCTGGTCCAGTCGCCGAAGGGCATCGTCACCCAGACGCGCGTGGCGTTGGCGTCCCAGGCGTTTGAGATCAGTTCGGCGACGCTGGCGGTCGCGCTTGGGTACAGCTGGGCGCCCAGCTGCCGTACCAGGCCGCCGCCGAAGCGCAGCGCCAACCCGCGGACGCGTTCGCGGGGCTCGTCACCGTCGTGCTCGGACACGCGCTTATCGTGCCAGCTTCGTCGAAGAAGCCGACATGAGGCGTGGCGGGGCGACGAGCGCGTCGTCGCCGCGAGTCGACGCAGGCACGCGGCGGACTCACGGGGCGACGCCGCCGGATCGAAGAGGTCAGCCCGGGAACGAGGCCTGACGCGGACGACGCCGTTCGGTGCGCACGACATGATGGCGATTCGCGGGTGTCGAGACCTGACTCACGTCGAGCGGAGGTGACCCCTCCTCGCCGCAGCCTGACCCGTTGACCGTCAGAGCCCAGACGAACCGAGCTACACCAAAAAACCGCTACGTGATGACTCCGCCGGGTGAATGCTGCTGCTCCGCGCGACGAGCGTCAGTGTTACCTCGACACGAGATGGGCTCGCTTGGAGTCGAGTCGCATCCGAAGCCAGCGCCAAGCACCTCGACGTATCGGTTGACGCCGGAGGAGCGTCGGCGCAGCACCGCTACCCGCGCCGCTCGTGGAATCCGCCGCCCCGACCGCCCGCTATACCACGACGAGCATGAGCGCCAGCGCTCCGCTGGCCGCAGCCAGCAGTCCCTCACTCAGGCTGCCGGTGCGGATGCGTGCCCGACGCGGCACGAGCCGCACTCGCCGGCGAGAGAAGGGCGCCCACAGCTGGACGCCGTGGGGCGTGCAGCCGTCGGCGAGCACGTGGGCGCAGTAGCCAACCACGAGACCGCCGGTCAGCAGGATGGCCGGCGCCGGCAGCGCCATTCCTAGGGCCACCGCCCCGGTGCCAAGCAGCGCGCAGGCGAACAGCGAGTGGGTGATGCCCCGGTGGCGGGCGACCACGGAGAAGGCGACCAGCGGCAGGCGCGCTACGCGCCCCAGCGCACCGGCCAGCAGGCTGCGGCGTTCCAGGCGACTGCGGCGGTGCACGCGCGTGCCGCGACGGTCGGCATCGGGCAGCCAGGATCCCAACAGGGCGGTCGCGCCCAATGCGGCGGTCTCCACCGCCTCGAGACCCAGGACTCGGCCAGCTCCCAAGGCGCAGGTCACGCCGACGAGTTCGTGGGTGGCGTTGCGCACGTGCGCAACGTAGTACCGCGGTCGGCTGGTGCCCGCGGCACGCCACCACTTCGGCGAGCTGGCCAGCTCGGCCAACGCGCACCTCAACCAGCGCGAGGTGGGGCCACTTCAAGCCGTCGCGGTGGGGCCAACCGGAGCCGTCGCTCTCACCCGCTGACGTCGTGACCCACGGCCCGCACGTCGGCGACTTGGACGACGAGGTGCGTGGCATCTTGCCGAGCCCCATAGCCGCCCGCCGCGGCGCGTGAGCTTACGTCGCGCCCGAGATCCGGGTGCCCGGGATCGGTCTCGTGGCGGTGGTGGGCGCCGCCGGCGGGCCCACGCGCGGTGGCACCCTTCGGGCGGGCGCGGCAACTAGGAGGTAGTGACTCTGCCCGCGACCGCCGCCGTGCGCGCTGCGCGCCGATCGCGCTCACCGGCGCGCCACCTGCCGGTCGGCCTGACCGTGTCCGCCATCGGCTGAGGCTCAGAGGCGTCGCGATGCCCGCGCCCGCCGCCGCAGCGCCCATCGCCAGGACGGCCGGCAAGCTGCTGGCCGCGCGTGCGGCCAGCGGGCGCCAGGGGGGCGGCGACGGCGGCGGGGGCGGAAACGGGGCGCTGGTGGTCCTCGTGGTGGTCCTGGGCGTGCCCGTCGGGCTGGTCTTCGGGCTGGTGCTGTTGGTCAGCACCGTGGCCGGCGGCCAGCAGCGGGCGTGCATGCCCCAGGGCGGCGGCGGGGCGCTGCCCGCCAACTTCACGGGACCCGGATCGCTGGGCGAGGTCGGAGGCACCGGGATCAAACGCTCGCTGGTCGAGCGGGTGCGCTCGACCTCGCCGTTTGCCGGCGAGAAGATCACCCTGGGGAGCTATGGCACCACCGCCTACGGGCCGCCGTGGGGCGGTATCCAGGGCGAGGGCAACGCCACCTCCGGAGGGCTGCCGATCCGCGGGCGCTCGCCGCGCTACTACATGGTCGCCGTCGACACCGACCTCATCGCCCACGGCACCTTCGTCTACGTCTGGCCCAACCCGTTCGAGTGGAAGGGGCCGTTCCTGGCCGCCGACACCGGCGGCGCGATCCAGGGCAAGCGGATCGACTTCTATGACTGGCGCGGGCGCCCGACCCAGCGAGGCTGGGGTCTGAAGAAGTCGCGGGTGTCCGCCAAGCCGATCGCCGGCGACGGCGGCGGCCAGTCCAGCGACGAGGCCGAGGCGCCCGCGGCGACGGGGCCCGGGGCGGGCGAGTGCGGCGGGGCGGCGGGGTCGCTGGCCGACCCTGGCGGGGACGGCAAGGTGGTCGTCCATCCGGGGGCCGATCGGCCGGACGTCAAGACCCGCAAGCCCGTCCTGGACTTCCTCAAGCGCACCGCCGGGGTCTTCGGCCAGCAGATCATCCTGACCACCGGGACCGCCCATGGGCGCATGAGCTCTGCGGGCCAGGTTTCCGACCACTGGGTCGGCCTGGGCGCCGACATGGGCTCGGTGGCCAACAAATTCCAGGACGGCGGTGAGAAGGGCACCAGGATCGCGGCTGCCGCGCTGCGGGCCGCCGGGGTCCCCGAGTCGCTGGCCCTGCGCACCGCCCGAAGCGGCGGGGGGCACAACGTGTGCCACCGCGGCTGGCGGGTGCAGGTCATCTGGCGCACCGGCGGCCACTTCGACCACATCCACGTCGGCCTCAGGCGGGGCTGCAACCACGAGGGAATCCAGACCTTCCAGATCGGATGACGAGCATGAGCCGCGTAAGAGCAGTCCCGCTGGGCGTCCTTCTGGTCATCGCCCTGGTCCCCGTCGTGGCCGGTTGCGACCAGGGCACCGCCGATAGCCGCGAGGCGGCGCAACGCACCACGTCTGCGCAGGGCACCCCGACCGCGCCGCCCGACCGTGGTGTCCGGGAGTCGGTACCGGAGTCCGGCGGGCTGATCCCCAGCGGAGCGCTGCCCCCGGTGGCCGTCGAGGTCGCACCGGGCGTGCAGGTCGTCACGCCGGTGCGCACAGCGGCTGTGGAGGCCACAGAGCGCTTCGCCGTCACCCTGACCAGATGGCTCTATGGCGATCGCCGGCGCTTGGAGGTCGAGCCGGTGACCCCGGAGCTGGCGCGCGAGATCGATCGCGATCCGCCCGCCTCCATTCCCCGAGATCAGCGCAACACCGACCAGGGCCGCATCCGCGACATCTCGCTGGCCATCCAGACCGAGCGCAGCGGGGTGGTCGCGGTGACCGTCAACGACCTGCGCACCGACATCCACCTCTTCGCGCAGGTCGAGCTGCGCGACGGGCGCTGGGTGGTCGTGCGCTTCAACGACGACTGACAAGGAGAGACGTCATGCCGCGCAACGTCCTGCCGCTGATGCTGATGGCCGTCGTGGTGATCGCCGCCGCGCTGGTCGCCGCGCTGGCCGGGAGCCAGGCCATGAGCTCAGACCCCGCGCAGAGTGCCCAGCCCACCGCCCAGCAGCCCCCGGCCGAACAGAGCCCCCGGACCGTGCAGCGCGAGCTGCCCGAAGGGGCGCTGGCCGTCGAGCAGCTGCCCCCGGGCCCGCCGCTGGACGACGCCGAGGACCTCGCCGCCCGCTATGTGCTGGTGGCGACCAACTGGACGCCGGAGACCTTCCGCGCCTCGTGGGAGCGCCAGACCGAGCTCGCCACCGACTCGTGGCGCAGCACCCTCGAAGACGCCCCGCCCAGCGAGGCCGAGATCGACGCGCTGCGCGAGGAGGAGACCTCCAGCAGCTCGCAGGTGCTGCGCCTGCAGCGCGACACCCGGGTCGGCGAGCCCGGAGCGCGTGTGCTGGTCGAGGTCAAGGAGACCACGACCGCCCTGGGCCAGCGGCTCGAAGGAAAGACGGTGCACGAGGTCACGCTGCGACGCGCCGACGACGGCGGCTGGGGCGTGGAGGGCTACACGATCGTCCCCGGCGCCGGCGGCTGAAAGGAGGAGCCCGAGCCGCCGGCGGATATGGTGGGCTGTGGAGGCCATGTCCTACCAGCCGCCCCAGGCGATGACCAGCGACCAGGCCGAGGCCTGGCGTCGCAGCCTGCGCCACGGCGACGACGGCCTCGACCAGGGCTACAGCCGCCCCGACGACGTCGAGCCGCTGGCCAGCCGCCTCGAGCGGGCCGATCGCGTCATCCAGTGCCGCGAGATGACGTTGCGAATGCTGGACGACTGGGCGCCCCAGGATGCGACACTCGCCTACTACCCCGGTGTCTGGACGAAGGGTGTGTGCATCGACTTCCTGGTGCTCACGTGGAAGGGGGTGTTCTGCGTGTGGTCAGTCGATCACCGCTGGACGGTCCGCCAGGCCGCGCTGGTCGAGCCCGCCCGCGCGCAGATCCAGGCCGAGCTGCCGGGCTTCGAGGGGAAGGTCGAGGCGATCTTCCACTCGCCCCGCGAGCCCACGCAGTGGACGCGCCACGTGCTGATCGACCCCGCCACCGACGAGCCCGTGGAGATCGTGGTCGTCGGCGGCGACCTCGCCCGTGTCCTAGGCACCTGGCACCCCGCCGGCGGCGTCGGCCTGGACCCCGAGTGGCTCGTCTGGCTGGGGAACGCGGCCGCTCCGCGCTGGTGGCGCTCGGACGGTGGGCGCGCGCCCACCGTCCAGGCCGACCCCCACGACGAGCTCGACTGACAGGTCCCCGCAGGGACCACTCTCGGCTCGCCGGTGGCGGGCGGGCGATATTGCCCTTGGCACTGTTTCGCGGCCGGCGGCAACTAGGAGGTAGAGCGGCAACCTTGCCCCCTGCCGAAAGGAGCCGCGCTCATGAGCATCTCCCTCCCCCGCCTGGCCGCGCTGCGCGACCGCGCGGCGCCCATGGTGCTGTATCCGCTGGGGGCGCTCATCGCGCTCATCGCCGGCGCCGGGACAGTGCCCCAGGCGGTCGCCCAGCGCTTCGTCGACCAGCTCGGGGTGCGCGGCATCGACCTGCGGTTGTCGGGCCTCGTGGAGACCGTGCTCAGGCCCGCCGGAGGCGCGGGCATGGGCGAGATCAACAGGCTCATCGTCGCGGTCGTCGCGGTCGTGCTGCTGGGCGCCTTCATCTACTTCCTGCTCGCGATCTTCCAGACGCTGGGCGGCCGGCGCGGCGGCGTGGAGTCCATCCTGCAGGTCGTCTTCGCGTTGATCATCGGGATCGCGGGGCTCGAGGTCCTGTCGTGACCCACCTGCCGGCGGCCCTCGTACGGCCGGCTGCCGCCGCCACGCTGACGATGGCCGGCGAACTCGGCGCGATCATCAACAAGCAGCTCGTCGATCGTGGACGCGACCCCTTCGCGACCCCCGCCGACATCGCCAACGCCCTCTTCGACGGCTCCTCGGCGGTTAATACCGCGCTGCGCGTGCTGACCGCCCTCGTGCTTCTGGGCGCCGTGTTCGCGACCGTGGCGGGCATCTGGCAGATCTTTCGCGGAGACCGCGGAGGCCTCGAGCTGGCCTCCAGCGGCGTGTTCGGCGTCATCGTCCTGCTGGTCGGCGTGACCGTCGTCATGTGATGAGCCGCGTGGTCGCGACCCCACGCCGGCTGTACGGCGCCGTGATCGCGGGCGTGCTGCTGGTCGTGGTCGCGGTGAGCGCCCTGGCTCCCGACCCGGCGCGCGCGGACATCGCGGGGGTCGACCTGGGGCCGGTCGACGATTTCACCGAGGGCATCAAGGATCTCGTGACCGCCCCCGTGGACGCGGCCGGCGACGCGGTCTCGGGGGTCGGCGGTGACATCCTGCAGTCCGCGCTGGAATGGCTGCTGGGCGGCTTCGAGACCGTGATCACGGTGTGGCTGGTCAAGTTCCTGGTCACCATCCACGTGCCCATCGGCGGCCAGCTGCAGGACACCATCGCCCCGCTGATCGTGGTGGGCGGCTTCTTCCTGGTCGTCGGGATGATGGCCTCGGTGGCCAACGGCTACCGCGAGATCATCGCCGGCACCGACACCGCCCCGAGGGTGATCGGCCAGGCCGTCTTTCGCGTCGTCGGCCTGGCGCTGCTCATGGCCGCCTGGCCGTGGGTGGTGCCCCTGGCCGTCCAGGCCGCCAACGGCATGACCGGCTACGTCCTCAGCGACGCCGCGGTCTCCGAGGCGCTGCGCGAGACCTACGCCGCCGGCAAGCTCAACCCGATCCTGTGGCTGCTGGCCGTGATCTTCATGGCCATCGCGATGCTGATCCTGATCGTGATGAAGTTCATCCTGGCGATCGCCTTCGCCTGCCTGTTCGTCGGCGGCCCGGCGCTGATCGGCTTCGGCGCGCTGCCCGGCGTCGGGCCGGTGGCGCTGTCGATGGTCACCCGCGGACTGGTCACGCTGATGGCCATCCCGCTGGCCTGGACGGTGGTGTTCGTCGCCTGGGCCAGCGTCTCGGGCGGCATGTTCGACGCCTTCGACGGCGGCGGCGTGGTCGGCGGCGTGATGCAGCCGGGACTGTTCATCGCCGGTCTGGTCATCATGCTCGCCGTCACCAAGAAGCTGCTGTCGATGGCCAGCTACGGCATGCCCCTCAGCGTCCCCGGCGCGGGCATCGCACGCACCGCCATGCGCGCCGCGGTGGGCGCCACCGCCGGCCGCGCGGCCTGGGGCGCCATGGGCGGCCTCGGTGGCGCCGCCACCGCCAGCCAGGCCTCCGAAGCACCGATCAAGGGCGGCGACGGCCCACCCATCCGGGGCGCCGGCGTCGACAGGTCCGCCAGCCAGCAGCAGAGCGCCACTTCGCAGCCGCCCACTGCTACGGCACCAACACGGCTGAGGCGCCCTGGCGCGGCGTTGGGCGGCGGCCAGGAGGGTGGACGTCGTCCCAACCCCGAATCCGCGCCCGCGTTCCGCGAAGCGACGGAGCAGAACGAGGCGGCCTCGGACCAGGTGGGCATCACCAGGACGCGCAAGGGCGTGTGGGGACATCGCGACCGGGTTCCCGAGCAGCCGCGACAGCAGATGGCCCAGCACACCGCCCATCTGCGAGAGGTCCACGGCGAGAACGTGCCTCGCGAGTCGCTGAGACGGCACGCCGCGGCGCTGTCCAGCTCGGATCGTTCCGGTGCGGTGCACGCCGCGCGCGCGGCGCTCGAGGAGAGCCCCGAGCACGCTCAGGCGCACTACACGCGCAGCGTGCACAACGCCACCGCCGGACAGACCAGCAGTGACGCTGAGTTCCAGGGCGCGTCGTGGCTGGCCGCCGCTCCGCCGCAGACGGTCATCGACGAGTTCGGGAAGAGCGATGGCGACAGGTTCGCCTGGCGCGTGCCCGAGTCCGGCGACGGCTCCACCTTCGTGGACGTCAACGGGCGCGCGACCCCCGCCGACCTGTCGATGCGCCGCGGCGGAGGCCCCCCGCGATCCGAGCGGCCCCCGCCGCCTGGGAGCCGGCAGTAGCCGTGCGTCATCGCATCAAGCACCACGTCAACCGGCCGGTGCTGCACATCGGCCTGTTCACCGACGGCCAGATGCTGCCCGCCGCGGCCCTGGTGCTGCTGGCCGCCGGCTGGGCCTATGCCGGCTTCGGCGGCACGATCGCGCGCATGGTCGTGGCGGCCCTGTGGCTGCTGCCCGTGGCCGTCATGGCCATCGACAACCGCGCCGGAGGGATCGTGGTGGAGCGGGTGGTGGCGCTGGGGCGCTGGTATCGCGAGGCCGGGGTGCTCACCCCCGGAGCCGCCGCGCGGCCTGGGAGCTATCTGCTGGAGATCGACGAGGAGGACGCGCTGGTGCTGGAGCGCGAGCGGATGGCCCACGTCGACCTCGAGACGGTCTTCGCCCGCGACACCTAGACGGAAGTTTTCGCTGATCTGAGGCTCGATCTGGCCCTACGGAGCCGATCGGGCCT
>JANDLV010000067.1 GCA_024330185.1 Candidatus Siliceabacter maunaloa
CCGATCTGCTGCGCCTGGCCGGCACCGGCCGCGGCCCCGCGGGCCGCCGCGCGCGCACGTCGTCGCCCGCCGCGGGCGCGATCGACAGCCGCCCCGCGCGCGAGGACGGCGACGACCTCGCGCTGGTGGCCACCCTGCGCGCGCGGCTGCTGGGCGAGCGCGGGCTGCGCGAGCACGTGCGCGCCGGCCGCGAGGGCGCGCTGCTGTGCCTGGTGGTCGACGCGAGCGGCTCGATGGGGGCGCGGCGGCGCCTGGCGCGGGTCAAGGGCGCGCTCGTGGAGGCGCTGCGCGACGCCTACGCGCGGCGCGACCGCGTCGCCGTGGTGGCCTTCCGCGACGGCGACGCGCACGTGCTCGTCGCCCCCGGCGCGCCGATCGAGCGCGCGGCCGCCGCGCTGCGCGACCTGGCCACCGGCGGGCGCACGCCGCTGGCCGCGGGGCTGGACGCCGCCACGCTGCTCATCCGCCGCGAGGCGGTGCGCGAGCCGCGCCGCCGCGCCGTGGCCGTGGTGCTCACCGACGGGCGCGTGGCCGACGAGGACGGCGCGGTCCGCGTCGCCGCCGCGCGCCTAGGCCGCACCGCCGCCGCGGTGCACGTAGTGGACACCGAGGAGGGCCGCGTGCGCTTAGGCCTGGCCGGCGCGCTGGCGGCCGCGGCCGGCGCGGACCTCCACCCGCTGCTCGAGCCCACCCCGACCCTCAGGAGGGCGGCATGACGCAGCCCCCGACCGGCGACGCCCTGGCCAAGCACCAGGACGTCGACGTCCCCCACCGCCCCGGCGACAGGGGCAGCGCCGAGCCAAAGCGCCGCAAGCCGCGCGACCGGCCGCTGACCATCGTCGTCACCGGCACGGGCAAGGGCAAGAGCACGTCGGCGTTCGGGATGCTCATGCGCTCGTGGGCGCGCGGGCACCGCTGCGGCGTCTTCCAGTTCGTCAAGTCGGGCAAGTGGAAGGTCGGGGAGGAGAAGGCCGCCCGCGCGCTGGGCGGGATCGACTGGGAGAAGATGGGCGACGGCTGGAGCTGGCTGTCGCGCGACCTCGACGAGTCCGCCGACATGGCCCGCGAGGGCTGGGCGGAGGTCTGCCGCGCGCTGGCCGACGAGCGCTACGAGTTCCTCCTGCTCGACGAGATCACCTACCCCATCAAGTGGGGTTGGCTGGACGCCGAGGAGGTGGCGCGCACACTGCGCGAGCGCCCCGGCTTCCAGCACGTCGTAATCACCGGTCGCGATGCCGCGCCCGAGCTGGTCGAGGCCGCCGACCTCGTCTCCGAGGTCGTCAAGGTCAAGCACCCGATGGATGCCGGGATCCGCGCCCAGCAGGGGATCGAGTGGTGATCCCGCGCGTCGTCGTCGCCGGCACGAGCTCGGGCGCGGGCAAGACGACCGTCGCCTGCGGGCTGATCGGCGCCCTGCGCGCGCGGGGACTGCGCGTGCAGGGCTTCAAGGTCGGCCCCGACTACATCGACCCCAGCTACCACGCTCTCGCGTCGGGGCGCCCGGGGCGCAACCTCGACGCGTTCCTCAGCGGCCCGGAGCTCATGGCGCCGCTCGTGCGTCACGGCGCCGCAGGGGCGGACGTCGCGGTGGTCGAGGGCGTCATGGGCCTCTTCGATGGCGCCTCCGGCCGTGGCGAGCTGGCCTCCACCGGCCACGTGGCCAAGCTGCTGGACGCGCCCGTGCTGCTCGTCGTCGACGCCTCGTCCATGGCGCGCTCGGCCGCGGCGATCGTCCACGGCTACCGGACCTTCGACCCGCAGATCGACGTCGCCGGCGTGATCTTCAACCGCGTCGGCTCGGACACCCACGAGGCGCTGCTGCGCGAGGCGCTGGAGCCGCTGGGCATCCCGGTGGTGGGCGCGCTGCGCCGCGACGATCGGGTGACCGCGCCCGAGCGCCACCTGGGCCTCGTGCCCGCGGGCGAGCGCGAGGGCCGCACCCACGACGCGCTGGCCACGCTGGCGGCGGCGACGGAGCGCTACGTCGACCTCGACGGCGTGCTCGCGCTGGCCCGCGCGGCGCCCGCGGTGAGCGGTCCGGCCTGGAGCCCGCAGCCCGCCGACGGCCCGGCAGCCCACGCCGCTCGCGACCACTCCGGCCGCGCAGGCCACCGCTCCGCGCCCGCGTCGCCGGTGAACGGGACCGGCCGGCCTCGCCAACCCTCCGCCCCCACGCGCATCGCCATCGCTCGCGGTCCCGCCTTCTCCTTTCACTACGAGGAGAACCTCGAGCTCCTGCGTGCGGCCGGCGCGGAGCTCGTCCCGCTGGACCCGCTGCGCGACGAGGCGCTGCCCGAGGGCACAGGCGCGCTGGTGCTGGCGGGCGGCTTCCCCGAGGTCTTCGGCGAAGAGCTGGAGGCCAACGCGCCGCTGCGCACCGAGGTCGCCGCGTTCGCCGCCGCCGGTCGACCCGTGCTGGCCGAGTGCGGCGGCCTCCTCTATCTCTGTCGCGAGCTGGACGGCCACGCCATGTGCGGCGTCGTCCCGGCGGTCGCGCGGATGGCCGGGCGGATGACGCTGGGCTACCGCGAGGCGACGGCGCTGACGGCGATGCCGTGGATGGACGCCGGCGAGCAGGTGCGCGGGCACGAGTTCCACTACTCGGCCGTTGAGATCGATGTCGGTGCGCCCCCCGCGTGGCGCCTGGCCGCCCGCGGCATCGAGCGCGAGGGCGGCGTCACGGTGGGCGGGGTGCAGGCGGGCTACCTGCACGTCCACTGGGCCGCCCACCCTGAGCTGGCGGGGCGCTTCGTGCGCGCCGCGGCGGCGAAGGCGGCAGTCGCCGCGTGATCCTCCCCGTCGTCACCGAGTGTCGACTTGTTCGTCTCTGTGACTATCAACTCGACACTCGACGTGCCGGAGGCCCCGAACCGTGATCGCCGTCGTAGGCATCGGCGCCGACGGGTTGGAGGGCCTGGGCCCGGCGGCCCGCGCGGAGATCGAGGCGGCCGAGGTGATCGTCGGCTCCACCCGCCAGCTCGCGCTGCTGCCCTCCGGCAACGGCGCCGTCCACCGGCCGTGGCCGTCCCCGATCGGGCCGCTGGTCGACGAGCTGGTCGCCGACCCCGACCGCCCGACCTGCGTCCTGGCCAGCGGCGACCCGATGCTGCACGGCATCGGCGCAACGCTCGCGCGCCGCTTGGACCCCGAGCACCTGCGCGTCCATCCCCACCCGTCGGCCTTCGCGCTGGTCTGCGCGCGCCTGGGCTGGCCGGCCGCCGAGGTGCAGCTCGTGAGCGCCGTCGGCCGACCGGTCGAGGCCGTCGCGCGGCTCCTGCAGCCCGGCCGGCGCCTGGTCGTCTACGCGGCCGGGATCCAGGGCGCCGCCGAGGTCGCGGCGCTCCTGCGCGAGTTCGGTCACGGCCCCAGCCGCTTGGTGGTCCTCGAGCGGCTGGGCGGCGAGGAGGAGCTGGTCATCGAGAGCACCGCCGACGCGTGGGGAGACCAGCCCGCCGACCCGCTGCACGCGGTGGCCGTCGAGTGCACCCCGGCGCCCGGCGCGCCGCTGCTGCCGCTGACCCCCGGGCTCCCCGACGAGGCGTTCGCCACCGACGGCCAGCTCACCAAGCGCGGCGTGCGCGCGATGACGCTCGCCGCGCTGGCCCCCATGCCGGGCCAACTCCTGTGGGACGTCGGCGCGGGCAGCGGCTCGGTCGCCATCGAGTGGCTGCGCACCGAGCCGACCGCGCGGGCCATCGCCGTCGAGGAGCGCGAGGACCGCGCGCAGCGCATCGCCGCAAACGCCCGCGTCCTCGGGGTGCCCCAGCTCGTCGTGCGTCCCGGCCGCGCCCCGGAGGCCCTCGCGAAGCTCGAGGCTCCCGACGCGGTCTTCGTCGGCGGCGGCGTCACCGAGACGGGGCTGCTCGACGCGTGCGTCGCGGCGCTGCGCTCCGGCGGGCGGATCGTCGCCAACGCCGTGACCGTCGAGGGCGAGGGCGTTCTGCTGGCCGCCCGCGACGCGCACGGCGGCAGGCTCACGCGGATCAGCCTCGAGCACGCGGAGCCGGTGGGAAGGTTCACCGCCTGGCGCGCACAGCTTCCCGTCGTCCAGTGGGCGGCGACGCGATGACCGTCCACTTCATCGGCGCCGGCCCCGGCGCGGAGGACCTGCTCACGCTGCGCGCCGCGAGGCTCATCGGCGCCTGCCCGGTCTGCCTGTACGCGGGCGCGCTCGTGCCCGAGGCCGTGCTCGCGTACGCCCCGGACGACGCCCGCCTGGTCGACACGCAGGACCTCGACCTCGACGCGATCATCACCGAGCTCCAGCGCGCCCACGATGCCGGTCACGACGTCGCACGCCTGCACTCCGGGGACCTGTCCATCTACAGCGCCGCCGCCGAGCAGCAACGCCGCCTCGACGCCCTGGGCATCGCGTGGTCGCTCACCCCCGGCGTCCCCGCCTTCGCGGCCGCCGCAGCCGCCCTGGGCCAGGAGCTCACGGCGCCCAACGTGGCCCAGACGGTGATCCTCACCCGCTACGCGCGCCGGGCCACGGCGCGGCCGCCCGGCGAGGAGATCGGCACGCTGGCCGCCCACGGGGCGACGCTCGTCCTGCACCTCGGCGTCCAGGCCATCGAGGAGCTCGTCGCCGAGGTGGCGCCCCACTACGGCACCGACTGCCCGGCGGCCGTCGTCGCCTGGGCGAGCTGGCCGCAGGAACTGGTCCTGCGCGGCACGCTGGCCACCATCGCGCGGCAGACCCGTGAGGCCGACGTGAAGCGCACAGCGGTGATCATCGTCGGCCCGGTGCTGGCGGGCGAGGACCGCGGCTCCAGCCACCTGTACTCCAAGGGCCGCGAGCGCGTCGGCTCGTGACCCCGCGGCTGTCGGTCATCGGGATCGGCCCCGGCGACCCCACCCAGGTGACCGTCGAGGCGATCGAGGCCATGAACGCCGTCGACGTCTTCTTCGTCGTGACCAAGGGGAGCGGGAAGCAGGAGCTCGTCGACCTGCGCTTCGAGATCCTGCGCCGCTACGTCCGCGACCCCGCCGGCTACAGGACGGTCGAGATCCGCGACCCCGACCGCGACCGCACGCCCACCGAGTACCGCGCCACCGTCGCCGCCTGGCGCACCGCGCGCGCCGACGCCTGGGAGGCCGCGCTGCGCGAGCACCTGCGCGACGGGTCCCACGGCGCCTTCCTCGCCTGGGGCGACCCGGCGCTTTACGACAGCACCCTCGACGTGCTCGCCGATGTCCGCGCTCGTGGCGAGGTCGCCTTCGACCAGCACGTGATCCCGGGGATCAGCAGCGTCCAGATCCTCGCCGCCCGCCACGGCATCACCCTCAACCGCATCGGCGGAGCGATCGAGATCACCCCGGCCCGGCGGCTGGCCGACGGCCTGCCCACCGGGGCCGAGGACATCGTCGTGATGCTCAACGCCGGCACCGCGTTCACCGCGATCGCCGAGCCGGGCGTGCACATCTACTGGGGCGCCTACCTCGGCACCCCCGACGAACTTCTGATCGACGGGCCGCTCGCTGAGGTAGCCGCGGAGATCGAACGGGTGCGAGCCGAGGCCAAGGCCCGCAAGGGCTGGATGTTCGACACCTACCTCCTGCGCCGCGCACGGTGAGGCGCATCCTGATCCTCGGCGGCACCGCAGAGGCCCGCGAGCTGGCCACCGAGCTCCACGCCCAGGGCCACCACGTCATCACCTCACTCGCCGGCCGCGTAGCGCGTCCACGGCTCCCGGTGGGCGAGGTGCGGATCGGCGGCTTCGGCGGCCCGGACGCGCTCGCGACGTGGCTGCGCGAGCACGAGATCGCGGCGTTGGTCGATGCAACCCATCCATTCGCGCAGCGCATCTCGGCCAGCGCAGTCCGGGCCGCCGACCAGGCCGGCGTGCCGCTCCTACGGCTCGAGCGCCCGGGTTGGACCGAGGGCCCCGGAGACCGGTGGCACTGGGTCGACGATCTCGAGCAGGCCGCGGCACGCATACCCCGCCTCGGCGCGCGCGCGCTCCTGACCACCGGCCGCCAGGGACTTTCCGCCTTCGCCGGCGTGAGCGACGCCTGGTTCCTGATCCGCTGCGTGGACCCGCCGGCCGATCCGCTGCCCCCACGCCGCGAGATCCTGCTCGACCGCGGGCCCTACACGCTTGAGGGAGAGCGAACGCTCATCGACAGCTACGAGATCGACGTCGTGGTCACAAAGGACAGCGGCGGCCACCACACCCGCGCAAAGCTAGATGCCGCCCGCGCCCGCGAGTTGCCCGTGATCCTCGTGCGCCGGCCGCCGCGGCCGGAGGTCGACACGGTGGCAGGGACTGATGAGGTGGTGGCGTGGGTGACGGCGAAGTCGCGCGCACGGCCTCGCTTCCAGGCAGGGGTCTCAGGCTTCATCCGGCGCTGACACACGCGGCGGCGAGCAGTGGGAGCGACTCCACAGAGGACAGAGGACCGACGGCCGGCCGAAGCCGGCACGAGAGAGGTGGCGCACGCGGCCAGGCACCGGTCAGGCGCCGGGTACGACGGGGATCGCGGCGATTGGAAGTAGATCAACATCGACGCATGGAGGGAGCATACGCTCCTCCGGGTCGACTACCCGACTCGTCACGGAGCTCGCTCACCTCCGCCGGATTTCGTCGAAGAGAAGCCGCTACCGGCTGAACGGCACGGACCCGAGCCGGGGCTTCACCTGGCGGCGTGCGGGCTGCTCGACCTGTGCGCGAAGATTCGGCGTGATGACCGAGGGCTTCAGCTCGCTGAGTGACGCATGGGAGCGTCACGCGGCACAATGGGAAGGATGGACGCGCACCCCAGGCCACGACGTCTATCACGAGCGGCTCAACTGGCCAGCCTTTCATGCGCTGGTTCCGCCTCCGGGACGGAGAACCTTGGACGTCGGTTGTGGCGAGGGGCGAGCGGGCCGTCAGCTATCCGCCGACGGCCACCGGATGGTCGGAATCGACAGCTCTCCCACACTCGTCGAGTTGGCGCGCGAAGCGGGCGGCTACACGGAGCTCGTCTGCGCCGACGCAGCGGAGCTGCCGTGGGAGGCTCAAACCTTCGACCTGGCGTTGGCCTTCATGACGCTCCACGACATGGAGGACATGGCGCGCACGGTCGCCGAGATTGCCCGAGTGCTCCAACGCGGCGGGCGATTCTGGCTGGCGATCGTCCACCCCCTCAACCGACCGCCCGAAGGCCTGGACGACTACTTCGAAGACCACCGATTCGCCGATGACTTCGAGCGGGACGGGCTACGCATGACCTTCGAGGGAATCGACCGACCGCTCGAGGCCTACGCGTGCGCACTAGCCCGCGCCGGATTCCTGATCGAGGAGCTGCGCGAACCCAGGCCGACCGCGGCCACCCTTGCCTCAGCGCCGAAGCTCGCCAAGGCCGCGAAGCGACCGTACTTCCTTCATCTGCGCTGCGTCCTCCCGCCCGCTCACTGATGTGATGGCCCGCTCAACGACGCCCGGCCGGTTGAACGCTGACCCGCGGAACTTGCTCCCTTCCGCGCCAGACGCCCGACGCCCTCGTTGACCCAGCCGCCCATAGACCCCGCTGGGGCGCGAACTCGCCGGACCTCCAAGACACCGTGCGCCAGTCAAAGGTGGTCGGTGAGAGACCGGGAATCCAGCGTTTGACGGGTCGTCGCTGGCCCCGTGGACACGGCCGTGGACTCGAACCCGCGCGCAGCGGGAGGTGGTGGCTCGCGCCTGTCGGTTCGGCTGGCCAGGCCGGTGCGCTGCCCGTACGGTTGCGGGGACGTGGCGTGGACCGCGACCGAGCATCCGCAGGAGTTCCTCGACAACGCGGGTCCGTTCCTGCGTGCCCGCGCTACGAGCAACACCATCATCCTCACGGCAAGCGAGGGCCTCGTGGCGCGTGGCGGACCGCTGTACAGCCAGCCAGCGCTGTTTGGTTGGTGGCACGGCGACGGCGCTGCAGGGTGAGCGGTGCATTCATTCATACGCCGCCATACCCTCTGCATTTCTCCGCGCTGCCCGGACACGCGCTCGAACCGCTGGCCGACCTGCTCGTCGGGCTCGGGCGCGAGCTGGCCGGAGTCAACGCCGGGGCCAACCTGGCGGTGGCGTTCGCGGCGGCGTGGCGGGCGCGCTGTGGTGACGATGCGCACACGTCGATGCGCACCCGGCTGTACAGACTTGGGACGCTTCGCCCGTCTGAGCGCCCACCCGGACATGCCGTTGTCGCCTCGCGGGACGATCGCGAACTGCTCATCGGCTGGGTCGAGGCCTTCGGCGCGGAGGTCGCGGCGTGGCAGGGAAACGTCACTTCGCAGGTCGAGGATCGCCTCGCCTCCGGCGCCTACACGATCTGGCAGGACGACGATGGAACGCCGGTCGCGCTGGCAGGTGTACAGCGGCAGGTCGGTGGCTCGCGCCGGATCGGGCCGGTCTACACCTGCAAGCCTCACCGCGGCAAGGGGTACGGTGCCGCGGTCACGGCCGCGGCCTGCCGGCGGGCCATCAACGAGGGGGCTGCGGAGCTACTGCTATTCGCCGATGTCGACAACCCGGCGAGCAACAGGCTCTACCAACGGCTCGGCTTTGAGCCGATCGAGGACTTGATCGTGCTGCGCTTCAAGCGCCCCGGCTAGCAGGCGCGCCAAACCCTCGGGCGCGAAACACACCCGGGCTCCCGCCGCGCCGGATCGTGGCGAACTGACGGTGGGTCATCGCGCGGCGTGGACGTGTGCGACGGCCGACACGGCGGGCTGGACGTGGTAACTGTGGTGGACGTGCACGAGGTGGTGGCGCGAGTGGGGCAGCGCTACTTGCCCGGAGCCGCTGGAGCATCGGGTCGGAAGTAGTGGCGCTGGGTACTGGCCGGAGCATGGAGTGGCTACTGCTCCTGCTCCTGCTCCTGCTGGTGCCCGTCGTGGTGCTCATGCTCGCGGTCAAGCTCTTGACCGTCGCTCACTTGCCCAGCGCGGTTCGGCGCTTTCGCGAGGACTGGAAGCGCAGCGGCTGGCCCGTGCACCTGATGTTCCTCGTCGCCTCGGGTTTCGGTATTGCGCTGGTCGTCGCGATCGAGGCGGGCGGCGGCCGCTTGGTGGCCTACGCGCTGCTCGCCTTCCTGGCGGTGCCGGTTGTGTCCGGGGTCGCCCTACCGATCGTGCTGTTGGCACAGCATTGGTGGCGATCGCGTCACGGCTGACACCGTCCGTCGCGTTGGCGCACGGGGCCGCAGCGCTGCTCCTTCCACGCGAAAGCGACACTGCGCTTGTACGCTTCCGTCTACGGAACCGAAGGTCAGAGGTTCGAATCTCGGCGCGCTAAGAACCTCCTGGCAACGCCCGTTTTCTTTGCCCGGACGAGGACGCCGACGAGGCCGCGTCCATCATCCCTCGCGGCGTCCGTCCGCGTCCGTCCGCGTCCGTCATCCCGCCGGGAGGGGCCGGGCGATACTTCGGGTGTGCCGAGGGACGAGATCGCCGATGCGATGGAGCGCCTCAACGCGGCCGAGCGCGCTCGGCGCGAGGCGATAGACGACCTCATCCGGCTCGGCGTCGTCCGCTCGCGGCGGCTCGTCGCGGATCTCGGCGAGGAGCTGGCGGCGAGGTACTACGGCGTCCCGCTCGTAGATAACGCCAACGAGCCCGGCTACGACCTTGTGGCCTCCGATGACCGGCGCGTGCAGGTCCGTGCGCTCCGCTCCGAGCCCCATCGCGAGCGGACGCTGATGGGCATTATGAAGGAGCCGTACGACGCGCTGTTCGCGGTCAAGTTCACCGTGGACTACGAGCCCATGCGGGCGATCGAGGTCGCGCGCGAGGTCTTGGAGCGCCACTACCCGCACGGCGCGCGAACGTCGTGGACGAAGCAGCTGGAGCATGCCGAGGGCGTCCGGCGGATTCCTCGCGACGAGCTACCGGTTTAGGTGTCGAGCAAGTCCCACTCCTCGCCGAGCACCCAGCGCAGCGCCGACAGCTTCCCGTTCCACATGCCCCACTCGAAGTCGTCCTCCACCGGGCGCACGGCGGGACGGCGCGTGCGCACGCGCTCCGCCGCTTCGAGCGCCCCCTTCAGGATCCCGTCCTTCATCGGGCTCTCGCCGGACTCGTGCCTCATAAGCCCGACCAGATGACGCTCGTGCCAAACGCGGTCGAAGAACGCCTGCTCGGCTGCGATGATCTCGCTCTGGCTACGCATGCCGCCGAGGAGGAATCGGTCTAGTAGCTTTCGGTTACCGCGCGTGAGCTTGTCGAGGATCGGCCGCTCCCAGTACTTGATGCGGAACGGCGGGCGGTTGTGCTCCTCGTAGTCGCGAAGGTAGTCCTTGCAGGCGTTCGAGAGATAGCCCGAGGCGATGATGAGCGCGACCTGTGGTCGCTCGGCGTTCGCCCACGCGAGGAGCCCCTGTAGCGCCTCCGGCGGCACGCCCTTCGAGTAGTGCTTGCAATCCACGAACCACGTCTCGACGTGCTTTGCCTGGTCCACGTCGACGCGCTCGACATCGGCGACGATGTCGCGCCCGCGATCGACGGGGCTCGCCTGCTTTGGCGTCCCCTTCCGCCAGTCGACATTCGAGAAGCCGTCGAGGCCGTCGAGAAGCTGAAAGCAGAACTCCTCGAAGTCCGTTTCGTCCCAGCCTTCGAAGTCGAGCCGATCGACCACGCCGGGTAGTCTAAGTTCGTCCGTGACGGACGCGACACGGACGACGATCTCCGCCGGGAACGGCGGCGTCGATGAGCACTGAGGTTCCCGGCTCGTTGCCTTTGGTCCCGGTGCCTGATCCGTGCGACTCTGGAGCGATGTCGTCCGCCGAGTACCCCGGCGCTCGCGTCGTTGCCGGGCAGTTGCTCCGAGGTATGCCGCCGCGTATGCGCGATGCGAAGGTGCGTCGCGCGAGAAGGACCCCGATCCTCAGCGAACTGCTCGTGGATCTGCGCCATCTCGCACCTGAGCAATGACGCGAAGTCGTAATCGGCGCTGGCCATCGCGGCAGCATCGTGACACGACAAGCTGGTCGCGACGGACAGCTACGCCGCCGAGTCCTGTCCCGCGAGCAGTGCACTTCCGCTTCGCGCGACAAGCGCGAGTGCCGGTCGGCGCTACCGCTTCGCGCGAAGCAGGAGAGAGGGTGGGCACGATTGACGGTCCGGCGGAGTCGAGCGTAGGCTAGATCCATGGAGCCGCGCGAGTTCGAGATCACCCTCGTCTACGAATCAGAGGGAGGGTTCAGCGTGTTCGTGCCTGAGCTGCCGAGCGTCGCGACACAGGGCGCTACGCGTGAGGAGGCCTTCGCCAACGCGAAGGAGGCCATCGAGCTCTACCTGGAGGTCATGGCCGAGGACGGCCTTGCCTTGCCTACGGTCGAACGGGGCCGTGTCGCGGTCGGCGCGTGAGCAGCGACCTTCCGGCGGTCAGCGGCAAGCAGGTCATCAAGGCGCTGGAGAAGCGCGGCTGGTACGTCAAACGGATCAAGGGCAGCCACCATGCCCTCCGGCACCCGACGGTCTCCGACACCGTCGTCGTGCCGGTCCACGGAAACCGCCCGATCGCCAAGGGCACGCTCGGCAACATCCTCAGGACGGCCGGCATGACCCGCGATCAGCTCCGTGATCTGCTCTGACTCTGCCGTCGGCCAGCGAGCGACCGCGAAACAGCCAGATGTCGCCGGTTGCCGCGGTGGCGACGGCGTCGTCGAGCGCCAAGGCTGCCTCGTCCACGACCCCTAACCTACGGGCCCGTGCGCGTGCCCTGGAAGCTCATCGGCGTGGCGGGCCTGGCTGGCGTCGCGGCCACGGGCGTGATCGCCGCTCGCAGACGCCGGGCCCACAGTGACTACGACCCCGCCGAGCTGCGCACGCGACTGCACGAGCGCCTGGCCACCGCCGCCAAGGAGTAGCGCGACCGCCGTGCCGCTGCTCGCGCAAAGGAGCACCCGGGGCGTTCCGTTGATCCCACAACGTATGTACTCGATTGTGTACGCTAGGTCCGTGGCAAAGACAGTCCCCATCCGCGAGTTTCGAAGCAACCTGAGCGAGTTGCTCAGCGATGTCGCCGATCGCCGCGACCACGTGCTCGTGACCCGCCATGGCCGGCCCGCTGCCGTGCTCGTACCCGTCGACGAGTATGAGGCGCTCGAGGAGACCGCCGAGATCCTCTCGAACCCCGACGCCGTGGCCGCCCTGGAAGTCGGCTTGGCGGAGTTCTCCAGGGATGAGACCATCACTTTCGAGGATCTTCGTCACGAGCTGACAGAGCGTCGAGCCGCGCGCTGATCGTTGGCCCAGCTGGTCCTCGCGCGTCGCGCCCGGCTCGAGCTGCTCGAGCTCGAGTGGCCCATCATCGACGCCATCGAGGACGCCCTCGGGCTCCTCGAACGCGATCCCCATGCCGGGCACGCCCTCCGCGGGCGACTTCGCGGGCTGCGCTCACTGCGCGTCGGCAGCTACCGCGTCGTCTACCAGCTCATCGACGGCGACAAGGCCATCCGTGTCGCCGCCATCCTCCACCGTTCGATCGCCTACAGCAGTTACCCGCGCTGACCGCATCGGGCAGCGCGGAGCGCAGGGCTGCTCCTCCTCGTTCGGAGCGGAAGCGGTGCGTGGCGTGCTCCCCGGGCTCATTACGATGGACCGGTGAGCCGCCAGAGAGTGCCCGGTGGGGTGGTGCATCAACTGCCCGCGGACCTCCGTGAGGCGCTGCTAGCCAACGCGACGGCACTCGATGCCTGGAAGGACATCACGCCCTTGGCCCGCAACGAGTTCATGTGCTGGGTCGAGGGTGCCAAGCAGGAGACCACCCGGGCGCCCCGCATTCGGCGGACCCAGGAGGAGCTGGAGGAAGGCCAGCGCCGGCCCTGCTGCTGGCCGGGGTGCAAGCACCGCGACCGCACAGGCAAGTAGCGGCCTACGCACGATCGCCTCTCTGGCGGCTCACCCCCTGCCGTCCTTTGCCGCCGCGGTCGCGGAACTCGACGCCAAGAAGATCGAGCGTTATCCGCGTCTACGAGTCGACTGACACCCCGCACATCCTGAGCGACGGCTCGGTCGTGGTCCGCGAACCCGCTCAGGACTCGAAGCTGCGCAAACGCGGCGTCTACGAGCCCGCTCCCATCCGCAGCCATCATGAGCTGCTTCAGCTGGCCGAGCGGGGCCGCGACGCGCGCGACGCGGCCGAGCGCCGTTTCGCCGAACGCGAGCTTCCCCTCGTCGACACCATGCTTCAGATCACCTCAACGAACGCCGCTAGCGCCGACCGCCACTTCCGGAAGATCACCACGGACGCGCTCCCGCGCTCGTCGTCCGCCTTGCGCCCCTCACGGTCACGCGCCGGTGGATCGAATGGACGGTCTCCGAGGCTGCGGTCCACCAGCTTCAGGCCGCCGTTGATGCCCTGGCTGGCCCGGATGCCCAACGCGCCGAGACTCGGCCGTTCGCACGCGGTCTGGCCGTCGGCGCCAAGGGATCGAGACCGCAGCCGTGGACCCCGGGCGGGAGATTCCAAGTCTCGCGCAGAGTCACAGCCGTGGCCGACGCTGGCGGGGCGATCGGCATCCGGCTCGCCTTCGAGCTGCACGAGTGCGGCGGCCTGGTCAACTACCAGCGGACCCTGACCGCCGGTGCGATCCGTGATCTGGCCGCCTAGACCTTGGAACAAGCTGTGGTGACCCTCACCGCCGCCGAGCATCTCGGCCGCTACGCCGCCCACGGCTACCTGCTGAGACTCGCCGATCTTTATCGAGTCGAGCCCGATCGCCCCGGCGTAGAGCCACAGCATCCGGCGGCGATCCCGCTGGGCGGAGATCTGACAGTCGGCGGGATGAGCGCCGAGCCTGATCACGCGCTACTGGCCCAGACGTGGGCCGCGGAGGTCCTGCGAGCCTGCGGCGTGCCAGCCTGGGGAGTCCGGCTCTAGGCCCACGCGACGCGAGGAACCAACGCACGAGCTGCGGTCAACGCCGCCGTCGCTAGCCGCCGACCGCGATCGGCTTCTGCATTCCATGCAAGGGAGCAGCGGAGTCGCGCTCCTTCGCGCCAAGAAGCGGTAGCCGGCACGCACTGCCGGCTTGCATGGAAAGCGGTAGAACCACCGAGCGGAGGCGTCGATAGGGGTGGAGTCGGTAGAAGTGGTGTAGCTGGAGCGCAGGGTGGTCGCCGGGATGGCG
>JANDLV010000068.1 GCA_024330185.1 Candidatus Siliceabacter maunaloa
GGCTGACCATCAACCCGCCGCTGCGATGACTTCCACACAAACGACCGAAGCACCCAAAGACAAGACGCCGGTTTGCAGCTGCTTCCGAGCGCGCCCGAGAGGATTCGAACCACTGACCTCTGACCTTCGGTTCCGTAGACGCCGGGTGAAGGAGAGATCTCCGCTGCGCTCTCACGGGACGCGCTCGTCGGGGTCGTCAACTGGTGAACCTGCGGCCGGGATGCTGAGCAGCAGTTCGCTCTGATCGATGACCGTGTACACCGCCAGCGTACCGGCCAGCCGTTCGGTTTCGCGCAGAATCAGCGGCACGCTCTCCCCGCACTTCTCCATACAGGCGTGACGTCCCACCCCCTAGATGGGTCGATCTGTACGCGGGCAAGCAGTCGGAGCCCGGGCCGTCGGCGGTTCGCGAAACTCGTCGGCGAGGTCGGTGAGCAGGCGGTCGGGATCGCCGACGCCCTCCTCCTCCAGGGCGGCGCTGAGCTCGGGCGACGGGTGCTCGCGCTCGTCGGTCATCCGGCCGACCATCCACACGATCACGGCGACGCAACCGACCATCGCCGCGGTGACCACGACGAGCGCGACGGTGCCGCCGACGGCGATGGCGACGACGCCGCCGCTGATGAGCAGGACGAACGCCGTGACGACGAGGCCGAGTCTGACGTTGATCAGGTCGGCGACGCCGGCCGTGTGGGTCGCGTGGCGGTCACCGGCGGCGTCGTGGCGGGAGGCGGGAACCTCCACCGTCTCGGCGCCGGAGACGTCGCGCAGCTCGGCGCTGAGGCGGCGGTTGGTGCTGGGCGACAGGCTGGGGTCATGTGACTCCACGTGACGCGGCTGAGTGGGCTCTTCGGGCATGTCGGGGTCCTTTCGGTGCAGCGCGAGGGAGGGCGAGCGGGCCGCTGGCGCGGTCGGCGAGGAGCTCTCGCGACGGTCGGTGGCGTGCGGTCAGCCCTTGTAGGCTACGACGTGTCCTGTGGGGGCGGGGCGGCGGGTGAGCTCGCCGCGGAGGCTGCCGCGGGCGGTCCGCACAGCGACCAGAAGCCAGGCCAGGAGCAATCCGGCGTAGGCGAGGACGGCGGCCCACCGGTAGGCCGGCAGGCCGGTGTGCACGGCGAGCTGGGTGGTGCCGGTGACGAAGGTGCCGACGGGGAAGGTGAAGCTCCACCAGGTCAGCGCGAACGGCAGCCCGCGGCGGACGGTGCGGACGGTGAGCGCGCCCGCGAGGGCGATCCAAAGGACGGCGAAGCCCCAGACGGGGACGCCGTAGAGGATCGCGAAGACGTTCATAGCGGAGGCCAGGTGCGGCTCGACGGCGAGCTCGGCGTTGGTGCCGAGCAGGCCGGCGGCCGTGATCGACTGACCAAGCGGGCCGAGGACGATCCACAGCGTCGGCACTCGTGGGGTGCCGGAGGAGCCGTGGTGGGCCAGGCGGCTCCAGATCAGCGCGATGACGATCAGCGAGGCGAGCAGGCTGAGCCCGAACATCGCGAAGCACCCGTAGAGCAGCGTCGTTCGGGCGGCCCCGGCGGCGACGTGGGGGACGAGCAGTGCGCCGGTGGCGGCGGAGACCATCGGGGGGACGACGGGCATCAGCCAGCCGCCGAATGCCCCGTCGTGGGAGACCTCGTGGCGGGTGAACAGGAGGAACGGCACCCAGACGGCGGTGAACAGGCCACCGAGCGTCCCGGCGCCCCACAGGACCCAGGCGAGGTCGACGGCTGCGCGCGGGCCGATGATGCTCTTGCCGATCAGGATCGCGCCGGCGCCGACGGTCATCAGGGCCATCGGGGGAGCGCCGAAGAACTGCGCCATCGTCGGATCGGCGGGGTGGCTGCGCGCGTGCTGCGGGTGCCGGCGCCAGTGCGCGACGACCGCGACGGTGACCCCGAGCAGCAGCAGGACGGCAATGACCCAGACGACCTGAGCGAACACGTGCAGTTGAGCAGAGACGAGGGGCAGCGTGGCGGCGGCCGTCGCGATGATGCCGGTCCCCATCACCGACGCGTACCAGTTGGGGCCGACGTGCTCCACGCTCGGGCGCAGATCGCGCCACGGCGCTCGTCGCGCGGCCGGCGCGGAAGTGATGAGCTCGTCGACTGCCATGCGGTTCATCCTGCCGGCCACGGACCTGCGTCACGAGTCGGATCTGGCCGACATCCATTCCTTCTCGGAATACACTTGACTCGGTGCCCGATGCTCGCACCGACGCAGATCCCCTGACGGGCGGCGAGCTCGCCGCGTTCGTCGCGGCAGTCGAGGCCGGCAGCGTCCACGGCGCGGCCGACACGCTGCTGCTGACACAGTCGGCGGTGACCAAGCGGCTGCAGGCACTCGAGCGTCGCATCGATGGCCGTCTGCTCGAGCGCGGTCGCTTCGGCGTACGCCCCACCGACCTCGGTCGCTCGGTCTACCCCGCCGCCAAGGGGGCGCTCCAGGCGCTCGGTGAGGTGGCTGGAGTCATCGAGCGCTCGCGGGCCGGCGGCGGGATGGATCTGCGCCTCAGCGCCAGCCACACGATCGGGGAGTACCTGGTGCCCGGTTGGCTGGCTGCGTTTCGCGTTCACCGGCCCGAGATCCACCCGCAGTTGGAGATCGTCAACTCGCCCGGAGCCCTGGATGCCGTCCGCGAGCAACGCTCGGACATCGCCTTCGTCGAGGGCCTCGACCCGCTGGACGGGCTGGAGGCGGTGTCGGTCGCCCGCGACGATCTCGCTGTGGTCGTCAGCGCCGAGCACCCATGGGCGCGCCGACGGGCCGTGGCCCTCGGCGATCTTCGCAATGAGCCCTACCTCACCCGCGAGGCGGCCTCGGGGACGCGGGCAGTCACGACCGCCGTTCTCGCCGAGGCCGGTGTCGAACTCGCTCCCTCGCTGCAGGCGACCAGCCTGCAGAGCGTCAAGCGTGCGCTGGCCGGCGGCGGCTTCACGCTGATCTCGCGGCTGACCGTCGAGGCCGAGCAACGCGACGGCACGCTCGTCGCGCTGCCTGTCCGCGGGCTCGATCTCACGCGCGAGCTGCGGGCCGTGCGCCGGCGGCGCCCCGCCCCGAACGGGGCGGCGCGCGCGTTCTGGCGCTGGCTGCACGAGCACATCGACTGATTCCACCCTGGAATCGTGAAGGTCAGCGTCTCCTCGCCGGGCCCGGTCCCCGGGCAGCGTCTCCTCGCCGGGCCCGGTCCCCGGCATATCCCGCAGGGCCGCCAGCATCAGCGCCCCGCCACGGGACCAAGCCACACGGGGACACACCAGCCAAGGCCTTCGCCACGCTGTGCTACGCCGAAACCGTGTGCGCCATCCGAGCGTCTTGCGCGGCCGGCTGTACGCGCGGCAGCCGACGAGCTCGAACTCGGGCAGACGCGACGTCGCCCACAGCGACACCCCGCCCAGCCCTCCGGGACCCGAGACGATGACACGAACCGGTTCAGACATTCTGCGCTCCTGACGGCACGTGTCCGACGAATGCTGAACAGTCGTACATGTTTCCCGGGCGCGCACGAGAATCTCCGAACGTCCGGTTAGAGTTCGCGTCGTTCGCGTCCTCGCCATCCACCCCAGGCCCCCGCGGTGAGCGTCCCCCGAGGACCCAAGCGCCGGTTGTCGGAGGACGAGTTTTGCGGACGCGGCGCTCGCCGTCGTCAACCAGCACGGGCTCGATACGTTCGCCTTCGGTGATCGCGACCGCAGACCCACTCCACAGCATCGGCGCGCCGACAGAGCACTGGACGACCGCGAACCTGGGCGAGGCGCTGCCCGGTGTCGCCACACCGCTGAGCGCCACCGTGTGGGCCGGCGCCGTCGACAAGGGCATCGTCGCCGGCGCGGTCGCACTGGGCGCGCTGTCCGCGGCCGAGGGCCGGCTGCACCTGCCTCCGAGCGACCGGCTCGTGCGGTTCTTCCACGGCCGCGCCGCGGTCAAGGTCGACTTCCTCGCGTTGCTCGGCGACCGGATGCCCGGGACCACCGGCCCCGATGTGGTCCGGGCCCTGTTCGGGGAGGTGCCGCCGACGATGGCCTTCGCGCCGACGGTGCGCCGGTATCCGTCCGTGGCGATCGGCCTGCCGCGGTCGTTCACCCGACACCCGCGCGCCGTACGGGCGCTGGCCTCCGAGTGGGACGGGTGGTGGGCCTCGAGCGTCCCCGCGCTGGCCGACGCCGACCTGCCGGCCGCAGTCCGAGCGCTGCGCGACGCGTCCGTGCGCCTGGAGCAGGCCGTGATCGCGCAGTCGGTCGTGGTCCTCACGTGCGTGCAGCCAGTCTACGACGCGCTGGACACGGTCGTCGCCCGGTTCGACGGTGACCTCTCGCTGCTCAGTGCCCCCAGCGGCCGTGCGGAGAGTGCGGTGGTGGCCGACATCTGGGCCGCGTCGCGCGGGACGCTCCAGGTCGAGCAGGTCGCGCGCCGCCACGGCTTCCACGGCCCGGCCGAGGGCGAGCTGTCCTCGCGTGTCTGGCGCGAGGATCCGGCGATCCTCACCGCGCTGGTGGAGCGCTACGCCCGGCGGCCCGACACCGACGCCCCCGCCGTGCGGGAGGCCGCGCACGCGGTACGCAGGCGCGAGGAGGCCGCCCGGCTACTGGCCGCTGCGGGACGCCTGCGTGCGCCGGCCGTTCGCGCGCTGCTCGGGCTCGTTGACTCGCGGATCCCGCTGCGCGGTGCCGGAAAGCGCTCGATGCTGCAGTCGCTGGACGTCGCCCGCGCCGCCGCGCGGCGGGTCGGTCACCACCTTGCCGCCGGGGGCCACCTGGACGCGCCGGACGACGTGATGCTGCTCACCCTCAGCGAGGTGACGGACCCGCCGGCCGAGCTGCGCGAGCTCGTGCTGCAGCGCCGCGCCGCGCGGGAGGCGCACGCCGCGGTCACGCTGCCCGAGCAGTGGCGGGGCAGCCCGCCCCTCGATCACGGCGCACCTCCGGCGCAGGGGGCGACGGTCCGCGGGGAGGGCGTGAGCGCCGGCGTCGTCGAGGGCTACGTCCGGGTCGTGCACGATCCGAGCTTCACCGAGGTCGAGGACGATGAGATCCTCGTCGCACCGACCACCGACCCCAGCTGGGCGTCGATCATGTTCGTCTCCTCGGTGCTCGTCGTCGATATCGGTGGCGCGCTCAGCCACGCCGCGGTGGTCGCCCGCGAGCTCGGCATCCCGTGCGTCGTGAACACCCGCTCGGGCTCGCGGGACCTGCGGACGGGCGACCGGGTCCGCGTGGACGGCAGCACCGGGATCGTCGACGTCCTGGAGCGCGCATGAACCCGCTGCACGAACCGTCCTCGCCGAACCTGTGCTGGACGACGACCAACGCCGGCGAGGCCGTCCCCGGCGTTCAGACCCCGCTGAGCATGACGACGTGGATCGGGCCCGCCGCGCGCGGCTTCGAGGCCGCCGGCCGGGCGATCGGCATCGTCACCGACGGCCACGGCCTCCCGGCCGGCGCCGTGCACCCGTTCTACGGGCGCGCGGCGATGTCGGTGGACTTCCTGTGGCTCGTCGGCGACCGGATGCCCGGCGCCAGCGGTGACCAGGTCGTCAGCGGGCTGATGGCTACGTCCCCGACGGGATGGTCTTCGCGCCCACGAGACGCTTCTACCTCAACGTCGCGCGCTGCTTCCCGCGGTCCTTGCTACGGGTGCCCGCGCAGCTCGCGACGCTGTCGGCCGAGCAGGACGCCTGGTGGCGCGGGGCGGTCGCACGCGCGGACCAGCTCGACGAGGCCGGCGCGAGCGCCTTCCTCGAGGAGGCCGTGGCGCACCATGAGCACGCGACCGTGACGCAGTGCATCGCGGTCTTCACCGGGGTCCAGCCGGTCCAAGACGCGATCGAGCGCCTCGCCCAGCTTCGCCCCGGAACACGCCTCGACGCTCACCACGCCCGCGGGCGGCGCGGAGATCGCGGTCATCGGCGACATCTGGCGTGCGTCGCGCGGGCTGATCACGGTCGCCGACGTCGTGCGGAACCACGGCTTCCACGGCCCGCTCGAAGGCGAGCTCGCCGGGCGGGTGTGGCGCGACGACGAGACGCCGCTCGCGCGGATGGTGGAGCGCTACGCCTCGCGTCCGGACGCGGATTCGCCGCTGATGCTCGACGGGCGCCGGCGGGCCGAGCGCGCCGACGCCGAGGGCGTGGTGCTCGCCGGAGCACCGGCGGCGGCACGGCCCGCGATCCGCGGCATCCTGGCGCTCGGCCGCCAGCGGCTGCACCTGCGCGGGGTCGCCAAGCGGTCGATGCTCCAGGGCTTCGACGGGATCCGCGCCGCCGCCCGCCGGCTCGCCGATCTCCGCGGCCTCGGCGACGACGTCTTCTACCTCACGCTGGACGAGCTGCGCGCGGGCAGCCAGGCCGATCCCGGCGTCATCCGCGAGCGGCAGGCCCAGCGTGCCCATTACGAGCTGCTGACCCTGCCCGTCGCCTTCTCTGGGACGCCGGAGCCGATCCGGATCGCCGACGTCGCTCCTGCGGTGGTCGGCACCGTCGAGGGCATCGGCGTGAGCGGGGGCGTCGCCGAGGGCATCGCGCGCGTGGTGACCGACCCCACGTTCGGGGACGTCGAGGACGGCGAGGTCCTCATCGCGCCGACGACTTCATGAAGCGACGCGGGTGCGATCGGGCTTCGCTTCAAGGCGAGCCAGACGTCAGTGAGTCGCGGGGCCAGCGAGCGGTGCCGACGTTGGTGTCCTTGCTTGCCATCGCCCTCGATGATCGCGGTTCGCTCCGACGGGCACGACGACCTGGGACGATCAATGGCGTGTCGGGATTGAAAGTTCGCATAGGTGGCGATGGGCCCGTGGTCATCGAGACCGACGCGGCGGGTTGGCGTCTGATCGTGCGCGGACAGATCGAGTCAACGGGCGTCGATCACGACGATCTTCACATCGCGCTGCGTCAGCTTGCGCTGCGCGAATCAGACCTCGCTCGCGACGCGTTCGGTGTGGTCTGCAACTGCGTCGGTGCGTGGGAAGACGAGTACACCGATGATCACGGGCAGGACGCGCTGACCTTGCAGGACTGGATGAGCCGCATCGCCGACGGCAGCAGGACGTGGGTCAACGACAACGGCGAGCTCGAGAGCGGCCCCGCCTCAACTCCGCCGCCAGCCTGACGGCGTTCGCGCTAGTCCTGCGAGCTTGAAGGGAGCATCGGCGGACGCAGGTCGATGCGCAGTTCGGCCGCGAGCGCTGTCGCGCGCTCCGCGCCCAGCCGTTCAAGCAGATGGTCGATGACGTCCTCCTGCCGCGCCTGACCAAACGCCAAGCGATAGACGGCAAGCGCGTCGCGTAGACGCTTGAGTCGGTCCAGCTCGCGACTGAGTGGCAGGGCGAGGATGTGACGCTCGACCTTCGCGCCGTTCTCGACCGGGTAGATCCAGTACGGGACCAGCTCCGAGTCGGTCTCAAGACGGTCTTGGCACGCGAGGTCGAACGCCGTGGCCCACGCGTCTCCTGCGTCGGCGAGCGCACCCGCTCCATGGCGGAGCGCCACGTTCTTGCGGACCGCGTGTCCCTTGTAGCGGTGGACACGTCCCTCGCGCTGCTCGAGGTCGACGGGGTTGTTGGGCAAGTTCCAGTGCACGACAACGTGGCAGTAAGGGTGGAAGTCCAGGCCCTCCTGCCCGACCGAGGTGCTGATCAGGACGAACGGCCAGTAGGGCGAGTTGAACCCTTCGCGAAGTTGCGAGGCGCGCGCGGGGGCCTCGCCGTCCGCTTGGCTGTCGCCGCCTTCCTCGTCGCCGAACCGCATGGCGAACGCCGTGTGGAGGCGTTCTGGCCTGGAAGCGACGGAGTCCTCGGTGATCGCGAGCTGGCTGTAGTTGACGCGCGAAGCGCGGAGGGCCAGCGCGCGGATCATCGCGTCGGCAATGGTGAGAGCCGCCGCCTCGGGCGGTTCGTTGGTCGCGCCTTCGGATTCCAGGAGCACGTGGGCGTGCTCGTCGAGCACCGCCTGGAGGCAGCCGTCGGTGCAGTGGCGCAGCACCTCGCGCCAGTAGGTGTCCTCGCGCGATGCCCGGCCGGCGCGCAGCAGCGCGGTGGCCTCCGGCGCGTTGAACAGACCACGCAGCGCCCAGGCGATCCGCGCCGCCGGCAGCCGAGCGTCGAGCGACGCTGCAGAGAGGCCCGTCACGCGAGTCAGCGACCGCAGCGCAAGCGTTCCGGGGCCTCCGACAGCAAGTCGAGCAAGCACCTCGAGCAGGTCGTTGGGACGAGGCCCGAGCGGCGGGTCCAGCGTCCCGTCCGCGGCAGCGCGCGCGAGTTCGACGTGCTCAAGCCAGCGGCTCTCCTGTGCGGATGCCCGCTTGTCGCGGTTCGCCCACTCCGCGGCCAGATCGCTGTGCGACCACCAGTCGTCGTCGGCGGCGTCGAGCAGGAGTGGCGCCGCCGAGTACCAGCGCTCGTCGCCGTCACCTTCACCCACGCCGGGCGGCAGGCGATCCAGCAGCGGCGCAACCTGCTCTTGCGCCCAGCCGTGCAGGTCACTGATCGTGCCCCCGGGATGGGTGGTGGCGAACGCGCGCGGATCGGCAACCTCGGCGAGAGTGGGTGACGGGTACAGCAGCGCGAGCGCTGGCATCCCGGTGCGCCGCTCATTGGCTCCGATCGCGAAGGCGAGTCGGTTGCGCTGGCTCGATCGGCGCTCGGGCGTGTTCTGCGCGTCCTGATCGGCCTTCAGGGTGAGCCGACGCTCGGCCAGGTAGCTGAGCAGGCCGGCGGCCGCGCGGGGCACGGCCTGCCACGCGGAGAAGACCAGCCGCTTGGTGAAGCCGCTCAGCTCCGGACGGGCGTAAGCCCCGCCGAGCTCGTGGTATGGCATCGAGGGCGGGATCCACAGCAGCCGCCAGGCCTCGGTGTCGATGACGTCCTTCGCGAGCTCCCGCATCCGCGGCCCACCTGGATCGACATCGCCGTAGGCGAGAAGCTGCTCGCGGTCGAGGAGGTCGGCCTTTGTCTCTTTGAGCAGCGATGCAAGCGCGGGAGCACGTTCGGGCGACTTGCATGCAGCGTCGAAGCGGCTGCGAAGCTTGTAGCCGTCAAGGAAATTCAAGAGGTACGGAGCGCTCTTCCAGAGTTCGGTAACGTCGTGCTGCTCCAGTTCGTGTGCGACATCGTGCGCGAGCAGGTACTGGTGCAGGTCGCCGGTCGTGGGTGAGGCGATCCGCGGCACGTGACGCAGCATTGCGTCGTGCTGACCTGCAGCACCTATCCGCTCGGTGCGCGCGATGTAGCGGGTCAGCAGCGTCTCGATGTCCTCGCCGAACGCGCGCAGTCGCTCTGAGGCTTCTGGCGCGCTGCCGTACAGCTCGCGCTGGTAGTCGCGCAGCAGACCGCGGAGTTCGTCGCTGCGGGCCTCGCTGGCCGCGAGGAAGCGCACGGTCGCGAGGAAGTCTTCGTGGTGGTTGTCGTCGCCGCCGTCGCCGGCCACGGTGAGCGCGCGGTAGGGGGTCGCCGAAAGCATCAGGACGCGGGCGTGCTCGCCCGTCTCGGGGCGTTCCCAGTCAAAGAGGGCGCGCGCGAGGCTCGCTGCCTCGCTTTCCGGATCATCGACGAGCAAGTGCCGGAAGCGCTGGAACTCGTCGAGGATCACGAGGTCCGGCTCCAACGCTTCCACGCATGCCGCTGCGAGCAGGCCACGGAGCTCGCCGATGAGCGCGTCGCGTCGTCGTGCCTGGTCGGTCGGGATCCGCGTGCGTGTCCGGCCGAAGTCCTCGCACAGCGCGTCGAAGCGATCACGGATCGTCGCGTGCCCGAGACCGAGTTCCTTGGTGACTCGCCGATCGAGGGTTCGCGCGAACTCGTCCGCGATCCCGGCATCGATCTTCGTCCGATCGAACGTGTCAAGCCGGTAGCGAAAGTCATCGGTGTTCCTGACCCAGCCTTGGAGGATGTTCTTCGGCGCGGCACCACCGCCGAGCGACCATGCCTGTCGCAGCAGCCAGTAGAGAAGGACGCGTTCGTCGGCTCGCCCGGCACCACCGGACTGCTCAAACGACGTCCCCGGCGTCAGGGCCACAAGGTTCAGAGACTGATCGCGCAGGTCACGGACCTGCTTGGCCAGGAGCGTGAGCCGGCTCGCGCGTGCGGCACCCGTGCCGGTCACGTCGAGCTTGCGGACGTTCTGCGCGGCGATGTCGCCGTTGGAGCAGATGTAGACGATGTCGACGCGATCGACTCCGTCGCGATTGAGCCGGTCGATGGCCTTAGCGACGACGCCGCGGGCGACCATCGTTTTGCCCAGACCGACCTCGTCGGCCACGAGGAATCTGCGCGTGGAGTCCGGTGCATCGAACAAGCGGTCGAAGACGTGCTCGACTGTCGCGCGCTGGAAGTCTTTGAGTCCTGCGAGGACCTGGTCGGTGTCGACCTCGATGCTCAAGAGCGCGACTCGCGGACTTCAGAGATGGTCGCCCAGAGTTCCGAGAGCTCTGGGGGCAACAGGCTTTCGGTCGATGCGCCAGCCGTGCGCATGTCGGTCAGCAGACGGTCGATCTCGTCCAGCCGGTCGGGGTCGCGATGCAAGGCACGCAGCATCGGCTCCAGCAGCGGGAGTCCGCCGCTGCCACGATCGGAGCTGGAGCTGCCGCCGACCGACCGCTCGGTGAGCAGGTCTTCCAGCTCGGCCAGCATGCGGTCGCTGTCGCCGTCGTCTGCGAGCAGCAGCAGGATGAAGCGCAGCAGTCGCTCGGTGTCTGAGAGCAGTTCTGCTGTCACTGCTTCGGCTCGGCCGCCGGGAGCGCCTTCCAGCGGAAGCCGGACGGCGGCATCGAGATGCTGTTCGCCGCCGGCCTCGGCGCGTGCCGTGAGCCTGAGCGCGAAGAACGGCGTTACTGACGACAGGCCCACCGGAGCGAACGCCGCAGCTGGGGTCATGCCGAGGTCGACGGGCTGCGGGGTGTGCTGGGACAGCGGGCGCGCGTGCAGCACGGCCCCGCGCAGGTCGACGGCTCGCGTTGCGAGTAGGACCGTTCGCCAGCGGCCTTCGCCGGCGGGGTCGACGCGCGCACGCAATGCCCCAGTCGCGAGTTCGTGCGCGACCCGCTCGAGCGTTCGCTGCAGGGCTTCTGATGGATCCTCGGCTGCCGGTTCGGCGCCGGGCTTGAACGGCGTCAGCAGGTTGGCGTCCTGCAACAGGGTGCGAACAGCCTGAGTGCCGTGGTGGGTGCGCCAGCCGTCGAGCTCGACGAGGAACTCCACGTTGCGCTCGAAGGCCGCCTCGGTCGCGTTGGCCGAGCCAATGTAGATCGCGGCCCGTCGGCTACGTTCCCCCACGAACACCTTGGCGTGGAGTCCCGAGAGCTCCGGGCGATCGGGATCGTCGGCTGCGCTGGCGTCCTCTGCGTCGTCGACGTCAAGGAGTGAGGACACGTCGTCGAAGACGTCGACCTCGTCGAGTCGGTCGATCGTCGCCGAGTCGAGCTTGGCGAGTTCGTCGAAGCGTCCAATGACGCTGATCTTGGCGCGAACCTCGGCCGCCAAGCGCTCGATCGCTGGGGCGCCGACGAACGGTGAGATGACCATGAGCCTATTCAGGTCGACGACCGGCCAGGACGGCTTGCCATCGTGACCGACGGGGTGAAACGCGAGGTCGTCGAACGCCTCGGGGAGCGACCACTCGACTCGCCGCACTTCCGACGTCAGGAGATCAATGCGCTCTTGCGCAGCGACCGGGAGCGCGTGACCGGCGGCCTGTGCCATGCCCGGCAGCGACTTGAAGAACTCGGCCAGCGGGAGGTTGGGGCTGTTGCGCCGCTGGCGCTCCAGGAGCTCGCCGTCGAGTGACAGGGCAACATCCCATGAGCGATCGAACGTGAGGTTCCGCGAGAACACGAGCAGGCGGTATCGGACCGGCTCGCCTTCGTACTCAGGTGCGAAGCGCAGCAGCCAGCACTTGGGGTGAAAGACGCCACCGGGCGTCGGCGGTGTCACGGGATGCACCGCGCTCTCGAGAAACGCGAGCAGCGGGACGTGGTTGCCGGGCACCTTGGTGGCCCCCGCGTGGCAGAAGAGGGAGATGCGGCTCGCGTTGCGACGCAGCGCCGTCAGCAACGCGAATGGGTTGTCGACTGGGCGGCCGCCGGAGCCCGACCATGGCAGTGCTGTCGCCGCGAGGGGCACCCGCAGCAGCGCCAGCAGGTCCAATGTGTACGTCGTCCCGATGCCGTGGTCGAGTGTGTATCCGTCGGGTGGTGCGAGCACGTCGAGCAGGAGTCGCCGGTCGGCTGGGGCGAGCACTCTTCAGGCCTCCGCCGGGGTGACGATGTCCAGCAGCTGTCGCTGCGTGCTGTTCCAGCGGTACTCGAGCTGACCGGCACCGGCCGCGCCACGCCAGGTCTCCTCGGCGGCGATGAAGCTGAGTCGAGCCTGACGCTTCTTGACCTCGAACTCGCGTTGCTGGATTCGGTCGACGAGACTGGCGTCCGTGACCACGCGGCCTGGGTGGCTCGTGAGCGTCACCCAGTCGGTCACGAAGTGCCGCGTCTGCGGCGAGTGACGCGATCCGAGATCGCCAAGTAGCGGCCAGAGTGCGTCCAGGGGCGCAAGGCCGGGATCGGCCGCGGCCTCGGCGGCCGCCCATTGCTCAAGCTCTTCTCGATAGTCGGCTTCGGCTTCCTCGTCGTCCCTGCGCTTTGCCAGTTCGTGGTTGTAGAGCAGCGCGGCGCCATGCATGCGCTCACTGAAGCGCTGTGCATGCTCGAGCAGCGTTCGCTGCGCCTCGGTCAGCTCCGGCACGTTGAGGTCCCACGGGAATCGCACCTCAGTCCACGCCGTGCGGCGTTCGGCGAGGGCGGCGAGCATCGTGCCGGCACAGTTCTCACGTATCCGTTCGCGTAGGTAATCCGCCTCATCGGGGCGAAGCGTCAACGTTGCGGTCTCCGGCCAGCCCGGAGGCGGGTCGGGAAGACTCGCGTGCCACCACGACGCGGTCGCGTTGACGGTCTGTCCGTCGTCGTCGATAGCGGTGCCGCTCGAACGCGCGACGGCTCGACCCCACTGCTCTCGCGTGCCTTCGATCCGTCGTATGCCCCAGCGGGCCAGGCCCTGCCAGTAGATCATGCTCGGCACCTGGCGCAGGTTCGCCTTGGCCGAAGACCCGATCACGCCGTCCTTTTCGCCGGCGTGGAGCAGCGGGTCGATGAGTTGAAGCTCCTTGCGGCGAGCTCGCTCCAGCGCGTCGGTGCGACCGGCCCAGCGCTGCTCGGCGTCGCGGAACGTCCACGGGACGAACAGGAAGTACCGCGCGCGCCGCTGGACGGTGCTTATGCCCGGAAAGAGCGCGTTGGCGAATGCGTCTCGGATGGCGCCGAGTCCGAGTTCGTCGCGGGTCTCGGGCCGGCCGAGGAGCTCGACGACCTGCAGCGCGCGCTTGCGCTCGGCATCGGAGAAGTCCAGCCAGGTCAGATCAGAGTGGACATGTGAAGAATGGGTCGCGTGCGATCTGGTGATCCTGACGGCTGCCGTCGGTCCCCGTCGGCGACGCCTCCTCACCACGCCCGGGAGTTCACAGATCCCTGTGAACTTCAGTACGAGCGTCGCCAGACCTAGAAGAGCCGCTCCCCACCCAGCAGCGCGTCGGGCAGTTCTGCCAGCAGCTTGAGCGCGAGCGGCCGGTCCTGACCACGCGCCGCGGCAAGCTGGCTCTCGTCCTCCTCCCTTTCCGCACTTCTCGGTCGCTATTTCTCCCCCCACCCTTCGGCGTGCTG
>JANDLV010000069.1 GCA_024330185.1 Candidatus Siliceabacter maunaloa
CCGGCGTGGCGCGTCTGGCCCCTCCGGTCGAGCTCCTGCCACCGGGAACCTCGCTCAGCGGCACCAGGAGGAGGTCGGCGCGGGTGAGGATCGTCGCCCCGAGCAGCGCGCCCGCTGCCGCGAAGCGCCACCAGGCGGGGCGGCGCAGCGCCAGCGCGACGGCGAGCAGCGCGCCCGTCACCAGCAGGGCGCCCAGGGGCTCGGAGAGCAGGTCGCGCGAGGCGTCGATCAGCGGGGGATAGAAGGCCACGAGCGTGGCCGCGCCCAGGCCCGCGAGCGGACCGGCCGCCACCAGCGCGAGCAGGAACGCCGCCCCGATCACCGCTGTGCCCACTGCGGCCTGGACCGGGTAGGCCGCCGGCACGTCCCACACCCCGTCGCCGCGCTGCTTGGGGTAGAGCTCGTAGGCGGCGGCGAACAGCACCGGCGCGCCCGGCGGCCAGTGCACGGGGTCGTCCATCCCCGGATCGCCGTAGACGAGGCGGTCGGCCAGGGTCCGCGCGATCATCGCGTAGGCGATCTCGTCGGTCGACTGGTACGCGCTGGGGTCGGCGGCGGCAACGGCCCGCAGGGCGCCCCCTGCGACCACGACGCACACGAGCGCCACCAGCACGGCCCGGGGCACGCTGCGCAGCTCCGTCACCAGGCCAACCCTAGTGGCCACCAGTGGCCACACCAGCAGCGTTAGGGACGGTTAGTGCCCGTTAGGAGAGGGGGACCCAACGGGCCGCGCGAGGAAGGATGCAGGCATGAGCATCGTCGACGCACCGCGCGAACTGCGCGGCTCCGATTCCAGGACGCGCACGGACCGTCCCTACGTGGTCATCGGCGGAGGGCCCGCCGGGCTGTCGGCCGGCTACCTGCTGGCCCAGGCCGGGCAGCGCGTGATCGTCTTCGAGGCCGAGGACCAGGTCGGTGGCCTGGCCAAGACCGTCGTCGATCCCGACGGCTACCGCTTCGACCTGGGTGGCCACCGCTTCTTCACCAAGAGCAAGGAGGTCAACGACCTCTGGCTCGAGATCATGGGCGACGAGTTCCTCATGCGCCCGCGCATGTCGCGGATCTTCTGGCGCGGCAAGTACCTCGACTACCCGCTGCGGGGCATGGACGTGATCCGCAAGCTGGGCCCCGTCGAGCTGACCCTCTCCATGTTCTCCTACTTCGTGGCCGCCCTGAAGCCCAAGGGCAGGGAGGACAACCTGGAGACCTGGGTGCAGAATCGCTTCGGCAAGCGCCTGTACCGCCACTTCTTCAAGTCCTACACCGAGAAGGTGTGGGGCGTCCCCGCGACCGAGATCCGCGCCGAGTGGGCCGCCCAGCGCATCAAGGGCCTGTCGTTCTTCAGCGCCGCCAAGTCCGCGTTCTTCGGCAACGGCGACGACAAGATCAAGTCGCTGATCGACAAGTTCCAGTACCCGCGCTACGGCCCGGGACAGATGTGGGAGCAGATGACCTCGCGCATCGAGGAGATGGGCGGCGAGGTCCGCCTCGAGACGCCGGTCACCCGCTTGGAGCTCGACGACCACGGCGATGTCGTGTGCGTGCACGCCGGCGGCGAGGTCATCGAGCCGGAGTCGGTCATCTCGTCGCTGCCCCTACGCGCCACGGTCGCCGTGACCGACCCGCAGGCGCCCGCCGAGGTGCAGGACGCCGCGACCGGCCTGCGCTACCGCGACTTCATCACCATCGCGCTGGTGATCGACGGCGAGGACCTCTTCCCCGACAACTGGATCTACATCCACGAGGAGGCCGTCAACGTCGGGCGCATCCAGAACTTCCGCTCCTGGAGCCCCTGGATGGTCCCCGACCCCGACACCGCCTGCGTGGGCATGGAGTACTTCGCCTTCGAGGGCGACGAGCTGTGGACCATGAGCGACCACGACCTGGTCGAGCTGGGCAAGGCCGAGCTGGAGACCCTCGGGCTCTCCACCCCCGACAAGGTGCGCCGCGGCTACGTCGTCCGCGTGCCCAAGGCTTACCCGATGTACGACGCCGACTACTCCGAGCGCGTTGACACCATCCGCGGCTGGCTGGACGACATCGGCAACCTGCAGCAGGTCGGTCGCAACGGGCTGCACCGCTACAACAACTCCGACCACTCGATGCTCAGCGCGATGCGCGCCGTGGACAACCTCCTCACCGGCGCCAAGCACGACATCTGGGCGGTCAACGTCGAGTCGGCCTACCACGAGCAGTCCACCGACGCAGAGGACCAGCAGCCCTACAAGGAGGCGCCCGTCACGCCCGCGCTGCGAGCGGAGCTCGAGCAGCGCCAGGCGGCGTAGGGCGTTTGCCTCCTCCGGGCTTCGTCTCTCACTGCAGCCAGTGGACGAAGCCCGGGTAGGGCGGCTCGCCCGAGGCGAAGACGTCGGCGAGAAGGTCCTCTCGGTCGTAGGTCACGAAGGCGCGCCGATCGGCCTGTGCTCGTTCGAACTGCTGCGCATCGGACAGACCCCGGAGCTCCGGCCGTTCGACCACCGCCCGCACGTCGCGTCCAAGCGCGCGAAGCTGCTGCGCAAGGGCTCCGGAAAGCATCTCGTCCAGCAGCAGCCTCACCGCATGGCGTGCTGCTCGCGCCGCCAGGCCTCCTCCGCGGCGTCGGCGCCCTCGGCATTGTCGCGAATGCGCTCATCGATCTCGTCCGGGAACGCCCTCCAGTAGTGGATCGCCGCACGGACCTGACCGTCGGTGAGGCTCATCCACTCGCGCGCCGCGGCGATGGCCGGCTCACCCTCACCGATCTCGCGCAGAACCCAGACCACCTGCCAGACGTCCGGGCCCGCCGGCAGAGCGGCGCGGCGGCCGGTGGAGCCATCGCGGAAGATGATGCCCGGGTGGTCGTCGAGGCGCATACCCTCGTCGATGTAACGCTCGGCGAGACGGGACTTGCTCTCTCCGGAGCGCTCGCGCCGGCGCTCCAGCCGGTCGGCCACAGACGCGCTGAGACGGGCGGAGAAGGGACGGCTGGTGGCCATGTAAGACATTTGTACGACACTGCCCCGTGTCAGCGTCGTGCGCTGCCTGCAGGTTGCTCGATCGGGACCGAGAGGACGAAGCGGGCGCCACGGGGGGGGCCCGCGCCGTTGGGGGAGTCCAGCGTCAGGCCGCCGTCCAGGCGCTGGGCCAGCTCGCGGCCGATGGCCAGGCCGAGGCCGAAGCCGCCCTCGCCGCCGGTGACGCTGCCGCGCCGGAAGCGCTCGAAGATGAGGTCGCGCTCGTCACCGGGGACGCCCGGACCCGCGTCGGCCACGCCGATGGTCGCTGCCTCCCCGTGGTAGGCCGGGGTGATGCGCACGGCGGTGCCCCGAGGGGCGAAGCGCAGCGCGTTGTCGAGCAGGATGCGCAGGATGCGCGCCAGCGCTCCGGGGTCGCCAAGGCCCCAGCACGGCCCCGGCGGCGAGCGCACGTCCAGCTCGACGCCCAGCTCGCGGGCGCGCGCGGCGAACTCGGCGCCGACCGCGCGCGACAGCTCCTCCAGCTCGACGGGCTCGTTGCGCAGCGGCTGGTCGGAATCCAGGCGGCTGAGGTCGAGCAGGTCGGTGGCCAGGTGGGTGAGGCGCCCGACCTCGTTCTGGGCCAGGACGATCTGCTCCTGCGCGTCGGCGAGGTCGACGCGGCCGCCGCGCAGGTCCTCGGCCAGCAGCTCCAGCGTCCCGCCCAGCGAGGTCAGAGGCGTGCGCAGCTCGTGGGACGCGGTGGCCACGAAGGTGCGCCGGGCGGCCTCCTGGCGCTGGAGACCGTGCTGCATGGCGGCCAGGGTGCGGGCGAGGTCGCCGACCTCGTCGCCCGCGTTGTCGACGGGCGCGGCAGCGGCCTGGGGGCCGTGGGTGGTGATGCGTCGCGCCACGCCGCGCAGGCGCTCCAGGCGGCGCAGCAGCGTGGTGACCACCGCGAGGCCGAGCAGCACGGCGACCGCGAGGCCGACCAGCGCGGCGGTGAGGAAGGCGTCGCGCACCTCGTCGACCACGGCGGCGGCATCGTCGACCGTGCGGCGCACCGCGAGGACGTGGGGATCACCGGTGCCGGGGATGTTGAGGGGAACGGCCACTGTCGTGCCGTCCGCGCCGGAGGTGAGCGTCGTGCGGTCCAGACGCAACGTTCGCAGCAGGGCGACGTCTATCTGGCGGTCGGGCGTGCCCGCCGCGGCGGTGTCGGCCAGGCGCTCGTCGCCGAAGACCTGGTCGTCGACGATCACGCGCGAGGCTCCGGTGCGCCGCTGCAGGACGCGGGCCAGCTCACGCACTCCCTCGTCCTCGGCCACGGCCTCCTCGAAGCCGGGCCGTGCGGTCAGCGCGGCGGCGCGCAGGTTGCGCTCGGCCTGGGCGCGCAGGCGGTCCTGCAGCGGTGAGAGGAGGGTCAGCGCGGCGACGCCCAGGGTGACCGCCGCGGTGAGCACGAGCGCCAGCACCAGGCGGGGGCGCAGGCCGAACGAGCGCCGCCACCACGGCCGTGGCGTTCCCGTGGCGGCGCGCCCGGGGGCGCCCTGCTGGGGCGGCTCAGGGGTCACGGAAGCGATAGCCCGCGCCGCGCACCGTCAGCACCAGCTCGGGCTCCTCGGAGCGCTCCTCGAGCTTCTCGCGCAGGTGGCGGATGTGGACGTCGATGGCGCGGGGGTCGCGGTAGGCGCTGTCGCCCCAGATCGCGCGCAGCAGCTCCTGGCGGTTGAACAGCCGGCCGGGGCGCGACATCAGGCAGGCCAGCAGCTCGTACTCGGAGAAGGTCAGGCGTACGGGCGCGCCGGCGGTGGTGACCGTGCGCTTGCGCAGGTCGAGCTGGACAGGACCGACCTGCACGACCTGCTCGTCCAGTACCCGCCCGCCCGCCCGACGCATGACCGCGCGGATGCGGCTGCGCAGCTCGGCCACGCCGAAGGGCTTGGTCACGTAGTCGTCGGCGCCCGCCTCCAGCCCGAGGACGATGTCGGCCTCGCTGTCCAGGGCGGTGAGCATGATCACGGGCACCACGTTGCGCCGCGCGCGCAGCTCGCGGCAGACCTCGTGGCCCGCGGGGCCCTGCCCCAGCGCGACGTCGAGCAGGATCACGTCGAAGCTGGAGCGCTCGGCCTCGTCCAGCGCGCTGGTGCCGTCGGCCACGGCCACGACCGTGTGGCCCTCGCGCGAGAACGACCGCGCGAGCATGTCGCGCAGCGGCGCGTCGTCGTCGACGACGAGGATGGCGATGGGCCCGGCGGCGGCCATGGTGGAGGGGAAGGCTAGTGCGCGGTGCGGCGGCTCGGGCTCACGCGAGCCAGAGGGGGAAGAACGGGTCGGAGAAGGCGACGGTGCCGTCCTCGCGCTCGTGCAGGTGTCCCTCCGCCAAGAGCATGCGACGGGCCTGGCGCTGGGTGCTCTTCCCGTGGCGGGTGTACGCGAGGGCGGCATCGGTCAGCAGACGGGTGTGACCGGCGGCCACGGCGCCCAGGACCCGTCGCTGCACCTGCGTGAACGACCGCCATGCCTGGTCAAGCGCATCGGCCGCCTCACGGACGGCCGCGGCCAGCGCAGGTGCGAGGCCCTCGTCCCCCCCGTCCTGGTAGAGGAAGTGTGCGACCAGCATCGCGCGCTGAGGGTGGCCGGCGGTCACGGCGGCAAGCTCGTCCACATGCTCTCGTGCCGCCTCGCTTCCGGCGGCGGCGAGCCGTGCGTCGATCCACTCGGCCAGCTCGCCCGCGGGCAGCGGACCGAGCGCCACGCTGCGTGCCTGCTCGAACAACGGTCGCCGCCGATCTCCGAAGAGGGAGCGCATGAGCGACGGCTGGCTGCCCGCGAACACGTAGGAGGCGATGCCGACGTGGTGCTGCAGATGGCTGCGCAGCACGCCGTCGAGCTCGTCCCCCGCGGTCAGGAGGTCCTGGAACTCGTCGAGGATGACTAGGCACCGCTGTCCGGTCCGCGCGTGGACCTGGCGAGGAAGGTCGAGAACATCGTGCAGCCGGGCGAGCGACTGGGCGTCGGCGCGAGGCGTCACGGCGCCGGTAACGGTGGCCAGCCCTGGAACGCCGAGCTGTGCGCTCGCGCCGCCGCGCCGGCGCAGCGAGCGCCACACCGTACGCAGCCGGCCACGTTCAAAGCCGTGCTCGTAGGCGCGCTCGAGGCGCTCCACCACATCGTCGATGCTGGTCACGCGCGAGAAGTCGACCAGGGCGGGGATCATCTCGTGCGAGTTCCACGCGGTGTCGGCGAGGGCTCCGAGCAACGTCGTCTTGCCATAGCGTCGGGGCGCGGCCACACGCGCCGATTGGCCACCGAGTGCGAGGTCGAGGAGCAGTGCCAGCTCGGCCTCCCGGCCGACGAGCTGGTCTGGTGGGAGAGGGCGGTCGTAGATGAACGGATTCATGAGTGCACTCAGACTGTACCTCTCAGTGCAGTCTGACTACACCCGTCCGCCTCACGTCGCGCTCCCCGTCCCGGCTATCCGTCGGAGCGTAGGTTGGGTAGCGGGAGGTTGGGAGGGTCGCCGATGAGCAACCAGTGGCGCTCGGGCGTGCGGCGCAGCAGCCCGCGCTCGGTCAGGTCTGCGACCGTGCGGGATACCGAGGGTCGGCGCGCGGAGATCAGCCGGCCCAGGACGTCGTGGCTGAGGGGCAGGGGTAGCAGGACCCCGGCGGAGCTGACGCGTCCCCAGCGGTCGGCGAGGGCCCAGAGCAGTCCGAGCAGGCGCTCGTCGAGGTACTGGACGTTGGTGAGGGCGAGGGAGAAGGCGGTGGCGCGCGATCGGTCGACCGCGCGGGACACGAGGCTGGCGGCCAGTTCGGGCCAGGGGGCGGTTGCGTCCATGTACTCGCGGTCGAGGACGGCGAATCGGGCCTCGGAGAGTACCGTCCACGTAGTTTGCGCCGGGACGGAGGCGTAGCCTTCGTCGAGTTGCCAGGGGCGCAGCAGGTCACCGGGCCCGAGCAGCTCGGCGGCGGGGAGCGTGCGATGCGCACGTCGCGGACGATCGCGCCCTCGACCAGCAGCAGGCCGGCCAGGCCCGGCTGGGGGGTGTGGAAGCGGTCGGGTGGCCACTGGCCACGCGGGACTCTGTGCTCGGCGGCCACCGCGTGTGCGCGGGCCTGGCGCAGTTGGGCGGGCGTGAGGTCGGCGCCCAGACCGGGGTCGGCCGCGAGGACCCGGATGGTCGGATGCGCGCCGGCGGAGATCGCTGGATCGTAGAGGCGATCTGTGCTCTTGGTGTCACGTCGGTTACGGAGTTGGGCGGGTCCTTGTAACCCGGGGCACCAAAGCGGTGCCTGCGTCGTGGAGTTGCTGTACAAGGCCTTCGCCGGACTGCTTCTCCTTCGCTCTGCACAGGATGCTCATGCTCTCGCGCTTCTTCGCTCGTCTCCTCTTCGCAGTCGCGGTGCTTGCGGTGCTCTACGGCCCCGGCGGCTCGACTGCGGTCGCGATCGAGCCGGTCGAGTCGCCCGGGAGCCTTGATGAGGCCAATCGCGGCGATGGGCGATGGGAGGCCGCTCAGAAGCGGGCGCGCGAACGCCTGGAGCGCCGCCGTGGCCCGGCGGCTCAGCGTGAGCGCGGGAGGTCTCGGACTGAGTTTCGCGGGCTTGGGCGTGAGGAGGCGTTGGGCCTGGCGCGCGAGCACTTTCCCGATCTGCTGCGTGGGCCGTTGTTCAGCGGTCGCGAGCCGGCTGGGGGCATGGAGGTCGTCAAGCAGCTTGGTGGCGGGCGGGCGCTGGTCGAGGACCAGGCCAGCGGCCGGGAGCTTCTGGCGATCTCCTCGGTGCCGTTGCAGGCCACGACGGATGGGGGTCGGTCGCGGCGGTCGATCTGTCGCTGACCCAGCAGGGCGGGAAGCTCGCGGCCCAGAATCCCGGCGTGCGGTGGAGTTTCCCCAGTCAGGGGTGCCCGGCGTCGCGTTGCCCGAGCAAGGCTTCGGGCTGGAGCTGGCCGAGGGACAGCAGCGCTTGGCGCAATTGTCTGAGGATCGAGTGTTCTACGCATCGACCCTGACGGACACCGACGTGTTCGCCGGGGCTACGGCGACCGGTGCGGAGGTGGCGTTGCAGCTGCGTTCGCCTGCGAGCCCCGAGCGGTTCGTCTTCGACGTCGAGCTGCCCGAGGGGGCGGTGGTGCGCCGCGCGACCACCGAGGAGCCGATCCCGGGCGATCCTCCCCAGTCGCTGGAGGTCGCGCGCGGCGACGAGGTCCTGGGCTACGTGCGTCCGCCCCAGGCCCACGATGTCGATGGCCGGTCGCTGGCGGTGGCGATGCGCGCTGAGGGTGATCGCATCGTGTTGGAGGTGCCCCACCGCGACGGCGACATCCGCTACCCGGCCCTTGTCGATCCCGAGGTCGTGCACGTCGCCAACCGCTGGGCCGGCTATCAGGGCTGGAACTGGAGCCAGGAGCTCGCCGGTGCGGCGCCGGCTTACAATACGAACTTCGGGGTGGCGTTGGGTGACTGTGCCTATGGCTGTCATTACTACACCTCGATGCCCACCCGTCACTGGTTCAACCATGGCGCCTACGCGCACTTCTGGCTGCGCTCACCGGTGGGCACGTTCATCGCGCGTTCTGAGAATCACAACATCGGACACAAGCCGTACTATTACAATGGCGCGACGTACAGCTCGGCGTTTCAGGGCATTATGAACCCTTGGTACAGCGGGTGGGAGCACGTGTGGTCGGGTCGCCACGAGTATTGGGGGGTGCGTCACGACTACGGTGGCCACGGCGAGCAGAACTTCGCACTGTTTGGCATTCAGGCCTACAACCCCGGAGGGGGCGTGTGGACGGGGGAGCAGAAGGCCTGGGCGTCCATGGAGACCAATGTCGTGTTGTTGGGCGATCGTCACGCCCCGGCGGCGTGGGGCAACGCGGTCAACCACGCCTGGCACGACGACGACAACCGCGAGCACGTCTTCTCCGCCCGGGCGCGCGACCACGGCCTGGGTGTGCGAGGCATCTCGTTCACCGGGCCGCCCAGCGGCGCGGGAACGGCCACGACCACCTGCTCGGGCGACCCCTACCGCAGCGCCTGCCCCCGCGACCAGGACTGGGGCCGCGACTACCGCTACCGCCTCAACGAAGGCACCACCAACTTCGAGCTCTACAGTTGGGACGTCGTGGGCAACCAGTCCCAGCGCCACCGCTGGAGCCAGCGCATCGACCGTACCCCGCCGCGGGTGCGCATGGATAGCCCAACGGGGAGCCTTCACACCAAGCACCTGCACGAGGACACGTACACGGTCACGGCCAGCGCCGACGACGGGCGCGCTGACGGCGTCGAGACGTCTTGTGTGACCGGGCTGGTGTTCAAGATCGACGGGATCGAGCGAGCGCGGCAGGCGGCCCCGGCGGCAGCAGACTGCACGATGCGCCACGACTTCCAGCTGCGCCCGTACGACTTGGCGGCCGGCGTGCACAGGGTGGCCATCGAGGCCATCGATGGGGCGGGCAACGTGGCGCGCAGCTCGGAGTGGACGGTCCGGGTTGCCTCAGGCACGGTTGTCACGCCCAAAGAGGGCTTCAAGACGCCGCGACGGGTCACGCTGGTCGCGCGCGGCAAGCGAGCGGGCCTGTCGTCGGTGGGCTGGCAGTTTCGCCGGGCTGCCACGGATGCGTGGAGCGACGTGCCGGTCGAGCATCTGCGCACCGACGACGGCGAGGTCGTCACCGACCGCGAGCGCCAGCTCGTCGAGGGCCAGAGCGCGGCCGTGTCCTGGGACGTGCTGTCCACGCCACAGATCGCCAGCAAGGACGGGCCCGTCCAGGTGCGCGGGGTGTTCTCCGGCGGGCCGGGCGGCGAGACGCAGGCGGTGAAGTTCGAGCTCGACCAGAAGGGTCTCGAAACCAAGACCCACCGCGAGGAGATCGGCCCGGGCAACGTGAACCTGCTCACGGGCAACTTCTCGCTGGCCGAGGAGGACGTCTCCATCCAGAGTCCGCTGGCGGCGCTCGGCGTCGCACGCACGTACAACTCCCGCGACGCGGGAGGCAACGCCGACGGGGCGTTCGGGCCGGGGTGGACATCCAGCCTTCCCACTGGGGTCAGTGAGGACTACGCCAGGCTGGCCGAGAAGCCGGGCACCGACTTCCTCGCGCTGGTGCTGGCTGATGGCACCGAGGCGGCGTTCAGTCGCGGCGGGTCAGGCTACACGCCGGAGTTCGGCTTCGAGCACCTGACGCTGACCAAGCCCGCGGAGAACACCTACGAGGTCAAGGATCTCGACGGGGTCAAGACGACGTTCGCGCGCTCCTCCGCCGATCCGGTCGCGTTCCTGCCCACGCGCGTGGAGCATCCCGGCGACCAGTCTGCGCTGAGCTTTGCCACCGAAACCGTGGACGGCAAGACGCGCGTGGTGCGCGCACTGGCGCCCTCGCCGCCGGGGATCAACTGCGCGGCCGGCGTCGTCAAGGGTTGCCGCGCGCTGCACTTGGTCTACGCCGACACCACGACGGCGACCGGCCCGACGCCTGAGACCTGGGGCGACTTCAAGGGCCGCCTCGTACGGGTGGACCTCGAGGCCTTCGACCCGGCCAGCGGCGCGATGAGCCGTAACGCCGTCGCCCGCTACGCCTACGACGCGACGGGGCGCCTGCGCGCCCAGTGGGACCCGCGCATCGGAGCCCGCGCTCAAGACGATCTACGACTACGACGCGCAGGGCCTGCTCACCCGCATCACGCCACCCGGCGAGGAACCATGGGGCCTGTCCTATGTCAGCCAGCCCGGTGATCCGGGACCGGGGCGGCTGCGGGCGGTGTCGCGCTCGGCCCTGGAAGCGGGCACGGCGACGTGGACGGTGGCCTACCGCGTCCCCGTCGGTGACGGTGCCCCCTACGCGATGGGCCGCGATGACGTCGGTGCCTGGGCGCAGACCGACCTGCCCACCGACGCGGCCGCGATCTTCCCGCCCGACCAAGTGCCCACCCAGCCGCTGTCCTCCTACGCCCGGGCCACCGTGCACTACCTCAACCGCGACGGCTACGAGGTCAACACCGCCGCCCCGGGCGGACACATCACCACCGCCGAGCACGACGCTCAGGGCAACGTACGTCGTGAGCTGACCGCAAGCAACCGGGCGCGCGCCCTTCAGGAGGACAACTCCTCGGAGTGGGCGCTGGATCTGGACACCCGCCGACGCTACGAGGCCGACGGCCTGCGCATGGTCGAAGAGGTCGGCCCACTGCACCAAGTCGAGTTAGGTTCGGGGGAGCGTGTCGACGCGCGTCAGCGCACACGAGTGACCTACGATGAAGGAGCGCCCGCCGGCGGCCCCTACCACTTGCCCACGACCACGGTGGTGGGCGCGATGGTGCCTGGCCGCGCCGCCGACGCCGACCTACGTACCACCAAGAGCGCCTACGACTGGAAGTGGCGCACGGCCACCACGACGACCCGCGACGCGCGCACCGGTGGCCTCAACCTCGTCGACCGCACGATCCTCGACCAGACCACCGGGCTCGAGCTCGAACGCAGGATGCCCAGCGAGCCCGACGGCGGCGACGCCAGCACCACACGCACCACCTACTACACCGCGTCTGCCAACGCCACCCGCGCGGACTGCGGAAACCGGCCCGAATGGCACAACCTGCCCTGCCGCGTCGCCCCGGCCACCCAGCCCAATGCCCCCGGACTGCCCGACCTGCCCGCGACCACCTACCGCTACAACCGCTTGGGCGAGATCACCACCGCGACCGAGACGGTCGGCGCGGACAATCGAACCACGACGACCACCTACGACACCGCGGGACGCACACGCACCGAACAGACGACGGCCACCAAGGGCACCGCGCTGGCCACCGCGTCCACCGGCTACGCCTCGACCACGGGGCCCCACCACCCTGACCGCCGACGGGAAGACGATCACCACCACCTACGATCCCCTCGGGCGGCCCGCACGCTACACCGACGGCACGGGCACCAGCGCGACGACGACCTACGACCTGCTCGACCGCCCCAGAACCACCAGCGATGGCAAGGGCACTCAAACCCACACCTACGATCCCGCCAGCGGGCTGCTCGTACGCCTCGCGGACTCCGCCGCCGGCGTGTTCAGCGCCACCTACGACCCCGACGGCAAACCCATGACCAAGACGCTGCCCAACGGCCTTGTGGCCTCCACGCGCTACGACTCCACGGGAGCTCCGATCGGCCTGACCTACGACAAGCAGAACTGCACCCAGAACTGCCGCTGGCTGGAGTTCTCGGCCACCGAGTCCATCCACGGCCAATGGCTACGCCACGACGGCACCCTGTCCAGCCAGCGCTACGCCTACGACCCAGCCGGGCGGCTCACCGGCGTGCAGGACCGCCCCGCCGGCCAGGGCTGCACGATGCGCTCCTACGCCTTCGACGCCAACAGCAACGGCCGCGAACTCACGACCCGCCAACCCGCGGCAAACGGCTCCTGCAACCCCACAGCCGCAGGCCTGAACTGGACCTACGCCTACGACGCCGCAGACCGCCTCACCGACGAGGGCACCCAATACGACGCCTTCGGACGCACCACCCGGCTGCCCGCCAAGCACGCGGGCGGCCACGAACTCACCACCGGCTACTACACCAACGATCTCGTCCACACCCAGGCCCAGAACGGAACCACCAACACCTACACCCTCGATCCCGCACGCCGCGAACTGACCAAGCGCACGGTCACGCCCAACTCCGACCGCACCCACACCAGCCACTACGCCGATGCCTCCGACGCCCCCGCCTGGACCGAACTAGGCAACGGCACCCACGAACGCTACATCAGCGGCATCGACGGCGACCTCGCCGCCATCCAACACAGCTCGAAGGGACCCTCCTCCAACTCACCAACCTCCACGGCGACATCATCGCCACCGCCAACCCCGACCCCTCCGCCACCACCCGACTCCTCGAGACCTTCGACGCCAACGAGTACGGCGTTCCCCGCCAGCAGACAGACCGCGCCTACGGCTGGCTCGGATCCAAGCAACGCTCCACCGAGGTAGGCGTTCACGGGGTGTCGTGGTGCTGAGCAGGAGTCCTGCGTGCCGCAGG
>JANDLV010000007.1 GCA_024330185.1 Candidatus Siliceabacter maunaloa
GAGTTCTACATAACCCAGCGTATCCCTCTAGCTAATTGTTTGACACTTCCTAAGGGTCCGTCCAAGAACAACTGCGGGGTTGGGACACCGTCTCGTGGCGCCCGGAGCCACCCGATTCCTTGTCGATACAACCAGTATCGACGGCGGAATCGTGCGACCCCGGGCATCCACGATCCGGCACCCCAACCCGAGCACTTGTTCTTGCACGGACCCTAAGAGCCGCACGTCGAGGCGGGCGCGGCCCATCAGGGCGCCGGGCTACGACCTGCATGCGGTCGCGGAAGTCGGGCGCCCAGATGCGGTCGGCCACGCCGGCGGCGCGGGCGGCGCGCACGAGGGCGCGGGCGACGGGCGGCGAATAGCCGCCGGTGCGCTCGAGGTAGTAGCCCACCGTGAAGGCCTTGGGGGCCGTGGTCACCTCGAGGACCTCCCAGCCGTGGCGGCGCAGCAGCGTGATCAGCGAGCGGCGGGTGAAGTACTGGACGTGGGTGGGCAGCACCGACCACCAGCGCGCCCCCATGGCGCGCGCCACGCGCGAGCCGGCGTCGGGCAGCGCGAGCCAGGCCAGGCGCGGCCCACCCGTCCGCAGGAGCGTGGCCAGGCGGTCCAGGGCCTCGCCGGGCCTGGGGAGGTGCTCGATCACATCGCCCAGGATCGCGACGTCGAAGGCGCTGGCGGGCAGGTCGACGTGCAGCAGCTCCTCCCGGCGCACGTCGAGACCCAGGCGCTCGCGCGCATAGGTCGAGGCGAACGCGCTGGGCTCCACGCCGATGCCCTCCCACCCACGCTCGCGCGCCTCGGCGAGCAGGAAGCCGACCCAGCACCCCAGGTCGAGGAGGCGCGGAGGGCCGGGCGCCCCCGCTCCCGGCAGCCACCGCTCGATGCGTGTCAGCGCGTGGCGCGCGGTCTCGCGCTGCCCCGCCTCCTCCTCGACGTAGTCCTCGCTCGCCGCCTCGCCATAGCCCTGGCCCAGCGCGGCGTCGGAGGGCATCCGCTCGGGCGATCAGCGGGGTGGAGCACGCCAGCGCCACGATCAGCGGCTCCAGCGGCGCACGGTAGCGGGTCCCCGATGCGCTCGTGTACACCACCGAGGCGGCCAGCGCGACGGCCAGCACCCCCGGGACCAGCGCGCGCCGCGCACGGTGACGCCACAGCGCCCACAGGGCCAGCGCGAGCAGCGGCAGGTACATGGCCAGGCCGACCGCGGTCACCGCCTCGGAGCGGCCCTCGAAGGGCACCTCGTCCAGCGCGCGCGCCGGGTTGCGCACGTCCCACAGCCGCGACAGGCCGTTCCAGAAGAAGGCCTGGGGCACCGAGAGCGGGTTGTCGGCGATGCAGCGCTGTGGAGGAGGTGCGAGCGAGCGCGGGTAGCATGCCCGGATGCCCGAGCGTGCGTTGCACCTGCTCACGGTGGTCGCTCCGATGCTCGACGAGGAGGACACCGCGCGCCCGTCCCACGCCCGCGTGGCGGGGGCCCTGGACGGGTTGCCCCGGGAGCTGGTCGTCGTGGACGACGGCTCCACGGACGCCACGCCGCAGGTCCTCGACGAGCTGGCCGCCGATGATTCCCGTGTGCGCGTGATCCATCTCTCCCGCCGCTTCGGCCACCAGACCGCGCTCACCGCGGGCCTCGACCATGCCGGGGGAGACGTGGTGGTGATGCTCGACGGCGACCTGCAGGACCCGCCCGAGGTCATCCTCACCATGCTCGACCGCTGGAGTGAGGGCGCCGACGTCGTGTACGCCGCGCGCACCCACCGCGACGGCGAGACCCCGTTCAAGCTGGCCACCGCGCGCGGCTTCTACCGGCTGCTCGGGCGCCTGTCCGATTGGCCCCTGGGCAGCGAGGCGGGCGACTTCCGCCTGCTGGACCGCCGCGCGCTGGACGCGCTGCTGGGCATGCGCGAGCGCAACCGCTACCTGCGCGGGATGACCGTGTGGGTCGGCTTCACGCAGACCGCCGTGCCCTACCGCCGCGAGGCTCGCCGGGCGGGGGCCACGAAGTTCCCGCTGCTGGGCGGCATCCAGCTCATGGCCATCGGCCTCATCGGGGAGTACGTCGGGCGTATCTACGACGAGGTCAAGGGCCGCCCCCTCTACGTGGTGCGCGCACGGGTCAACGTCGCAGCGCCCTCAACCGATGAGCTGGACCGCGTCGCCCTCCGTTAGCGGGGCCGAGGGCGAGCCCGTGCCCGCCGCACGCGGCGGGCGCGCGGTTGCGGTCGCCGGCGTGGTCATCTCCGTGCTGGCCATCGCCGGCGTGGTGTGGTGGGCGCTGGGTCAGGAGGCGCCCGACCTGCCCTCCACGACGCGGGAGATCGTCGCGCTGGTCGGCGCCGTCGCGCTGTACTTCGTGGCCTGCGCCGTGCGCGCCGAACGCTGGCTGATCCTCATGCGCCGCAACGGCGGTCACCCCCTGCGCCGGGACATGTACGGGCTCACGGCAGTGGGTTACATGGGCAACAACGTGCTGCCCGCGCGGGCGGGCGACGCGCTGCGCGTCGTGTTCCTCCACCCGCGGGTGGACACCGACCGGCGCACGATCATCGGGACCCTCCTGGCCGAGCGTCTGCTCGACGTCGTGGTGCTGGGCACGCTGTTCGTGGTGCTGGCCTTCGGCGCCCTGCAGGGCATCGAGGTGCCCGAGGGCGGCCGGATCGCGCTGGGGCTGGCGCTGGTGGGCGGGGTCGTCGCCGTGGCCGCCGCGGGCTGGTGGCTGTTGCAGCACAGCGGGCGCGCTGAGGCGCTGCGGAGCTTCGTGGGCCCCATGCTGACCGCGCTGGCCCGCCTGCGCGGACGCCACCTGGCCGAGGTGCTCGCGCTCAGCCTGGTCATCTGGGGTATCGAGGTCGTGGGGTGGTGGACGGTGGGGATCGCCTCGGGGCTGGACGTCAACCTGCTCGAGGCCGGGTTCATCCTCGCCGTGGCGTCGATGATCGTCCTCATCCCGTCGGGCCCCGGCTACGCCGGCACCCTGGACGTGGCCATCGTGCTGGCCACGCAGGCCCTGGGGCGCAGCGCGTCGGCGGGCCTGTCCTACCTGCTGCTGCTGCGCTTCGTGATCATGGTGCCCATCACCGCGGCGGGGTTCCTCGTGCTGCTGGTGCGCTACGGCGGGCGACGGGGGCTGGCCGAGGCCCGTTCGTGAGGGTCGCCGCGGCTCAGCCGGCGGTGGCGGGGGCCCGGCGGGCGGTGCTGCGGATGGGCTGGCCGGAGGTGGCAAGGGCCTCCTGGTAGACGCGCCAGGTGGCCAGCGCGGCGTCCTCCCATGTCCAGGCCGGTGGGGGCGGGGCGGGGCGGGTCGCGCGCTGGGCCGTGGCCACCAGTTGCGGCACGTCCGCTGCGTCGACGAACGTGGCGCGGTCGCCGAGCACCTCGCGCAGGACCGGGACGTCACTGGCCACCACCGGGGTCCCGCAGGCCAGCGCCTCCACCGGTGGCAGGCCGAAGCCCTCGTCGTCGGAGGGGAAGACCAGGGCGCGCGCGCCGGTGTAGAGCGCCGCGAGGTCCTCGTCGTCGATCTCGCCGGTGAGGATGACGCCCGGCAGCTCCCGCGCCCACGCGGCGGTGCGCCCGACGAGCACGAGGGGCAGCTCGCGCGGCGCGGCGGCCAGGGCGGCGACGCGCTTGCGCGGGTCGGGGTGGCGCAGCGCGCCGACCCACAGCAGGTATTCCTCGGGCAGGCCGTGACGCTCGAGCACGGCGGCCACCGCCGCGGGGCTGCGGGGGGCGAAGCCGGGCGCGGGCGCCTCGGGCACCACGGCCACGCGCTCGGCCCCCAGGCCCAGGAGATCGACGGCGTCGGCGGCGACGGCCTGGGTGGGCACCACGACGCGCTGCGCGCGCGAGACGGCCAGGTAACGCAGGCGGAAGCGCATGCCGGTGCGCAGGTACTCCGACCGGCGCTTGAGCGGGATGACGTCGTGCACCGTCACGACCTGCGGACAGGGCGCGCGCACCAGCGCGCCGTCGATCCAGGGGGCGTGGAAGAGGTCGGCCGTGCGCCCGGGACGGTGGCCGGCGCTGACGTCGTCGTCGCCCCCCGCGGCCTCGCGCAGCGCCGGCAGCAGGCAGCGCACGTAGCGCCCGATCCCGCGGATGTCGGTGCCAGGCCGCGCGTCGAAGACGACCTTCACGACCTGATCGCTCTCGGGTGGGGCACGCGCGCCAAGATACCTGACGCCGTCGGTGTGGGTGATAGAAAAATCCCCCGCGCTCATTGCGGCGGATCGTTCGATCGTCGCGCCGCGAGGCGCGCCAGCAGCGGCTCCACGCGGTCCGCGTAGGCGTCGGCGCCGAAGCGTCGGGCCCATGCGCGGGCGGTGGCGCCCATCTCGTCGCGGCGCGACAGGACCTCGAGGACGGCGGCGGCGAGTAGGTCGGGCCGGCCGGGCTCGACGAGCAGGCCCGTACGGCCGTCGTCGACGGTGTCGGCCAGTCCGCCCACTCGCGTGGCCACCACGGGCGTGCCTGCGGCCATGGCCTCGGCCAGGACCGTGCCGAAGGGCTCCTCGCGAGAGGGGGCGACCAGGACGTCGAGATGGCCCAGCAGGGCGGGTGCGTCGGCGGCCCAGCCGTACTGCTCCACGCCCTCCCCGCGGCGCACCGCCATGAGGTAGGTGGGGTCGTTCCCATAGGGGTCGTCGCCGACGATCACGACCCGCGCGCCGGGCGCGCCGGCGCGGATGGCGGGCGCGGCGAGCACGAGGTCCAGGGGGCCCTTGCGCGGCTCGATGCGACCGACGAAGCCGACCACCGGCCCGTCGCCGGGCGGCCACGGGGGGGCGGGGGCGGGCTCGACGTCGAGCTCGACGGGGCAGCCGACCACGTGCGCCCCCAGGCCGGGCAGCCGCTCGGCGACCGCTCGGGAGGGGACCAGCACGGTCGAGGCCAGGCGCCAGTGGGCCGGGACGCGGTCGACCATGTCGTGGGCGTGCAGCACGGTGCGCCGGCCGGCCAGCGCGTGCAGCAGGCGACCGGCCGCGGTGCCGTTGAGGTAGACGACGTCGACGTGCCGCGCGAGCGCTCGAGCGCGGGGCCAGGCGGCCACCGCCGCCGCTCCCGCGCCTCGGGCCAGACCGCCCACGGCCAGCCTGTGCACGGGCAGGCCCGCGTCGTCCAGCGGGCCCGCCTCGGGCGTCGCCAGCTCCACCACCCAGCCCCGGTCGACAAGCCTGCGCGCCAGGCGCATGAACGTGATCTCGGCGCCCCCCGGAGGGCCGACCGTCTGCACGCCGAGGAGGCGGGGCGGGGCCCCCGCGCGCGGGGGGCGGCCCCTCACCGCGCCTCCCGACGCGCCGCGAAGAACGCCCGCAGCGCGTCCTCGTCGTGCTCGGGGTCGTTCTTGAGGCTGTGGACGAAGGCGAAGCCGCGGTCGACGAGGCGCTGGGGCGTGTCGGCCAGGCCGACGTGGCGCAGGCCGAACGGCTCGCCGTCGGCCACCATGCCGCGCAGCTCGAAGCCCAGGGCGGCCGCGTGCAGGCCGAGCATCACATCGTCGCCGATGCGGGCGTCGATCCAGCGCAGCGGGTCGTCGAACATCCCCGCGCCGGCCATGGCCGCCACCATGCGCGGCGTCACGACGCACGCTGCCGCCATGCAGTGCGTTCCGGGCGTGTAGCCCCGGCCGCGCAGGCCGGCGCGCACCTCCCGGCGCACCGCGGCGTTGCGCCCGTCGAGCGCTCGCTGCACGTGGGGCGCCGCGCGCCACAGCCACACCGGCCTGGCGTGGCGGCGCACCATGGCCGCCCACGCGCCCACGTCGCGTCGCTGCCCGTCGGGCGTGCGCCGGCAGGCCCCCAGCACGCCGGCCTTCGGGTCGCCCGCCACCGCGGCGCGCACGGACCGCGCGAACGCTCCGATGACCAGGGCGTCGGTGTCCAGGCGCAACACGGGCTCGCCGGGTGCGCGGGAGCGTGCCCAGCGCAGCCCCAGCAGCGTCGCCGCGCACACCCCGCCGAAGGTGCCCACGCCCCGTCCGTTGCGCGGATTGGGCAGCACCTCCACCGCCAGCCCGGGCTGGGACCCCGGCCACACTCGCCGCTGCTGCGGCGCATCGTCGACCAGCAGCACCGGCCCGGCGTCGGGCTCGTGGTGGTGCAGCGAGGCCAGCAGGTCGGCCACGCGGGCCTCCTCGCGGGAGCCCGGCCCCACGGGCACGACGACGGGCAGGGCAGACATGGCCGTGGATCCTCGCACCCGTGCCATCCTGCCCCCGTGACCGCCGCCACCACGGACCCCTACCGCGAGGCGGTGTGGGAGGGCGTCCCGCCCGGTGCGCCGCCCGAGCGCTTCGAGCGCCGCCGGCGCTTCCTGCTCGATCACGTCGCTTCCGGCGCCCGCGTGCTCGACGTCGGCTGCGCCGAGGGCGACTTCGCCGCCGCGCTGCACGAGGCCGGCGCGCACCCCGTCGGCGTCGACGTCGCCCGGGAGCCCCTGCGCCGCGCAGCCCAGCGCCACCCCGGCCTCGCGCTGCGCCTGTGGCCCGCCCTCCAGCCGCTGCCCGCCGCGGACGACGAGTTCGACGCGGCGTGGGCCGGCGAGGTCATCGAGCACGTCGTCGACACGCCCGGCTGGCTGGCCGAGGTGCGTCGCGCCCTGCGTCGTGGTGGGCTCCTCCTGCTCACCACGCCCGCCCACCCGCGCGCCCTGCGCCTGCGCCTGGCCCTCAGCGACCGCGCCTTCGAGGAGCACTTCAGCGTGCGCGCCGACCACCTGCGCTTCTTCACCGCCCGCGCGCTGCGCGCGCTGCTGGCCGACCTGGGCTTCGACGACGTCCACGTGGCCCGCGACGGCCCGACCCTGCTGGCCCGTGCGCGTCGCGGTTGACGCCACCCACGCGCGCCGGGGGCCGGGTGGGCCGTTCTCGGGCACCGGCGTGTACCTGCAGCGGCTGATCCCCGCGCTGCGCCGGCTCGGCGTCGAGGTGGTCGAGCTGGCCCAGACGGGGCGGCGCCCGCCCGGCGGCGGCGGGCTGCGCAGCGTGCGCAACCTCCTGGCCGACGCTGCATGGACCCAGCAGGAGCTCCCGCGCCTGGCGGCGCACGCGGGCGCCGACGTGCTCCACCACCCGCTGCCCGCCCGTTCCCGCTTCCGCGGGCTGGCCCAGGTGGTCACCGTGCACGACCTGGCCTTCGCGGCGCTGCCCTGGGCCTTCGACCCGGCCTTCCGCCGCTGGGCGGCCCGGGCCCACCGCTCCGCGGCACGCGGCGCCGACGCGGTGGTCACCCCCTCGCAGGCCACCTGCGATGACGTCGTGGCGCGCTGGGCCATCTCCGCGGCGCAGGTGGTGGTCGCCCGCCACGGCCCCGGCCAGGAGCCCGATGCCACCCGGGGACCGTTGTCGCCCGCCCACTTCCTCTACGTGGGCGACACCGAGCCGCGCAAGAACCTCGGGCTGCTGCTGGAGGGCTACGCCCGCTACCGCGCCGCGACCCGGGCCGACGGCGGCACGCCTGCGCTGCCCCTCGTGCTGGCCGGGTCGGCGACCGCCGCCGGCGCGGGCATCACGGTGGAGCACCGCCCCGACGCGCAGCGCCTCGCGCGCCTGTACGCGGGCGCCGCCGCCCTCGTGCACCCCGCGCTGCACGAGGGCTTCGGCCTCACCCCGCTGGAGGCCATGAGCGCCGGCACCCCGGTCGTGGCGGTGCACAGCGCCGCGGTGGCCGAGGTCTGCGACGACGCCGCGCTCTACGTCGGCCCCCACGCCGCCGACGACCTCGCGGGCCACCTCCAGACGCTGGCCGCCGACGCGAGCGTGCGCGCCGACCTGCGCCTGCGCGGGCGCCGCCGCGCCGCCGAGTTCTCCTGGGCCCGCTGCGCCAGGGCCCACCAGCGGGCCTATACCCTCGCGCTGAGGCGACGGACGGAGCGCAGAGTCGGATGAAGGCATGAAGGTGGCCATCCTGGGCACGCGGGGGATCCCGGCGTCCTACAGCGGGTTCGAGACGGCGGCGGAGCAGCTCGCCAGCCGCCTGTCGGCGCGCGGCCACGAGGTGGTCGTCTACTGCCGCTCGCACGTCGTCGACCCCAGCCTGCGCGAGCACAAGGGGGCGCGCCTGGTCCACCTGCCCTCGGTGCGCAACAAGTACCTGGACACCTTCGCCCACACGCTGGCGTCCTCGCTTCACGCCGCGCTGGCCACCAAGCCCGACGTCGCGCTGTTCTTCATCGCCGGCAACGCGCCGATGTGCCGTATCACGCGTTGGGCCGGCATCCCCACGGTGATCAACGTGGACGGGCTGGACAGCGACCGCTCCAAGTGGCCGCCCGTGGCCAAGGCCTACCTGCGCTTCGCCGAGCGCAACGCCCCGCGCTGGGCCGACACCGCGCTGACGGACTCCCACGCCGTGGCCGACGTCTTCGAGCAGCGCTACGGCCAGCGCATCGGCGTGGTGCCCTACGGGGTGGAGGATCCCGGCGAGGCCCCGGTGGGCACGCTCGAGCGCCTGGGCCTGGAGCCCCGGCGCTACATCCTGTTCGTCGGGCGCCTGGAGCCCGAGAACAACCCGCACGTCCTCGTGGAGGCCTTCTCACGCATCTCGGCGGCCTCGGCGCGCGACATGAAGCTCGTGGTGGTCGGCGGGGCGCCCTACGCCGACGAGTACATCCGTACCGTCCACCGCCGTGGCGACCCGCGCGTGCTCTTCCCCGGCTACGTCTTCGGGCCAGGCTACTGGGAGCTGCAGCGCAACGCCTACGTGTTCTGTGCTCCCACGGAGGTCGGCGGCACGCACCCGGTGATCCTCGAGGCCATGGCCGCGGGCAACTGCGTCCTGGTCAACGACCACACCCCCAACGTGGAGACGGTGGGCGACGCCGGCGTGACCTTCTCGGGCGAGGACGGCGTGCCCTCGCTGACGGCCGAGCTCGAGCGCCTTCTCGGCGACCCCGACAGGGTGGAGGCGCTGCGCGGTCGCGCCCGCGAGCGCGCCCGGCGCTACTCGTGGGAGGCGGTCACCGACCAGTACGAGGAGCTGCTGTGCCGCGCCGTGGCCGCGCGCGGGCCGGGCGCGCTGCCGCGGGAGCTGATCGAGAGGTGAGGAAGACAACGAGTTTCGCCCTCCGGTCCTCTCAAGTTCGGACCTCCGGTCGACGTCAGTCGCGCCCGCGGCCGTCGTCGACCTCGATGTACTGGCTGCGGCTGAGGTGCTCGGCGCCGGCGGCGTCGGTCCACTTGATGCGCACCCAGCCGTCCAGCCGTGCGGTGAACTGACGGCGCAGGTAGTGGGCGGGCATGCCCGAGGTCGCGGTGGCGCGCTTGCGGTAGCTCGTGCTCGAGCCCGCGTAGGAGCGCGTGCGGAACTGGATCTCGCTGCGTACCTCGCCGCGGGTCTCGGGGCGCAGGATGCCGAAGACCGTGACCTTCTCTCCGCGATCCAGCCGCTGATCGGGGATGTGCAGGCCGACGCGGTAGGCGTCGTAGGCGGGCTTCTCGGCGCCCTGCAGGTCCATCAGGCCCGACTGGAACGTCGTGGAGACGGGCTCGCCGTCGTCGACCAGCAGGAACTGGGCGAAGCTGCGCACGTAGGGCTTGTTGAAGGTGATGTACTCCGACCAGTTCATGAACTCGGCCTGCGTCTTGGGGGAGACGCCGGTCGGGTCGGGCGGGTCGGTCTGGTAGCCGAACTCGGTGAGCCAGATGGGCACGCCGTCGTCGGAGGGCAGCGGCACGCGGTAGCGCGCGTAGATGCGCCGCAGCGAGGTCTGCAGGTCGTGCAGGTTGGCGATGGTCACCCAGTCGCGGCTGCGCGGCTCGTCGTCGGGCGCCGCGATGAGCTCGTAGGGGTGATGGGCGAAGCCGCTGGCCTCGAAGAGGCCGGGATTCTCGGCCACGAACTGCGCCGGGTCCATCTCGGCCGGGCAGCCGCGCGCCGTCGCGGTGTCGCCGCGGTAGAACTGCGCGTTGGCGTCCAGGCAGTACATGCCGCGCAGGAAGCGCAGCGCGTCGATGGAGCGCGTCTCGCCCCTGTTGTCGCGCAGGCCCTTGGGGGCGAGGTCGCCGATGAGGATCGTGTCCTGCCCGTGGCCGGTCTGCTGGAGCCCGTTCCAGGCCGCGCTGACCAGGCCGCGGTAGATGGCCGGGGCGGATTCGACGAAGAAGCTCGAGCGGCCCTCCCGCGGGTCCGCCCGCCATTGCGGGGTCAGCCAGCCGGCCTGGTTGGGCTCGTTCCAGATCGACCAGAAGTCGACGCGCGGCAGCGGCGAGCCGCCGGGGCTCTGGCTGTAGGTGCCGCTGTAGCGGGTGCCCAGCGCGCGCACGAAGGCGGCGAACTCGTCGGTGCGGGGCTCGAAGGTCTCGTCGAGGTCCTCGCGCGCGGGATCGGGTGTGGCCCACTTGGGCGCCGGGGAGGTGACGTTGAAGTTGACGTCCATCCCGCGCGCCTGCGCGCCCTGGACGAGGAGGTCATAGCGCGCCCAGTTGTCCGGCGGGTAGGCGGCCGGGTCACTGGCGTTGAAGTTCGCCGGGCGCTGCTCGGAGTCCGACACGGGGGCGACCGTGCCCCAGAACACCGATATGCGGATGCGGTCGACGCCCAGCGCGGCGAGTCGGTCCAGCGTCTCGTTGGTGCCCTGCACCGAGTTGAAGATCAGCAGGTCGTCGTCCTGGAACATCGCCTCCTGGGACTTGTCCGCCTGCGCCACGGCGGGCACGGCCAGCCCGACGGACAGGCAGGTCAGCGCGGCGGCGATCGATCGTCTGGGCGACATGGCTCTCACAACCCGGCGAACCCTATGGGGTTGCGCCGGGGCGATGTCGCACTGACTCCAGGAACGGCCATCGGATCGGCTCAACCCTGGGACCCCAGGTCACCTTCGGCGGGCGGCGGCGCGGGCGCCGGCTCGCCCAGCGCGCCGGCTGGAGCCTGCGCCCCGGCGCGCACCGCGGCGACGAAGACCCGTGCGGCCTGGGGGGAGCGGGGGTCGAGGAAGACGGCCGTGCGCGCCGCCTCCAGGCCCTGCTGGGCGCGGTTCATCACGGTCAGCTCGTACTCGGCCAGGCGCAGCCACGGATCCGGGTTCTCCGGCTGCAGGCGCACCGCCTCGGTGAGCGCGGCGAGCCCCGCCCTCGTGTCGCGGGCACGCCGCTCGACGATCGAGCGCTGGAACAGCGGCTCCACGGCGACCGGGTTGCGGTCCCGCGCGTCGGCTACGAGCCCGCGCGCGCGCTCGACGTCGCCGTCCTGAGCGGCCTGCAGCGCCGCCTGCCCGGCGTTCTGAGCGCGCAGCGGCTGCCACGCCATCCACGCCGCGGCCATGGCGACGAGCAGGATCGCCGCGGCCGCGCCTGCACGCAATGGTTTGCGGATGCCGGTACGCAGCCGTGCGGGTATGCGACCCACCTCGCCCTGCGTGCGCGCCGGCGGGAGCTCGGTGAACGGGCCGCGGCCGGCCACCCACGCCGCGGCGAGCAAGGCGATGACCGCCACGCCGGGGAAGACCCAGGTCCAGTCGATGGTCGACTGGACGCCGAAGGTCACCACGATGGTCAGCAGCGTTATGAGGCCCACGCGCTCGGGGGTGAAGGCCACGGCCCGCCAGCCGCGGCGCAGGCCCACCGCGCGGGTCGCGGCCAGCAGCCAGGTGACGAACAGCCCGACGGTCAGCAGCCCGCCGATCACCCCCAGATCGGCCAGCACCTGGAAGCTGAAGCCGTGCGCGTAGCTGGTCACGATCGGATCGGGTCCGTAGCGCGGACGGGCGGTCTGGTAGCCGCCGGCGCCCAGTCCCGCGACCGGGTTGTCGGAGAACATGCCCAGCGCCTCGGTCCAGTACAGCCCGCGCAGGCTCTCGGTCTCCAGGAAGCGGCCGGGATCGTTGGAGGGCGCGGCCACCGTGTTGGCGGTGACGCTGTCCACGGCGCTGCTCACCGCGCCGCCGATGCCACCGCTCGACACGGCCAGCGCGCCGAGCACGCCCACTGGGATCATGGCCACCAGGCAGAGGGTCACCAGGCCGGCCCGCCGGCGCAGCCGCGGCTGGGGCGGGTGGGCCGCGGCGGCGAAGCCGATGGCCATGCCCGAGATGGTCAGGGCCGCTACTCCCGCCGCGAGCAGCAGCCCGAAGGACAGGCCCGCATCGGCGCGCAGGGCGAGCTCCACATCGTCCTGGGCCAGGCCGGCCTGGCCGAAGGTCCACAGCGCCGTGAACAGCGCGACGACGAGCCCGGTGGCCAGCACCACGGCGCCGCGCAGGCGCAGCGGCACGAGCACGAACCACAGGGCGCAGCCGACGGCCACGGCGATGAGGGCCCCGCGGGAGTAGCTGAGCAGCAGCGTGGTGAGCACGATGCCCATCGCCGGGAAGGCCAGGGCGCTGACCGCGGCGTGCCCGTGGCGGCGGGTGCCCAGCCACAGGCAGCCGGGCACGGCCATGGCGGCGGCGATGCCCACCGCGTTCCAGTAGCCGAAGGGCGCGCGCAGGCGCGCGTAGATCTCGTCCTGCGCCAGCAGGCCGGGCAGCACCTTGGTGGCCAGCGAGTAGGCGCAGATCAGGACCATGCCCAGCAGGAGGCCGCCCAGCAGGGCCTGCCAGCGGTGGGGCGCCACGTGGGTCACGGCGACCGCGGCGGCGAAGACGGCGGCATAGGCGAAGCCGCGGTTGGCTTCCAGCCAGCTGTCGGAGGGGTTGATGGACCAGGCGATCGAGGCGGCGGTCAGCGCGGCCAGCAGGAGCAGCAACGAGAGGCTCCACACGCCCCACAGGCGCCGGGGGCGCACCGCGACCAGCCCGGCGCCGGCGATGACCGCGCCGCCGCCGAGCAGCAGCACGATCTCGATGAGCGTCACGCGACTCAGCGAGCTGCCGCCGGCGGCGCTGAGGGCCAGCGCCGCGACCGCCAGCCCCAGCCCGACGGTGAGGAGCCTGTTGTCGACCGACGGGCGCGGGAGCGCGGGGAGCCGGCCGCTCAGGCGCCGCTCAGGCGCCGCGGTGCGTACGGACACGGCGTCGCACCCGGGTCCCGCTCAGGGCGCACAACGCGCCCGCGACCAGCACCAGGAGGACCAGCACGGGGGTGGGCAGGGTGGCGAGCGAGGCGAGGTCGGGGGCGCGGCCCGCGAGCTCGGGGCGCACGACGGCACCGTCGAGACTCGAGCCGGTTCGTGCCTGCTCCAGGAGCTCGCGCTCGGGCTCGCCGACGTCGGCCAGGGCGTTCTCCAGCGAGTCGCCCGTGTTCGGGGGACCACCGGGCGTGCCGGGCAGCACGGCGGAGTCCGAGCCGCCGAAGAAGCTGTCGCCCGCGCCGCCGAAGTCGGCCCCGGCGTCGCCGCCCGAGGCGGGCAGGCCGCCGCGCGTACCGCTGCTGCCGCCGCCCGCGGCGTCGTCGCGGGCGCGGGTGATGACGTCGCGGCACGGGCTGTAGCCGTCGATGTCGGCGGGCAGCTCGTCCAGCGCCTGGTTGTACTCCTTCTGCGAGTAGTCGCTGTCGATCTGCTCGTTGTCCGAGCAGTCGTCGATGACGTCCTGGCCGCTGGCCGAGGCGGCGGCCGGAAGGAAGGCCAGCACCACGAATGCGAGCAACATGATGCGAAGCGGACTCAGACGCATTGAGAGCACGCTAGCGCAAGGCCTCGGCCAGGCCGGCAGCCCAGGCATCGTGGGTGAAGGGGTGCACGTCGTGCCGCGCGGCGGCGCCCAGGCGGGCCCGCAGGTGCGCATCGGCGGCCAGTTCGCGCAGGGCGCCGGCCAGCGCGGGGGCGTCCCCGGCGGGCACGACGAGCCCGTTGCGGGCGTGACGCACGAGGCCGCCGGCGGCGGCGCCGACCTCGGTGCTGGCGATGACGGGAAGGGTGCGGTGCATGGCTTCGTTGGCCACGAGCCCCCAGGGCTCGCGGAACGTCGCCGTCCGTGTGGACGGTAGGACCAGAACGTCGGAGCCCCCCATGAGGTTGCGGACTTGCTCGGGGGAGAGCGTGCCGGTGGCGTGGACGCCGCGAGGTTCGCGCCCGAGCTCCGCCACAAGGGCCCTCCCACCCGCACGGTCGACCCCCGCGAGGACGAGCGCGGCGTCGTCGAATCCCGCTTTCGCCCAGGCCCCGCGGAGCACGTCTACGCCCTTGCCGGGCGCGTCGCGCCCGGCGAACAGGGCCTGGAAGGGTGCGCGGCGGTCGGGCGTGATGTCGTCCGCCTCCCAGAAGGGGCCGTCGACGGCCTGGGGCGCGACGTGGACGCGCCGCGCGCCGAGGCGCCCGGCGAAGGCGGCGACGTGGGGGCCGTAGGCGACCACGGCGTGCGCGGTCGCGTGGATGCGTCGCAGCAGCGGAGCCGCGGCCAGGTGCGCGGCGCTGGCGGGCTGGTGCCACAGCGCGCTCCACAGCACGAAGGGGGTGCGCGAGCGCCGGGCGCCCGCGTAGGCGCCGGGCAGCGCGCGGCGTCCGACGGTGCCGGCCACGACGAAGCTGTGCTCGTGCGAGGCGGCCAGCGCGTGCACGTCGCGCTGCGCGACGCGCTCGTGCGGGAGGTCGAGCGTGTCCAGGCCATGGGTGGCGTGCAGGCTGGAGCCGCCGAAGAGCACGAGGCGCAGCGGCACGCGCTCCGCGAGCGCGGCGAAGGCCCCCACGCGATCGGGCGGGACGTGGTTGGTCACGAAGAGGACGGGCCTCAGGTCATCGCCTCCCCGTAGGCGGCGACGGTCGCCGCACCGCACGCCGCCCACGTGAAGTGGCGCTCGACGGTCTCGCGGGCCCGCCGGCCGGCCTCGTAGCGGTGATGGACGTCGCCCAGCAGCGCATCGAGGCGCTGGGCCAGGGCCTCGACGTCGCCCGGGGGCACGAGGCTCATTCCCTCGCCCAGCGCGGCGATCTCCTGCGGGCCGGGCTCCCCGCGGGCGCCGATGGCCGGCAGCCCGCCGGCCATGGCCTCCACGAAGGCGACGCCGAAGGCCTCGTCGACGGAGGGCATGGCGAAGACGTGGCCGCGGCGGGCCAGCGCCAGGGCCTGTGCGTGGGGGAGCTGGCCGGCCAGCTCGAGTCGGTCGGCCAGCCCGAGCTCTCGCGCGAGGGTCTCCAGCGCGCCGCGCTGGGGCCCGTCGCCGATGACGAGGTACCGCGCGCGGGGATGGCGCTCACGCAGGGTCCACAGCGCGCGCAGGACGTCGGTGTGGCGCTTGCGCGGGTCGAGGTGGGCGACGGTGACGATCGTCGGGCGGTCGAAGGGGTCGCCGCCGCTCTTTGGGAGGTCCGTGCCCAGGCGCACCACCCGCTGCTCTCGTGCGCCGAGGGCCCGCGCGTGGGCGGCGGTGCCGGCGCTGTTGGCCAGCACCAGGCGCGCACGGGTCAGCGCGTGGCGCACCGCGCGCTCCCCGGCGGCGCAGCGCGGGGCGGTGTAGAAGACGTCGCCGCCGTGGACGGAGACGACCAGCGGCGCCGCGCGGCCGGCGGCGGTGCGCAGGACGGCGTCGGCGGCGGGCACGGCGTTGTGGGCGTGCACGACGTCGTAGGGGAAGTCGCGGCGCAGCGCGCGCAGGGCGGCGCCCAGCGAGGGCGCCGCCCAGCGTCCCCACGCGGCGTAGGCGCGCGAGCGCGGCGGGCTGAAGAAGGGCACGTAGCGGACCTCGAGGTCGTCGAGCGTCGCCCGTCGCGGCTGGGCGGCCAGCGCTCGCGCCGCGGCGACCAGCGCTCCCGGCCCGGCGCGCAGCGCCGCCCGCGGGGGCACGAGCCGGTGCAGGACCAGCACGCGCACGTCCGCGCCGGCGTCCCGCGCGGCGAGCGCCTGGCGGTGGGCCCACACACCCAGCACCGGGTCGGCGGCGCGCGGATAGAACTCGGCGACGACGGCGACCTTCATCGCCGTCTCGCGTGCGGCACGCCGGCACGGTGCGCGGCGGCCACCAGCGCGACCGTGGCCCTCACCGCACCCTCCGCGACCACGCCGCCTCCTCGCGGGTCACGTACGGCCGGTCGGCGAGGAAGGCGCGGGCCTCGGCCACCGCCGCCTCGCGGGAGTAGCCCTGCGCGGCGGGGGCGAGCGTGTGGCCGACGGGCGTCGCGTCGACGATGCCCAGCGGCCAGCTCTCCTCGCGCGCCACCGCGCTCCAGTGGGCGTCCAGGCCCCAGCCCATGACCAGGTCGGGGAAGGGCAGCAGGGCATCGAAGGCGGTGGCGTGGAAGGCGGTCACCGGGCCGATCTCCACGAACGCGCTGCGGCGCACCAGGCTGCGCGCGCGCCGGCGGGTGACCGGCCAGGCGGCGTGGGAGAACAGGCGGTGGGCCGGCTGGGCGAGAAGGAGCCCTGCCTCCTCGGCCAGCGCGAGGAAGGCGTCGAGGAAGCCGCGGGGCAGGACGACGTCGTCGTCGACGACCAGCAGCCAGTCGTGCGCACCCGGGTCGTGCTCGCCCAGCAGCGCGTTGAGGTTGGCGAACTTGCCCTGCGTCCCGGGCGACCGGGTGCGCACGATGACGTCGTGGCGGCTGCGCCGCAGCTCGGCGCGCGCGGCGTCCATGAGCAGTCCCGGGCGCTCCACGCCGAGCACGAGCACGCTGCGCCGCGGGAGCGAGCGAGCCCGTCGCACCGTCGCGGCGCGCCGCGGCACGACGACCGCGTCCAGCGCGAGGTCGGCCGCGCGGCGCAGCGCGCCGCGCTTTCCGCCGACCGTGCCCGAGGTACCCGAGAGGAAGTCGTCCTCGAGGAGCGCGGTGGAGCCCGTCTGAGCGCGAACCGTCCTGCTTGACTGTTGCGGGGGAGCACCAGGGCAGGATGCTTGCGGTGCTGCGCCCTCGCCCGCCCGCTCGAGCGCCGCCTCGAGTCGCCCCGCGCTGTGGGCGGCCAGCACGAGGCCGTTCGCGCAGCGCCGGCGCCCGGCGTGCACGAGGCAGCCGGCCAGCACGCGGCCCTCGCGGACCAGGCCGGGCGCCTCGGCGCGGCGCTCGTCGAAGCGCCTGGCCTCCCGGCCACGGACGCGGGCTGCCCGGGCCAGGGAGCGCAGGCGCGCGTCGTCGCCCGCGCGGCGGTGGTCGACCCCCGCCGCGGCGACGTAGCGGATGCGCCCGCCCGCGGCCAGCAGGCGCCGCTGCCACGCCTCCTCGTCGCCCGCTCCCGTGTAGCCGGCGTCGAAGCGCCCCGCGCGCTCCAGCGCCCGGCGCAGCACGGTCATGTTCGCGCCCCACGCGTGGCGGGCGTCGGTGTCGTGGCGCCCGAGGTCCTGCCACGTGATGGGGGGGCCCTCGCGGCCGCAGGCGCGCAGCGGGTGGTCCTCGAAGCGCGCCCGGATGGGTCCCGTGAGCACGCCGACATCGGGCCCGGCCTGCGCGGCCGCGTCGACCAGCGCCCGCAGCCAGCCGGGGTGAACCGCCACGTCGTCGTCCACGAAGGCCAGGACGTCGGAGCGAGCGGCGTCGATCCCCGTGTTGCGCGCGTCGTTGAGGCCCAGCGGCCGATCGTGAGGCACGTAGCGCGCGCCGTGGCGCGCCGCCACGGCGCGGGTCGCCACGTCGGGCCCGTCGTCGACGACGAGCACCTCGGCGCCGGCCGCGCGAGCCTGGGGGAGGATCGAGGCCAGCGCGACGTCGAGGTAGCCCGGCCGCGCGCGGGTGGGAACGATGACGCTGGCGAGGGGCTCCATGCGCACATTCTCGCGGCGCGGCCAGCCGCACCGTCCCGCCGCTGCCCGTCGCACCCAGACGGGCGCCGCCCTTTGCCGCCCGTCGCACCCGCGCGGCGCCGCCCGTCGCGCCGCCGGTGGAAGCCCCGCCGCGGTCTGCGAGCCTGCGTGCGTGATCCTCTTCCTCCACCATCGCTACCGCACCCTCGGTGGAGAGGAGCGGGTCGTGGACGACCAGCGCTGGCTCGTGCGCGAGCGCCTGGGCGAGGACGCAGAGCTGCTCACGCGCGACTCCGCCGCACTGGGGGCCGGCCGCGCCACGGCGGGCCTGCTGGCCGGGGGCCTGGCGCCCACGGAGGTCGCGGCGTCGGTGCGGCGCACGGGTGCGCGGGTGGTGCACGCGCACAACCTGCTGCCCACGCTGGGCTGGCGCGCGCTGGCCGCCGCGCGCGAGGCCGGCGCGCGGGTGGTCCTCCAACTGCACAACTTCCGTGTCGTGTGCGCGGTGGGCACGTGCTTCACCGAGGGCGCCGACTGCACGCGCTGCCACGGCCGCGACACCCGGCCGGGCGTGCGCCATCGCTGCCGGGGCTCGCAGGCCGAGGCAGCGGTCTACGCCGCCGGGCTGTCGCTGTGGCAGCGGCGGTTGCTCGCGCAGGCCGACACTGTCGTGGTGCCCAGCGCGGCGGCGCTCGAGCGCCTGCGCGAGCTCGGCGCCCCGCTGGGCGACGACGTGCGCGTGGTGCCCCACGTCGTGCGCTCCTTCGCGAATGGCAGCACCGCCGCGCGCGGGGAGCACGTCCTGGTGGCCTCGCGCCTGGCGCCGGAGAAGGGCATCGCGGTGGCCGCACGGGCCTGTGCGGCCGCGGGCCTGCCCCTCGTCGTGGCCGGCGACGGTCCGCTGGCCGCGGAGCTGCGCAGCCTGGTCGCCGGCGCGCCGGCCGGCGGCGTGGACGGGGAGCCGCGTGGCCTGGTCGCGGGTGCGCCGGTGCGCTTAGTGGGTCGGGTGGCGCCCGATGAGCTGGCCGAGCTGCGCGCCAGGGCCGCGGTGGCCGTCGTGCCCAGCCTCAGCGCCGAGACCTTCGGCCTGGCCGCTGCCGAGGCCATGGCGGCGGGCCTGCCCGTGGTGGCCAGCGCCATCGGTGCGCTGCCCGACCTCGTCGACGAGCCCGGGCTCGTCCCCCCGGGCGATCCTGCCGCGCTGGCCGGCGCGCTGGAGCGCCGGTGGGGCGACGAGGAGGCGGGCCGTGCCGGGCTCGCCCGGGTGCGCGAGCTGTGCGCGCCCGAGGTCGTCGCCGCGCGGTTGGCCGAGGTCTACGAGGGCTGACCGGTCGACGTGCCCGCGGCTGGGGCGGATCGGGGTCCGTCACGCGCCGGGATGCGCCCCGGGCCTCAGCGGTGGCGAGTCCCGCAAAGAGCGACGGGGCGGCCTGCTCGGCCGCCCCGTCAACTCCAGAGTCCCCGGTTGGCCGGGTGCTCTGCGGCCGTCTAGCGCCGGCTGGCCTCCTCTTGGGCCGCCTCCGGCGTAAGGCCGGTCGCGCCCCCGTTGGGCGCGTCCTCCCGCAGCGTGGCGGGGTCGGCCGCATCGGTGGGCGCGCCGGCGGTGGGCACGGGGGCCACGGTGCCGGGGGCGGTGGCGCCGCCGGCGACGGTGGCGCCGCCCGCGGGAACGTCCGGGGAAGTCCAGGTCGGCGCCTGATCGTCCGCCCGGCCCTTGCGCGCCTTCAGCGCGATCGCCACGGCGCCGGCCGCACCGCCCAGGAAGAGCAGCTTGCGCCCGCGACGGCTCTCACCACGGCGCCGCCTGGCCGCGCCCTTGGCCGCCTTGCCGGCCAGGGCGGCCCCGAGCACCTTGCGCCCGGCGTCGCGCCCGGTCTGCGAGCCGGCGAGGGTCTTGCCGATCGCGGCGCGACGGCCGCTCTTGGACCCTACGACGGCCTTTCCGACCGCGGCACGGCGGCCGGTCCTCGTGCTGCCTACGGCCTTGAGCTTGGCCGCCTTGCGCCCGGCACGCGCGGTGCCCTTGGTGAGCTTGGCGCCTGCCCAGAGCTTGGCCAGGTCGCTGGTGGCGTCGATCGCCCGCTCGGTCTTGCTCCTACGTCTCGGTGCGAGCTTCATTGCGTTTGTCCTCTTTCGGAGTCCCCCTCGCGCTACCCGGGCGCCTTCGCGGCGAAAACGCGCCTGGTACCGAGCACCGGCACTAGCCTTCCCGGGCGATGCGCGCCCTCGTCACCGGCATCGGCGGACAGGACGGCAGCTACCTGGCCGAGCAGCTCCTGACCGACGGGCACGAGGTGGTGGGCATGGTGCGCGGCGACGCCCACCGAGCGCTCCCGGGCCCGGCGGCCGTGCGCGAGCGCGTGACGCTCGTTACCGGGGACCTGCTCGACCCGTCCTCCCTCACCGCCGCCCTGGAGACCGCCCGCCCGCAGGTCGTCTTCCACCTCGCCGCCCCCAGCTTCGTCCCCGCCTCCTGGGAGGACCCGGCGCAGGCCGTGGCTGCCATCGCCGGCGCAACCGGCGCGTTGCTGGAGGCCGCGCGCAGGCAGGACCCTTCCATCCGCATCGTCATCGCCTCCTCGGCAGCCATCTTCGGCGACGCCGACGAGACGCCCCAGCGCGAGGCCACCCGCCCGCGCCCGGCGACCCCTTACGCGATCGCCAAGCTCGCCGCCCACCAGCTCGTCGGTGCGATGCGCGAGCGCCACGGCCTGCACGCCTCGTCGGCCATCGCCTACAACCACGAGTCGGTGCGCCGTCCCGAGCGCTTCGTCACCCGCAAGGTCACCCGCGGCGCCGCGCGCATCGCTGCCGGCCTGGAGGAAGAGCTGGCGCTCGGTGACCTCGATGCCGTGCGCGACTGGAGCGACGCCCGCGACATCGTGGCGGGCCTGCGCCTCATGGCTGCCGCCGACGACCCGGGCGACTACGTGCTGGCCAGCGGCGTGGGACGTACCGTGGGCGACCTGGTCGCCGCCGCCTTCGCCGTGGTCGGCCTCGACCCGGCCGAGCACGTTCGCACCGACCCGCGGTTCGTACGCGGCCCCGAGACGACCCCCAGCGTCGGCGACCCCACCAAGGCCCGCGAGCGGCTCGGCTGGCGCCCCGAGCACAGCTTCGAGGACCTGATCCGCACCATGGTCGAGGCGGACCTCGCCGCGACTCGTGCGGCAGCGCGCTGATCGGTCGCCGCTACCGCGACAGCAGCTTCACGTCCGCCTCGGTCATGAGGCGGATGAGCTCCTCGAAGGTCGTCGTCGGCTCCCAGCCCAGCAGCCGCTTGGCCTTGGCCGGGTCGCCCTGGAGCTGGTCGACCTCGGCGGGGCGCTTGAACGCGGGGTCGATCTCCACGTGGGGCTCCCATTGCACCCCGACGTGGTCGAAGGCGATCTGGACGCAGTCGCGCACCGTGTTGATCCTGTTCGTCGCGATCACGAAGTCCTCGGGCTCGTCGCGCTGGAGCATCAGCCACATCGCCTCGACGTAGTCCTTGGCATAGCCCCAGTCGCGCTCGGCGTCCAGATTTCCCAGCGCAAGCGTGTCCCGAAGCCCGAGCTTGATCGCCGCCGCGTGCCAGGTGATCTTGCGGGTCACGAACTCCAGCCCCCTGCGGGGGGAATTGTGGACGACCACTCGTCCAACCCCGGCATTGAACACGCCACTCTCGGTCTCGAGGTCGAAGACCCACTCCTCGTCGGCGACCGTCGCCGTTCGGATCCTTCGGATCTCCGCCGGGTCCCGGCGCAGGTGAGCGCCTTTTGCGCCGATAGGCACGGCAGTAGGAAGGTTGAGCTGGTAGTAACGCTTGTCCGCGCGATGCTCGACGTAGACCGAGGCAGGGCGCTCGGTCTGGGCGTAGAGCCAGAAGAGGCCTTGGGCGAGCACCGACGAGTTCGTCTTGACCGACTCTCCGTTACCCCGCTTGAGCCCGTCGCCCTTGTAGTGACCAGCGAGGAACGCGTCCTGGACTTCGGGCTCTGCGTTGAGCACGACTGGTGGCACCTGCTTGAAGCCAGTCGAGGTGTAGAGCTGCTCCCGCAGCCATGCGCAGGCGAGCGGTGCCCCGGTGAGCGCGAGTTGTCCCACTTCGGTGTCCGCCACGAACCCTGATGCGCTCATCCACCCGCGCGAATGGCCCATGAAGCAGCGGGACCAAAGCTCGGCCACGCGGCCACGCAGTACCGGGTCGCAGTTCGTGAACTGGGCTTGGCGGTCGTTCACGTAGCCGTCCGCGGCGAGAAGGCCGAGCAACTCCCCGAGCTGCGGACTGATCGCAGTCCACGACGGGTTGGGCGGAATCTCCCCGCCGAGCGCGACGCGGTCGCCCGTTTCCAGCGCGTCGGCTCGGACGACCTCGCGGTCGGCGTCGAGCATGTGGTGGTGGGCGGTGACATCAACGACCCCTGCACGCGACTCGATGCTGAGCAGCCGGTGGTCGGCATCTTGGGTACGCCGACGCACCGCCGTGATCGCCTGCACCCCGGTCCAATCGTCGCCGTCCCAGACCTCCAAGCGCTCAGGCGTGAAGCTCTGCACGCTCGCTCCCTTGCGTCGCAGCGGGATGAGGTCGGGCGTCGTGACGACCGAGATCAGGCCGTCACGCCGCACAACGAGCGGGCTCGTGGCGGAGACGCACTCGTGGTTGAACAAAATACCGCTCACCGCATGCAGGTCGTACGACTCGCGGTAGTTGACCGTGATGAAGTGCCCGTATGCCTTAGCCACGCCATACGGCGACCGCGGGTAGAACGGTGTCGACTCGGTCTGCGGGACCTCCAGCACCTTCCCGAACATCTCCGACGACGACGCCTGGTAGAAGCGCGCCTCGGGGCACGCCTCACGCATGGCCTCGAGCATCCGGGTGACGCCGACGCCGGTGAACTCCGCGGTCAGCGTGGGCTGGATCCAAGACACGGCCACGTACGACATGGCCGCGAGGTTGTAGATCTCCTGCGGCCGGCTGGCCCGCAGGGAGTCCACCAGGGAGCGCTGGTCGAGCAGGTCGCCCTGGTGCAGCGTGATGCGCTCGCGCAGGTGCTCGATGCGCTCGAACTTCTCGGTCGAGGCGCGGCGCACGAGGCCGTGGACCTCGTAGCCCTTGTCGAGCAGCAGCTCGGCGAGGTAGGAGCCGTCCTGGCCGGTGATGCCGGTGATGAGGGCGCGCGTGGCCATCGCAGCGGCGGGAGCCTACTCAGACCTCGTCGGCGGTCGTGTCCGCGTCGCCGCGCCGGCGCCCCGGCCCCAGCTCTCCCGCCGGCGCACGCCAGGAGGCGAGGTCGGGGTAGCGCTCCATAACGGCGCGGCCCGTGTCGACGAGGGCGCCGGCGACGATGAGCACCACGCCCGCCAGGGCGATCCACGGACCCAGCAGCACGGAGAGGTCCTCGATGTCGGGCGGGAAGACGATGCGCCGCAGCACGAGCAGGCCGACAGCGAGGCCGACGACCGCGCGACCGAGGACGACAGGTCGTCTCTGGGGCACAAGCGCTGCGGCCAGGACGAGCACCGAGCCGCCCAGGATCACCCAGCGCAGCCGAAAGAAGGTCTGCCAGCCGGTCGTCTGGTCCACGGCGCCGCCGCGCCGGACGATCTCGTACCAGAACAGGAACGGCGCAACGGCGAGGATCGCCGCGCCCACGGCGGTCAGGACCCTGCCGACGGCGGGGCTCATCATGGGGTGCTCACCGCCAGCTCGGGGCGCTCGCGCAGCCACGCCACGGTCTGTGCGATGCCCTCCGCGACGCCGATGCGAGCCTCCCAGCCCAGCAGCGTCCGGGCCTTCTCCACCGACGGCCAGCGGCGCTGTACGTCCACCTCGAATGATGCCTCGTGCGAGAGCTCGAACGCCTCGGGATCGCGCCCGCAGGCCTCCCAGACCACCCGCGCGATCTCCGCCACCGTCAGCTCGTCGGAGGCGGAGATGTTGAAGTCCTCGTTCAACCCGGCGGGCGAGGCCATCGCGGTGACGATGCCGTCGGCGATGTCGTCGACGTGGGTCAGCGTGCGGGTCTGCTCGCCCGAGCCGAAGATGGGCAGGGGGTCCATGCCGGCCAGGCACTTGCGGATGAGGTCGGGCACCGCGTGGGCGATGCCGGGCTCGTCGTCGGGCAGCTCGCCCGGCCCGTAGGCGTTGAACGGCCGGCAGATGGTGAAGGGCAGCCCATGCTCGTCGTGCGCCGCGCGGCAGTAGACCTCGCCGGTCAGCTTGGAGAACCCGTAGGCCGACAGGGGTACCGGGCAGTCGGGCAGGTGGGACTCGGGCGTGGGGAACTCCTGCGCACGCTCGAAGACCATCGAGGACGAGACGTAGGCGAAGCGCTCGACCGCCTGGTCCAGGGCCGCGCGCAGCACGGCGTTGTACAGAGCGTTGTTGACCTCGGTCAGCGTGTGGGGAAGCTTGTGGAAGTTGGCGATCCCGCCGACGATGGCCGCCAGGTGCACGACGTGCGTGCAGCCCACGATCGCGCGGCGCGCCTCGTCCAGGGAGCGCAGGTCGCCCGTGTGCACCTCGCACCCCTCGCGCATCCACGTCGGCGCCGGGCGCTGATCGGACACGCGCACCTCGAAGCCCGGGTCGGCGAGCAGGCGGCGCACGACCGCGGAGCCGATCGTGCCCGCACCGCCGGTGACCAGGACGCGGCTCATCGGGGCTGCAGCAGCGCAAGCTCGGTGGCGTAGCCGAACACCTGACCGCCGCCGAAGGCGTTCCAGGGGTCGACGACAAGGCAGTCCTCGCCGGCCAGCTCCGCGATGGCCCGCAGGGTCTCGGGGCGCGCGTAGGCCGAGTGGTTGGTGGCCACCACGACGGCGCGGGCGCCCGCGAGAGCGTCCTGGAGCTCCTGCGTGGGCGTGGCCACGATCGGGTCGTGGATCGCGACATCGGCCAGCTCGCGCTCCAGCAGGCGCACGAGCTTGTGCGAAAGCGAGTCGCGCTCATCGTCGGTGTCGGCCTTGAAGGCCAGGCCCAGCACGGCGACCTTGTGCCCGTTCAGGCCACCGGCCAGGCGGCGCTTCATGCCCCGCACCAGGAAGTTGGGCACCGACTCGTTGACGCGGGAGACGGCCAACAGCATGCCCGGCGCGTTGGAGCGCTCCTCCGAGAAGGCGAAGTCCTTGCGCAGGCACGTACCCGCCGTGAAGCCCGGCGCCGCGATGCCACCGCGCGGGTAGCCGCGGTTGATCAGGTCGATGACCTCGAAGACGTTGGCCTCGTACTGGTCGCAGTCCATCATCAGGAGGTTGGGCAGGGCGAACTGCGTGTAGCGCACGATGTTGGACCAGATCTTGGCTAGCTCGGCCTGCACCGGGCTGGTGCGCACGACGGGCGCCCGGAAGGTGGAGAACAGCGCCTCGGCGCGCTCGCCGGAGGCCTCGCCGAGGCCGCCCACGATGCAGGGCAGGCTGTCGATCTCCTCCAGGAAGCGCCCGGCGGCGATGCGCTCGGGGACGTGGGCGACGAAGAGGTCCTCCCCCACCGTGAAGCCCCGGTGCTTGGCCAGGTAGCCGGCGACGAACTCGGTCGTGCCCGGGGCGATGGTCGAGCGCAGCACGAGCCCGTGGTCGGCGCGCAGCACCGGCAGGAGGGCGTCGAGGACCGAGCGGATGTCGCGCATGTCGATCTCGATGTGCGAGAAGGAGGGCGTGCCGAGCGTCAGCACGACGTCGCGGGCTGCCGCCGCGTCGGCGACCACGTCGCTGAGCTCGAGCCGGTCGGTCTCGCGCACGCGGTCCAGCACCTGCTGCATCCCCTCCTCCTCGAAGGGCAGCACGCCGGCGCGTAGGGCCGCGAGACGCTCCGGGTCCTTGTCCACGCCCACGACCGCCAGGCCGCGGTCGGCGAACAGGAGCGCGAGGGGGAGGCCGATGCGGCCAAGCCCTATGACGGAGACGTCGGCGGACACCACGCGAGGGGAGGGTAGTGGGCGCTGTGGCGCTGCGGCGGGTCGCTCAGCGCCCTGCGCGCTGGGCCGCGAGCTGGCGCGCGAAGCCCGCCACGAAGCGGGGGTTGTAGCGCGCGTAGCGCCGCCACAGGCGCCGCGGCTCCTGGACGAGGCGGAAGGCCCACTCCAGCCCGATGGCCTGCATCCAGCCGGGCGCCTGGGGCACAAGGCCTGCGTGGAAGTCGAAGGCCGCGCCGACGCCGACCAGCACGGGCGCATCGATGAGCTCGCGCATGTCCTCCATCCAGTGCTCCTGCTTGGGCTGGCCGATGCCCACCCACACCACGTCGGCCTTGGAGCGGTTGATCTCCGCGGCCACCGCGTGGCGCTCCTCGTGGTCCAGCGGGCGGAAGGGCGGCGAGTAGCCGCCGACGATCTTGGTGCCCGGGAAGCGGCGGCGCAGGTTGAGCACGAGCTGCACCAGGGCGCCCTGGTCGCGCCCCCCGTAGAGGTACATCCGCGTGCCCGTCTGAGCCGAGCGCTCGCAGAAGCGGGCCATCAGCTCGGGGCCGTAGACGCGGGAGGCCTGCCGGTGGCCCAGCGCGCGCAGCGCCCAGACCAGCGGCTGGCCGTCGGGGACCGTCATGGAGTGCAGCACCGCGGCGCGGGTCGGCGCGTCCTCCCGGGCGACCATCACGAGGTGCACCGCCGCCGCGCTCAGGCACGCCTGATGGCCCGAGGCGATCGTCGAGTCCATCCAGTCCATCGTGCCCTCGTAGTCGGTGAGGGCGAGCGGGATGCCCAGCACGTCGGCGCACGGGAGGTCCGGCGCGGGGGCGGCGGCGGGGGACGGCGGGGTGTGGGTATGGGTCTCGACGCGCATGGCGGTCGCGGATCCTCCTGCGGTGTCCGAGGGGGTCCGATGACTCCCGACCCCGGTAGAACGGTGCTGGGGCGGGAAAGTCGCGAAGTCGGCGTTGGGAGGTAGCCTTCCCGATTCTCGTGGCCCGCATGCTCGTCACCGGTGGCGCAGGCTTCATCGGCTCGCACGTCGTCGACGCCCTACAGGAGCGCGGTCACGAGGTGACCGTGCTGGACGACCTGTCCACGGGCCGGCGGGACAACCTCTCCGGGGCGCTGGAGCGCGGCGTGACGCTGCACGAGGTCGACCTGCGCGACGGCGCCGCCGTCCTCGGACTCGTGCGCGCGGTGGAGCCGCGGGCCATCTTCCACCTCGGCGCCCAGATCGACGTGCGCAGGTCGATCGCCGATCCCGGCTTCGACGCCCGGGTCAACGTGGAGGGGACGGTCAACGTGCTGGAGGCCGCCCGAGCGACGGCCGTCCCCCGCGTGGTCAACACCTCGTCGGGGGGTGCGATCTACGGGAACGCAGAGGTGCTGCCCACGCCCGAGGCCACCTTCCCGGCGCCCATGGCGCCCTACGGCCAGAGCAAGTTCGCCGGCGAGGGCTACTGCGACCTCTACACGCGCCTGCACGGGCTCTCGACCGCCTCCCTGCGCTACGGCAACGTCTTCGGCCCCCGGCAGGACCCGCTGGGCGAGGCGGGCGTGATCGCGATCTTCTGCGGGCGCCTGCAGGAGGGCATGTCTCCCACCGTCTTCGGCGACGGGCGCCAGACGCGCGACTACGTCTACGTCGGCGATGTCGTGGCCGCGAACCTCGCGGCGGCTGACAGCGCCGCCACCGGCCCGTTCAACATCGGCCGCGGCGAGGAGATCAGCGTGCTCGACCTCGTGGAGGCACTGCGCGAGATCGCCGGTGACCCCGGCTTCTTCGCGCCCGGGTTCGAGCCGGCCCGTCTGGGCGAGCTGGAGCGCTCCTGCGTCGACCCGTCGCGCGCCCGCACCGAGCTGGACTGGGAGGCGCGCACCGGCCTGGTCGAGGGCCTGCGCACGACGCTGGCCTCGCTCGGAGCACCGACGTGACGCCCGACGCCAACTTCTGGGATGGACGCCGGGTGCTGGTCACCGGGCACTCCGGGTTCAAGGGGGCGTGGCTGAGTCTCTGGCTCGAGCACCTCGGCGCACGGGTGACCGGCTTGTCGACCCGCCCGCCCCCCGCGGCCTCCATGCACGCGCTGACGCGTGTCGCCGACGGGCTCGAGGAGATCAGCGCCGATGTGCGCTCCTTCGCTGCGGTGCACGCCGCGGTCGAGGGCGCCCGCCCCGAGGTGGTCCTCCATCTCGCCGCCCAGCCCTTCGTGCGCCGCTCCCTGCACGATCCGCGCACGACCTACGAGGTCAACGTCATGGGCACGGTCAACGTGCTCGAGGCGGTGCGCGGCGCCGACGGCGTGCGCGCCGTGGTCGCGGTGACCTCCGACAAGGCCTACGACAACCGCGGCACCGGCCGGCCCTTCGTGGAGGACGACCCCAAGGGGGGCGCGGACCCCTACTCGAGCTCCAAGGGCTGCGCCGAGCTGGTGGTCGACGCCTACCTGCGCTCCTACTTCGCCCCCGGCGCCCCCGCCGCACCTCGCGTGGGCGCAGCACGTGCCGGCAACGTGATCGGCGGGGGGGACTGGGGCGAGGACCGCCTGGTGCCCGACCTGGTGCGCGCCGCGCAGGCCGGCGAGCCGCTGCGCATCCGCAACCCCGACGCCGTGCGCCCCTGGCAGCACGTGCTCGAGCCGCTGAGCGGCTACCTGACCCTCGCGCAGGCGCTGGTCGCCGACCCCCAGACGCAGGGCGGGTGGAACTTCGGCCCTCCGGCCGGGGCCGCGCCGACGGTCGGGGAGCTGGCCGCCCGCCTGGCCGCGCTGTGGCCCGGCGATGTCGAGGTGATCCACGAGCGCGAGGCTCGCAGCCGGGAGGCGGCCGCGCTCGCCCTGGACTCCACCAAGGCACGCGAGCAACTGGGCTGGACGCCGCGCTGGGACCTCGACGAGACCCTGCGCGCCGTCGTGGCCTGGCACGCCGCCCACGCCGCCGGGGATGACCTGCGCGCCGTCACGCTGGCGCAGATCGAGGCGTACGAGCGATCGCGCCCGGAGCGTCGCCGCAAGCATCCTGCATAGCTGTTGCCCTACGACACCAGGGCAGGACGGTTGCCCCGAGAACAGCTCACGGTCGTCGTTGTCTAGGGTCGCGCCCATGACCCCCGACGACACCGGCGCTCGGCGCCCCCCTGTGCGGGTCGGGGTGGTCGGCCTGGGCTACTGGGGCCCCAACCTCGCGCGCAACTTCGCCGGCCTCCCGGGGGCGGAGCTGCGCTGGTGCTGCGACGGGCGCCAGGAGGTCCGCGAGCGCCTGGCCGCGGTGCACCGCCAGGCACGCTTCACCGGTGACCTCGACGACCTGCTCGGCGACCCGGAGCTGGACGCCGTGGTGCTGGCCACCCCGGTTCCATCGCACGCTGCGCTGGCCGTGGCGGTACTGGAGGCGGGCAAGCACTGCTTCGTGGAGAAGCCGCTGGCCCAGTCGGTGGCCGACGCACGGCGCGCGGTGGAGGCGGCACAGCGCGCCGGCAAGGTGCTCATGGTCGGCCACCTGCTCCAGTACCACCCGGGTGTGGTCAAGCTCAAGGAGCTGGCCATGTCCGGCGAGCTGGGTGACGTGCAGTACATCTACGGCAACCGGCTGAACCTCGGCCAGCTTCGGGCCGACGAGAACGCCCTGTGGAGCCTGGGCGCCCACGACGTGTCGGTGGTCCTGCACCTGGCCGGCGAGGAGCCCTCCGAGCTGTCGGCCCACGGTGAGTGCTACGTGCGCCCCGGCGTCGAGGACGTGGTCTTCGGCTTCATGCGCTTCCCCTCCGGCCTCGCCGCCCACCTGCACCTCTCCTGGCTTGACCCCCACAAGGAGCGGCGGTTCACCGTGGTGGGCACGAAGAAGATGGCCACCTTCGACGACATGGCCCTCGAGCAGAAGATCACCGTCTACGACAAGGGCTTCGACGAGAAGGCCGACACCTACGGCGAGTACATCACCCGCAGCGGGGACATCTACAGCCCCCGCCTGCCCAACGCCGAGCCGCTGCGCTTGGAGTGCGAGCACTTCCTCGCCTGCGTCAGGGAGGGTGCCACGCCGCTGTCGGACGGCCACAGCGGCCTGCGCGTCGTGCGCGTGCTGGAGGGTCTGCAGCGCGAGCTCGAAGCCTCGCGGCGGTAGGCGGCTGCTCCGCCCGTGCGCCTGCTGACCGTCGTGGGCAACCGCCCGCAGTTCGTCAAGGCGGCGGCGGTGTCGGGCCCGCTGCGCGAGCGCCACGAGGAGGTGCTCGTCCACACCGGCCAGCACTACGACCGCGAGCTCTCGCAGGTTTTCTTCGACGAGCTCGGCCTGCCCAAGCCCGACCATCACCTGGCCCTGGGCACGGGTAGCAACACCGCGCAGACCGCGCGGATGCTCGAGGCGCTGGAGCCCTTGCTGGGCTCCGTGGCACCCGACGCGGTGCTGGTCTACGGCGACACGAACTCCACCCTGGCCGGGGGGCTGGCCGCAGCGCAGCGCGGCGTGCCCGTGGCCCACGTCGAGGCGGGGATGCGCTCCTTCGACCGCTCGATGCCCGAGGAGCTCAACCGGGTGCTGACCGACCACCTCAGCGCGCTGCTGCTGTGCCCGACACAGGCAGCGAGCCAGAACCTCGAGCGGGAGGGGGCGGCCGGTGAGGTCGTCGTGGTGGGCGACGTCATGGTCGACGTAGCACAGCTCGTCCAGCCCCGGGCCCGCGTGCGCACCGATCTGATCGAGGCCCACGGCCTGCGCCCCGGCGAGTACGCCCTGGTCACCGCCCACCGTGCGGGCAACGTCGACGACTCCGTGCGCCTCGGGCGACTCGTGGAACTGCTGGAGCGCCTGGACCGCCCGGTCCTCTTCCCGGTCCACCCGCGCACCCGCGCCCGCCTGGACGCCGCGGGCCTCGCCGACCGCCTCGCGTCGGCGGAGGGCGTCCACGTCACGCACCCGCTGGGCTACCTGGAGTTCACGGCGCTGTTGTGCCACGCCGACGTGGTGCTGACCGACTCCGGCGGGGTGCAGAAGGAGGCCTATCTGGCCGGCGTGCCCTGCGTGACCTTACGGGCCAACACGGAGTGGATGGAGACGGTGCAGACGGGCTGGAACGCACTCGCCGACCTCGACGTCGAGCGCGCGCTGGCAGCCGCGGCGCGCGATGTCCCGGTGCAGCGGCCCCAGCTATACGGCGACGGGAAGGCGGGCGAGCGGGTGGTGGCGGCGATCGAGTCGCTGAGCTACTAATAGAGGGTGCCGCCGGCCGTCAGGTGGCTGCTCGGCGGCGGGCCCCTCCCGTTCTCCCGCCCAGCGCCTCGCCCACGGCCCCGACGACCTCGCCCACCTGCCCGGCGTCGAGCACGGGGCTCATCGGGATGGCCAGGTGCGTGCGGGCCACCTCGTCGGTGGCGGGCAGGTCGACACCCGCGCCGTACTCCGCCATCGCCGGCTGGCGGTGGACCGGCGTGCGGTAGTAGGCCTTGTGGCCGATCGCGCGCTCGCCCAGCCCGGCGGCCAGCTCGCCGGCGCGCTCGCTGCGCACCACGTAGAGGTGCCAGGCAGGCCGGCAGCCGTCCACCGCGCGGGGCAGCGCGACGAGCTCGGCCAGCCCCGCCTCGCGGTAGTGCTCGCCCGCCGCGCGGCGCCCGTCGGCCCACCCGTCGAGGTGGGGGAGCTGGACGCGCAGGATCGCCGCCTGCAGGTCGTCCAGGCGCGAGTTGTAGCCCACGTGCTCGTAGGTGACCTTGTCCCACGAGCCGTGGAATCGCAGCATGCGCGCCCGGTCCGCGACCGCGGCGTCGCGCGTGGTGATGGCGCCCCCGTCGCCGAACGCACCCAGGTTCTTGGAGGGGAAGAAGCTGAACGTGGCCGCGGTGCCCAGGGCGCCGGGGCGGCCGGCGTCGGTCATCGAGCCGGCGGCCTGCGCAGCGTCCTCGAGCACGGGCACCCCGAGCGCCTCGATCGCGGCCACCGGGGCCACGTTGCCGAAGAGGTGCACGACCATGACGGCCTTCGTGCGGGGCGTCAGCGCGGCCCGCACGGTGTCCGGGGTGACGCAGCAGGTCTCGCGATCCACGTCGCAGAACACCGGCCGCGCGCCGGTCGGCGGGATGGCCTCGGCGCTGGCGTAGAAGGTGAACGAGGGCACGACCACGTCGTCGCCCGGGCCCACGCCCATGGCCCGCAGGGCGATGGTCAGCGCGTCGGTGCCGTTGGCCACCCCGATCGTGTGCTCGGCGCCGCAGTGCGCCGCGAACTCCTCCTCGAAGGCCGCGACGTTGGGCCCCAGGATGAAGCGCCCGTCGTCCACGGCGGCCTTGATGGCCCCATCGATCTCCGCGCGCAGCGGCGCGAGCGGCGTCCTGGTGTCGAAGAGGGGCACTGACATGGGCGGCGGCCAGCGTACGCGAGCCACCGCGACGCCGGCACCTGCTGGAATGGCCCGCGGCAGCACGCCGCCCGATGGAACCCGCCGCCGACCCACCCCTGCGCCCGGTCACCGCAGGCGCCGCGATGTCGGCCACCAGCCGGGGGCTCGTCGCGGTCACCGGCGCGGTCACGACCGTCGTCGTGGCCCGCCTGCTGGGGCCCGAGGGGGCCGGAGCCTTCGCCATCGCGATCACCCTGGTGGTGATGCTCACCACGTTCGCGACGCTCGGGGTCGAGCACGGCGTGGCCTACCACGTGTCCTCGGGGCGCTGGGCCGCCCGCGCGGCGCTGGCCACGGTGACGCGCGTCGCGCTGGTCACCGGCACGACCGCCGCGCTGGTCGGGCTCGCCGCGCAGATCCTGGTCCCGTCGGCCTTCGCGGGGCTGTCGACCGCCTCCGTCGCGGTCGTGGTCGCGGCGATGCCCTTCGTGCTGCTGTGGCTCTACCGCTCCTACCTCGCCCTGGCCACCGACCGCTACGAGGGCTTCGTGATGCCCCCCGCGGTGCAGTCGACCGTCGCCCTGGTGCTCGTGCTGGGCTGCGCGGTGGCGTTCGGGCTGACCGGGGCGCTCGTCGCCCTCACCGTGTCCCATGCGGCGGGGGCGCTGGCCACGCTTCGGGCCGTCCGGGGGTTCCCGCAGCGCGCCGAGGACGGCGGGCCCGGCGGCGACGGCGAGCCGCGCCAGCTCGCACGGGCCGTGCGCTTCGGCATCAAGGGCTACGCGGGCAACGTGCTCCAGCTCCTCAACCTGCGCCTGGACGTCTTCGTGCTCTCCGCGGCCGTCGGCGCGGCAGCGGTGGGCCAGCTCTCCGTCGCGCTCGCGGTCACCGGGGTCATCTGGCTCCTGCCCCACGCCCTCAGCGAGGTCATCTTCCCCCGGGTGGCCACCCTCAGCGCGCGGGCCGACGCGCAGGCCGAGCGCGAGATGGTGGAGACCAAGGGCCTGCGTCACGCCGTGGCGATGATCGCGGGTGGAGGGGCCTGCATCGCGGCTGCGCTCCTCCTGCTCGTGACCCCGGTGTTCGGGGAGGCCTTTCGCCCGGCCATCGAGCTGGGGCTGATCCTCCTGCCCGGCGTGGCCCTCCTCGGCGTCAGCCAGGTGCTCGGCGCGATCATCGTGGGGCGTGGACGGCCGGAGTACCTGCTCTACGCGGCGCTGATCGTGACCCCGCTGACGGTGATGGGGTACGTGCTGCTCGTTCCCGCCCTGGGCGCCACCGGGGCGGCCCTGGTCAAGAGCGCGTCGTTCACGCTGTCCTTCGTGCTCAGCGTCGTCTTCCACCGGCTGGCCACCGGGGACACATCCCTGCGGGTGTTCGTGCCGACCCGCGACGAGCTGCACGACCTGGTCAGGCTCCCGTCCCAGATCCGCGCTTGGGCGAGGGGTCGCTAGTGGTCCCTCCGGCAAGTACCGCACCGCTTCGCCGGGCGACAACCGTCGCATGGCGGCGTCCTCATTCGGGGCCAGGCCGCCGGCCTTGTCCCCTCACTGCGTCCTTGCCCTGCTCGATTCTCGCCACGACGAATCGGCACGCTACTTACCGGATGAACCACTAGGCCGACGCGCCGTAGCGTGCAGCAGGTCGCCGCCGCCGCCCAGGCGGTCGGCCAGGCGGGCGAGGGGGAGGGCGAGCGCGCAGAGGCCGGCGGCGACGCGCAGCGCGAGGCCGTGCGGGAACAGGCAGCGGCCCCAGAGGCGGTACTGGATGCTCGCCAACAGCCCGACCGCGCTCGTGGAGGTCGAGGTGCGCACGTCGGTGAACCCGGCCTCGTCCAGGGCGCGGGCCAGCGACGACGCCGTGAAGTGCACCCGGTGGCGGGGGAGGTCGAGGTGGTACCAGCGCCCGCCGAAGCGCCGGGCCTGCCAGCCGCCGGCGTTGGGGACCGACACGGCGATCACCGCGTCGGGACGCAGCGCGGCGTGGGTGCGGCGCAGGTCGCCCACCGGGTCGTCGGTGTGCTCGAGGGACTGCTGGAAGATGGCGGCGTCGTAGGCGCCCGGGTCGAGGGCCACGGTGGCCAGCACCCCGTGGCGCGCGTTCACGCCGCGCTCGCGCGCCACCACGCAGGCCACGTCCGACGGCTCCACGCCGGTCATGCGCCAACCGTCGCCTACGAGGCCGGCGGCCACGTCGCCGCGCCCGCACCCTACGTCCAAGCCGCGGCCCGGCGGGAGGGCGGCGATGGCGTCCAGCGGCGGGCGGCGGCGGGCGGCCCGCCGCTGCGCGGCCTGGATGACCGAGGAGATCGCGCGCACGTGGGGGTGGGGCCGCGCCTCGTAGGCGCCGTAGCCCGTCGGGTAGTAGCTCGCGAGGTCGTGGAAGGTGGCGGGCGGCAGCGTCATACCGGTGCCACAGCGCGGGCAGCGCGCGACCACGAAGCGGCCGGGCGTCCCGTGCAACCGATCCGGCGAGACGACCCGGGGCGGGTCGGGCGCGGCGGCGCAGACGGGACAGGCGACCATGCGCGCGGGCAGGCTACCCTGCCCGCCCCGTGCCCACCGTGCTGCACGTCCTTCCCCACGCCGGCGGGGGAGGCCAGACGTACGTCGATCTCCTCGAGGGCTGCTCGTCCTTCGTCCACGAGCGCCTCACGCTGTCGACAGGGCGCACGCCCGCGCAGGCCGTCGTCAGCCTCCCGGCGCGCTGGCCGGCCGTGGCCCGGGCCGCCCGGCGTGCCGACCTCGTGCACGTCCACGGCGACACCGCGGCGCTGCTCGCGCTTGCGCTGCTGCGGGCCCGCCCGTCCGTGGTCACCACGCACGGGCTGCACCTGCTGCGCAGGGTGAGGGGACCGATGCGCGCGGGCGTCGTGCTCGGCCTGCGCGCGGCCGCGCAGGCCGCCGACCGCGTGATCTGCACGAGCCACGCCGAGCGCGACGAGCTGGCCGGCCTCCTCCCGGCGCCCGCGCGCCGCCGACTCGTGGTGGTGCACAACGGGATCGCGCTCCCTTCGCCGGCCGACCCCGCGCAGCGCAGCGCGGCACGCGGCGCACTCGGCCTGGCCAACGGGGACGTCGCCGTCCTGTTCCTGGGCGAGCTGCACGAGCGCAAGGCGCCCCTCGACGCGGTGGCCGCCGCACAGGCCGCCCGCACCCGCGGAGCGCGGGTGGTGCTCCTCGTGGCCGGCGACGGCCCCCAGGCCTCCGCGGTGCGCGAGCGCGCGGGCCCCGCGGTGCGACCGCTGGGCTTCCGCGGGGACGTCGACCGCCTCCTGACCGCGGCCGACCTGCTCGTCATGCCCTCCGCACGTGAGGGCCTGTCCTTCGCCGTCCTGGAGGCCATGGGCCGCGGCCTGGCCCTGGTCGTATCCGACGCCCCCGGCAACCCCGAGGCGGTCGGCGACGCGGGCGTGGTCGTGCCCGTGGGGGACCGTGCGGCGCTGGCGACGGCGCTCACGCGCCTGGCCACCGACCACGACGAGCGGGCTCGCCTGGGCGCCGCCGCCCGCGAGCGCGTACGCACCACCTTCACACTCGACCGCCTGCGCGAGGAGGTGAGCGCCACGTATCACGACGCGCTCAGCCGTTCCCACCAGTCCGCTTGACCCGCTCACGGCGTCGGTTCGCCGGCGCGCCGCCCCGTTCTGCCCGCTGCAGAGGCAATATCATGCCCTCTGCAAGGACGATATTGCGCCCGCTAGGTTATCGATAATCTGCCCTCTGAATGCTCGAGCGCTATCAACCGAGAATCGTGGACAACGAGCTGCTCGCCCGCCTCGGTGCCTCGGGTGCTGTGGTCATCGAGGGCCCGAGGGCGTGCGGGAAGACAGCGACTGCGCGGCAGGTAGCGGCGAGCGAGGTGCTGCTCGATGTCGACGCCGAGGCCCGGCGTGCCATCGCGGTCGAGCCATCGCTCATCCTCGAAGGCCCGGTACCTCGTCTGATCGACGAGTGGCAGACCGAGCCTGCGATCTGGAATCACGTTCGCCGGGCGGTCGATGACCGAGCATCACCTGGCCAGTTCATCCTGACCGGGTCGGCGAGCCCCGCCGACGACATCACTCGACACACCGGTGCCGGACGGATCAGCCGGCTTCGTATGCGGCCGATGAGCCTCTTCGAGTCGGGCGGCAGTACCGGCGAGATCTCGCTCGTGGAGCTGCTGGCGGGCGAGGCTCCCCGCAGCGGGGATCCCGGCCTGGGTCTCGCCCAGCTCGCGGGCGAGCTGGCGGTCGGCGGCTGGCCTGGCTCTCGGGACCTGCGGCTTGACGGCGCTCTGCGTGCCGTCCGCGACTACCTGGAGGAGATCCGTCGAACGGACATCGGTCGCGTGGACGGCACGAGACGGGACCCCGACAGGGTGGGGCGGCTACTGCGAAGCCTCGCGCGCAACGTCGCCACCCCGGCGGCCATCGCCACACTGGCGGGTGATACCGCTGGAGCGAACGGGCCGTTGAAGCGGGACACGGTCAGTGACTACCTCACCGTGCTGGACCGACTGATGATCGTCGAGGACCAGCCGGCGTGGGCGCCTCATCTGCGCTCCAAGTACGTGCTGCGAGGTACGGCGAAGCGTCACTTCGTCGACCCCTCCCTCGCGGTCGCGGCGCTGCGGGCCACGCCCGACCATCTTCTGCGCGATCTCGAGCTGTTCGGGCTCCTGTTCGAGTCGCTGGTGGTGCGCGATCTGCGGATCTATGCTCAGGCGGCGGACGCCCAGGTGCTGCACTACCGCGACAGCAACGGCCTCGAGGTCGATGCCATCGTCCAGGCTGCGGACGGGAGGTGGGCTGCGTTCGAGGTCAAGCTCGGAGCAGGACAGGCCGACGAGGGCGCGGCCAGCCTCGCTCGCTTCGTCCGGCAGGTGGACACCGAGAGGTGTGGCAGGCCCGCCGCGCTGGGCGTCATCACCGGCGGCGGCTACGGGTACCTGCGCGAAGACGGCGTCGCGATCGTCCCGATCGGCGCCTTGCGACCGTGAGCGGTTTGACCTCGGCGATGGCTATGGCGCCTGCCCCAGCGCCCGGCGTCGCGCGCGCTTGAGCGGAAGCGGCGTGAGCCAGGCCAGGGCGGGCACGGCGAGGCCGCTCGCCCCGCGCAGGGTGCGCCGCCGCGCCAGCGTCCGTGCGCGGATGGCCAGCGCCTCGGCGATCTGGGCGCGCTCGGCGCGGGCGGCGACGTTGGCGGTGCCCATCACCCGTGTGGACAGCGCCTCGTCCAGCGCCACCACACGGTGGTGCTCGGCGACGCGCAGCCATAGGTCGTACTCCATCGCGTAGCGGTAGCGCGGGTCGTAGCCGCCCAGGGCGAGCACCAGGTCACGGCGGAAGGCCGCCGAGGTGTTGGGGATCGGGTTGAAGCGCGGCAGGACCGCGTTGACCTCGCCGGCGGCGAAGGTGGTGCGCGCGGCCAGCGGCCGCCGGGCCTCGTCGACCTCGTGCATGCGGGTGCCCACCACGGCCACCTCGGGCCGCGCGTCGAGCACCGCGAGCTGGCGCTCCAGGCGCTGGGGCGCCGAGAAGTCGTCGGCGTCCTGCACCGCGATCACGGGCGCCCGCGCCGCGCGCAGGCCCGCGTTGAGGCTGCGCGCGATGCCCACGTTGCGCCCCATGGGCAGCGCGCGCACCCGAGCGTCGCGCCGCGCGGCGTGGGCGATGACCTTCGGCGTGGCGTCGGTGGAGCCGTCGTCGATGGCCAGCAGCTCCAGGTTCTCGACGGTCTGCGCCAGCATCGACCCGATGGCCTGCGCCAGCGTGCCGGCGTTGTCGTAGGCGCCGACGAGCACGCTGACCCGCGGGGTCACGCGAGCTCCCCGCGGTAGGCGGCCGACACGCGGTCCAGCGAGCCCTCCAGCGAGAGCCGCCACGCGTTGCGCAGGTACCAGTCGTGCGTCGCTGAGCGCAGCCCGTCGCCGCCGGCGTGCACGCGCTCGATGGCGGCGGCCAGCGCCTGGGGCGAGGCGTCAGGAGCGACGGTGCCGTTGACGCCCTCCTCCACGAGCTCGACCGCCGCGTTGTCGGGCGCCGCGCAGACCACGCTGGGCGTCCCCGCCGCCGCGGCCTCCACGACGACCATGCCGTAGCCCTCCCGTTCGGAGGGCAGTACCAGGCACAGGGCGCGGCGCAGGGTGTCGTGGAGCCGCGGGGCGTCCACGAACCCGGGGACGTCGACCACATCGGCGAGGCCCAACTCGTCCACCAGACGCAGCACCGCCTCGCGTTGCGGGCCGTCGCCGAGGATGGCGCCACGCAGCTCCGGCAGGCGCTCACGTGCGCGCGCCAGCGCCGGCACCAGGGCGGGCACGCGCTTCTCGGGGATGTGACGCCCGGCGAACATCACGAGCGGCTCGGCGCGCGCCGGCGCCTGCGCGACCGGCAGCCCGGCCACCATCCCCTCCAGCACGGTCACCGGCCCGCCGACGCCCTCCTCGCGCAGCCGGCCCGCGGTCAGGCGGGCGAAGCAGAAGGCCTGCTGGCGCAGGCGCACGCAGTGACGCTGCACGGCCCAGCCGACCCGGCCGCCGGTACGCCCGAGATAGGCGGTCCAGTACGCCCGCGACCACAGCTCGAACCAGTCCACGACGAGCCGATAGCCGCGCGTACGGCGCAGCAGGCCCGCCGCCAGCAACGGGAAGTACGGGAAGGACGCGGTGTGCACGACGTCGTAGCGCCGCCCGTGGAGCAGCAGGTGCCACAGCACCCCGGCGCCGAAGACCAGCGGCGGCCCGATCCGCCGCCGTGCGCCGGTGTAGAGCGCCATGCGCGGCCCCGCCGCACGGACCGCCACCCCCGCCGGCGCATCGGGCGCGCTGCCCCGCGGCCACTGGCGCAACGTGAGGTAGGTGACCTCGTGCCCCTCGGCGGCCAGGCGCTCCGAGAGGGAGCGGTACCACCGCTCCCCACCGCCGATCGTGTGGGGGAACAGGCAGTCGTAGACGACGCAGACGCGCATTCAGCGCAACGACAGCGCGCGCCGCAGGCCGTCGTCGACCTGCTGCATCAGCCAGTCGGGTAGGGCGGCGATCCGCTCCTCGAGGCGCGCGCGGTTCAATGTGTACAGCTGCGTCACGTTGACGATCGACTCCCGCGGCAATCCGCTCAGATCGCTCCCGAGCGTCACGTTTCCGGGTCGAGACGCCAATCGCGTCGCGCCGGTGACCACGGCGATGATCACCGTCGAAAGCCTTGAGGCGTTGTACTGATCGCCGCTGATGACGAGCACTGGCCGGCGGTAGCCGGGCTCTGAGCCGTCGGGAATGCCTAGGTCACTCCACCACAGCTCGCCCCGGGCGATCACCATTGCCACTCGTCGGACTGCGCGAGGTCGTACGCAGCGGCGCGGGCGAACGCCGTCTGCTCTTCGAGCTCCTTCTCGTCGATCCCTTCGAGGCTGCGGTTGATCTGCTCGGTGAGGTCCTTGTCCTCCAGCTCTGCAAGCCAGCGCTCGGCGGCTCGCGCGAAGAACTCGCTGCGCGACACACCGAGCTTTCGCGCCGCCTCGTCGGCGCGTGCGAACGTCGTGTCGGGAAGGGAGATCGCGGTCTTCATCCGCGCGAGTATAACCAGGGCATACCGACTTCGCGGGTCGGACGCCGAGATGATGACCAGGTAAGGTGACCAGGTCATGATCGAGCGCACGATCACCGCCACCCGCTTCAAGGCCGAGTGCCTCGGCCTCCTTGACGACGTCGCCCGTACGCATCGGGAGCTCGTAGTCACCAAGCACGGCAAGCCGGTCGCGAGGGTGGTCCCCGCGCAGCCGCCGATCGACCTGCGTGGCAGCGTGACCTTCCTGGTCGACGACGATGAGCTGATCGCGCCACTGGACGTCCAGTGGGACGCCGAGCACGAGTGATCGTAGTCGACACCCATGTCTGGCTGTGGCTGCTCGCCGCGCCCGAGCGCCTCTCGGCCGATGCCGCCGCGGCGATCGAGGATGCCGACGCGATCGGTGTGAGCGCGATGAGCTGCTGGGAGATCGGGATGCTCGCGACACGTGGCCGCATTCGGCTCGCCGTGCCGCCGCTGGAATGGATCCGCGCCGCCGTCGCCCGGGAGCACACCACCGGCCTGCCCGTCCACGCCGAGATCGCCGCCGCCGCCGCGCTCTTCCCCCGGGACGAGCTGGGCGGCGACCCTGCCGACCGCATCATCTACGCGACCGCGCTCGCCCACGACGCGACGCTGGTCACCAAGGATGCCGCTCTGCGCGCCTACGATCCCGGCGGAACGCTCTGGTGACCTCGCTACCCTCGCCGCGGCGGGCGCAACTCCCCCGTTGCCGCCGCGTCTGTCCGTTATAGGGACCGCAGGCCGCGGCCGATTCCGCTGTAGATGAGCTCCGTCAAGATCGTCAAGACCGTCAAGACCGTCAAGAGCATCCCCGCGCTCGACCAGCCCGACGTCGCCGTCGAGCGTCCCGAGGTCTCGGTGGTCATTCCCTGCCTCGACGAGGCCGACAGCATCGAGGAGTGCGTCCGCCGTTCGCGCGCGGCGCTGGACCAGGCGGACATCCGCGGCGAGGTGGTCGTGGCCGACAACGGCTCCCGGGACGGCAGCGCCGAGCTGGCCGCCGGCGCCGGCGCGCACGTCGTCCATGTGTCGCGCCGTGGCTACGGGAGCGCCTATCTTGGGGGCTTCGAGCACGCGCGCGGCGAGTACGTGGTGATGCTCGACGCCGACCTGACCTATCCCTTCGAGCGCATCCCCGCCTTCGTGCAATCGCTGCGCGACGGCGCCGACCTCGTCATGGGCGACCGCATGGACAACATCCAGCCCGGCGCCATGTCGTGGCTGCACCGCTACGTCGGCAACCCGGTGCTCAGCGGCACCCTCAACCTCTTCTTCCGCACCGGCGTGCGCGACGCGCACTGCGGCATGCGCGCCCTTCGTCGCGAGGTGCTGCCCCGGCTGGATCTGCGAACGACGGGCATGGAGTTCGCCTCGGAGATGGTCATCCGCGCCTCCAAGGAGCAGCTCGACATCCGCGAGTTCCCGATCGAGTATCACCCCCGCGGCGGGCAGTCCAAGTTGTCGAGCTTCCGCGACGGCTGGCGCCACCTGCGCTTCCTGCTGGTGCACTCGCCCACGCACCTGTTCGTGATCCCGGGCCTGGCCCTGGCGGCGCTCGGCGCCCTGGTCGCCGTCGTCTCGCTGGCCCAGATCCCCGTCTTCGGCCGCGAGTGGCAGCTGCACTCGATGGTGGGCGGGGCGCTGTTCATGATCGTCGGCACGCAGGTGCTCGCCCTCGGGCTGTGCGCCCACGCCTACGGGACGTACTTCATGGGCGAGAAGGACGCGTGGTTCGACCGCATGCGCGCGCGCCTCCGCCTGGAGCACGGGCTCCTGCTGGGCGGAGCGGTCATCGCCGTCGGGTTGGCCATGGCTGCTGTCATCGTGGCCGTGTGGATCGACCGCGGCTTCGGGGCGCTCTCGGAGGAGCGCCTCGCGATCATGGCCGCGACGCTGCTCATCGTCGGCATCCAGATCTTCTTCTCGAGCTTCCTGCTCTCCATCCTCGGGCTGCGCCGCCGGCCCTCCTAGTGGTCCGTGCTGGAGCTGCTCGCCGCGTGGGCGCTGTTCCCTGCCGTCCTGGGCGTGCTCGGCCTGGGCCTGGGCCTGGCCGTCGAGCGCCTGGGCGGCTGGAGGCTTCCCGGCGCGCTGCTGCTGCCCGTGGGCATCGCGGCCCTCATCGCGCTGGCCCGGCTGCTGACCGCCACGGGGCCGACGGCCGCCCTCGCGCTGCCCGCGATCCTCGTCCTGGGCCTCGCCGGGCTGGTGGTGGGCCGCGCCCGCCTGCGCGCCATGGCGCCCGACCGCTGGCTCGCGCTGGCCGCGGTCGGCGTCTTCGCCGTGTTCGCGGCGCCCCTGGTGCTCTCGGGCGCCCCGACCTTCACGGGCTACCTGTCGCTGCCCGACACCTCCCACCAGCTCACCCTCTCGTGGCTGTACGCGCAGCACGGCGGGGACTGGGAGGCACTGCCCCAGAGCGCCGCGCGCATCTCGAGCGAGGGCTACGTCGAGAGCGCCTACCCAGTGGGGGCGCAGGCCGCGCTGGGCGTCACCGCGCCCCTGGGCATCGTGTCGGCGGCGTGGCTGTATCAGCCGTTGCTGGCCGTCCTGGCGGTGGTGGCGGCGCTCGCGCTGGCTGCGCTGGCCGCGCCGTGGCTGCGCGGTCCGCGGGCTACCGCCCTGGTCGCCTTCCTGGCCGCCCAGCCCGCGCTGGTCATGGGCTACGCGATGCAGGGCTCAATCAAGGAGATCGCCGCCATGGCGATGCTGATGACCGCCGCGGCGGTGGCCGCCCGGGCGCTGACCGAGTGGCGCAGCGCGCGCGCCGGGCTGGTCCTGGCGGTGCCCGGGGGGGCGATGCTCGCGGCGCTGGGGCCTGCGGCCCTCGCCTATCTGGCCCCGCTCGCGCTGGTGGCCGCCGGGCTGTGGGCCTGGCGCGGCATGCGCGCGCGCCGGTGGGGAGAGCTCGGCTGGCTGGCGGCGGCGCTCGGGCTGGCGCTCCTGCTCGCCCTGCCGGTGCTCGCGACGCTCGCGTCGGCGATCAACGTGCAGAGCACGGTCCTCGACGCGAGCACCCAGAGCGGGGCGGCGCCCGGCGACTCGATCGGCAACCTGGCGAGGCCCCTGCCGCTGAGCCAGACGCTCGGGGTGTGGCTCAGCGGCGACTACCGGCTGGCCTCCGAGTGGGTCGATCTCCAGCGCGTTCTCTCCGTGGCGGTGGCGGCCGCCGTGGCGGTCGGCGCGCTGTGGACGCTGCGCCGCCGTGCCTGGGGTCCGCTGCTGCTGGCGGGCGTCGTCGGTCCCGTGAGCCTCTACCTCGTGACGCGGGGCACCCCCTACGCCGACGCCAAGGTGCTCATGATCGCCTCGCCCGCGGTGGCGCTGCTCGCGCTCCTCGGCGGCCTCGCTCTGAGCTCTGGGCGCCTGCGCTGGGTCGGGCGCGGAGTCCTCGGCGTGCTCGCCACGGGCGTCCTGGCCTCCAACGCGCTGGCCTACCACGAAGTCTCCCTCGCGCCCCACGACCGCTATGCGGAGCTGCTGGAGATCAACGACCGCCTGGCCGGCCGCGGGCCCGTGATCTTCAACGAGTACGACGAGTTCGCGAAGTACTTCCTGCGCGACACCGAGCTGCGCGCGCAGCCGGAATGGCCCCACGAAGTGCGCGGCGAGCCCTTCGCCTCGCCCAACGCCTTCGGCGACCCCGACCGCCGGCCATCCATCAAGGCGCCGTTCGACCTCGATGACTTCGAGGAGGACTACCTCGCCTCCGCGACGTACCTCGTGACCCGGCGCAGTCCGATGGCCAGCCGGCCGCCGAGCGGGTGGCGCCCGGCGTGGGAAGGTGACCACTACAGCGTGTGGGAGAACGTGGACGACGTCGAGGTCATCGATCACATCCCCCTGGGACCGACCGTGCTGGAGCCCGCCGCCCAGCCGGCGTGCGGCACGATCACCCGGCTGGCCGAGCGGGCCGAGGCCCGCGACGCACGACTGGCCTACGTCGAGCGCTCGCTGGGCCCCGTCCTCCTCCCCGCGCGGGTCGAGCGCAGCACCGACTGGGCGCCCTACCCCGACTTCCCGGGCGCCGTGAGCCTCGCCGGCGGCGGCGAGGCCCGCGCGACCATCGAGATCGACCGCCCGCAGCGCTTCCGCGTGTGGATCGAGGCCTCCGTCTCCCGAGAGGTCGTCGTAACGGTCGACGGTCGGGAGGTCGGCGGCGTGGCCGACCACCTCAACAACCCCGGCGCCTACCTCCCGGTCGGCGAGGTGGCGCTCGAGCCCGGCTCCCACGACGTGCGCATCTCGATGGCCGGCGGCACGCTGGCCCCGGGCGACGGCTCCCGCTCGGGGTTCCGCCAGATCGGCCCGCTCGTCTTCAGCCCGCCCGCCAACGAGCGGCGGGTCGTGCGCACCCTCGAGCCGGTCGACCACCGCGAGCTGTGCGACCGGCAACTCGACTGGGTGGAGATCGTGCGTCCCGCGGGCAGGGGTGAGGGGGAACTATGAGCGCCGGAAGGTCGGGCTACGCTCTGCTCACCGTGCCCTGTGTCAGCACCGCGTCAAGCTGCCGCGCCTCGCCTCCCGGGGAAGCGTGGGTGTGAGTTCCGTCGCCCCGCCGCCCGTCGCGGCTCCGCAGGAGAGCGCCGTCGCGTACGGGGAGGCCGCCCCGCTGGTCATCGAAGCCTCGCGGCGTGTCTCTCTCGGCCTCGGTGAGCTCTGGAGCTACCGCGAGCTCCTGTACTTCCTCGTCTGGCGCAACCTCAAGATCCGCTACAAGCAGGCGGCGATCGGCGTCGCCTGGGTCGTGCTGCAGCCCGTCCTCACCGCAACGCTGTTCACCCTCATCTTCGGGGTCCTCCTCGACGCGCCGTCCGGGGGGGTGCCCTACCCGGTCTTCTTCCTGGCAGGGCTCGTCCTCTGGCAGCTCTTCGCCGCTTCTCTGATGGAGGCCGGCAACAGCCTCGTCTCCAACGAGCAACTCGTCACGAAGATCTACTTTCCGCGACTGCTGCTGCCTATGGCCGCCGTGTTCGCGAGCCTGGTGGACTTCGCCATCGCGCTGGTCCTCCTCGCCGTCCTCGCGGTCGCCTACGGGGTCGTCCCTCCCATCGCGGTGGTGACCATGCCGCTGTTCGTGACGCTGACGCTCGCCGCCGCCCTCGGCGCGGGCTTCTGGCTGTCGGCTCTCAACGTCCGCTACCGCGACGTGCAGGCCGCGATCCCGTTCCTGACGCAGTTCCTGTTCTTCGCGACGCCGCTCGTCTACGCGACGACGCTGATCCCCGAGCCATGGCGCATCTTCATGGGGCTGAACCCCATGGCGGGTGCGGTCGAGGGCTTCCGCTGGGCGCTGTTCGGGGTGGACCTTCCCCTGCTGACCGCGGTTTCGGCCGTCGTGGCCGTCATGCTGTTCGCGACCGGCCTCGTCTACTTCCGGCGGACGGAGCGCACGTTCGCCGACGTGGTCTGACGTATGGCGGCTGTCGCGATCAGGGCCGAGGGCCTGGGCAAGCGCTACGAGCTGGGTGAGCGTGAGAGCTACGGCACCCTGCGCGACACCCTCGCCCGGGCCGTCCGGGCGCCGCTGCGCCGCACCACCGGTTCGCCGGAGTCCCGCCAGTTCTGGGCGCTGCGCGACGTCTCGTTCGAGCTGCCCCACGGCGAGGTCCTCGCCGTCATCGGGCGCAACGGGGCAGGGAAGTCGACGCTGCTCAAGGTGGTCTCGCGCATCACCCACCCCACCACCGGCCGGGTCGAGATCCAAGGGCGCGTCGGCAGCCTGCTCGAGGTGGGCACCGGCTTCAGCCCGGAGCTGACCGGGCGCGAGAACGTCTTCCTCAACGGCGCGATCCTCGGGATGCGCAAGGCTGAGATCAAGCGCAAGTTCGACGAGATCGTCGCCTTCGCCGAGGTCGATCGGTTCCTCGACACGCCGGTCAAGCGCTACTCGAGCGGCATGTACGTCCGCTTGGCCTTCGCCGTCGCGGCCCACCTCGAGCCCGAGATCCTGCTCGTCGACGAGGTGCTCGCCGTCGGTGACGTCGCCTTCCAGCGCAAGTGCCTGGGAAAGATGCAGGAGGTCACAAAGAGCGGCAGGACCGTGCTGTTCGTCAGCCACAACATGGCCGCCGTCCAGCAGCTGTGCCGGCGGTCGCTGCTCGTCAGCGCGGGGACCGTCGAGGCCTTCGGGCCGACGGAGGACGTCGTCGCGACCTACCTCAGCGATGCCGTGACGTCGGCCGACGGCGAGTTCGACCTGAGCGGCCATCCGGCCCGGCCGCCCCGGTTGGCCCCGGTGATCCGCCACCTGACGCTGCGCGACGACGACGGCGCCACGACCGCGCGGTTCGGCCCGCAGGACGCGATGGTCGTCGACGTGCTCGTCGATCCCACCAAGCCGCTGCGCGCGCCGAGGATGGTGCTCGGGATCTCTGACAGCATGGGTCGGCGGATCACCAGCGTGGCCAACTTCTTCCAGCGCGAGGAGCTGGGCGAGATCGATGGCCGCCGGCGCGTGCGCGTCCGGATCCCGGCGTTGCGCCTGGGTACCGGCCGCTACCTGCTCAGCGTGCTGCTGCACGATCACTACGACGGCGAGATCGACCAGCTCGACGACGTCGCGGCATTCGAGGTCGTGTGGCAGAATAACTTCGGCACCGGCGAGTCGCACTACCCGCACTACGGTCCCACGCTCACCGGGTCGACCTGGTGCCAGCAGGAGGCATGAGCGCACCCGGCCCCGGGGCGCCTCAGGCAGATGCGACCGCGGGGATCGGCGTCGTCTTCGAGACCGACCCCCGTGACCCGCGGGCCTGGTCGGGGGTGCCCGCGAGCCTGTCCGCCGCCCTCGGGGCGGTGGGAGCGACCGTCGAGCACATCAGCGTGCAGCCGCCGCGCGTGGTCTACCCCCTGACGCGCGACGTGCTCGCGCTCCTGCGGCTGCGCCGGACGCGGCAGGCCGATCTCGGGACGACGGTCGCGTTCAGCCGCCTGGTCGCCGACATCAGCCCGGAGATGGCGGCTGTCCGTACCCGGGTGCTCGCGCGCCGGCTGCGACGCCTCCCACGCCCCGACGGGCTCGTCCAGATCGGCAGCAACGTCTCCCCTCCGCCGAGCGCGCCGCCGTTCGTCACTTTCGAGGACATGACCATCGCGCAGGTCACGCAGCACCCATATGCGGGCTGGGCGGCGCTGTCGCCGGATTCCCTGGACCGGCGGCGGCGACGCCAGAGCGGACTCTTCCACCGGGCTCGCGCGTGCTGCGTGGCGAGCCCCTGGGCGGCGCGGTCGGTGGTCTCGGACTACGGCGTCGCTCCCGGCAAGGTGCACGTGGTCGGCATGGGGCGCAACCACGAGCTCGGTCGGGACTCCCGCGACTGGCGCGAGCCGCGCTTCCTCTTCGTCGGCCTCGACTGGGAGCGCAAGAACGGCGAAGGGGTGCTCCGCGGGTTCGCGCGCCTGCGTCGCAGCAATCCGGCGGTCCGGCTCGACGTCGTCAGCAGGCATCCCCCCATCGATGTCGACGGCGTCACCGGCCACGGCCCGCTCGATCGCCCGTCGGAACGGGCTACGTACGAAGGGCTGTTCGGGACGGCGACGTGCTTCGTGCTGCCGTCGCACTACGAGCCCTTCGGCATCGTCCACGCCGAGGCGGCCGCGGCGGGCATTCCCAGCATCGGCACAAGCGTCGGGGGAGCGTCGTTCGTCATCGGCGAGGGAGGTCGCGCGGTCTATCCGGGCGACGACGAGGCGCTCTTCGCGGCGCTCGTCCAGCTCTCCGAGCCCGACGTCGCACGTCGGCTCGGTGCCGTGGCCGCGGAGCGCTCCGCCCTGTTCACCTGGCGCGCCGTGGCTGAACGCGTCCTGCGCGCACTCAGTCCGCCGGGCGTCGCCACTGACGGCCTGGCCCGGTTCCTCTAGCTCGTGATCGAGCACGTCCGTCATGCCGCCCGCAGGGGCCTCAACGCCTCGATGCCGGTGCTGCTGTCGCGCTACCGGGCGTCGGTGATCGCGAGGAAGACCCGTGCCACCGGCGCTCGTCCCCGGAACCCGGGGCCGGGCTTTCCCGCGACCGTGCTCTCGATCTACCGCTACGAGAACGCGCCGATCCTGGGTGCGTTCCTCGGCAAGCAGCCGCTCGAGCCGCGGCAGCTGCGTCTGTGGGCCCTGGACCGACCCCACCCGGAGCTCGAGCGCTGTACGCTCGGAGTGGGCCAGGGGGGCAAGTTCGACCTGCTCAACCAGATGCTCGAGAGCGAACCCGTCCCCGACGACCACCACGTCGTCGTCGCCGACGACGACGTCCTGTTCATGCGCGGCGACCTGCGGCGTCTGGTCGGCCTCGCGCAGGATGCCTCGCTCGGCCTCACCCAACCGGCGCATGCGATCGGTAGTCACTGGAACCACCCGATCACGCGCCGGCGCCTGTTGTCCGTCGCGCGGCTGACGACGTACGTGGAGATCGGCCCCGTCTTCGTCGTCGGTCCCGAGTGGCGGTCGCGGATCCTCCCGTTCCCGTCGGGGATCGGGCTCGGCTTCACGCTCGACATGGTGCAGTGGGCGCAGCTGCGCCACGAGGGATGCCGTCTTGGCGTCGCCGACGCCGTCCGCGTCCTGCACTGCCACCCGGCCGGACGCTCGTACGACTGGGAGGCGGAGATGCAGCCACTCCGGGACCACCTGGCGTCCGTCGGCGCCGAGACGCCGTGGGAGCTGCAACGCGACCTCGCAACCTGGAGGCCGTGGGCGCACCGGCCGCCCTGGCTCCGGACGCGCGGCGGGCAATGAGCGAGAGCGGCCACGCGCCCACCGTCTCGGTGATCACCCCGCTGTACAACTCCGCGCGGCACATCGCCGCGACGCTCGAGAGCCTCATGGCCCAGACTCACGGGGACTGGGAGTGCGTGCTGGTCGACGACGGGTCGACCGACGCGACACATGAGGCGATCGCGCCGTTCCTCGCCGCTCCGCGCTTCAGCTACATCCGGCAGCCCAACCAGGGCATCGCGGGCGCGCGCAACACCGCGATCCAGGCGGCGCGGGGGACGTGGATCGCGTTCCTCGACCACGACGACCGCTGGCTGCCCACAAAGCTCGAGAGCCAGCTGGGGCTGGCGCGGGCCGCCGGCTCGGACCTGGTCGCGACGGACGCGACGATAGTGCGCGGCGGCGAGCGAATCCTCTACAGCGAGTGCTTCCCGGAACACGTGCGGGCGCGCCTCGAGCGGCTCGGCGACAGCGACGTCGACGTGCTCGAGTTCCTGCTCGAGGCGAATCCCCTCTGCGCCTCCTCGGTGATGCTCCGCCGCGCGCTCTTCGAGCGGCACGGACTCCTCGACGTCGCGGCCAGCTCCGCGGACGACTACGACATGTGGCTGCGCTGCGCGCCCGACGCCCGGTTCGGCTTTGTTCTCGAGCCGCTCGTCGAGTACTTCGTACACGATGCCAACGTCTCCGCAGACATGGCGAAGCTGCGCAAGACGATCATCTACGTGCTGTTCAAGACGCTGCCGCGCTACGAAGGCGACCGCGCCCGGATGCGGCAGTTCCGCGCGGCCCTCGCGGTGCACTACGCCGCGCTGTTCGACGAGCTGCTGCGTCGCGGCAGGTACCATGCCGCCGTTCGTGAGGGGGTCTCGCTTCTCACGCGGGGCCGCCAGGGCATCGCCGTCCTCGCGAGGACGGCGAGGCTCGACCGCAGGGTGCGGTCTCTCGCCGGTCGGGCGCTCGGGCGCCGGGGCACACCTCGACCGCGATCGCTGTCCGGGCGCTGACCGCTCGAAGTCGTGCGGATCCTCTTCGTGGCCATGCCGCAGAGCGTGCACACCGCGCGCTGGATCAACCAGCTCGCAGGCAGGGGATGGGACATCCACCTCTTCCCGTCGATGCTCGAGCCTCTGCACGAGGATCTGCGCGACGTCACCGCCTACGGCGTGTCCGCGCGGCGGCCGGCGACCGCACATCGCAGCGTCCGCTGGAGGGGACTGTGGCCGCTGCGAGCGGGCTCGTCGATCATCGGCCACCAGGCCCAGCCCCTGCTCCCCCGCGCCCTCGCCGCCCTCGTCAGGCATCTGCGGCCCGACCTGGTGCACTCACTCGAGATGCAGAAGGCCGGGTATCTGACGCTCGCCGCGAAGGAGCACCTCGGCGGTCGCTTCCCGCCCTGGGCGGTGACGAACTGGGGCAGCGACATCTACGTCTACGGCCGGCTCGCCGCGCACCGCGAGAGGATTCGGGCGGTGCTCGCCGCCTGCGACTACTACGGGTGCGAGTGCCGGCGCGACGTCGAGCTCGGGCGGGCGTTCGGCTTCACCGGCACGACGCTGCCGCTCGTTCCGAACTCAGGCGGCCTCCGGCTCGACCAGATCCAGCGCCTGCGCCGCCCAGAGCCGACCTCGAGCCGGCGGCTCGTCCTGCTCAAGGGCTACTCGGGCTGGGCCGGGAGGGGCAAGGTCGGCCTGCGGGCGATCGAGCTGTGCGCCCCGTACCTGAAGGGCTACCGGGTGGGCGTCTACCTCGCGAGCCCTGAGGTCGCGCTCGCCGCGGAACTGGTCGCCGACGCCACCGGCATCCCGATCGAGATCATCCCCCACGGCTCGCACGAGGACATCCTGCGGCTGCACGGCCGTGCCCGCGTGTCGATCGGCTTGAGCATCGGCGACGCCATCAGCACCTCCGGGCTCGAGGCGATGTCGATGGGTTCGTTTCCGATCCAGTCCGCCACGAGCTGCATCGACGAGTGGATCTGCGACGGCGAGACGGGTGCGCTGGTCCATCCCGACGACCCCGAGGACACCGCTGCCGCGCTGCGTCGCGCGGTGACCGACGACCGCCTCGTCGACGACGCGGCGGCGGCGAACGCCGCGGTTACGGCGCAGCGACTGGAGTACCGGCTGATCCAGGCCGAGGTGGTCGCCGCCTACGAGTGGATCGACGCCCGTTGATCTCCGTCGTCATTCCGATTCGAAGAACGTGCGGCTGGCACGCGCTAGCTTGCGGGGTAGGATGCCTTCCTCCGTCAGGCGCCGTGTCGCGCTTCCCGTGGCCCGGGCGCTAGTCCGCGGCCTGTCCGAGGTAACCGCGCGATCGCTGGCCCGGTACTCCCCCGACGAGGCCATCGGGTTCGACGTCCCGCACCGCGTCTTCTCGCGGCACGGCTTCAACCTGCTCGAGAGGAGCTTCTTCCTCCCCATCCCCGACGAGGAGGATCTCGACGAGGCCTTCTGGCGCCGGCGGTCGGACCTGGTGGGCGTCGACCTGAACGAACGCGCTGCCCTCGCCCTGCTCGACGACGTCCTGCCACGCTACGCGCGCGAGTTCGGCGAGGCGGTGCCGGTGCACCAGAAGGATCCGGCGTCGAACGTCTTCCTGGTCAACAGCAGCTTCATGGCGGTCGACGCGGAGGTCTACTACGCCCTCATCCGCCACCTGCGCCCGCGCCGCATCGTCGAGGTCGGCGCCGGCTGGTCGACCCTCTTCGCCGCCGAAGCAGTGCGCGCCGGCGAGCGCGAGGACGGCCGCCCAACCGAGCTGCTGGCGGTCGATCCGTACCCGCTGTCCTTCCTCAAGCAGCCGGTCGACGGCCTCTCCCGCCTGGTAGAACGCAAGGTGCAGGATCTCGACCTTGATCTGTTCACGTCGCTCGAGGCGGGCGACATCCTGTTCATCGACTCCACGCACGCCCTGCGCTCCGGAGGCGACGTACAGTTCGAGTACTGCGAGATCCTCCCGCGCCTGCAGCCGGGAGTCGTGGTGCACGTCCACGACATCAACCTCCCGCTGGAGTATCCCCGTCGCTACGTCGAGTGCTACCGCTACTTCTTCAACGAGCAGTACCTGCTCCAGGCGTTCCTGGCCTTCAACAGCCGCTTCGAGGTGCTCTGGCCCGCTCGCCACATGCTGCTCAGCCACCCGCAGCGCGTCCGGGCGCTGTCGGCCGGCTACGACGCGATGAAGCGAAAGTATCCGCACCTCGAGCCTTCGAGCTTCTGGATGCGGGTCAGGCCCTAGCCGTCATTGTCGTCGCTGCAGGAGGAATCCGGCGTCGTCGCCCTCGCCGCGGGCGTTGAGCTCCCGCGAGCGCTCCTCCCAGGCGTCGAGTTCTTCCCGGGCGAACACCAGCTCGGGACGCTCGCAGGCCGGTCGCAGGGGGATGCCGCGCCGGTACAGCTCGCTGCCCCAGAACTGCAGGGGCCACGAGTCGTGGAAGACGCGCCGGACGACCAGGCCGGCCCGATCGGCCAGCAGGGCGATCGAGCGCTTGGTGTGGACATGCAGGTGTCGGGGCGGGTCGAGACCGACCCAGTCGGTGCCGTACTCGCCCCAGGCGAAGCTGTCGGCCACGGGGACGCGGATGAGGATCGCCCCCCGCGGTGCCAGCAGCTTCCCCAGACTCCCCAGCACGACTCCGGGCGCGGCCATGTGCTCGAAGCTGTGGTGCAGCATGACCAGGTCGAAGCGCCCGCGCAGCGCGCTGAATTCGAGCCGCAGCACCGTGACCGGGCCGTAGCGACGGTCCTGCGGCAGGTAGGGATCGGTGCCGAGCAGGTGGACGAAGCCCTCATCGGCCAGCTCGAGCAGGATCCGCCCCGACCCGCTACCGATGTCCACGATCCTCGACGTGGTCGACACGCTCAACCCCTCCATCCAGTTGACGAAGGCGGGTGCTGGCCGGCGCGTCGCCCGTTCTAACAGCGGCCTTCCCCCGTGTAGCAGCAGCTCGGTCCGAAGGCGCCTGACGAGGCGCCCCAGGCTGCGCGCTGGGGGTCGGTGCTCCTCGAAGGAATAGTAGCCCGAGGGGTAGTACGGCGAGAGGTCATCGGGCGGGTCGCGCAGGCTCAGCGCCCCGCAGGCGCCGCACTCCAGGTAGCTGAACGGCTCGCGGGTGCCGAACATCATCTCGACCGTGCGGTGCTCGCGGTTGTCGCGGCGGTTGCCGCAGATCGGGCAGGTGTCGATCACGGCGGTGTGCGCGGTCCAGGGACCCTTTAGGACCCAGCGGTCAGGCATGATGTCACGCATGTACACCGACGAGCCGATCACCACCACTGAGCGCCGCCGATGAAGGTCCTCGTCCTGGGCGGCTCGGGCATGCTCGGCCACAAGGCCTGCCAGGTCCTCCACGACCGCTTCGAGACCTACGCCACTCTTCGCCGCCCCCTGGCGCCGGCCGTCGTCGGCGCTCTGTTCGAGCCGGGGCGCGTGCTGGGGGGCGTGGCGGCCGAGGACTACGACAGCGTCGTCCGCGCGGTCGGAGCAGCCAGGCCGTCGGTGGTCGTCAACTGCGTGGGGATCGTCAAGCAGGCGTCGGCCGCGAAGGACCCGCTGCCCAGCATCGCGATCAACGCCCACTTCCCGCACCGCCTCGCCGCCCTCTGCGAGGCGACCGGGGCCCGGCTGATCCACGTGAGCACCGACTGCGTGTTCAGCGGCGCCGCCGGCGGTTACAGCGAGGACGACCCCCCCGACCCCGTCGACCTCTACGGCCGCTCGAAGCTGCTCGGGGAGGTCGACGACCCGCACGCGCTGACCCTGCGCACGTCGATCATCGGGCGCGAACTCAGCGGAGCGTACGGCCTCGTCGAGTGGTTCCTCGGTCAGCACGGAGGCACGGCGCGCGGCTTCACCCGCGCCCTCTTCAGCGGCCTGACCACCCTCGAGCTGTCCGCGATCATCGCGCACGTCATCGCCGATCACCCCGATCTGAGCGGCCTGTGGCACGTGGCAGCCGACCCCATCAACAAGTTCGACCTGCTCTCCCTCGTGGCAGACGCCTACGGCCTCGACGTCCGCCTCGAGCCCGTCGACGAGCCGGTGATCGACCGCAGCCTCGACGGCAGCCGGTTTCGCTCGGCGACCGGCCTGGTCGCGCCGGGCTGGCCGACTATGCTGAAACGGATGGCCACGGACTCCACTCCCTACGACGAGCTGCGCAGGGCGACCGGTGTTCACGGGTAAGCGGATCGTCGTCACCGGCGGCACGGGCTCGCTCGGGACGGTGCTCGTGCGGCGCCTGCTGTCCGGTGCGGTGGGCCGGCCCGAGCGCATCACCGTCTTCTCGCGCGACGAGGGCAAGCAGCACGCGATGCGCCTGTCCTACCAGCACCGGTCGACCGCGACCGACGAGGTGATCTTCAACAGCTTCGAGGAGCTGCTGCGCTTCCACATCGGCGACGTGCGTGACCCCGCCGGCCTGAGCGCCGTGCTGCGCGACGCCGACGTGGTGTTCAACGCCGCGGCGCTCAAGCAGGTCCCGACCTGCGAGTACTTCCCGTACGAGGCGGTGCAGACCAACGTCTCGGGGGCCGAGAACATCGTGCGCGTCATCCGCGACAACCGCCTACCGGTCGAGACCGTCGTCGGCATCTCGACCGACAAGGCGGCCAAGCCGGTCAACGTCATGGGCATGACCAAGGCGATCCAGGAGCGCATCTTCGTGCGGGCGAACCTCGACTGCCCGGACACGCGGTTCGTATGCGCCCGCTACGGCAACGTGCTCGCCTCGCGCGGTTCGGTCATCCCGCTGTTCCACGCCCAGATCCGCCATGGCGGGCCGGTGACCATCACCTCGCCCGAGATGACGCGCTTCCTGCTCAGCCTCGAGGACGCCGTCGACACCATCCTCGCCGCCGTCGCGGAGGGCCAGCCGGGGGAGACGTACATCCCGCGCGTGCCGTCGGCTCGCGTCGACGATCTCGCCGCCGTCCTGATCGGCGACCGCGCGATCGAGACGATCGTGACCGGCATCCGTCCGGGGGAGAAGCTGCACGAGATCCTCGTGACCGAGGAGGAGGGCCACCGCACGCTCGCGCGCGGCGACTACTACGTGATCGCCCCGATGCTCCCCGAGCTGCAGGCGGGTGTGCCAGACGAGCGCCTCGAGCGCGAGTACAGCTCCAGCCACGACGTGATGGATCGCTCCGAGCTGGGCGAGCTGCTGCGAGGCAACCGGCTGCTCATCGACGACGAGCGTGCAGGCGAGCTGATCGTCTGACCGGGCTGCGCCGCCGCCCGTGAAGGTGCTGACGGTCCTCGGGACGCGTCCCGAGATCATCCGCCTCAGTCGCATCGTCGACAAGCTCGACCGCCTCTGCGACCACGTCCTCGTCCACACCGGGCAGAACTACGACCGGGGGCTCTCCGACGTCTTCTTCGAGCAGCTGGGCGTGCGGGCGCCGGACCATCACCTGGGGGTCGAGGCGGCCAGCTTCGGCGAGCAGATCGGGAACATCATCGCGGCGAGCGAGCGCATCCTGCGTGCAGAGCGCCCGGATCGCCTGCTGCTGCTCGGCGACACCAACAGCGCGCTGTCGGCGATCGTCGCCAAGCGTCTCGGCGTGCCGGTCTTCCACATGGAGGCCGGCAACCGCTGCTACGACGATCGCGTGCCCGAGGAGGTCAACCGGCGCATCATCGACCACTCCAGCGACGTGCTTCTGCCCTACACCGAGCGCAGCCGGGCCAACCTCCTGCGCGAGGGCATCGCCGGCGAGCGCATCTTCGTGACCGGGAACCCCATCCACGAGGTGCTGCGCGCGCACAGCGCCGAGATCGAGGCCTCCGACGTGCTCGAGCGCCTCGGGCTCGAGCACGGACGCTACTTCCTCGTCACCATGCACCGCGAGGAGAACGTCGACGTGGAGGAGCGCCTGCGCGCGCTCGTCGGCGCGCTGCGCCGGCTGCGCCGCGACTACGACGCGCCGGTGATCTGCAGCGTGCACCCGCGCACGCGCAAGATGATGGAGCGCTACGACCTCGAGGCCGGGGACGAGGGCATCGTCTTCGCCGCGCCGTTCGGGTTCTTCGATTTCGTCGCCCTCGAGCGCGCCGCGCTGTGCGTGCTCAGCGACAGCGGCACGGTGCAGGAGGAGTGCTGCATCTTCCGTGTGGCCAACGTGACGCTGCGCGACGTCACCGAGCGTCCGGAGACGCTCGAGGCGGGAAGCAACATGCTCAGCGGGGCCGAGGAGGAGACGATCGTCCGCTGCGTGCGGATGGTGCTCGACGGCGCAGCGAACTGGCGGGTGCCGGCCGAGTACCTCGTGGAGGACGTCACCTCGACGGTGGCCCGGATCGTGCTGGGCTTCCGTCGTTCGACACGATGAAGTTCGCGTTCGTCGCCGAGCACCTGCCGCCCTCGACCCAGTGGGCGGGCCAGACCTCGGTCATTCGCCGGCTGCTCGAGCCCCTCGATCCCGGCTCGTACTGCCTCGTCTCGCGCGTCGACTACAACGCCGAGCCCTACGCGAGCGCGCCGGACCGTCTGCCCGCGCGCTATCACCACGTCCGCGAGCCCTTCGCGCGCCGTCCCGTCGCGAGCCCCCAGGACGCCGCACTGGCGTGGGGCGGAGCAGTGGGCAACCTGGCGGCGGCCGTCGCGGGCACCGCCGCGGCCGCGCGCCGCGAGCGCTGCGAAGCGATCGTCGCCTCCACCGACACAGCGCCGGACCTGCCGATCGGCTACGCGGTCAGCCGCATCCTGCGCGTCCCGTACTACGCATACCTGTTCGACGACTACCTGACCAAGTGGCACGACCGCACCAGGTCGATGCGCGCGGTCGCCCAGCGCATGGAACCCGCGCTCCTGCGTGGCGCCGCCGGCGTGATCGTCGCCAACGACGACCTCCGCGCCGAGCTCGTACGCCGCTACGGCGTGCGCGCGACGGTGATCCGCAACTCGGTGGACCTCACGCCGTACGAGCGCGAGGACGCCGATCCGCCGCCGTTCGGGGGCGAGGAGGTCCGGTTGGTCTTCACCGGTGCGGTGTACTGGGCGCAGTACGACGCGATGCGCAACCTGGTGGCCGCGCTCGAGTCGCTGCCCGGGGTGAACGCTCGTCTGCACGTGTACACGCCCTCTCCGCCGCGAGAGCTCGCCGAGGAGGGGGTGGGCGGCCCGATCGTCCTGCACGCCCAACAGCCGTCGTCCGCGATGCCCAGCCTCCAGCGCCAGGCCCACGTCCTGTTCCTGCCGCTCGCCTTCGAGCGGCCCTACTCGGACTTCATCCGGACCGCCGCGCCCGCGAAGATGGGCGAGTTCCTCGCCGCCCGACGGCCGATCCTCGTCCACGCTCCGGCCGACTCCTTCGTGAGCTCCTACTTCCGCGAGCACGAGTGCGGCCTGGTGGTCGACGAGCCCGACCCGGCGAAGCTCGCGGCGGCGGTCCGGCGCCTGGCCACGGACGCCGGCCTGCGTGAGCGTCTGGCCGAGCGGGCGTGGGAGCGAGCGCGGGTCGACTACGACCTCGCCGGCGCGCGAGCGACCTTTGGCGGCGTCCTGGGCTTGAGCTAGAGTTCGGTGCCCCGGTTCAGGAGCCCGTCCCTCAGCCCGCGCGCGACGATGCCCAGGCTCCGCGGGCTGAACCGCTCGTTGAGGAGGTAACGGCGCGTCTGCTCGGCGACGACGAGGCCGTGGCTGACCCGCTCCTTCGGCCGGTAGGAGCTCGAACGCAGGAAGAACAGGCCGTTGCGGACCGCATAGTAGAAGCGGTCGCCGCAGTCCCACGGCGCGTGCGGCGTCGGCGACTTGTGGCACGCGACACTAGAGGGGACGAAGTAGCCGTGGTCGTCGCGCAGGATGCGCGCGGTGTACTCCGTGTCGTCGCTCCACATGAAGTAATGCTTGAGCGGCAGGCCGTGCTTGGCGATCGCCTCGCGCTTGAACAGAACGGAGGCGAACGTGGCGACGCGCAGCGGCGGCAGTCCTCGCTCCAACCCGGCGGTGAACAGGTCGATCCCGCCCTCGATCTTGAAGGCCGGGATGTTCTGCGGGTGCATTCCGTTCACGGTCGTGCCGTCGGTCCACAGGACCTTGCTCGCAAGCATCACGGGCGCGGGGAGGCCGTCGAGCCGGCCGAGGGCATCGAGCAGTCGCTCGAGCGCCGTGGACGTCGGTATGCAGTCGCCATCCATCACCCACACCCAGTCGTAGCCCCGCTCGAGCCCCCACTTCAGGCCCTCGTGAAATCCGCCGGCGCTGCCCTCGTTGCGCTCGAGAGCCATGAGCTCGGCCTGCGGGAACTCCTCGCGTACGAGGTCGGCCGACCCGTCGCTGCTCGCGTTGTCGACGACGAGCAGCGCGTCCGCCCGGCGGGTTTGGGCCTGGATCGCCTGCAGGCACTCGCGCAGCAGCGGCCGGCGGTCGTGGGTGATGACGACGGCGCAGACGGTGAGTTCGGCGGCAGCGGACATGAGCACCCGATGCTATAGCCACCCCTCGGAAGGCTCCGCTAGCATCGCCCGCCATGCCCACCGTGCTCATCGTCGGCGCCGGACTGACAGGCTGCACGCTCGCCTACCGCCTGGCTCATCAGGGCGTCGGTTCGGTGCTGCTCGAGCGCGGCGACGTGCCCGGCGGGCTGATCCGCTCCGAGCACATGGGCGGCGTGCTCTACGAGCCTCACGGCTCGCACATCTTCCACACCGAGGACCGGGAGGTGTGGGACCTGGCCAACGCCATGACGCCGTTCAACGACTACCGCCACCGCGTCGACATCAACGTCGAGGGTCGGATCCACAACTGGCCCATCCTGCTCTCGGACATCGACCGCCAGTCGCGCGGGGACGAGATCAAGGCCGAGCTCGAGGAGCGTCGCGACGTGGACGCCGCGGCACGGGCGGAGGCGTCGAACTTCGAGGAGTGGTGCCTGGAGCTGATGGGCCCGATCCTCTACGAGCGCTACATCAAGCCCTACACCGAGAAGCAGTGGGGTCGGCCCGCGAGCACGCTCTCGGCGCAGTGGGCGCCGCGCCGCGTGTCGGTGCGCTGGGACAACGATCCCTACCTGTTCCCCGATCCCTTCCAGGGCTGGCCGGCGGGCCCCAACGGCTACACCGACATCATCGACGGGCTGCTGGACCACGAGCTGATCGCCCTGCGCACCGGCGTCGACGTCACGCTGGACGATCTCGAGGCCCGCGCGCGCGAGGTCGAGGCCGACAGCATCGTGCTGACGTGCCCGCTCGACGTGTTCGCCGGCGAGCGCTTCGGCCGCCTGGACTGGCGGGGGATCATCGTGCGCAACGTCCACATCCCCCACGTCGAGCACGCCCAAGGCGCGATGGTCGTCAACTACCCCGGCCTGGAGTTCCCCTTCATCCGCATCCACGAGACCAAGCACGCCTCGCGCCAGCAGTGCGAGGGCACGGTGCTGGGCTTCGAGTTCACCAACGCGCCGACGCGCTACTACCCCATCGAGTTGCCCGAGAACAGGGCGCTCAACGACCGCTACCAGGACTTCCTGCGCGGGGAGATCGGCCGCGACCGCGTGCACTTCGCGGGCCGCCTGGCCAACTATCTCTACATCGACATGGACGACTGCATGCGCCAGGCCCTCGACGCGTCGGTCGAGGTGCTCGACGGCTTGCCCGCGCCGCGCCTCTAGCGTGAGCGGACGGTCAGCCGACCAACGGGTCGGCACAGCGCCAGAGCTCGGGCAGAAACAGCCCCGCTAGAATCGAAGCTGCGTGTCCCGCGTCCAGATCTTCTCCATTCTGGCCATGGCCCTGCTGTTCGTGCTCGTCTTCGAGCTCGTGCGCCGCCGGCGGCTCATGGAGCGCTACGCCCTTCTGTGGCTGTTCAGCGCGGCGACGCTGCTCATGCTCGCCGTCTGGCGTGACGCGCTTGAGCTGTTCGCGAGCGCCGTGGGGATCTTCTACGCGCCGTCAGCGCTGTTCGCCATCGCGCTGGGCTTCATCCTGATGCTGCTTCTGCACTTCTCGCTGGTCATCTCACGGCTGGCCGATCAGAGCAAGGTCCTGGCCCAGCGGGTGGGGTTGCTCGAACGCGAGATCGACGTCCTGCGCATGGCACGCTCGCTGGACGAGATCGAGCGCGGCGCCCCGAACGCCGAACGCGTCGGCGATCGCGAGACGGCGACGCTGCCCGCCGGCGATCCGCCTCGCTGAGGCAGGCGGCGTGCCCGAGTCCTCGGTCAGCGTCTGCGCCGTCGCCCCTGCCGAGGTCCGGCTGGACGCCCAGACCCGCGCGCCCGACGAGACGGTCGAGGTCGGTCACGGTCGCGCCGGGCTCGCCGAGGCCGTGCGCGCCGCCGCGGCCACGGGAGCGACCTGGCTGTGGCTCGTCGATGGCCGCCTGCGCCCCGACCCCGCGGCCCTGGAGGAGCTGCTTGCCCCGCTGCCCCACCTCGCCGCGCTGGGCGACCCGGTGCTGTTCGCCGGCAAGGTCGTCGGCGCGGACGGCCGCCTGGACCGCGACACGCCGCCCTGGCCGCGGCTGCTGGCGCGCGAGCTGGCGATGATCGGCGCCGACCATCGTCTCGCCGCCCTGCGCGCGGCGCGCCACGGCTCGCTGCTGGTGCACCGCCGGGCGGTCGAGCAGCACGGCCGCCCGCGCCCGGAGTTCGCGGGCGCCGGCGACGACCTCGAGTGGACCGGGCGCGTGCTGCGCGATGAGCCCGGCTATCTGGCCCCGCGCAGCGTCGCGGTGCGCGAGCGCGACGGGGAACCCGATCCGCTGGCCTTCGCCGCCAATCGCGTGCGTATCCTGCGCGGCGACGGCTGGCGCGGCCAGGAGAAAGCGTGGTTCGGGTTCCTGTTCGCCCAGGATCTGACCCAGCGGCTCTCGGCGCACCCGAGCGAGGCGCCCGGCCTGGTGCGCGCGCTGGGGCGGGGCATGCGCGGGGCTGCCTAGGCGATCCTCGGCGCCGGCCTGGCGCCGTCGCGCAGCCCCCGTGCCACGGTGGCGACGCTCTCGCGGCTGAAGCGGTTGTTGTGCAGGTAGGCGTTCGTCGTGAAGCCCAGGAACCAGAGCACGGAGAGCTTCTCGCGCTTGGACCAGGCCTGGCCGCGCAGCATGTAGAGGCTGTTGCGCACGTGGTAGTAGAAGCGCCCGCCGGTGTCGGTCACCGCGGTGTAGGCGGTCTTGGTCTTGTGCAGCACCACGCTGTCGGGCACCAGGTAGCCCGCCCGGTGGCGGGTGATGCGCGCCGTGTACTCGAGGTCGTCACTCCAGATGAAGAAGTGCTTGTGGGGTAGGCCGTGGTCGTCGATCGCGCTGCGGTGAACGAGCAGGGATACGAACGTCGCGGCGCGCATCGGCAGCACGCCCTGCTCGCAGCTGGCCACGAAGAGCTCCGGGTCGTCGCGGCGAAAACCCGGATGGTTCATGGGGTGCAGAGAGCCATCCGTCCACACCACCTTGCTGGCCAGCAGCGCGGGGGAGGGGAGGCCGTCCATCGCGGCGGGCGCGCGCAGGAGCTGCGCCAGCGCGTCGGGGGCCGGGATGGTGTCGTCGTCCATCAGCCAGATCCACTCCGCGCCGGAGGCATGAGCGGCCTTCAACCCCTCGTGGAAGCCGCCCGCGCCGCCCTGGTTCTCGCGCATCGCGAGCAGCTCCGCCTCGGGGTGCTCGTCACGGACGAGATCGGCGGTGCCGTCGGTGCTCGCGTTGTCGACGACGATGATCCGATCGGGGGCGTGCGTCTGCGCGCCGAGCGCGGCCAGGCACTCCTGCAGCAGCACCTTGCGGTTGTACGTGACGACGATCGCGAAAACCACGCGGCTAACGTACCGGGATCGCCATGACCGGCCACCTGCCCGCCCGCGAGACGGCGGCGCGGACACGGGTCTGCGCCGCCGTGGTGACCTACAACCGCCGGGAGCTGCTGGTCGAGTGCCTCGACGCGCTGCTGGCCCAGACGCACTCGCTGCAGAGCATCGTGGTGGTGGACAATGCCTCGACCGACGGCACCACCGAGCTGCTGCGCGAGCGCGGCATGCTCGACCGCGACGACGTGCGCCACCTGCGCCTGGAGGACAACCGCGGCGGAGCGGGAGGCTTCGCTGCGGCCGTGGCGGCCACCCGGGCCCGGGACTGCGACTGGATCTGGCTCATGGACGACGACGCAGAGCCGGCGCTCGATGCGCTGGAGCGCCTGCTTCAGGCGCCGCCGGCCGCGGAGTCGCGAACGGTCGCGGTGTGTCCCAAGGTCGTCTACGCGGCGGGGGGCATCGACGCCAACCAGCGCGGCCACTTCCGTCGTCGCCTGCGCCCCCTGCCCGCCGGCGAGTACCGCGACGGCCACCACCCCGCGTTGGGGTTCCTGTCCTTCGTGGGCGCGCTGATCCGCACCTCGGCCGCGCGCGCCGCCGACCTTCCGCGTGCGGACTTCTTCGTCTGGGGCGACGACGTGGAGTACTCGTTCCGTCTGCGGCGCCTGGGCGACCTGCGCCTGGTCAACGAGAGCGTGATGGTGCACAAGCGCGTCACCCACTCCTACGAGAACCGCCGCTCGCGCTTCTGGAACGCCGTCCTGCCCGCGCAGTTCTGGCCCACGCCGCTCGAGCGCTTCTGGCAGAACCTCTGCGGCCTGCGCAACTACCTGTGGACCAAGCGCGAGTACGAGGGGCAGGGCACCCTGTCAGCCGCCGGCACGACCGCACAGTTCATGATCAAGGCGCTGCTCTACGACGAGCAGCCGCTGCGTCGCCTGCCGTGGATCGTGCGCTTCGCGCGCCAGGGCCGGCGCGGCGAGTTCCACACCATCCCGCCCGCGCGTTGGGTGGAGATGGTGCGCGCGGGCGACGTGTGAGGCGCCGGATCCGGTCGGGTAGCCTCGACGGCGGCCGCTCTGAAGCGCAGCTTTTCCCTGCCGGCTGCGTTCTAGCCCCGTGATCATGCCCGGCAAGCTCGCCATCGTCCCCGCCTACAACGAGGAAGCCAGCGTCGGCTTCGTCGTGGACGAACTGCACGCGCACGCCCCGGACTTCGACGTCCTGGTCGTGGACGACGGCTCGACCGACGCGACGAGCCGCGCCGCGCGCGATGCCGGAGCGGCGGTGCTGCGGATGCCGTTCAACCTGGGTATCGGGGGTACCGTTCAGGCCGGCTACCAGTACGCGCTCGAGCGCGACTACGACGTGGCGGTGCAGGTCGACGGCGATGGCCAGCACGAGGCCGGTGAGGTCTTCACGCTGCTGGAGCACCTGCGCTCCAACCCCGACGTGGACATGGTCACGGGCTCGCGCTTCCTGAGCATCGACGAGGACTCCCACCGCAGCACGCGCTCGCGCCGCCTGGGCATCGCCATCTTCTCCCGGGTCCTCTCCCTGGTCACCGGCCAGGCGGTCACCGATCCCACGTCGGGCTTTCGCATGACCAACCGCCGCGGCATCGCCCTCTTCGCGCGCGACTATCCCCACGACTACCCCGAGGTCGAGGCGGTGCTCATGATCCACGCCCACCGGCTGCGTAGCGCCGAGGTGCCGGTAAGCATGCGCCCGCGCACGACCGGGGTCTCCTCGATCAACGCCTCACGGTCGGTCTACTACATGATCAAGGTGCTTCTGGCCGTCCTCGTCGGCCTGTGCCGCGCCCGGCCGGTGGTCGAGCCGGGCGACCGCTCGCCGGTGGTCGCCGAGTCATCGATCTAGTGGTCGCCCCCGCAAATACGTCCCGTTCCGGCGGCCGCCGATCACCGCCTGGAGCCACCCGGCGACCGGTCATGTGCCAGAGGCACACTCCCGGATCACCGTGCGGCCCCAGCCGGCGCCGGCGACCCCCGGCGACGGAACGTATTTCCGTGGACAACCACTAGTGGCCGCCCATGGTGCGCCGACCCCGCGGGCGGCCGGCGGGGCGCTCGCCGCGAGCCCTCCGCGGGTCAGCGTCACCGCGGTGATCGTCACCTACCGCGAGGTCGAGCTCACCCTCGAGGCGGTGGCGAGCCTCAAGGCGCAGTCGATGGCCGTGGACCAGATCGTCGTGGTCGACAACGACCCCGACCACTCGGTGCGCGAGCCGATGGAGGCCGCCCACCCCGAGGTGCGCCTGCTCAACGAGGACAACATCGGCTACGCGCCCGCATGCAACCGCGGGGCGGCGGTGAGCACGGGGGAGTGGCTGTTCTTCCTCAACCCCGACGCCGCGGCGGCGCCGGACTGCCTGCAGCGGCTGCTCGCCGTGGCCGACGAGCACCCCGGCGCGGGCATCGTCACCCCGCAGATCCTGTTCCCCGACGGCAAGACGATCAACGCCGGTGAGAACCAGCTCCACCTCACGGGCATCGCCTGGTGCGGGCGCTACGAGGAGCCCGCCGAGGACGCGCCGCCGCGCCCGGTGCTCATCACGACGGGGGCGGCGATGCTCGTGCGCAGCTCCCTGTACCGCCGGCTCGACGGCTACTGCGAGGAGTTCTTCCTGTTCTACGAGGACCCAGACATCTGCTGGCGCGCCTGGGTGGTGGGCAGCGAGGTCTGGTACGTACCCCGCGCCACGGTGCTCCACCACTACAGCTGGGGGGCCAGCGGGCGCAAGTGGTTCTTCCTCGAGCGCCACCGCGCGCTGTCCGTGCTGACCAACTTCCGCTGGTCGACCCTGGTGGTGCTGGCACCGCTGCTGCTGGCCACGGAGGCGGCGCTGCTCGCGGTGGCCACCCGGGAGGGCTGGCACGCCGAGAAGCTGCGCGCGTACGCCTCGGTGTGGGCGATGCGGGGCTGGATGCGCACGCGTCGCCGCCGGCTGGGCGCGCTGCGCCGCCGCCCGGATGCGGAGCTGATCGGCCGCTTTCGCACGACCGTCGACAGCCCCCAGATCGCCAGCCCGGTGGCGCGACGCGTCGCCCCGCTGCTGCGGGCCTACGGGACGGTGGCGGTCGCCCTCGTGCGAGCCATCGGCCGCTGAGAGGCTGGGGCTACAGTGGGAGACGGTGCTGCGGCACGGCTGACCTGCGCGCGACGTCGGCCACCCGCGGGCGTTCCAACGGTCGCCTCATGACACTGCCTATCTTGCCGATATCCCCTGCCGCCTGCCTGGGTGCACGACGATGACCTTCGTCCTCAGCTGGCTGGTCTACCCGCTGCTGGTCCTCGCGCTCTCCCTGGGCATCGGACTGCTGGTGCGCCGTGTCGCGGGGCCCGAGGCCCTGCCCGGCGTGCTGCTGCTGCCCGTGGGGCTCGCGGGCGTGGTGGCGGTGAGCGTGTTCCCGACGCAGCTCACCGCGACCGCGCCCTTCACGGGCGTGGCGGTGCTCGTGGTCGCCGTGGTGGGCTTCGTCGTCGCCCGTCGCCAGGTCCTCGGCCTGGTGCGGCCGACGCGGGAGTGGCTGTGGCCGGCCGTGGCCGCGCTGCTGCCCGCGGGGGCGATCGCGGCGCCCGTCCTGCTCACCGGGCAGGCGGGCATGACCGGCTACGCGCGCATCACCGACCTGGCCCACCAGCTCATGTTCACCGAGTGGATCACCACCATGGGCCGCGTCGTCCCCGCGGAGAGCGCCATCGACTCCTCGTACCTGGAGACCGTCTTCAAGATGACGAGTGTCGGCTACCCCGGCGGCTCGCAGGCGGCGCTGGGCGGCACCGGCTCCCTGATGGCCATCGACCCGCTGTGGAGCTACCAGGCCTTCCTGGCCCTGGTGGCCGGCACGCTGGGCCTCGCGCTGTATTCCCTGCTCAGCCGGGCGATCCCGTCTCGGCCCTGGCGCGCGGTCGCCGCGGGGGTCGCCGCGCAGCCCACGATCCTCTACTCCTACGCCCTGGCGGCGGGCGTCAAGGAGCTGTCGGCGGTCGCGGGGTTGACGCTTCTGGCCGCCGTGCTTGTGGCCCACCCACCCGGGCGGGGCGGCCTGCGCCAGGTGTTGCCGGCGGCCGTCGCCCTGGCCGGGGCATACGCGGTCTTCAACCTGGGGATCCTGCCCTGGGCGGGGATGGTGGTCGCGGGAGTGTTCGCCGTCGACCTCGCGACCCGCCGAGGCCGGCTGCGGACCCTCAGCCGATGGGCGGCGTTCGGCGTCGTCACCCTGGTGCTCACCGTGCCCACGAGCCTCGTGGCCGTCCGCCTGGCCCCGGCGGCCGCCGGCGGCGGCCCTCCCGACCTGGGCAACCTCGCCGCCCCGGTCTCCGCCTGGGCGTCGGTCGGCCCGTGGCTGACCAGCGACCACCGCTTTCCGCTGGAGGTCTACGGGCGCGACACGGCGACCTTCGTCCTGATCGCCATCGTCCTCGTCTTCGCCGCCGTCGGTGTGCTGCGCGCCCTGCGCACGCGCGACTTCCGCCTGCTCGTCCTGGCCCTGGCGGGCGTGGTGGCCTTCGTCTACGTGACCGGGCGCGTCAGCCCGTGGATCGAGCTCAAGGCCTACGCGATCACCGCGCCGCTGACCCTCGCGCTGGCCTTCGCCGGCGCCGCCGCCCTGTGGCGCTGGCGACGAGTGCGCTGGCTGGGCGTGGCGGCCACCGCGGTGATGGCCGGGGGCGTCCTGCTGGGCAACGCCTACGTCTACCAGGCCACGCCACTGATTCCCTCCGAGCGCTTTGCCGATCTCGAGCGGTTGGGTGAGAAGTACGCCGGGCAGGGCCCGGCGGTGCTGCCCGTCTTCGAGGAGTTCGGCGAGTACCTGCTGCGCGACGTCAAGGCGGCGAGCATCGTCAACCCGCCGCGCGGACGCTTCGTCCTCAACGAGACCGCGGTGCCCAACCTGCAGTTCGTGCGCGACCCGGACGAGCTGGACCGCGACTGGCTGAACGAGCACCGGCTGCTCTTCCAGCGCCGCGACCCCACGGCGAGCCGACCGCCGAGCAACTGGCGGATGATCGAGCGCACGGAGTTCTACGACGTGTGGCGCCGTGACGCCGACGCGCCGCGCGTGGTCGCGCACCTGCCGCTCACGGGGGCCCCGGGCGAGCGGGGCCGGGCGTTCTGCCGGGAGGTGCGCGGGGACGTCCGCGCGGCCGGTGACGATGCCTGGATCGCCTACTCGCAGGCCCCTAGCGTGGTGCAGTACGCGGCCACCGAGCAGGGTGTGGGCCCGCCGCTGTGGGGCCAGGAGGGCCCTCAGTTCTTCGCGAACGGGCCGGGCCGCCTCGAGGGTAAGGTCAGCCTGCCCGTCTCGGGGCCCTACAAGCTGTGGCTGCGGGGCTCCTTCGGCCGCGAGGTGCGCGTCCTCGTGGACGGCGAGGAGGTCGGGTCCGTGCGCTGGCAGCAGAGCTACCCCGGCCAGTACGAGCGCGTGGGCACCGTCGACCTGCCCGCCGGCGATCACAGCTTCGCGATCGTCCGGGGGGGAGGCAGCGTCCTGCCGGGTACCGGTAACGAGTACAATCAGAGCCGCCAGATCACGTCGATCGGGCCCCTCGCGTTCGACTTCCCCGACCAGGGCCCCCGGGTGCGCTACGCCTCGCCCTCGGAGTTCCGCGAGGTATGCCGCGCCGAGACCGGCCTCGACTGGGTGGAGGTGCTCGTTCCCGCCGACTCGCCGGTCCGCGAGGTCGACGAGGCGGCCTGAGTCAGATCCGCCAGACGTGCTCGGCGGCGGGGATCACGTTGCGCGTGTCCACGACGAGCGAGGCTTTGTCCCAGTGGGGCTGGTCTATGAACTGGCGGTGGGCGGTGAGCATGACGAGGCAGTCGGCGGCGTCGACCTCTTCGGTGGTCCACGCGACGCTCTCGATCCCCGAGTCACCCAGGGAGAGCGTCGGCACCCACGGGTCGCAGTAGCGCAGGTCGGCGCCGCGGGCCAGGAGGTCCTGCATGATCTGCAGCGACGGCGACTCCCGGGTGTCGTGGACGTCGGGCTTGTAGGCGGCGCCGAGCACGAGGATCCGCGAGCCCTTGATCGCGCGGCCCTGAGCGTTGAGGGCGTCGGCGATCTTGTGCACGACGTGGACGGGCATGTTGGCGTTGATCTCGTGGGCGGCGTCGATCATGCGGGCGGAGTAGCCGTACTCGCGCAGGCGCCAGGACAGGAAGTGGGGCACGACCGGGATGCAGTCCCCGCCCAGTCCCGGGCCGGGGTAGTGGGGCAGGAAGGCGAAGGGCTTGGTGGCGGCGGCGTCGATGACCTCCCAGGCCGAGACGCCGAGGTGGTCGCACATCAGGGCCAGCTCGTTGGCCAGGGCGATGTTGACCGCCCGGAAGGTGTTCTCGTGCAGCTTGGCCAGCTCGGCGACCATCGGGCTGCTGACGGGCACGACCTGCTCGACGATCGTCGCGTAGATCGCCTCGGCGCGCGCGCGGCACTCGTCGGTGACCCCGCCGATGAGCTTGGGGGTGTTGTGCACGTCGAAGTGCGCGTTGCCCGGGTCCACGCGCTCGGGCGCGTAGCCCAGGAAGACGTCCAGGCCGACCGTGCGCCCGCCCTCCTCGAGGATGGGCAGCACCAGCTCCTGAGTCGTGCCCGGGTAGGTCGTGGACTGCAGCATGACCACCTGCCCGTTGGTCAGGTGCTCGGCCACCGCCTGGGAGGCGGCGATCACGTAGGTCAGGTCGGGCGAGCGCGTCTTGGACAGCGGCGTGGGCACGCAGATCGTCAACGCGTCGAGCTCGCCGACCACCCCGAAGTCCTGCGTGGCACTCAGGCGCCCCTGCGCGTCTACGTACCGCTCCTCAGGAACGTCGACGAGGTAGGAACGCCCCTCGTTGACCGCCGCAACCCGCTCGGCGTTGAGATCGATCCCCACGACGGGAAACCCCTCCTCCGCGAAGGCCAGTGCCAGCGGCAGCCCCGCGTAGCCCAACCCCACGATCCCGATACGCAGCTCCCGTGCCGCCACCCGCTCGCGGAACTCCGCTGCGGAGAGGACGCCCGCCTCACTCGTGCTCATCGCGCCAGTCTCACAGATCCTCGGCAGCAGGCGCTCTATCCTGTCTCACCATGAGTCGACGGATATCGCTCGAGCTCGAGGACGACGCTGCCGCCGAGCTGGATCGCCTCGCCCAGGCCGACCACGCCGAACCCGAGCGCTACGCAGCGTCTCTGTTGACCCATCTCTTCCGCGGCCGGTACCTCGACTCCCACACCGCGACCGAGCTTCTACGCGGGATACCCGGGGCGCTGGAGGACGCGCGCGAGGGCAGCGTCCAAGCGCGGCGCGGCGAGATCACCCCGCTCGACGCGATTTAGTTGCGCGTCGGCTTCGCCGCTCACGCGTTGGTTGAGCTCGCCGAACTCGAAGAGGTCCTGTCCCTGCCCACGGACACCCGTGTCCGTGTGCGCGAGGCACTGCGAACGCTGGAGCTGTTCGCACATGCCGGGCGGGCGCTTGAGGGCGAGTGGGAGCCTTACCGGGTCTGGAGCGGCCCCTGGCCGTGGATGCTCTTCGTCTACGAGGTGCTCGAGGATCAGGATCTGATCGTCGTGGTGACCGTTCGCGACGCGCGATCGTCGTGGTCTCCAACGACGCCCGGCAGTCGGCCTTGAGGCTTCACAGATCCTCCGCTGCCGTCGGAGCGGTGCGCGCGAAGAGCCACACCCCGGTGGCGGCCAGCGCGACGAGGATGGCCAACGGCGCCAGTAGCAGCTCAGTCCCGCCGATCGCCTCGCCGGCCGAGGGGACGCCCGGGCCCAGCAGCAGGTGGCGCGTCTCCTGGATGAGCGCGGCCAGCGGGTTCATCATCGCGATGGTCGCCGCGGTCTGGGAGAACTCGATGACCCGCTCGACCGGATAGAGGATCGGCGTCGCGTAGAACGCGGCCTGGAGGAGGACGTCCCAGATCGGCCGGATGTCGCGGAAGCGCACGTAGAGGGCGGAGAGCAGCATGCCGATGCCCAGCGCCCCGGCGGCCAGCAGGACCACAGGGATCGGGACGAGCAGCCAGCTCCACCGGGGCTCGACCTGCTGCAGCGCCAGGAAGACCACCAGCACGACGGCGTTGAGGGCCAGGTTGCCCAGGGCGATCAGCCACACCGACAGCGGCACCACGACACGGGGGAAGCCGATCTTGCGCACGAGCGCCTCGCGGTCGACCAGCGAGGTCAGGCACGCGCCGGTGACCTCGCCGGCGAAGAAGAACAGCACCATGGCCGCCAGGAGCTGGATGGGGTAGGCGACAGCGCCCTCGCCGACGCCCACGATCTCGCTGAAGACCACGTAGAGGATCCCGAACAGCAGCAGCGGGCGCAGGAGGGACCACAGGTAGCCCAGGACCGAGCCGAAGAAGCGGACCTTCCAGTCGGTCGCGGCGAGGGTGCGCGCGAGGTTCCACAGCCGGCCGGGTTCGCCGGCGACGGCGGCGGGGCCGGCCACGCGGTAGGCGGGGGGAGGCGGGGTGCTCATGCCGTCGCGGGGTCGGGCTGCACGGCTCCCCAGAAGAACTGGTGGGGCACGTCGACGACCCCTCCGGCGCCGGCCGCGCCGGTGGTCACGAAGGTGGTGAAGTCCTCGTGCAGCGTCTTCAGGCGTCCGACGCCGCCCGGGTAGCCGACCTGCGGGGAGAGGAAGTACCGTCCGGGGACGAACCAGTTGTCGAAGCTCACCGCGACGTTGAGGATGTCGCCGGCCTCCCAGCGTCCGGTCGAACGCCCGTCCGCCTCGGTGGTCACGACGAGCACACGGCGGTGCTGCTCGTCGCTCAGCACAAAGCCGAAGACCGGGTCCTGCGCCGGCTCGAGCAGGCGCACGCGCATGAGCAGCGCGCACGACTCGCCCTGCTCGAGGGTGTCGACCCGGCGGCCGTCGGCGGTCTGGACCCATGAGTCGATGATCTCCGCGGTCCCGTCGCCCTCCGTACCCGCGGCCAGAGCGCGCACCGTGTGCGCGTCGTCGCGCGTGGCGAAGTTGAGCTGGGTGTAGCGGCGGGCCACGGTGCGGGCGTCGCCCAGCGCCACGACCTTGCCGCGCTCGAGCAGCAGCGCCCGATCGCAGAAGCGCTGCACCTGGCCCATGTCATGGGTCACCAGCAGGATCGTGCGCCCCTCGTCGCGCGCGCGGTTGAGCACGTCGTGGCACTTCTGCTGGAACGCGGCGTCGCCCACCGCGAGCACCTCGTCGATGAGCAACAGATCGGCGTCGACGTGGACCATCACCGAGAAGGCCAGGCGCACCTGCATGCCCGACGAGTAGTTCTTCAGCTTGAGGTCCTGGAACTCCTCCAGCTCGGCGAAGGCGATGATCGCGTCGTAGCGCTCCCGCGCCTGGGCGGGGCTGACGCCGAGCATGACCGCGTTGATGAGCACGTTGTCACGGGCCGTGAGGTCGGGGTTGAAGCCCACGCCCAACTCGATGAACGGGGACATGCGCCCGCGCAGCCACATCTCGCCAGCGTCGGCACGGTAGATGCTCGCCAGGCACTTCATGAGCGTGCTCTTGCCGCTGCCGTTGCGCCCGACGATGCCGAAGAACTCGCCGCGACCGACCTCGAAGGAGACGTCGTCGAGCGCCTGCAGGCGGTCGACGCGTGAGCGACGCATCGGATGCAGCGCGCGCTCCTTGAGCGTGTGCACCTGCTCGTGGGGCAGGCGGAAGACCTTGGATACGCCCTCCGCGCGCACGGCGATGTCGTCGGGGATGGGTCCTGCGGGCACGGCTAGAGGGTACGCGCCTCATGGGCGGAGGACGGTTGGTCAAGTCAGTTGCGGCCGGCCTCCTCCACCAGCACCTCGACGAGCGCCGGCTGCTCGAACCAGCGCACGTGCTCGTGCACAAGGTCGACCTCGAGCACGAAGGCTCCGGCCTCCTCGGGAGCGGTCACAACCAGCGGGACGACCGCGGTAGCCCCGGGGGCGACCCGGGCCGGGAAGGGGGTGCGTTCGCCCTCGCCGGCGCGACCCCGCCAGCGGTAGGAGAGACGAACGTCCTCCTCGGGCGACCAGCCGGCTGAGCTGGTGTTGTGCACACGAAAGTGCACCGCCCTCCGCTCGGAGGTATGGAGCCGATGGTGTAGCTCGACGGGCGTGATGATTGCCCCGTACGCCGGCGGCTCGCTGACCTGCGCTATCGTTGCGCGGTCCTCGGCGGGCACGGGCACCGGCTCGTGGCGGGCGTGGCGCTCCGGTACGTAGTACACGGCGTTGAGCGGTCCGCCGCCCGGCGCAGTCAGCCCGGGGCGCATGCGTTCGTTGTGTAGTGCCTTCGCTTCACGGGACGCCCGGTCCTTGAGTACGCACTCCAGGTGATAGAGGGGCCATTCGAGGAATCTGGCGGGCAGGACCGGTTCAGCACCGCTGTGGAGGACCCCCGAAAACTGCAGGCCAGCGTTGCGGCGCACGAGCCGGTTGTGGTAGTCCGGCCACCACGGTGGCTCGTCGAGCCAGTGGGCAACCGACGGGAAGACCCAGCGCCGCGGTACCCAGTACTGCTCGACCTGCTGTGTGATGAGCCAGGGCAACCGCTCCGTCAGTGCCGAGGTCGGGACCTCATCGTCGTCGATGCGCAGGATCCAGTCGCCGGAGCACCGCGCGGCCAGATCGGCCAGGTGGCGCTCCGCGAACTCGAAATCGATGGGAACCACTAGGTCCGCGACTGCCGCGTAATCGCGTCGGCGCTCGTCGTCTGCCCGGGTATCCGCACCGATGACGATCTCGTCGGCGACCGGCCGGAGCGGTTCGAGGATGGCTGCCACCCGGGTCCCGGGTGCATTGGTGAGGCAGCAAACCGAGAGGCTCATTGCATCCTCAGGCGCTGCTCGCCCTGGTCTAGGCGAGCGGCCACCAGATCGCGCTCTTGGCGGAGCTGGTCGCGGTCGTGCTGTGCGGCCTGCAGGCGGTGCATGCCCCAGCTCTTGATCCGGCCCGGACGGATGGTGAAGTAGCACGAGTAGACGACGGGCTCCGACCAGAACGGTCGGCTGAGGTCGACGACCTCGGTGAGCGCGCCGCGGTGGTCGGCGTGCCAAGCGGGTCGCTCGACGATGACGCCTTCGGTGCCGGCCGCCCTGGGGCGGCCGTCGGAGTCGAGGGTGGCAGCGTCTTTGTCCGCGCGGGGCAAGACCTCGTCCGGGTAGCGCATAGGAGGATCCTTTCAGAGGGGATTGGGGCCGTCGTCGCCGCCCTCGTGCCGGGCGTCATTATGGGGGCCATGACGGTTCCGGGGGTCAACCTCGCCGGGTACTTCGGCGCCACGCTCGGACTGGGCGAGGCGGCGCGTCAGGTCGCGGCCGCGCTCGAGGCCGGCGGAGCGCTGGTGGCACCCGTGGGGTTGACGCACGCCACGTCCCCGGCGGCGGGTGGCACGCCTGCCGGCCGCGAGGCTCCGCACGACGTGACGCTGGTCTGCACGACGCCCGAGGGCATGCTTGCCGCCCGCGACGACCTGGGGCCGGGCGCCTTCGCCGGCCGGCGCACGATCGGCCTGTGGTGGTGGGAGGTCCAGGGACTCCCCGGCCGCTGGACGCGCTCGTTCGACGGGGTGGACGAGATCTGGGCCGGCTCGCGGTTCGTGGCCGACGTGCTGGGCGCGGTGGCCCCCGTGCCGGTGGTGCCGATGGCGCTGCCCGTGGCCCAACCGGTCGTCGCGCCGATGGGCCGCGCGGCGCTCGGCCTCCCCGAGGCGGGCTTCCTCTTCGGCTTCGTCTTCGACCCGGCCAGCGGCTTTGCGCGCAAGAACCCGCTCGCGCTCATCGACGCCTTCGCGCGCGCCTTCCCCGGCGAGGGCGACGAGCACCTGGTGATCAAGACGCTCGAGGGCTCGCGCCACGAGGCCGAGCACGCCGAGCTGGCCCGGGCGGCCTCGGCCCATCCGCGGGTGCACGTGCTCGATCGCCACCTCCCCGCCGAGGAGAAGAACGCGCTGATCGCCGCGCTGGACTGCTACGTCTCCCTGCACCGCTCCGAGGGCTTCGGCCTGACGCTCGCGGAGGCCATGCTGCTCGGCGTGCCGGTGGTGGCGACCGACTTCGGGGGCTCGCGCGACTTCGTCACGCCGTTCAACGCCTGGCCGGTCGACTGGCGGGCCGAGACGATCGGGTCCGGCCACGACCCCTACCCCGCCGACGGCGTGTGGGCGGCGCCGGACGTCGAGCACGCGGCAGCCGTGCTGCGCGCCGTGCGCGCCGAGCCCGAGGAGGCGACGCGGCGCGCCGAACGCGCTCGGGAGGACATCGCCCGTGATCATGCGCCCGCGGTTGCTGGGGCCGCGATGGTGGCACGCCTGCGCCGCCTGGCGGGGCTGCCCACCGGCCCCGATGGCGCGGTCGAGGGGCTGGACCTCACAGCGGCGCGGCGCCGCGTGGAGGCCGGGCCCTCGGAGCAGGCCTCTGCCGGTCGCGCGCGCGGCGCTGCCCGGGACGCGCTCCTGCGCGCCCTGCGGCCCTACAGCGTCCACCAGCGCCTGGTGGATCAGGAGCTCCTGCGCGCACTGCGTTCGCTGGACGAGCGCGTGCGCGCGCTGGCCGCAGGGCAGGCGGCGCTCGCCACGGAGCTGCGTCGCCAGGATGAGGACGGCGAGCCGCCTGTGCCACCATCGCCTCCGGCATGAGCACGGGTGCCCCCGATCTGGTCCGCACGCTGGGCGTCGACGTCGCCGGCTTTCTGCGTGGAGGTCTGGGCCTCGGCCAGGCGGCGCGCCTGTACGTCGCCGCGCTGCAGGGGGCGGGCGTGCCCGTGCGCACGACGACGATCGACCCGCGCATGCCCGACGTGCTCGGGGCGCAACTCAAGACCACGGAGTTCGCCGACCTGCACCTCGACGAGGACCTGCCGTTCAACCTGGTCTGCGTCAACGCGCCGGAGCTGCCGCAGTTCGCTGCGGAGGCCGGCCAGAAGTTCTTCGCCGATCGCTACACGATCGGCGTCTGGGCCTGGGAGACCGACCTCGTGCCCGCGAGCTGGGATCCGGCCTTCCGCGTGGTGGACGAGATCTGGGTCTACTCGACCTACGTCGCGGAGATCCTCGGCCGCGCGGCACCGTGTCCTGTCGTGCGCATGCCACTGCCCATCGTCGCCCCCGATGCGGCCGGCACGCGGGTGAGCCTACCGTTGCCCGACGGCTTCACGTTCCTCTTCCTCTTCGACTTCTACTCGACGCTGCAGCGCAAGAACCCGCTCGGGCTGCTCGAGGCCTTCACGCGGGCCTTCGCGCCCGGCGAGGGGCCGCACCTGGTGCTCAAGAGCTTCAACGGCGACTACAAGCCCGACCGGCTCGCGTGCCTGCGCGAGGCCGCCGCCGATCGCCCCGACGTGCACATCGTCGACCGCTTCGTGCCCGAGGCCGAGCGAGCGGCGTTGATGGCGGCCTGCGACTGCTACGTGTCGCTGCATCGCTCCGAGGGCTTCGGGCTGACCCTTGGCGAGGCGATGGCGCTGGGCAAGCCGGTGATCGGCACGGGCTTCTCGTCGACACTGGACTTCATGACGCCGGAGAACTCCTACCTCGTGCGTCACACCATGACGACTGTCGGCCCGGAGGGGGAGAACTACCCGGCCGAGGGACGGTGGGCGGAGCCCGACCTCGACCACGCGGCGGAGCTCATGCGCGAGGTGTGGGAGGACCAGGAGGGCGCTCGCGCGCGGGGAGCGCGGGCCCGAGACGACATCGCCGCCGAGTTCTCCCTCGAGGCGGTCGGCACGCTCGCGCGCGAGCGGCTGCGGCGGGTCTCGGGGCTGCGAGCGCTGGGGCGCGGCGGATCTGTGGCCAACGGCGGTCAAGCGGCTGCCGCCGGCCTGCCCAACAGCTGGCTGGAGACCGCGGAGCTGAAGCTCAGCTTCGATCCGCAGGGCGACGCAGCGCGCGCAGGCGGGCTCAAGGGTACGGCCCGGCGCGCTGCGCTGCAGGGCATGCGCCCCTACACCTACCACCAGGACGAGCTCAACGGCTTCGTGGTGCGGGCGCTGCGCGAGGTGCGCGAGCGCCTGGACGACGTGCTCATCGACAGCCAGGCCGGCCAGCGCCGCCTCGAGGGACAGCTCGAGGCGCTGACCGCCCAGATGAGCGAGCTGACGCGTGCATTCGGTCCCGGCGGGCTAGAGCACGTCCGCCTGCAGTTCGAGGGCACCCTTGCGCGACCGGCATCGACGCACCCTGCGCTCTCCTACCGCGACGAGCACGGGCGCACTGCCCTGGGCTTCTCCGGTGTCGCCACCGACGACGCCGAGGGCTACCGTGGCTTCGAGGACATCTTCCGCGGCGACGAGGAGCACGTGCGCCGCACGCAGGAGGCCTACCTCGACCGGTTCGCCGACGCCGATTGGGTGCTCGATCTGGGCTGCGGGCGCGGTGAGTTCCTCGACGCGTTGCGCGAACGCGGCATCGCCGGCCGCGGCGTCGATCTCGACGCGACCATGGTCGCACGCTGCCGCGAGAAGGGCCACGAGGTCGAGCTCGCCGACGCGAGCACGGCTTTGCGCGCGCTCGACGACGCCTCGTTGCCGGGCGCCTTCGCCGCCCAGGTCGTCGAGCACCTCGACAACACGCAGCTCACCGAGCTGCTCGCCCTCCTCCACAGCAAGCTCACCCCGGGCGGCGTCGCGGTGTTCGAGACCGTCAACCCCCACAATCCCGCCGCGCTCAAGGCCTTCTGGACCGACACCACCCACCACCACCCGCTCTTCCCCGAGGTCCTCTTGGCCCTCTGCCGCCTCGCAGGTTTCGACTCAGGCGAGATCGTGTTCCCGACCACGACAGACAACTTCGACCGCGACGTGTACGCGAACCGCGATTATGCCGTGGTGGCGCGCAGGGGGTGAAGGCAGTGGCGTCCGATCTACCGTAACTATTCAACTAATCAGGCTCTCCAAGTCCAAGGGTGATCGTAGGTGAAGATCCGAAGCTGGCCGTCGCGGAATCCCAGCCGCCATCAGGCGCGGACGCCCGCAGCCGACCTCGGGCCATCGCGCAGGCGGCGTCGCGCCAGTCGCCCGGCTCCGTTGGCCGTCCCGCCCGAAAACTGCTGCACCGAGGGCGGAACGGCGGAACGGCGGAACGGGGCGTCCTGGCGGCACCAGAGTCCGTCTCGGACGCGCCGCGCGCGGCCGCCACGGTCCGGAGGATCACCGCCGCGATGTCGGCGGGCTGGGCGAGCAAGCGACGACTGCGCAGGCGGCATGGGGGGCCTCCGGCGTGCGGACGACTTGCGTGGACCAATCCACGGCCCACGGCGCAAAGGCCCTGCAAACGCACACATCGCCAGTCCGAAATCACCTACGATCACCCTCGGAGCCCCACTAATCAACCGAGCTTCAACCACAAATTCAGCGCACTCTGATGTATCGTTGTGATGAGTGGCCGGTTGCGTAGGGGAACCCGTTCTCGGTCCGGACTCGCGCTCGGAAGGCGTAGCGCGTCGGCTCGAAAGTTCGCTTGAAGCGGTAGCGCCAGCTCCAGCGACCCTTAGAGTTCGAGCGGACGGACGCGATCGTGTCCCAGCCCCCGGGCTTGCGGACCTGAACCTCGAGCACCTTGCGCTGTCTATTGCCACGAATCGTGCCGTAGAACCTCACGCCCTGACCGTTCCGCAGCCGGCTTCGGCTCGCGTGCAGGGTCACGCCAGACTTCGTCCTGACCTTGACGTCGTGTGTGAAGGCGTACGTCGAGTTCGCGGAGTTGCGGTCGTAGCCGACACGGACGAGACGGGACGGCCCCGGGTTGGTCCGGTACTCAAAGCGTCCATTGGCGTCAGTGGTGCGTGACGTCACCTTGCGCAGGCGCGAGTTCTTGCGTTCCGTTTGCAGAAGTACGTCGACCGCAGCGTTGGGGATGGGGTCGCCCGCTGGATCACGTAGAACGCCTCGTAGGGTGGCGCGACTGCCATACCGGATCAGGCGGCTCGTCACGAAGGTGCGCTTCGAGTTGACGTGGGTTAGGTGAATGCCGCTGGGCTGCCCGCCGGTCGGCCCTCCCGTCGCGTTAGCCGACCCATTGCCGAGCGTGACCTGGCCCTGACGTGCGACGGCGCTGTTTCCTGCCGCGTCAGTGACCCGCGCCCCGAGGGTGTAGGTCCCGTCAGGGACTGAGCGGGTGTCCACGGGTACCTCCTCGGTGACCTGCTCCTGACACGCGCTCCAGCTCGTATGAGGGCACTTAGCAGGGTCTGTCGAGAAGTCCCGAACGGCGACCACTTGGTCATCTAGCAGGATCTCCACCTTGGCGACTCCGGACTCGGCGTCGGAAGCGTTGTAGCCGACGTTACGAACACCCGACTGGGTGCTGCCCGAGGCGAGTGTGCCACCGGAGACCGCGAGGGAGGGCGGGATCGATTCCTCGAGCGTCACCTCGGCCCCGCGGATCTCCAGGGGAGCATGATCGTCTAAGTAGCAGTCACCAGGTGCGCCGGAGGTGCAGAACAGCAAGAGCTGGAAACGGCGGGTACCCGCCGCATACGTTGGTGTGACGATTGGGTCGTTCAGGCTGTTTCCACCCGGCGGGCCGAAGGTTTCCCCTTGCTGATAACCGTCTGAAGTCGAGAAGACGCGATAGGGAGTAAAGGCAGGGGCGCCCGATCCGCTCAGCCGCGCGACCATCCATAGACGTAGCTGTTGAATCGAGATTGCGCGCTGCGGACCCGAATCAGGTCGTTGAAGCACGAGTGACGCGTCCTCAAATTGCTGCATGCGCCGCAGCGATGGGAAGCGGACACCGAACCCACCTCCGCCGTCGCAAGAGTTAAAGCTGGTCGAGTGGCCAGCGTTCTTCCACCCCCAAGGCCCCACCGGCGCAGGCGCCTGCCCCGGCACGTTGCACGACCTCATGACATACGTCCCGGCCGCCGCCGATTGGGGTGCCAGGGCGAAGAGCGTTGCCAGCGCGGTGAGGGCGAGCAGCAGGCGGGCTGCGGTCGTCCTCTTTCGCGTTCCGGGCGAGCACGCGTGAATGGGCACGTGGGGTGGCCTCCTTACGGGGATGGTGGATGGCTTCCACTGCCACTAGGTGCGAGGCGCCCACCTTTCGCCCCCCTGCCCGCGCAGAATTATGCATCCCCCGGCGCGGCGCGCAAGGGTCTCAGCCGCGGCGGCGAGGGGCGGGCCGGCGGGCTGACGAGCCCCCGCGGACCGAACCTCCGCCATGTGCAGGCACTTCATTTCCTGCGTGGCTCCTCGTCGGGCCAGCGGCCGTGCTCGTCGAAGTACCGGCGGGCGCGGTCCTCGTCGTCGCGATCGCGGTCGCCCGAGATCGAGAGGCGGTAGAGGAAGTTGATCAGCCAGATGGAGAGCCCTGCGCCGAGCAGTAGGGCGAAGGCCTCGAAGCCGAGAGAGTCGCGGCGAACGACGAGGATGACGAAGCCCGCCAACACCACGACGCAGGGCAGTACCCAGCGCACGAGGAAGAGGGGGTCCCGCCAACGCCGGCGGCGACCTGCACCCGGTTGTGCCACGCAACCGAGATTACCCGTCCCACCGTCCGCTGGACCGGGCTACGCCGGCGGATCGATCTGCGCGCCGGCGGCCTCGCCCGGCCCGGCCGGGGCGACGAACACGATGTGGTCGCGGTGCACGGCCAGGAACTCGTACGTCGAGGCCGGCGTCGAACCGTCCAGCGGCGCCACGCTCGCGGCGGTCAGCGGGAGGAAGTTGCGCTCGGAGGCGTTGAGTACGTCGGACACCCGGGAGCGGTAGCCGTCGCGGGCCAGGGTCACCAGGCCGGTGATCCTGTGGCGGGCGGTCTCCAGCACGACGCGTTCGCTGCGGTGGTCCACCTCAGCATCATCGGTCGCTGTGGCGTTGCGCTGAAGGGCCATGGAATCGGGCGCCCCGTCACCCCGAGCGCCGGCCGACGTTGACGGCATGTGAACGCTGGCGTACGTTTCCGTCTCCACCCTGCGGGTATCTGCGGGGTCGGACCCCGTTCACCACCTGGGAAAGGGAGAACTGACCCGTATGCACCTGCGCACCCGCGCGGCGATCCTGGGCACGGCCCTCATGGCCCTGCTCGTCGTCGCCGCCCCCGCCGCCGCGGAGCCCACCTGGGCCCCTGCCGGCGAAGCCGACATCCGGCCTGGCAACATGACCTTCACCGAAGGTGGCCAGTGCACGTCGAACTTCGTCTTCTTCGACGCCGACGACAACATCTACATCGGCCAAGCCGCCCACTGCTCGGGCTCCGGCGGCTCCACCGCGACCAACGGTTGCGACACCGAGTCGCTGCCGCTGGGCACGGAGGTCGAGATCGAGGGCGCCTCGCAACCCGGCACCCTCGCCTACAACTCCTGGCTGGCCATGCAGGAGGCCGGTGAGACGAACGACGACACCTGCCAGTTCAACGACTTCGCGCTGGTGCAGATCGACCCGGCCGACGTGGACAAGGTCAACCCGACCATTCCCGTCCTGGGCGGCCCGACCGGCATCGACGAGACGACCACCCCGGGAGAGAAGGTCTCCAGCTACGGCAACTCGTCGCTGCGCGGAGGCCTCGACCTGCTCAAGCCCAAGACGGGCACCAGCCTGGGCCAGAGCGCCGGCGGCTGGACGCACAACGTGCTGACCGTGACCCCGGGCATCCCTGGTGACTCGGGCAGTGGATTCATCGACCGCGAGGGCCGCGCCTTCGGCACGCTGAGCACGCTGCAGATCCTGCCGCTGGCGGGCAGCAACGGTGTGAGCGACCTCAGCCTGGCGCTGGACTACCTACGCTCCAGCGGCTTCGACGCCGAACTGGCCGAAGGGACCGAGAGGTTCCGCGACTCGCTCCTTCCGCTGGCGCTGGGCTAGCGTCGAGCGAAAGACCCACCGCAGCTCGAGCGGCCCGTCTCCCCCCGGCGGGCCGCTCCCCGTTGGTGGGCGCCGCCTTGCAGCGGTGTGACCAAACGCCCGTTCGCTTGTATACGTGGAGTGCCCCGCAACCGGGGCAGTACGAGCGCGGCGCATCCGGCGCGAGGGCCACCGGCCTCCCGGATACGCGTCGCCGCCACCGCCCGGGCTCCCCGCCCGCAGGCCGACGCGAGGAGCCGTTGCATGCCCGCCAAGCCGACCACGCGCGCCGTCGCGCTGACGACCACCCTGGCCGCCCTGGCGACAGGGGCCACCATCGGACCCCTGGCCTCCGCCCAGGAGCGCCAGGCGCCGGCGGCGCCCGGGCTGGCTCCGGCGCCCGGCCCCACGCTGGTCGAGTCGCTGCCCGGCGGGACCTGGCGGACCGTGGCCGAGCGCGAGCGGGCCGAGCAGGAGCGCTTGGAGCGCGAGCGCGCCAGGGAGCGCGAGCGCGCCGCCCGGGAACGCGCCAGGGAGGCCATGCGCTTCCCGATCGACGAGGAGGGCGAGGTCGACTACGGCGAGGCGGGCGCGCGCTTCGGCGACAACCGCGCCGGCCGCGCACACCAGGGCCAGGACGTCTTCGCGCCCGCCGGCACGCCGCTGGTGGCGGCCAGTGAGGCCGAGGTCGTCGAGGCCGGCGGCGGCGAGGGCGACGGTCGCGGCAACCACGTCGCGCTCCACGACGAGCGCCGCGACCGCACCTACGTCTACTTCCACATGAGCGGGTCCCCCCGCGTGGAGGTGGGGGAGACGGTGGTGGCCGGCCAGCGGGTGGGCAGCGTGGGCTGCACGGGAAGCTGCTCCGGCGATCACCTGCACTTCGAGATCCGCCGCGGCGAGGGCGCCGACGGCGAGGCGCTGGACCCGCTCGAGGTCATGCGCGGCTGGCCGCGCGGCTGACCCCGCGCGTTCAGCGCTCGAGCACGTCGAACGTGATGCCCGCCGCCTGCACCCGGGCGAGGAGCGCGTCGCCCATGGCCTGGGCGGTGGTGACCTGGCCGGCGGTGCGGGGAAGGTCGTCGTGGGCCAGGCACAGCGCAGCCTGGGAGAGCATCTTGGCCGTCTCGCCGTAGCCGGGGTCACCGCCGCTGACCTCGGTGACCACGCGCCGTCCGCCGCCCTCGCCGACGAAGCGCACCTTGAACCAGCACCTCGCGCGCTTGGCCTCCGAGGGGCCGTCCCCCGGCTGCAGCCGGCCCAGCAGGAGCCTGCGCGCCGGCGGCACCTGGGCGAGGGCGAACAGGGCGCCCACGCCCGCCACGCCTCCCGCCGCGACCGGCAGGCGCTTGACCGCGGCGAAGTGCCCGTAGCTGAAGTCGGGGCCGTAGCGCTCCAGTGCACGGGCGGAGCGCAGGATGATCTGTGGGTCGATCGTGGGCAGCGGGATCGCCCAGGCGCCCAGGGAATCCTCACGCAGGGGGCCACGCGTGACGCGGCGCACGCGCCGAGTGCCCGAGCGCTCCTCGACGCGCCTGCGGGCCCTGGTGGCCTCCAGGTTCTGCCTCGGGCGCGAGAACGCGGTCATCGCCGAGTCAAGCGTGCCTCCCGACGTGGCCCCGCTGGCGCGCACGAAGCCGCGCACGCTGAGCGGTACGCCCTCGGGAAGCTGCTGGACGGTGAACAGCACACCCAGGTCGTGGGGGATGGAGTCAAAGCCGCAGGCGTGCACCAGCCGCGCGCCGGTGCGCTGCGCCTCGGCGTGGTGGTCCACGTACATGCGATCCACGAATTCGGGCTCGCCGGTGAGATCGGTGTAGTCGGTGCCCTCGCGGGCGCACGCGGCGACCAGCGGGGCGCCGTAGCGGACGTAGGGGCCCACGGTGGTGGTGACCACGCGGGTGGAGGCGGCCAGATCGCGCAGCGAGCCCTCGTCGGTCACGTCGGCATCCAGGAGCGGCACGTCGACGCCGAGGCTCTCGCGCAGCGCCTCCAGCTTGCCCCGGTTGCGCCCGGCCAGCGCCCAGCGGGTGCCCTCGTCGGCGTGGCGCGCGACCTGCTGCGCGGTCAGCGCACCGGTGAAGCCGGTCGCCCCCAGCAGGACGAGGTCGTGGTCGCGGCGGTTGTTGGTGGGCATGGCAGGATCCTATGTGCGCACCCGATGGTGGCGGTGACCCATCCGACTCGGCCCCCACTGCGCAAGAACTTCCAACAGCGACGAAAGGGGAGGCGTCATGCGGCGTCAGACGACGACGGCGGTACTGGCCAGCGCGGTCCTGGGCCTTGGTGCCACATCATGTGGCTTCGGAGGCGGGGACCCGGTGGTGGAGGTGGAGCAGATCCCGGTGGGCACGACGTACGTCGAGCTGGACAGCGGGTTCGTCGAGGCGCTCGAGAGCCTGGAGCTGACGCCCGGGCCGGTCGGCAGCGCGGCCATCGAGAACGGCTCGGCGCGCTTCCCGATCACCGGCGGCAACGTCACCTACTACGAGCCGGGCACCGAGGATCCCTACGTCCAGGGCGAGATCAACCACGACGGCGGCGGCCTGAGCCTGGAGAGCGACGACACGACGGTGGCTCTCATGGACTTCGTCGTGGACCCCGGCGACTCCGAGCTCACCGGCACGGTGTGGGCCAACGGCGAGATCGCCGAGGAGGAGGCCTCGCTGTTCTTCCTCGACGGCCGCACGCTCGAGCCCCTGCGCACCATCGACGACGGCGCGGTGCTCGAGGGCACGACGGTGAGGCTCACCCAGGAGGCCGCCGACCTGCTCAACTCCACGTTCGGTACCGACGCGCTGGAGGGCGGCTTCGAGATCGGCACCGCCAAGATCGTGGTGCGCACGGAGCCGTAGCGCACGGGTTGGCTGGGATGCAGGTCAACATGGATGACACCAAGACGCGCCTGGGCGAGCTCGCCATCGCCGCCGAGCGGGGCGAGGATGTCGTGATCGCTCGGGGGCGGGCCTGCCCGCGGTGCGCCTGATCGCCGTGGGGCCGGGCGCTAGGGCGGTAACCGAGTAGCAGCCACGCTCCGAGCCCGTATCGGCGCGGCGATCAGGCGGCCGCGTGGCGGTCGCGGAGGTTCGGCGGCCGCGCAAGTTGAACGGTCCGCGTATGCGCGAAGATGCCGCGCACCCCGGCAACGAAAAAGAAGAGGCTCCGAGGGTGATCGTAGGTGACTCGGGCCGACCGGCGAGCGCGGGTTCGTGGGGCTGAGCAGGAGTTCTTCGCTGCTTGCGGGGTGCTGGAAGGGCCGGGAGCGACCACGGACCGCGTCTGCCGGTCATTCGTCAGGTTACGGCGCGCCTGAAGTGCGTTCGGCCCGTGGCCACGAAGGGCGCCGGCGCCTTGTCGAGCTGCCGGAGGACGAGAAACCCCCGGCCGCCTCCACGGTTGTCGCGCTTGAGTTCAGATCCGACACGAGACAGGAATAGCGCCATGCTCGGGCATGATGACTACGATGCGTCGCTGAACGCCGCTGTCGCTTATGCGGCGCGCGGACCACGCTTCGCGGATGGACAACACGCCACTCCTCGATGCCGCCGGCCGCCGTCGGTCTCCGGCCACCATAGGGTGCCTCGCAGGCGCTGCGCATGACGGTCACGACCTCCTCGACCGCGATCGCGGCGCCGTGCTCGTCCGTCGCGGCAAGGGCGGCAAGCGCCGCGAGATCGGCACGAAGACTTCCAGCGACCGGCCGCTCGCGGTTCGGACCTCCAGCTTGCCGTCGATCGGGTTGCTCGCCCGAGCGCCCGTGCAACCGAGACGCTCCAGTCGCTCCGGGACGAGGGCCTTGCCGACGGTGAGGAGCTCGATCCGACCCAGCCGCGACCAGCGATCACGAGTCATGCCATGAGCCTCGCACACGTCGGCGGCGATATCGGCCCATGGCGACCGCTAGATGCCGCTCCCGTGAGGGCGTGCAGCGTCGATGCTCCCGCAAGTTCGACCGTCGCTCGGCTGACGCTGACCGTCTATGCGCAGGTCATGCAGCGCCAGCGGATCGACGAGCGGCCGATCTGGACGCTCATGCGCTTCCCCGACGAGCCCGAGCGGCCGGGCACGGACCGTTCATTTGGCCCACTGATTGACCCAACGGGGAGTTCGGTGGCCAGCGCGGGCAATCGGGGCCGACCGCTCCTAGAGGCCCGAAGCCGCCCGTTTGCAGGGACTCCGTTCGATGGGCGCGGCGGGTTTCGAACCTGCGACCTCTCGCGTGTGAAGCGAGCGCTCTCCCACTGAGCTACGCGCCCGAGGGACTGGATGCTAGCGGCGGGGGGCTGGGTGGGGACGGGGGTGAAGTCTCTGAGCGTCACTACGCATCCGGCCCCGGGGCCGGTCAGCCGTCGGGTGCGAGCAGCGCGGAGGCCCGCTCGGCGACCTCGGCGTCGGCGACCACCTCGTAGCGCCCGACGCACATCGTGCCCACCGAGGAGAAGTCGTGGCGGCGCAGGTGCAGGAGGTGGCCGGCCACGCCCCAGAGCGCGCCGAGCGCGGCGCCGATCACCAGGCCGTAGAGGGCGAGGAGCAGGCCACTGACCAGCGGGTCGACCGCTCCCACCACACCCAGCAGCCAGCCGACGAGCGCGCCGATCAGCGCGCCCGTGCCCGCGCCCCGGGCCGCGGACTGCGACGCCGTGGCTGCGCCCGTGACGTCCTCGACCATGCGCAGGTCGCGGCCGACGATGGCGATGCTCTCGACCGGGAAGCCGGCGGCGGCGAGGCGATCCACGGCGGCCACCGCGTCGTCGTACGCGGAGAACGAACCGATCGGGACGCCTTGGGCGTCGCCGCTGTCGCGTGGGGTCGTCGAGCCGTCGGCCATGCCTGAACTGGTCCTGCCGCATGACGAGCGGGGCCATCCACGCGGCGTCAGCGTGCGGACGGCACGGAAGGGCCAGCAGCCTGCGCCGTGGCGCGCACCCCCGGCGGACGTGGCCGGCGGCTTCGAGGCCTGGCTCGGGACCGGTCTGCCGGTCGAGCTGTTCGCGGCGGAGGGATAGACTGCGGCGTGGACCGTGCTAGGCGGGGAATTAGCGGTGCCCTGTACTCGCAATCCGCTCTAGCGAGGCCGAATCCCCTCTCGAGGGGTGACTGCCTCGGGGCCAGCCCGTTCGTCGCGGTGCTGATGGCCCGGGTCCCCGCGCGATGTCGGCCCGTGAACCAGGTCAGGTCCGGAAGGAAGCAGCCTTAAGCGGTCACCGGTAGGCGCAGCGGGAGATCCCGGACCGTAGCCGTTGGCGACGCAAGCGCCCGAGACAGCCGCCTCGAAGGAGGGTGCACGGTCCACCTCACCCCGAAGAACATCTCCTCGAGCTCGTCGTCCCACGCGTCGAATTCGTCGGCCATCGAGAATCCGATGTCCTTCGTCCAGCCAAGCTGCACCGCCGGCTTCTCCACGGGCGCCAGGCGGGCCACGGGTGTGCCGTTGCGGACGATTGCGGTCTCCTCGCCGGCCTCGACGCGCTGTAGCAGCTTGGAGAGCTGTGTCTTGGCCTCGTGGACATTGACCTGGGTGGCCATGCCCGCGCGGCTCAGTCCATCAGGCGGGCCAAGCCCTCGCGCACGACCTCCACCGCCGGCTTGGGCTCGCCCGCCCGGGTGAACAGGCCCTTGGCGTTGACCCCCGGGGTCGGGATCCGGTCGGGGTAGGCGTCCTCGATCGAGCCGCCGCGGAAGTCGGGACGCAGCAGGAAGTCGCGCAGGTTCCACACCAGCGCGCCGTCGAGGCCTTCGACGCCGGCGTAGGTGGCCAGGCGGCGCTGGAGCAGGTCGGCCTGGAAGGCCAGGCCGCCCGGTGTGTCGGGCGGGTTGTCGTCGCTGGACTCCGCGCCCACCTCGGTGACCGCGACGACCTTGTCGGGGAACAAGGCCCGCATGCGCTCCAGGCGCTCGCGCGCCACGCGCTCTTGCTCGGGGGGCGGGGCGCCGATCTCCTCGTACCAGCCGATGTAGTCGGTGATGCCCAGCGCGTCGAGCGCGTCGTGCATGGGCAACGCCTGCTCGGGGAGGTCGCGACCCCAGAGGTCTGCGGCCACGGGGCGCGTGGGGTCCAGCTCGCGTACCCTCCGCGCGGTCTGCTCGACCCACGCCGCCTGGCCGTCGGGGTGGCCTCGTGCCGACAGCTCGTTGCTCAGGCTCCAGGTCACCACCGACGGGTGGAGGCGCAGTTCGCGCACCGCGCGCTCGACGGCTTCCGTGGCCGCCCGGCGGGCCTGCGGCGTGCGGGCCGACCACGCGCCGGCGGGCTCCCACGGTGCGACCTCCTGCCAGACGAGGATGCCCGCCGCGTCCAGGCGCTCCAGCAGCGCACGGGAGAGCGGCCGCTGGGCCCGGGTGGCGTTGGCGCCGATGGCTCGTAGCTGGGCGATCAGGGCGTCCATGTCCTGCGGGCGCAGGGCGTCGCCGCGATCCATGATCCCGGGCGGGAGGGATGCGCCGCGCAGCACCAGGGGGCGGTCGTTGAGGGTCAGCTCGCCGTTCTCCCAGCCCAGCTCGCGCAGCCCGACCGCCCGGCGCAGCGCCGCCTCGTCGCCGACGGCCACCCTCAGTTCGTGCAGGATCGGGCGCTCGGGCGACCACAGCGCCTCGGCGGGGACGTCCAGCGACGCCTGCGCCGTCGCCGTGCCGTCGCGCGCCATCGCCACGGGCGCGAAGCGCAGCGCGCGGCCGGCCAGGGTTCCCTGGAGGCGCAGCTCCCGTGCCCCGGCGCGGTTGCGTACCCGGGCGCTGACCGTGACGCGGGCGCGGTCGCCCTCGACCCGCGTGCGCACGGTCGGGCGGTCGAGCTCACTGTCGCCGGTGGGCAGCAGAGTCACGCGCCCGTTGAGCCCGCCCCAGTTGAACCAGCCGCGGCGAAAGCCGGCGTCGCCCTGGGCGTCGGGGTCGCGCCAGTCCACGCGCACGACGATCCGGTGGCGCCCGGGCTCGAGGCGCTCACGCACCTCGAAGGGCTCATACGCGCCTACGTGGCGCCCGGCGCGCTCGCCGTCGACCCAGACGGTCGCCTCGTGATGGGCGGAGGCGAAGCGCAGGGCGTAGGTGCCGGCGCGCGTGATCTCGACGGTGCGCTCGAGCCAGCCCACGGAGCCCTGCTGGGCGCGCTCGCCCTCCGGCCCGGTCGGCGGGCCGGGGTTGGCCACGAAGGGCACTTCAATGGGGCGTCCGCCGGGCACGCCGTCGGGCCAGCCGACCTCGGCGCCCACGTCGTCGGGGTCCTCGCGGAAGGTCCAGTCCTTGAGCACCCTCGGCTCGGGCGCGTGGGCGGCGACGGCGGGCTGGCCGGCGTCGCCGCCCGGCCCGAGCACCGTCAGCAGCGCCCCCCCGACGAGGACGAGCAGGACGGCGAGGACGAGCAGCGCACGGCGCATCTGGGGCGTCAACGTACGGCCTCGGGCGATGGTGGCGCGGGGCACGTGCCCCACACGGTCCAGAACGTGCTCTCGCCGGCGCGCCGAAGGCCCGGCGCGGGCGGAGGAACCGAGCGGTCCAGGTCGCGACGGTCGAGGATGAAGTCCCGCGCGACCTCGGGGGAGGAGGGGCGCAGGTAGAGACCCTCAGGCGGGACGGGCTCGTCCTGGGCGACGACGAACGAGCCGGCGGGTGCGCCCGTCCACAGCGCCAGGTGGGGGACCGGGCGGCGGTTGGGAACGGTGATGGGGCCGCAGCCCGGCGGGATCGCGATCGCACGGTCGGAGTCGAGGGGGTCGAGCGGGCGGAAGAGCGCGTTGAGGTCGGCCACGATCGCGTCCTGGCGCTCCAGCGCCGCGCGCAGGTTGCCCAGGCGGTCGAGCTGGCTGGGCGTGACCACGGCGACGAGGACGGCGACGAGCACCGCGAAGGCCATCCAGGGCCGGCGCCACGGGTCGTCGGCGCTCAGCGCCCGCCAGCCCAGCACCCCGGCGCCGGCGAACACGGCGAGGATCGTCGCCGGCAGCAGCAGGTAGCGGGTGAGGATGGACAGCCCGGCCGCGGCCAGGACGCAGAAGGCGGCCACCGCCAGCGCGCCGGCCGCCGCGCCCAGGAGCGTGGTGCGCGAGCGCAGCTTGTACAGCGCGAGCACGCCGCCGCCCGCCGCGGCGAGCAGGCCGTCGGGGCGCAGGATCTCCCCGAGGCGGCGGGGGAGCGTCTCGGGGACGTTCTCCAGCCCCGTGATCCGTCCCAGCTCCTCGGCGCCCGCGCGGGTCTCGGTGAGCGAGAAGAGGGGATTGCCGGTGAGCGCGAGGTCGGTGAGCGCCCAGAGCACGGGGCCGGCGGCGGCGAGGGCGGCGAGGCCAGCCCATGCGCGGGGACCGCGCGGCTCGCCGGCAGGGGCGGCCCGGGCCCGATGGCCGGCGACCGCGCCCTCTCGCCGAGCCCTCCACCAGAGCCACCCCACGTACGCGGCGCTGAACAGCCACGCTTCGGGGCGCAGCAGACCGGCCAGGGCGAGCAGCGCGAGGACCGGCCAGCCGGCCCGTGGACGGCGCGTCTCGACCAGCAGCGCGCCCAGCACGAGCGCGACGTAGGGCAGGTCGACGTAGGCGCGCAGCCCGTAGGAGAGGATCGGCTCGCGGGTGACGATGAGCGCGGCGGCGACCACCCCGGCACCGGCGCCGAACCAGGCGCGGCCCAGGGCGAAGGCCAGCCAGGCCACCAGGCCCAGGCACGCCAGCGCGCCGCCCGCCACCAGCGCCTCGTCACCGGTGCCGAACGGCGGGCGGCCGGCCGAGGTCAGCGGCGCCAGCGCCACGCCCGCCGCGGTCAGCAGCGGGTGCTGGGTGGGCGCCAGTGCTACGTCGAGGTCCGGGGCGCTGCCCTCGGCCAGCTCCCGGCCCCACAGCAGGCCGTAGAGGGTGTCGTAGTTGAGCAGCGTGGGCGCGCCGAAGGCGACGGCCAGGGCCACGGCGACCCCGCCCGCCGTTGCGAGCGCGGGCAGGAGCCGGACTAGTGGTCGCCCCCGCGAATACGCGCCGTTCCGGCGGTCGCCGATCACCGCCTGGCGCCACCCGGCGACCGGTCATGTGCCAGGGGCACACTCCCGGATCGCCGTGCGGCCCCAGCCGGCGCCGGCGACCCCCGACGACGGCACGTATTTCCGTGGACGACCACCAGGCGGCGCACGCGGCCACGCTACAGATCCCCGCAGGGCCGCCCTCCCGGCAAGCGGGCCGACGCGCCCCTACACTCGATGCCTCGTGTCCGAGGCCGCCTCGCTGTACCGTCGCCACCGCCCGCGCACCTTCGCCCAGGTGGTCGGCCAGGAGCATGTGGTGCGCACGCTGCGCAACGCGGTCGACCAGGGCAAGGTCCATCACGCCTACCTGTTCGTGGGCTCGCGCGGCACGGGCAAGACCTCGATGGCCAAGATCCTCGCCGCGTGCCTCAACTGCGAGCACGGCCCCACCACCGAGCCCGACGGCACGTGCCCCTCGTGCACGGCCATCGCCACCGCCACCTCGCTGGACGTCATCGAGATGGACGCTGCGTCCAACAACTCGGTCGACGACATCCGCGACCTGCGCGAGCGCGTCGCCTTCGCCCCGGTCAGCGGACGGTCGAAGGTCTACATCCTCGACGAGGCGCACATGCTGAGCCCGCAGGCGTGGAACGCGTTCCTCAAGACCCTCGAGGAGCCCCCGCCCGACACCGTCTTCGTGCTGGCCACCACCGAGGCGGCCAAGGTGCTGCCCACGGTGGTCGACCGCTGCCACCGCTTCGACTTCACCCGCCCCACCGTGGATCAGATCGCCTCCGTGCTGCGCCGCGTGGCGCAGGAGGAGCAGATCGCGATCGATCCCGAGGCGATCGCCCTGCTGGCCCGCCACGCGACCGGCTCCTTCCGCGACGCGCTGGGGACGCTGGAGCAGCTCGTCACGTACACCGGCAGCACCATCTCGACCGACGACGTCCTCGCCGTGCTGGGCGTCGCCGACGCCGACCTGCTCTTCGGCGCCCTGGACGCCGTCGCCGCCCGCGACGCCCGTGCCGCGCTGCACGCGGCGGCGGCGCTGATCCGCTCGGGGCGCGACGCCGGCGCGTTCCTGCGCGACCTCGAGGCCCACGCGCGCGACCTGATGATCGTCCAGACGCTGGGCGAGGTGCCGCTTGAGCTCGCGCTCACGCCCGAGCGTGATCGCCGCCTGGCCGAGCAGGCCGGCCGCCTCGCCCGCGGGGACACCGTGCGCGTGCTCGATCTGCTGGCCAGGGCCTGGCACGCGGTGGCCGACGGCGCCGACGCGCGCACGCGCCTGGAGCTCGCGCTCGTCGAGGCCGCCGCCCCCCAGCTCGACCCGGCCACCCGCGCGCTGGCCGCCCGGGTGGAGCACCTCGAGGGGCGCCTGGGGGGCACCGTCACCGCGCCGCCGCCAGACCCGCCATCCTCCCCGGTGGCCGCCGCGATCGCGCCGCCACCCGCCGACGCCTCCCCGCTGCGCAGCGTCCCCGACGTCAACGGCGACGCGCCTGCACCCGCGGGCGTCCCCGAGCCCGCGGCGCACCCCGGGCCGCCGTCGGCCGGCAGCGCGCCCCCGCCGGTTGAGTCGCCGTCCGAGCAACCGCGCCCACCGCAGCGCGCCGACGGCGCGGCACTCGACCTCCCCGCTCTGCGCGAGGCCTGGCCGGCGGTGCTGGACACGCTGCGCGACGAGAAGGCCTTCGTCGCCTCCTGCCTGGAGAACGCCGTGCCGATCACGCTGGCCGACGGGGTTCTCACCGCCGCCTTCCCCGCCGACGACGCGTTCATCCGGCGCAAGTGCGAGGAGGAGCCCGCCCGTAGCGCCGTCTCCCAGGCCATCCGCGAGGTCACCGGCGCGCGCCTGCGTGTGACCTACGAGCTGCGCGAGGCAGACGAGCTCGCCGGGGCGGGATGGGCGGGGACGGATTCCGAGGCGCCCGACGAGGATGCCGTCGTGGAGCGCCTCAAGGCGGAGCTCGACGCCACCGAGATCGTTCCCGACGCCGACCCCGACCCCCAACCCGACCCCGAGGAGCGCACCTGATGCCCCAGCCCAACATGCAGAAGATGCTCAAGCAGGTCCAGCAGATGCAGGAGGACATGGCCGCGGCCCAGGAGGCGCTCAAGCACGAGGAGGTCGAGGCGACCGCGGGCGGTGGCATGGTCACCGTCAAGGTGAGCGGCGACCTGGTGGTCAAGTCGATCGCCATCGACCCAGAGGCCATCGATCCCGAGGACCCCGAGCTCCTGCAGGACACGATCACCGCAGCGGTCAACGAGGGCATCCGCGCGGCACAGGACATGGCGGCCGGCAAGATGGAGGGCCTCACCGGTGGGCTGGACCTGGGCGGCCTGGGCCTGGGCGAGATGGGCGGCGGGGCGGGCGGAATGGGGGGCCTGGGCGGCCCCGGCGGCCCGGGCGGGCTGCCCCGCTAGCGGCGGGGCTGCGCGCGACCCGACGCCGAGGTGTTCGCCCCGCCCGTCCAGCGCCTGGTCACCGAGCTCGCGCGGCTACCCGGCATCGGCCAGCGCACGGCGCAGCGCCTGGCCTTCCACCTGCTGCGCGCCACGCCGCAGGAGGCCGTCGCGCTGGCCGACGCCATCCGCGAGGTCAAGGAGCGTGTGGGCGCCTGCGAGACCTGCTTCAACCTCGCGGAGGGCCCGCGGTGTCGTATCTGCGAGGACCCCCGGCGCGACCTGGGCCTGATCTGCGTCGTCGAGGAGTTCGCCGACGTGATCCCCATCGAGCGCACGCACGAGTTCACCGGGCGCTACCACGTCCTGGGCGGCGCGCTTTCGCCCATCGACGGCGTCGACCCCGACGACCTGCGCATCACCGAGCTCTACGCCCGTGTGGAGGGCGCCGAGCCGCCCGTGCGCGAGGTCGTGCTGGCCACCAACGCGACGACCACCGGCGAGGCGACCGCCCTGCACCTCGCCGGGGAGCTGCGCGAGCGCGCGCCCGAGGTCACCGTCAGCCGCCTCGCCTCGGGCCTGCCCGTCGGCGCCGACCTGGAGTACGCCGACGAGGTCACCCTTGGTCGGGCGCTGACCGGGCGGCGCGTGCTGTAGGGGCGAACCCTCACGCTCCCAGCGCGACGACGCGCTGACCTCGCCGCTCCTGCCCGGCTTCGCCCTCCCGCTGACCGAGCTGTTCGCTCAGCCCGGGGGGACGGGCGCGGGTGGCACCGGCGCCTGAGGCGGCACCGGCTCCTGGGGCACCACGGGCTCCTGCCCCACGACGCCCCCGCCGGAACCCGGGTTGTTGCCCGCGGGCGGACGGCGGCGCAGGTCGCCGATGCGCTTCACCGACGCCTGCAGGCGCTCGACGTCGAGCTCGCCCTCGCGGATGGCCGTGACGACGGCGCGGTAGGCCACCTCCTGCTCCTCCCGCCCGCCGGGGAGGTAGAGCAGGTCGCACCCGGCCTGCAGGGCGTCGACCGCGTCGTCGCCCACGTCCCCGCCGCCCGCCGCCGTGGTGGTCAGGAGGTTGGCGCTGACCACCACGCCGTCGAAGTCGAGGTCGTCGCGCAGCAGGTCGACGGCCTCGGGAACCAGCGTGGCTGGCGTCACGGGGTCCAGCGCGGTATACAGGGCGGCGGACATCTGGATGCCGCGCACGTTACGGGAGACCGCGTTGAATGCGCGGATGGAGTTGTCGCGCAGGCTCTGGAGGTCCAGGCCGACGGTGGCCGGGCCCAGGCCGGGATCCTGCGAGGCGGCGCCCTCGCCGGGGAAGCTGTTGACGATCGGTGTCACCCCGCCCTCGTCCCAGCCGGTGACCGAGGCGCGCACCGCGCGCGCCACCCGCGCCGGGTCGTCAGAGAAGCCCCGACCCTCGGCCGCGCCGCCGGTCGTGGCCACCGAGGCGTCGGGTGCCAGCACGGCGTCGACGCCCACGCCGGCCAGGGCCCGGGCCGCACTGCGCGCCCCCCGGCGTACCGCCGCGAGGCTCTCTGAGCCCAGCGACCCCTGCCCGCCGGGCGGAAGGTCGCCGAAGGCCGACTGGTCGCCGCCCTCCTGGGGGACGATCACGATCGGCCGGCGGCCCTCGCGCAGGCGCGCCACGTCGCGCACCTGCTGGACGAGGGTGGTGACCTGCTCCTCGTCGACGTAGTTGTTCTCGTCGATCAGCACAGCGCCCCACTCGCGCGTCTGCAGGCGCTCGAAGAAGGAGGCCGTCGGATCCTGCCCCGAGAAGCCGACCAGGAACAGGCCCGCGGCCAGGCGGCGGATCTGCTCGTCGCTGAGGTCGGGGCGTGCGTCCTCCTCGTCCTCCTCGTCCTCCTCGGCGTCACGCTGCTCGCCGCCGCCGAAGCGCGAGCCCGCCTCGATGGTGGGGAACGGGTCCCCGCCGCCGCTGGTGGTCACCACCACTGCGACCGCTGCGCCGCCGGCCAGCAGCACCAGCACTCCGCCCAGCAGCGCGAGCAGCCGGCGACGCTCGTGCGCCTCGCCCTCCCGTCCGCGCAGCACCGCCCACAGGCGACGCAGGCCGGGGTGGGCCTCCCATCCTCGCAGCACCGCCCAGAGGCGGCGCAGGCGCGGGTGGGCCTTCCATCCTTGCAGCACCGCCCACAGGCGGCGCAGGCGCGGGTGGGCCTTCCATCCGTGCAGCACCGCCCACAGGCGGCGCAGGCGCGGGTGGGCCCATCCTCGCAGCGCCGCCCAGAGGCGGCGCAGGCCGTCCGCCCCCATCAGTCCCTAGCCTTGACGGCCGTGCCCGGCAGGGTGGTCATGAAGTTCGGCGGCACCTCGGTGGCCGACGCTGAGCGGCTCGCGCGCGCCGCCCGTCGCATCGTGGCCAAGCGCGAGGAGGGCCACGACGTGGTGGCCGTCCTCTCGGCGCGCGGGAGGACGACCGACGCGCTGATCCGCGAGGCCCAGGAGATCTCCCCCGAGCCCGACCCCCGGGAGATGGACATGCTGCTGTCCACCGGCGAGCGGCAGTCGTGTGCGCTGTGTGCCATGGTCATCAATGATCTCGGTCATCGGGCGATCTCCCTCACGGGCTCCCAGGCGGGGATCGTGACAGACACCTCCCACACCAAGGCGCGCATCGTCGATGTGCGCGCCGATCGCATCGAGGATGCCCTGCGCCAGGGGCACATCGTCCTGGTGGCCGGCTTCCAGGGCGTCTCGACCGCCCGCGACGTGACCACGCTGGGCCGCGGCGGCTCGGACACCACCGCGGTGGCCCTGGCGGCCGCCGTGGGCGCCGACGTCTGCGAGATCTACACCGACGTCGACGGCGTCTTCAGCGCCGACCCGCGGATCGTGCCCGACGCCCGGCTGCTGCCCGTCGTCTCCTTCGAGGAGGTGCTCGAGATGGCCGCCTCCGGGGCCGGCGTCCTGCAGCTGCGCAGCGTCGAGTACGCCCGCAACCACGGGGTGCGCATCCACTGTCGCTCCAGCTTCCACGACGAGCCGGGTACGGTGGTCGTCGCAGAGCAGGAGACCGTCGTGGAGAACCCCCTCATCACCGCCGTCACGCACTCCACCGAGGAGGCGCGCGTCACGCTCAAGGGCGTGCCCGACACCCCCGGCGTGGCCGGGCGGATCACCACCGCGCTGGCCCAGGCCAACGTCAACGTGGACATGATCATCCAGAACGAACCGGTCAGCGAGGGCCAGCGGGCCGACATGAGCTTCACCGTGCCGCGCACCGATCTCGCCGACGCCCGCCGCGCGCTCGAGCCGCTGGCCACCGAGCACGGGGTGGAGATCGCCACCGACGAGGCCATGGGGAAGGTCTCGATCGTCGGCGCGGGCATGCGCACCCACCCCGGCGTGGCCGCGCAGGTCTTCGCCACGCTGGGCCGGGAGGACATCAACATCGAGATGATCTCCACCTCGCCCATCAAGATCTCCTGCGTGATCCGCGGCGACAAGGTCCCCACGGCGGTGCGCGCCCTGCACGCGGCCTTCGCGCTGTCGGGCGAGGGGACCATCCGTCAGGAACGGCCGTTCGGGGAGTTCCACTAGTGGTGGTCCCTCCGGCGAGTCTCGCACCGTTTCGCCGGGCGACAACCGTCGCATGGCGGCGTCCTCGCTCGGGGCCAGGCCTCCGGCCTTGTCCCCTCCCTGCGTCCTTGCCCTGCTCGGTTCTCGCCTCGGCGAACCGGCACGCGACCCACCGGAGGAACCACTGATGCGTCTCGCGGTCGTCGGCGCGACGGGGGCGGTGGGCACGGTGATGCTCGAGCGGCTTCGCGCGCGATCGTTCCCCGCCGACGAGATCGTCGCCTTCGCCAGCGCGCGCAGCGCCGGCCGTGAGCTGGACGGCGGCCTGGTCGTACAGGAGCTCGCCGAGGAGGCCGTCCGTGGCTTCGACCTCGCCATCTTCTCCGCGGGCGCCCATACCAGCCGAGAGTGGGCGCCGCGCTTCGCGCAGGCGGGCGCCGCGGTGGTCGACAACTCGAGCGCCTGGCGCATGCACGACGACGTGCCCCTGGTGGTCAGCGAGGTCAACCCCGACGACCTGGGCTGGCACGACGGCATCGTGGCCAACCCCAACTGCTCGACCATGCAGATGGTCGTCGCGCTCAAGCCCCTGCACGACGCTGCGGGCATCGAGCGCCTGGTCGTCTCGACCTACCAGTCGGTGAGCGGCACGGGCATGAAGGCCATCGAGGAGTTGCGCCGCCAGGCGCGCGCGGTGCTCGACGGCGAGCCGCTCGGGGAGCCGCAGGTCTACGCCCACCCCATCGCCTTCAACGTGCTGCCCCACGCCGGCTCCTTCGCCGACGGCGACGATCACACCGACGAGGAGCGCAAGCTCATGGCGGAGACGCGCAAGATCCTCGGCGACGACGCGATCCGCGTCAGCGCCACCTGCGTGCGCGTCCCCGTGGTCTTCGGCCACTCCGAGGCCGTCAACGTCCAGACCCGCCGCCCGCTGGAGGCCGCCGAGGCCCGCGACCTGCTGGCCGCCGCCCCCGGCGTGACCGTGCTGGACGACCCCGGCAGCGGCGTCTACCCAATCGCCACCGCCGCCGCCGGGCACGACGACGTCTTCGTCGGGCGCATTCGCCGCGATCCCTCCCACGACAGCGCGCTGGACCTCTGGGTGGTCAGCGACAACATCCGCAAGGGAGCGGCCACCAACGCCGTCCAGCTCGCCGAACTGCTCGTGCAGCGCGACCTCCTGCACGGGCGCGCGGGCACCAAGGCGGCGTAGCGGCTGCAGGCTCAGCGCCCCAGGCCGCGCAGCTCGCGGCGGTTGCGAACGCCGACCTTGCGGAAGATCGAGCGCGCGTGGGTGCGCACCGTCTCCACGCCCACCTGCAGCTCGCGGGCGATCTGGGCGTTGGTGGTACCGGCGCGCAGGTGCTCGAGCACCTCGGCCTCGCGTGGCGTGAGGATCTCGGGTCCGCTGGGCTCCGGGGGCGTGACGGCCGCGCAGCGCGGCAGCACCTGCATGCCCCGCGAGGCCAGGTGCACGGCGTTGAGGATGTCGCGACCCCGGGTCTCCTTGGACAGGCAGGCCGTGGCGCCGAAGGCCAGCATCTGGTTGCACTCGGCGGTCGTCGGCCGGTTGGCCAGCACGAGCAGGCGGGTGTCCGGGTGATCGGCGGACAGGCGGTGGACCTCCACGGCCGAACGCAGGGAGCCGAAGCTCAGCAGGGCCACGTGCGGCCTGTGACGGGCCAGTGCGGCGTCCAGCCCGTCGTGCTCGACATCGCGGGCCACGATGGCGAGGTTCTGGTCGGTGGACAGCAGCGCGCGCAGGCCGTGGCTGACGAGGTCGTCGAAGCGCTCGAGCAGGACGGAGACCGGCGAGCCGTGGGGCACGAGCCCTGTATCGGCACTTTCGTGCCATCGGGTGAGCGCCGCGTCCCCCCAGGATCACCCCGCGCAGGGGAAGCGGCGACACGGCGATTGCGCCACCATGCGCCTACGTCCGCGAGGGAGGCGCCGGTGAGGCGCCGCGGACGAGACTTCCGCGGGACGGAAGGGGTACTCAGAGGGGCGTCGTGCCGACCGGGGGGGCCGGCACGAGTTGGTTCTCCTCGCGGCTTCGCGGCCCGGGGCTGGTGAAAATGGTGGATGATCGGGGGGTCGCCTGCCTGACGCCCCGCTTCTTTGGTGCCTTGGAGCCCGAGGTTAGTTTGTCGAGCTTTGTGCCACCCACCTCAGGTCCCCTGACGGACCCGGGCCGGGAGGCGACGCACCCCTCCAGCCCGCGGGCGAGCCGTACCGAGATCGCGCTGCGCGATCTCCGACTGGCTGCGCTGGATCCGGGGTCTGCGCGCTGGGCGCGGGTCTGCGCGAGCGGGCGCACGCGTCGGTGGCCGAGGAGCGCGCCGATCGCCTCGAGGAGGAGCGCGAGGAGCGGGCGCACGCGGCGGTGGCCGAGGAGCGCGCGAGGATCGCGCGCGAGCTGCACGACGTCGTCTCCCACTCGATCAGGGTGATCGCGGGTGCGGACGGGGTCCATGCGCCGCCGGCTTCGCCATGATCGTCCCGACGAGGCGACCGAGCTGCTGGCCACCGAACAGACCGCGCGCCAGGCGCTCGCCGAGATGCGCCGCATGCTCGGCCTGCTGCGCGCCGACGAGGACGGCGCGTCGCTCTCCCCACAGCCGGGCCTGGACCAGGTCGGCGCGCTGGTCGAGCAGGTCGGCGACGCCGGACTGGCCGTCGAGCTCGACGTGTCCGGGGAACCCGGGCGCTGCCGCCCGGCTTCGACCTGGCCGCCTAACGCATCGCCCAGGAGGGCCTCACCAACGTCCTGCGCCACGCGGGTCCCGCCCGCGCGCGCGTGGTCGTGCGCTACGGCGACCGCGAGCTCGACCTCGAGGTCGCGGACGACGGCCGCGGGCCGGGTCCCGAGCGCAACGGCCAGGGCCACGGGATCATCGGGATGCGCGAGCGCGTGACCCTCTACCTCCCTTTCCGCACTTCTCGGTCGCTATTTCTCCCCCCACCCTTCGGCGTGCTG
>JANDLV010000070.1 GCA_024330185.1 Candidatus Siliceabacter maunaloa
ACACCGACGACCGCACCATCACCCGCGAAGTCATCACCTGCGCCTGCGGGTCGGACGGCCCCCACGAGCACTAGAGCACCATCCTTGGCCTGTTACGTAGCAGCGCGCCTTCGTAGGCTGACGCCATGGGCACCGGAGCCGACCCCACCCCTGAAGATCTTCCGGCTCCTGCGCCGTCGAGCGTTTCTCCGCGTGCCGTACGCAGTTACCGGTCGGAGCTGACCCAGGGGGAGGACGTCATCGACCCGGCCACCTGGGCTGGTTCGGTTCCGCGGGCGAGCGGTATCGCCCCCCGCGTGCGCGTCGGTCGCAGCCGGTGGTTCAACCTGCTCTGGCTGCTTCCCATCGGCTTCTTGCTGCTCATCGTGGCGATTGCCGTCGCCAAGGGTCTACGCGGTGACCCGTCGGTGCAGCAGTTCATCGCACGGTACCCCGGAACGACCGGGTCTCCCAACCCCGAGGCGACTACGGGCTTTCCGGCCTGGGCGCGCTGGCAGCACTTCTTCAACCTCTTCTTCCTGATCTTCATCATCCGCTCCGGCCTCCAGATCCTCACCGACCATCCGCGGCTGTACTGGACGCGGCACTCCACGCCCGGCAGGGACTGGTTTCGGATCCAGAAGCGGGTGCCCGCCGACCCGCTGTGGACGGCCAAGCAGGACTCGATCAGCCTCCCGAGCCAGGTTGGTCTACCCGGGCTTCGCCACTCCATCGGCCTGGCCCGCTGGTGGCATCTCGGCATCGACGCCTTCTGGCTGCTCAACGGCGTGATCTTCTTCGTCCTGCTGTTCGCCACGGGCCGGTGGGAACGGTTCGTGCCCACCACCTGGGAGGTTTTTCCCAACGCCCTCTCAGGGTTGATTCAGTACCTGTCTTTGAACTGGCCGACCGACGACGCCTGGGTGGCCTACAACAGCCTGCAGCTGATCGCCTACTTCATCACCGTCTTCATCGCCGCCCCGCTGGCCCTCATCACCGGTCTGGGCATGTCACCGGCTCTCTCGACGCGCTTCAAGCGGATCAGCAGGTTCGTCAGCATCCAGACCGCGCGCTCGCTGCATTTCCTGGTGCTCGTCTGGTTCCTCGTCTTCATCGTGATCCACGTCTTCTTCGTGTTCACGACGGGCCTGCTGACCAACCTCAACCACATCCACTCGGGCCGAGACGACCAGAGCTGGATCGGGTTGGGGATCTTCGCAGCATCGATGGTCGTCGTGATCGTCGGATGGGTTGCCGCCACGCCGTTCACCATCCGTCACCCCCGGGTCGTGCAACGCGCCGGCCAGGCGATCGTCGGACCGCTCCAGCACCTCTTCGAGCACCTCGACCCAAAGCCCGGGCAGTACAGCGAGAAGGACATCTCGCCCTACCTCTGGCACAACGGGCAGTACCCCGACTCTGACGAGTACCAGGCGCTGTTCGACGGCCACTTCGCCGACTACCGGCTGCGGATCAACGGACTCGTCGACAACCCCGTCGACCTCGATCTGGCGCACCTGCGGGCATTACCCCACCACGAGCAGATCACCCAGCACTTCTGCATCCAGGGATGGTCGGGCATCGCCAAGTGGGGCGGCGTCTCGATGCAGTCCATCGTGGAGCTGGTCAAGCCGCAACCCGAGGCGAAGTGGGTGGTCTTCTACTCCCTCGGCGACGGACCGGACAAGGGCGTCTACTACGACGCGCATCCGATCGAGCACATGAGCCACCATCTCACGATGCTCGCCTACGACATGAACGGCGAGCCCCTGCCGTATGGCCACGGCGCCCCGCTACGACTGCGCAACGAGATCGAGCTCGGCTTCAAACAGGTCAAGTGGATCAAGGGCATCGAGTTCGTCGCCCACTTCTCGGAGATCGGTGGCGGTTACGGCGGCTACAACCAGGACCACGAGTTCTTCGGCTACCGGCAGTCCATCTGAGTGGTGGCCGGCCGCCACCTGCAGCCGCCATCAGGGTGCGGGCGGCTGGGTCCGGGTCTCTCCGCGCGCCGCGGCCCGGCGCTGGGCGAAGCGAGCGCGGCTCGCCTCACCACGCAGGCTCGCCTGGCGCAGCGCGTCGGCTGCCGATGGCAGGTCTCGCTCGAGGTCGAGCTCGACGGGCTCGCCGTCGGGCCGCGCAGCCTCATCGACGGCCTGGGTGCCGTCCAGTGCCGCAAGGTAGGGCGACAGGTAGCGCCCGGCGATCTTCGTCGGCGGCCACCACAACGCGCGACGCGACGCGGTCCCCTCGCCGGCGCCGCCTGCCGCGTCGTAGCGCATCCACTGGCTGCCGCGTCCCGTGAGCATCATGCCCCGCAAGACCGGGCGAAACGGCCGGGGCTCGATGTCGACGCCGGCGGCTGCCGCGATCGCCTCGGCCGCCGCATCGGCCTGTTGGGCCGCGAGGCCACCCTGCTTGATCGGAAAGGCGATCGCGTCCCCGGCGGCCCAGATCCCCTCCAGGTCCGCAACCTTGCCGTGGCGGTCGGTGAGCACGAAGCCGCGCGGGTCGGCGGGCAGTCCCGCGAGGTTGGGTCCAGCCGCCCGCGGCAGGGCGACGATGCGCTGAGCCTCCAGCGGCCGTTCGCCGGGGTGCAGCACGAGTCGGTTCGGTGGTCCGGGTGCGTCGGCGACGTATACCCCGGTCTCCACGTGGACCCCGGCCTCCTCGAGGTCGTGGCGCAGGGCCGCGGCCGCTCCTGCGCCGAACAGGCCGAGCGGCGCGTCCTCCGGGGTGTAGACCGTGACCTCGACGTCCGCGTGTCCCATCCCCCACGCCTGCCACGCGGTCATGAGGGCCAGTTCATAGGCCGGAAGCGCCCAGGCGACGCCCGGCGGCACGATGAAGGCGACGCGCTTGACGTACCCCTCGTCCAGGTCTCGCAGCAGCCCGCCGAAGAGCTCGGGGTCGCGCTGCGGTGTCCACGTGAGCGCCTGGGGATAGGCGGGCTCGCTGCGGGCGCCGACCGCGACGAGCAGCGCGTCGTAGGAGAGGGAGAGGGGGCCGTCCGCGGTCGTGACAGCGATGCGGCCGGGGCCATCGACCTCGGTGAGCGCGCCGCGTACCAGCTCGACCCCGACCTCGCGCGCGATGTCGCACAGCCGGTGGCGCGCGGCGTGGCCGCGAGCGAACGGCTCGGCGACCGCCATCGGGCGGTAGACGAAGTCCGGGTCGGGCGAGACCAGGGTCATCTCGACACGGTCGCCGGCGAGGTCGCGTAGCGCCAGGACGGCTTCGAGCCCGGCGACGCCGCCCCCGGCGACCAGGACACGAAAGGCGGAGGACCCGGTCATGCGTTCACGCGATCAATGTACGTCACCAGCGCGAAGCTAGGCTCTCGCGCCCCATGGCCACCGAGCCCCAGCCCCCCTTCCTACAGCGCGACCAGCCCCCCGGCGTGCCGCCGCTGGCCCTCACGGGCGAGCGCACGCTGCCCGACGTGCCCGAGGAGAACTACTGGTTTCGCCGTCACCTGGTGGTCTACGAGTGGATCGCGGCGCGCACCGGCGGCATGGCGGTCGTGGACATGGCCTGCGGCGAGGGCTACGGGACCGACGTACTGGCCAGGGGCGCGCGCAGCGTGGTGGGGGTCGACGCCAACCCCGAGGCCCACGAGCACGCCCGCCTGCGCTACGTGCGCGACAACCTGCGCTTCGCCCGCGACATGGTCGAGACGTTTGCCCAGCCGGCCGAGGCCGAGCGGTCCGACGCCGTCGTATTCCTGCAGACCATCGAGCACGTGCGCAACCCAGGCGCGGTGCTCGAGCACTTCAAGACGCTGGCGCCCATCGCCTACATCTCCACCCCCAACGTCCTCACATTGGCCCCCAAGGGCGCGCAGCGCTCGGGCAATCCGTGGCACGTGCACGAGTACCGCGCCGAGGAGCTCCGCGCACTGCTGGAGGCCCACTTCGCCCACGTCGAGCTGCTCGGCCTCTTCCACGCCCGCAAGCTGCGCGCGCACGAGCTCGCGCTGGGGGCGGGGTGGGACGCCGTGCACCAGCGACTGGGTCTCACGCGCCCGTTCTACGACCGCTTCACCCCGGCCATCGACGTGCGCGACTTCACCCTGCGCGCCGACGGCCTCGACCGCGCGCTGGACTTCGTCGCGGTCTGCCGCGCATGAGCCGCGGCCCCGCGCCCGGGCGGGCCGCCCTCGTCCTCCACACGCACATGCCCTATGTGGAGGGCTTCGGCACGTGGCCCTTCGGCGAGGAGTGGCTGTGGGAGGCCGTCGCCACCTCCTACCTGCCGCTGCTCGACGTGCTGCGCGCCGGGGCGCCGGTGACCCTCTCGCTCACACCCGTCCTGTGCGACCAGCTCGAGGCCCCCGGCGCGCTGGAGCGCTGCCTGGCCTTCCTGCGCGAGTTGCGCCCGGCCTCCCACGCGCTGGACATCGAGGCCGCGGACGACCCGGCGGTGGCCGCCGAGCTTGAGCGGGCGGCCGGGGAGTACGCCCGCGCCGCCGATGCCCTCGACGCTCTGGGCGGCGATCTGCTCGGGGCCCTGGCGCCCTTCGCCGCGTGGACGTCGGCGGCCACCCACCCCGTGCTGCCGCTGCTGGCCACCGAGGCCGGCGTACGCCTCCAGCTGCGCGCGGGGATCGAGGCGCACCGGGCGCGCTTCGGGGAGGCCTGGGAGGGCGGGCTGTGGCTGCCCGAGTGCGCGCACGTACCGTGGCTGGATCCACTGTTGGAGGAGGCCGGCGTCCACGCGACGTGCGTCGAGCTGACCGACCGCTTCGGCGCCGGCGCGGTCGAGCACCTCACGCCGCTGCGCAGTGCGGCCGGCCCGCTGCTGGTGCCCGTGGACCGCATGGTCATGGACCTGGTGTGGAGGCGCGCCGGCTATCCGTCGCACCCGGCCTACCGCGACTCCAACGCGATGACCCAGCGCCGCCACCACCCCTGGGCCAACGACGGTGCGGTGTACGACCCCGCACGGGCCGCGGAGGCCGCACGCGAGGACGCGGCGGACTTCGTCGCCCGCTGGCAGCACCGGGTGGCCGGGGGAGGGCTCAGCGTCTGCGCCCTGGACACCGAGCTGCTGGGCCACTGGTGGCACGAGGGACCGGTGTGGCTGGCCGCGGTCGTCGAGGAGGCCGCGCGCGCTGGGCTGGAGCTGGTGGGCCTCGACCAGGCGCTGGTCGGCGCCGATCCGGTGCCGGCGCCCGACGACCTCGAGGTCACGACCTGGGGCACGCCGCGCGACCTCTCCACGTGGAGCGGGCCGGCGGTGGCCGACCTCGCCTGGCGCGCACGCGACGGCGAGCTGCGCGTGGTCGGCGCAGGGCCGGCGGCCGGCGAGCGGGCGGTGCGCGAGCTGCTCGCGCTGCAGTCCAGCGACTGGGCCTTCCTTGTCGCATGGGACATGGCGGCGCCCTACGGTCACGACCGCTCCCACGGTCACCACGCCGCGCTGCTGGCGGCGCTCTGTGCCCCCGGGGCGGTCGAGCCGGCGCTGCGCAACCTGGCGCCTCACGCGAGCGTGGCGGCGCTGCTGGGCTGAGGAGGCTCTCGGCGTTCCGTCCGCAGGCACGCTACCCTCTCGCGCTTGCAGTTCCACATCGCCGAGTCCCGGGCGCACCGTGCGCCGGGGAGCGGGGGACCCAAAAGGGCCGGTTCGCCGGCCCGAGGGGCGAATCGCCGTCATGAGTGCGGCGTAGCGCAGGTCTTAGCGCGAGCCCGACAGCTAACCCCGTAGGCGCCGAGACCCAAGGAGCCGCCCGTGCAACGAGATCTGTCCTGTCCTGCCCTCTGGCAAGAGTCGCTGCGCGCCTCGCAGGAGCGCCGCATCCAGAGCGCCCGCCGCGACACGCGCGAGCGCATCGGCCGCCGCAGCACCGTGGCTGCGCTGTGCGGTCTGGCCGTGCTGAGCGGCGGCGCGTTCGCCCAGGACGGCGGGGCCCCCGAGCGCGGCGCCGTGACGTCGGTGAACCTCGATCGCGGCTCCAATGGTGCCGAGGTGCGCGATGTCCAGCGGGCGCTGGAGATCAGCGTCGACGGCGTCTACGGTCCGCAGACCGAGGGCTCCGTGCGCGCCTTCCAGGAGCGCAACGGCCTTCAGGTCGACGGCATCGCCGGGCCGGTCACGCTGCGTGCGCTGGGCCTGGGCGGCGGCGCCGGCTCGAGCGGGGGTGCGTCTTCGCAGAGCGAGGGCACGGCCGAGTCGAGCGAGCCCTCCACCGAGGGGTCCGCTCCCGAGGCGGAGGCGCAGACCGAGGCGGAGGCGCAGACCGAGACGCAGACGGAGACGGAGACGGAGACGGAGGCACAGACCGAGACGGAGACCGAGGCGGAGCCCGAGCCCGAGGCGGAGCCCGAGCCCGAGGCGGAGCCCGAGCCCGAGCCCGAGCCCGAGCCGACCTCCGAGGAGCCCAGCTCCGACCTGCAGGCCATCGCGGAGTGCGAGTCGGGCGGTGACGCCGGGGCCGTCTCGTCCAACGGCCAGTACCGCGGCAAGTACCAGTTCAGCCGCGAGACCTGGCGCGGCGTGGGCGGCGAGGGCGACCCTGCCGATGCCTCCGAGGCCGAGCAGGACCGCCGCGCGGCCGACCTCTACGAGCAGTCGGGCAGCTCGCCCTGGCCGACCTGCGGCTGAGCTGCGACGTTCGAAGGATCACCCGCGCTGAGCGCGGGTGATCCTTCACCCTCGCGAGAGGGGCGCTCAGCCTCACTCCCAGCGCAGCGACGTCGGCGCCTTGCGCATGCGCACCACCCGCGCGGGCGCCCCGCCGACCACCGCGTTGTCGGGCACGTCGCGTGTGACCACCGAGTAGGTGCCGACGATGGTGTTGTCGCCCACCGTGACGCCGCGCAGGAAGCATGCGCCGTAGCCCACCCACACATTGTGGCCCACACGCACGTCGCGCTTGTAGATCCCCTGGTGGCGCACGGGGCGCTCGACCTCCACCACGCCGTGGTCGAAGTCGATGATCATCACGCGGTCGGCCACGATGCACTCCCGGCCGATGGACACGTGCTGGAAGGAGGAGATGGTGCACTCCTGGCCCAGGACGGTCTTGGCCCCGATGCGCACCTCGCCCTCGTGGGCGCGGATCTTGGTGCCGTGGCCGATCCAGGACCAGCGGCCCAGCACCACCTTTGCGTCGGGGCCGATCTCCAGCTTCACGCCCGGGCCGACGAAGGCGATCCCGTCGGTGACCAGCCGGCCGCGGAAGCGCAGCTTGAGCCAGGCCAGGCGGACCAGCAGCCGCGCGTAGGCAGGGCTGAGCATCCGGTTACGGCGCATGAAGCGCACCATCGTCAGCGGCCCGCCGTGCAACGGAGGTGGCTCCCCGCGGACGAGGGGCGCCGCCCCGGCGGCGAGCTCGGGCTTCGTGGCCATGGTCTCCACGGCCGCCGATGGTACGGCGCACGGGGGAGCGGGAACCTGAGGGCGCCCGTGCGATCATCCGCGGCGCCACATGACCGACGACGCCTCCCTCGCCCAACGCCTGCTCGACGGCGACCGCCGCGCGCTGGCCCGCGGCATCTCGCTGGTCGAGGACGACGATCCCCAGGGCTGGGCCCTGGTGCGCGAGGTCTACCCGCGCACCGGCTCGGCCACGGTGGTGGGCATCACCGGCGCGCCCGGGTCGGGCAAGTCCACGCTGATCGCCGCCCTGGTGCGCAACCGCCGCGAGGCCGAACGGACCGTGGCCGTGCTGTCCATCGACCCCAGCTCGCCTTTCAGCCAGGGCGCGCTGCTGGGCGACCGCATCCGCCTGACCGAGCACTTTCTCGACCGCGGCGTCTTCATCCGCTCGATGGCCAACCGCGGCGCGCTGGGCGGGCTGAGCGAGGCGACGCTGCAGGCCGCGCTGCTCATGGACGCGGCCGGCCGCGACGACGTGCTGCTGGAGACCGTGGGCGTCGGCCAGGCCGAGGTCGACGTCATCGACCACGCGGACACCGTGGTGCTGGTGCTGGTACCCGGCTCGGGGGACTCCGTCCAGGCCCTGAAGGCGGGCGTCATGGAGATTCCGGACATCATCGTGGTCAACAAGGCCGATCACCCGCTGACCGAGACCATGGTGCGCGAGATCCGCGGCACGCTGTCGCTGGCCCCGCAGGAGGGCTGGCGGGTGCCGATCGTCAAGACCCAGGCCACACGCGGGGAGGGCGTCGAGGAGCTGGTCGAGAAGATGCTGGCCCACCGCGAGCACCTCGAGGCCCAGGGCACCCTCTCGGAGCGACGCCGGCGCAACCTGCGCAACGAGGTCCTGGCCCTGGCCACCTCGCGCCTGCGCCGCAAGCTCGAGGCCGAGATGCGCGAGGACCCCGGGTTCCAGGAGCTCATCGACGAGGTGGTGGAGCGCCGCCTCGACCCCGCGACCGCCGCCGGGCGCATCCTCGAGCGCGAGGGGGTGACGTCGCCGGAGGTCCGAACTTGAGAGGACCGGAGGCGTAGCGTCGCCAGAGGTCCGAACTTGAGAGGACCGGCGGCGAAAGCCCTCTACTCAAAGCGCAGGGGCCCGGCCAGCGGGTCGTTGCGCGCGCGCCACCACTCGCGGCCCAGCAGCGCGGCGGCGGCGACACCGGCCAGGGCCCAGGCCACGATCGCCCCTGCCGTCGCCGTGCCGAAGTCGGGCAGCAGCGCGGTGAGGGGCCCGAGCGGGGCGTCGGAGTTGGGGCCGATCCAGCCCTTCCCGTCAAGGAGCAGCTCGACGACCAGCCACACCGAGGCGCCCAGCGTGAGGACCACGAGCGCGCCTCCCACGCGTGGTGCGTGTCGCAGCCCCCAGGCGACGAGCGGGACGGCCAGGGGCAGCGCGGCGACCAGGTGGCGGCCGGGGAACCAGAAGCCGAACATGGTCCCGGCCAGGAAGGCGGCCATGACCACCTGGGCGGCGCAGGCCAGCGCGCACAACAGCGCGGCCACCTCGACCTGGATGCGCTCGCCGACGGCCAGCGCGAGGCGCTCGCGCCGCGAGCGGTACAGAAGCCACAGCCCCCAGAAGGCCAGCGCGGCCACCGGCGCCCAGCGCAGAGCGCCGTAGTCGCGGTCCACCCACAGCCCGACGAGGCGATAGGAACGCTCCAGGTAGCCGAGCGCGGACGCCTCCCCGAAGGCGCCGGTGCCCGGGGCTGCCGCGGCCTGCGGCACCGGGCCCCCGTAGACGGACTGATTGATCGTGACGTAGAGGACGGCCGAGAAGAGCACGAGCTCGCCGGCGAAGAAGGCCTGAAAGCGCCGGGCCCGGCGCAGCAACCAGCGCACGAGCGCGAAGGCGATGACGAAGGCGGCGGGCGCGAAGCGGATGCTCAGCCACGGCGCGAGGGACAGCAGGACGGCGGTGGGCACGGCGAAGCGCAGCAGGGGCTCCTCGCGCACGCGCAGCGCCAGCAGCGCCGCGCCGGCCAGCAGGGCGCCGGCGGCCATCTCGGGCAGCACCGTCGTGGAGTAGGCCAGCGCGGGCGGCGAGAGGCCGCAGGCCAGTGCGGCGCCGCTGGCCCACGGCTCGGGCACCACGCGGCGCGCGAGCGCGGCGGCCAGCACGAAGGCCAGCGCAGAGATCGCGGCGAGCAGTATCCCCACCCCCGGTGCGCCACCCAGCGCGTAGGCGGGGGCGATGAGCAGCGGGAAGCCGGCCCCCGTCGGCTCGTGGCGGCGGCCCTGGACGAGGACGCCGAGAGGCTCGAGGAGGTAGGGGTAGAACGCGGTGTAAGACTGCTCGGCGTACTGGTTGCGCACGTCGATGTCGCCGTCGGTGACGATCGACTGGGCGGTGAGCAGGTGGTGCGGCTCGTCGCCGCCGACATCAGCGTCCTGGAAGGCGGGGATGCCCAGCGTCGCGGCGTAGACCGCGAACAGCACGATCCACATCGCCCCAGCGCGCCGCATGCCGACCATCAAAGCGGATCGGCCCCGGGAGGCCGCAGCGGGACGGTCGCCGCGATCGGCCCTGGGTTCCGCGTCGGTCGCGGCGATTGGTCCGATACTGCAACTTGTAACGCATCACGATACTATTCCTTCTGCGACGGGCGATGTGGAAGACGCCAAGCCTTAAACGGCTCCTCGCTACTTCGAGTGGGTGTTGGCGACACCGAGCTTGCCGGCGGTGAGATGGATCATCGCGATGTGCTGTAGCCCGAGGTAGTCGGGCCACCCCGATGTGTCCTCGCGCCCGCCACCCGCTCACCGATCAAGAGCGCTGCAAAGCTCGTAGACGCCAACAGCAGAATCGGTAGGTAGAACTCTGGCGTATTGAACAAGCCATGCCGCTGATGGCTATCGAGCTGAGAGAGCCTGATAACAATTTCGAGCCAGACAAGTCCTGCGGCAGGTAACCACGGCAGTAGCCAAACCCAGCGGCGTCGCACGAGTGCGCCCATGCCGCATGCAATAGCGACTGCCATCAAGTAGGCCAAGACCGGAGCGACCTCCACGGGCTGACCAGGGCTCTGGCGAGATGACCTCGCAGATCCACTTGCGCGTCACGAGGTCCATGACCGTGATCACCGCGATCCTGGGGCAGCCGGCGAAGTGCGTGCAGTCATAGATCCAGGTCGAGTTGCGCTCGTACTCGGCCCACTCGGGAAACGGGCGGCGCTGCGAGCGCCCGGCGCGACGCGCCGGGCGCAGAACAAGCCCGTTTGCGGCAAGAACACGACGCACCGTGGCCGGCGAGACCCACACGCGGCCCAGGTAGGAGCCGCGGTGAGCCAGCTTGCGATGGGAACGATCGATCTCGCCCCACGCGTCGAACAGCGCGATGATCGCGTCCTGCTCCTGCGCGAGCAGGCCGTGCACCGCGTGGCCGCCCGCCGCCAGGTCGACCAGCGTGCCGGCCGCCCGGCGCTCACGCCAGCGCCACGCCCGTACCTCGCCCAGCTCCAGGTAGGTCAGGCCCGGCGGTGCTCCCAGCCCGCCGCGATTGCCTCGTACATACGAAATGCGGCTCTCCGAGGGTGATCGGAGGTGAAGATCCTGCCCTCGCCGTCGCCGCGGGCAGACGCAGCTCCCGGGCCGAAGCGGGCGACTGCGGCCCGCCGACTCCAGGATCCCGCGAGGTGTCGGCCCGCCGGCATCCATCGGCCCGGGCCGCTGTCCCGACCGGAAACGGCTGCACCAAGGGGGAAAGGGGCCGCTCTGGCAGCGTCGGAGCGCAGGCTCCTCGCCGAGTCGTCCGTCGTCGAGGCGACTGTCATCCTCGGGCTCTCGTCCGGTTCGTGGCCCTCGCGACGACGACTCCGCACGCGGCCTCGGCACGGCCCGCGAGCTAGCGCGCGACTTCCGCAGGCCGATCCACCATGCAAAGACCCTGTAAGCGAGCACAAAGCCTCCCTTTCCGCGCTTCTCCTGGGGCAGTATCTCTCCCCCATGTGCGGATCGAG
>JANDLV010000071.1 GCA_024330185.1 Candidatus Siliceabacter maunaloa
GAGTTCTACATAACCCAGCGTATCCCTCTAGCTAATTGTTTGACACTTCCTAAGGAGTAGGCCCCTGGTTCGAATCCAGGTCGGGGCGTCTGTCGTTGGCGTCGCTTCTACCAGACGGCCACCGCGTACAGCGAGCAGTTCGAGTGCCTGGCCGAGGCCAAGGTCCTCATCGACGACTGGCGGAGGACTACGACCGCCGCCGGCCGCACTCCGCGCTGGGGGTGCTCCCGCGGCACGGCGCGAGCAGCTCGCACATCTTGCCGACCGCTCGTCGGCTGGAGATCGCCATCGGTCAGTCTTCCTCGTCCGGCAACTCGCTCACCAGCGTCGCTGGAGGAAGAAGCTGTCGAAGTCGTCGTCGCGCAGGCGCGCAGCGGAGATCAGGTGTCCTTCGAGCAGTCCATCGAGCTGAGCCGCACCGATCTGCGCCCTCTTCTCGATCGCCGGCAGGTACCTGGACGGTGCCGCGCCTTGGGGAAGATGTGGTGGATGTCGACTTGAGGCTTGCGTACTGCACCTTGTCGAGCGCCTTGTCCTTCATCCAGTCGCGCGCCCCGTTGGCGAGCAGGAGCGCGTAGAGCCCCTTGTAGGCGGCCGCGTTGCGGGTGCGAAGGGTAATGCAGGCGCGACTCGACGAAGTTGGCGTCCTGCACCGTGCGCGGCGCTGCCACGTCACCGGAGGTGTCAAGGGCCCACGCGGGCACCTGCTCCATGTCGCGGTCGAAGCGCGTCTCGATCGCGCTGCCGTACAGCTCGCCGAGGATCCCGGACCAGAACCACCGGATGATGCGCTCACGCGGGCCGAGCAGATCCGCGTGACTGCCCATGACGACCCGGATGCAGGCGAGCGGCACGAGCTGCTTGGGGTAGGGCAGGAACTTGCCGCACGCCGGTCCCGGCGGGCGCGCGTGGCGGGCGTGCGCCCGCCTACTCAGCGCAACGACCAGTGCCCTTCGCGGGCCTCGGTCTCGGCCAGCTCGAACGTCGTCGCGTAGGGCGTGAAGCGCACGTGGCGGTTGACCGCGTAGAGCGCGTCGGGCGCGCACAGGAAGAGCGCGAGAGCCTGCTCGCGCACCAGGCGGTCGATGGCGTTGGCGTGGCGCACCAGTGCGATCTGCGTGGTATGGCGGGGTAGGTCGGCGTACAGCTCCTCGAACGCGGGCACCACCGGCCCCGCGCGATACTCCCCGGTGGCGCCCGCGAAGGCGCGGTGCAGCTCCAGCGCGACACCGTCGATCGACTGCATCCCCTGCTGGACGATCAGCACATGCCAGGTACGCGGGCGCTCCTTCTCCGCCAGCGCGCGCTGGGCCTCGACGGCCACCTGGCCCTCCAGCGCGCTGACCTCGACGCGCAGGCCCAGCGTCGCCTCGATATCGCGGGCCACGAGATGGGCGACCGTCTCCAGGCCGTCCAGAGCGGCGATGCGTAGGGTCTGCCCCGCGGCCCCGCCGGCCGCCGCCCACAGCCGGGCGGCCCGCGACGGGTCGTGAGGGTGGGGACGCAGGCGACGCGGGAAGCGATGCGCGGCGGTCAGCGCCGTGGACGGGGTGAGCCCGGCCAGCGGACGCGCGTGGCCGTGCATCGCCTCGCCCACCAGCGCCTCGCGGTTCACGGCGAGGTTGAGCGCCTGGCGCGCGCGGCGATCATGCAGCGGCACGTCGTCGGCGTCACGGTCCAGCACGCCGACGATCACGTGGGCGGCCTCGACCGACACCAGGTCGGCGTGCTCGGAGCGCTCGACACGCTGCGCCTGGCGGGCGGCACCGCGGTGACGATGTCCACCTCGCCCTCGGTCGTGCAGACCGCGTCGAGCGCGTCCCGGGACGAGAGGTCGTTGCGAAAGACCACCTCCGCCAGGCGCGGGCCGCGGCGGCGGTCCCAATAACCCGGATTGGCGAGCAGCCGCACCCGCGGCGTGCGGTCTTCGGTGGGAAGCCAGATGCAGGCGAACGGATCGCGGCTGGTGACCGCCTGCTCGGTGTCGATGATCGAGTGCCCCTCGGTGAGGACGAACGGTCCGGTGCCCCACGGGCCCGGTGCGTCGATCACTCACCAGTGGCCCTCGCCGCGGCCGCTGCGCGCGTAGCCGAAGCCCACCTCCTCCCAGAAGCGAGTGCTCATGATGTGGGTGGCGCGCAGCTTGCCGACGGCCAGGCCGTCGGCCCGGGGCAGATGAAAGCGCACCCGGTTGCGACCGCGGACCTCGCAGCGCGTGCGGGGATCGATGTTGAAATGGGTGCCGGGCGGATGGGGCGCCGTCCACCGGGTCTGCTCATCGAAGCTGCGCTGCACCGTGGCCGCGGTGAGCGGCTCGCCGTCGGGAAAGCGCTCGCCCTCGCGGACACGTACGTCGAGCGTGCGCTCGTCCTTCCAGCGATACCAGCGCATGGCCGCGGGCCGGACCTTGCCACCCGGCGTCACCCGCACGAGCTCCTCGACGGTGTTGTAGGTGACGTAGAGCCAGTTCAGTGGGCTGGGGTCGACGACGTGAATCGTGCCCCGGGGGTGGGTGGCATGGGTCATGTCCCCTGGTTGCCCCGCTGCGTGCCCCGCGAACATGCGAACGGGGAAGCGGCCCGGTGGAGCGGCCAACCTGCCGCGAACGGGGTCAGGCGTGGTGGAGATCCTCGGCGTGCTCGCGGTAGGGGTAGGTTCTGGCCACCCGGCTCACCAAGGGCATCAGGGCCGCGATCGCGGCGTCACGCGCGGCAACGGTCGCCATGGCGGTGATAGCGCAACAGAAGATGACGCACCGCACCGCTGGACGGGCGGGACGCTGCATGATCCACGGTCATCGGATACCTCGGCGACGCTACCACGCGCCGACACCCGCTCAGGCGCCAGGCCTGCCTTCTGCTGCAGCCGGGCGCGTAGCCGGCCCCAGCTGCGGGTATCTGCGGGACCCCTCCCCGACTGGAGCCCCAGATGATTCATCGCTTCGACCGGTGGCTGACCGAGCTGCCACCCCCGTCTGATCCCGACCCGGCCGGCGCCGCTGTCGTCCAGGAGCTGTTCGGCGGTCGCTTCGGCGAGATGTCGACGTTCATGAACTACACGATGCAGTCGTTCAACTTCCGCAACAAGGCCGGGGCACGACCCTTCTACGACCTGGTGGCGAACATCGCCGCCGAGGAGTTCGGTCATATCGAGCTCGTCGCGGCCACGATCAACACGATGCTCACCGGCGTCAGCTCCGACGCGCCGGAACCCGAGCTGACCGACTCGCCTCTCAGCGCGCTGAAGGACTCGTGGAAGAATCCGCACCACTGGGTTGACGGTGGTGCCGCGACGCAGGTGCAGGATTCGCGAGGGATGCCGTGGACGGGCGACAACGTCACCAACTCCGGCGATCTCGTAGGTGACCTCACGTGGAACTACTTCCTGGAGACCGGGGCGCGCAACGGCAAGCTGCGTGTCTATGAGATGTGCAAGCACCCGGCCGCCCGCGCACTGACCGGGTACCTGCTGGTCCGCGGCGGCGTGCACCAGGTCGCCTACGCGCGAGCACTGGAGAACCTCACCGGCGCCGACCTGTCGAAGATGTTCCCGGCCCCACGAATCCCGACCGACAAGATCCCGGAGTGCCGACCGCACCTGGACGCCAAAGAGCACACCAAGCTCTACCGCTTCTCGCCCTCGGACTACGGAGAGCTGGCCGCCGTGTTCAACGGCAGGCATCCCGAGACGGGTGACGAGCTCATCGTCGTGGATGACGATCCGCAGCAGCGGCCTCCGGCACAGGACCTTCCGTCGCAGACCGAAGTGTTCGCTCCGAGCTGGGCGCCCGGCGAGATCGAGGAGATCGCCGCGAACCTGCGCAAGAAGGCCGGCCTCTGACGCAGAGCGAAGCATGGGCGGCGTGAGCCGAGCCGGCTCACCCGCCCGCACAGGTAGCCCTCCAGCCGTACTCCGTCCGCGCGCGGCCGCAGGTGCCTCAACGATCCGGCCTGTCCGGGTAGACGTCGTCGATCGTCGTGCAGGGGTGGTACGGGGCGCCCGCCGCCTGCTCGATGCGCGCTGCGCCGCCGGCCAGGCGATCGAGCACGCTGACCACGCCGACGATCGCGTGGCCGCCCCCGAGCACCGCCTCGATGGCCTGGAGGGTGGATGCGCCCGAGGTCACGACGTCCTCCACGATCAGGCAGCGCTCCCCAGGGGCCAGCGGCGGGCCCTCGATACGCCGCTGCAGGCCGTGGGCCTTGGCCTCCTTGCGCACGAAGAAGGCGCGCACGTCGGCGCCGGCGGCCAGCGCGGCGCAGGCGACGGGGTCGGCGCCCATGGTCAGCCCGCCCACGGCGGTGGCGCCCCACGCGCGCGCCCGCTCGGCCACCAGCTCCCCCAGGGCGTGGAAGCCGGCGGGCAGCAGGATGGCCCGCTTGGCGTCGAGGTAGTACTGCGCGGTCGTGCCGCTGGTCAGCGTCACCGCGCCGACCACCAGCGCGTGCTCGCGCAGCTGCGCGATGAGTCGCTCGCGTGCGTCCACGGCGGGCAGCGCGGAGCGCTACCGACGGTAGACGTCGACCCGGGTCCCCATGCGCATCCAGTCGGAGATGCTCTTCGCGTCGGGGATCGGCACGCGGAAGCACCCGGCGCTGGCGGGACGGGTGGGCACGGACTTGTAGCCGTGCACCGCATAACCGCGGATGAAGTAGACGGAGTGCACCATGTTCAGCGAGTTGGTGCCCGGCTGCTTGCGGTAGACGCGGAAGTTGCCGGTGATCGTGGGGGTCGAGGCCTTGCCGCTGGAGGTGTGGTAGATGCGCTCGACGTCGCCGTCGGCGCCTATGAGCGCGATGACCTGGCGAGAGAGGTCGGCCTCGACGTGGCGGCCGTGATTCTTGTGGCGCACGGAGAAGCGCCCGTGACCGGCGGCGAGGCGGTCGAGCATCGGGCGGTTCGCGGTCGTGCTGCGCGACATGCGCGTCATCTTGCGGAAGGCGAGCACCGCGCGGGCGGTGCGCGCGTCGTGGACGCCGCGCCGGCCGGTCACGTAGCCCAGCTCGCGCAGGTGCTTCTGCACCACTCTGACGCCCGGGCCGCGCGCGCCGCGGCGCAGGCGCGTGGGCAGCACGTCGAACCCCTTGCCGGGCGCCACGACGGTCGGCAGCAGGTCGGTGCCCCGGTGGCTGGCTCGGATCACGAAGTGGCCGCTGCCCTTGACCTCCTGTCCGAGGACGAAGCGGCCCCCGCCGTCCTCGCCGGGCTTGATCGTCACCGAGCGCGCAGCGACCTTCTTGCCCCGCCGGTAGGTGCGCACCACCACCTCCTGGCCGGGCGCATACTGCGAGACCGTGCCCTCCACGCGCACCCGCGTGCCGCTCAGCGCGCTCTCATGGCGGCCGTTGACCCGGGCAAGCTCGATGGCCATCTCCGGCGCCGGCGCTGCGGTCTCCCCGGGCGCTGTGGGAGCGGTCTCCCCGGGAGCCGAGGAAGGGGCCTCTCCAGGCGCCGCGGCCTCCTGCCGGGTGGCCGGCGCCTCCTGCTCCTCCCCCGCCGCCAGCGCGACACCCGGCCCGGCCACGAGGGCGAACGGAGCGAGCAACACAGCGACGGTCCGGCGCAAGGTGCGAGCACTGTAGACGCCCCGGCGCGCGAACGCCAGAGCGGACGTGATCAGGGGGCGCCGCGCGTCGAGCGGGCGGGCCAGGCGGGAACCGGCGCGGGCGTCACGGTGGCCGGCGGGCGCAAGCGGTGGAAGGGCCACAGCACCGCCGTGATGACCACCGCCGTCCCGGCGAACACGGCGATCACCTCCAGGGCGGCGAGACCCTCGGCCACCGAGAAGGCAAGGCAGTTGTTGATCGCGTGCGCGCCGATGCAGGGGTACAGCGACCCCGTGCGCACGTAGAGCAGGCACAGCGCACCGCCGAACACACTGAGCGCGACCACGCCGGCGATGAGCTCGCTGGTGGCCGCATCGCCCAGGAAGTTGGGGATGTGGATGGCGCCGAAGATCAGGCCGGTGATCACAGTGGCGGCGGCGATGCTCATGCTCGTGCGCAGCGCGGTGAAGAAGTAGCCGCGGAAGAAGATCTCCTCCGCGATGGGCGCCCCGACGCACACCACCAGCGCGGCGGCGACGAACAGCAGCGCGCTGTCGCCCACGCCCAGGCTGTCGAGCACGTTGTCGGTCGACTCCTCCTCGACGCCGAGCGTGAGGGCGAGGATCACGGTGGCGGCCAGGAAGACGAGCACGGTGAGCAGGGCCCAGCCGACGCCCGGGCCCAGCCGGGTGGCGCGCAGGCCGAAGTCGCGCGGCCAGGGGCGCGCGACCATCCAGGCGAACAGCAGCGCGGAGCCGATCAGCGCGGCGTGCTGCACGAACGTGAGGGCGACGTTGAGCCCGGGCCGGTCGGCGGCATCCTGCGGTGAGGTGGCCGCACCGAAGGCGATGGTGACGATCGCGGCGACGAAGATCGTGACCAGGAAGCCGACCAGCATGGCGACGGGCGCGGTCCACGCCGGCCAGCCCGGCAGTTGGTCCGGACCGTCCGCCGGGGCGTCATGGCGCCCCTCGGGGAGCGTCGGCGGCGCGGGTGGGAAGTGCGGCGGCGGGACGCTGGACACGGGGGCGTGAAGCGTAGGCGCGCAACGACCCGCGCCCGACCCGCGACTCACCCGGCCGCCAGCGCGAGCAGACCCTCCAGGTCGCGCACGACGGCGGCGCCGTGCGGCGCGCGCGCCGTTGCGTCCCGGTCGACGAGCACGGCGGTGATCCCCGCCGCGTGGGCGCCCGCGATGTCGTGCTCGACGCTGTCGCCGGCGTGCAGCGCTCTGCTCGCCTCCCGCCCGGCCAGCGCCAGCGCGCGGGCGAACAGCTCGGGGTCGGGCTTGGCCACCCGCTCCTGGGCGGAGGTGAGGACCCCGTCGAGCAGCGGCCCCAGGCCGGTGTCGGCCAGCACGTCGTGCAGGGAGACGTCCCAGTTGGAGACCACGACGAGCGGATGGCCGGCGGTGCGCAGGGCGCGCAGGACGCCGGGCACCTCGGGGTAGGGCGTGAAGCGCAGGGCGGCCAGCAACGCCTCGCGCAGGGTCGGTACGCCCAGGCTGGCGGCGCACGGCGGCAGCGCGTCACGCAGGACCTCCGCGCAGTCGTCGCGCAGCGCCTCGAGTGCGCCCGCGTCGACCGCCCGGTCGTGCTGCGCGCGGTAGAAGCGCATCTCGGCGCGCAGCGCGGCGCCCACCGCGGCCTCCTCGACGACCGCCCCTCGCCGCGCGAGCTCGGCGGCCAGGAGCTCCACCGGCCCGTCGAGGCCGACCAGCGTGCCCAGCGCATCGAGCAGGACGGCGCGGGGGGCGCTCACGCGACCCAGTGCCAGGTGGCGAAGAGGCCGGTGGACACGATCAGGCCGGCCGCGCAGAGCGCCACCGCCACGCGCCGGCGGCCGGGGCGCCCTTGGGTCCACAGCGCCAGCCACAGCCACAGGGGCCACAGGACGAGCAGGAACCGGGGCAGCGACATGAGCGGCTGGGGCCCGACGGGCCAGGAGAGGGGCAGCGCGAGCGCGGTGGCCGCGTAGGCCGTGTAGGCGGCGGGCAGGCGCCGCGCGGCGCCGGCCAGCGCGACGAGGGCGGTTACCAGCCAGGCGAAGAGGTGCAGGTTGTGGCCCGCGACGGTGAACGGGTCGCCGGCGGCCGCCGTGAAGAGGACGGGCTCGCGTGCGCCGGAGAGGATCTGGCGCGCGCCCTGCACGGCGGCCCCCGCACCGTCCCACGCACCCACGAAGGGCCCGGCGAACGCCCGCAGCCACGCCTCCTGGGCGGCGAAGGGCGCCAGCGGGTCCTGCCCGAAGAGGGCGAGCCCCGCGCAGTAGGCGAGCAGGCCGAGCGGCACGAGGCCCACGGCCAGCGCGTCCGCGCGCACCGGGAAGCGTGGGCGCAGCGCGACCCGCCCCCGGCGCGGTGCCCACGCGCCCGCTCCCCGCGGTCCGTACAGGTACATCAGCGCCAACGGCACGACGAGCACGACGCCCGCACTGCGGGTGCAGGCCGCCAGGGCGCCCAGCGCGCCCGCGGCCCACCAGCGGTCGGTGCGCGCGGCGAGCACGGCGCCGACCGAGAGGACGAGATACAGAGACTCGCTGTAGACGGCGCTCAGGAAGAAGGCCGCGGGCGACAGCGCCAGCAGCGCCACCGTGGTCGCGGCCACCTCGCGGCCGAAGTCCGGTGCCACGAGGCGATGCAGGAGGTACAGCGCACCGGCCAGGCAGGCCAGCGAGACCGCGATGCCGCCTGCCGGCGCCGAGCCCAGCAGCGCGCCCGCGAGGGCCACCAGCGCCGGGTAGAGCGGGAAGAAGGCCTCGCTGGCCCCCTGCGCGTAGCCGTCCTGCGCGACGGCCAGGTACCACACCGCGTCCCATCGCGCCGCGGGCGCCACGAGAAGGTCCCCCAGCGGGCTGAAGGGCGATGTGACGCCCAGGGGGTCGAAGGCGGCCTCGCGGCCCGACAGCCCGAAGGCAAGCACCGCCCCGATCCCCGCGCACCACACGATCAGCCGCGAGGCCCACAGCGCCCGCCAGGCGTCGGTCACGGCGTCAAGGTGGGCGACCGACGACACAGCGCGCAGCACCTTCGGATGATGGCACGAAGCCGCCCACCGGCAGGGGTCCGGGCGGCGGGGGCGAACCCGGTCAGCGGCTAACATCCGGTGCTCGCGCGTCCCACCGTGACGCCCCGGACTGCGCGAACTCGAACGATGTCCTCCCGCCGCGAACGCCTCCGACACCAACACCGCGGCCGCCGTGGGCCGTTCCGCGTGCTGCTCCTGGTCGGCGCCGTCATGCTCGCACTCCTGGCGGTCGGAGCGCTGAGCGCCGTCGGCTGGGTGGTCAGCGTGGCTGCATCCTCGCCCGACCTGAGCACCCTGGAGCCCGACAGCCCCGGAGGCACCTCGATCGTCTACGCCGCCAACGGCGACCGCCTGGGCGCCATCCAGGCCGACGTGCTGCGCACCGAGATCAACTCCACGGAGATGCCCCAGGACATCAAGGACGCGACGGTGGCCGTCGAGGATCGGCGCTTCTACCAGCACGAGGGCGTGGACTTCGAGGGCGTCGTGCGCGCGGCCATGGCCAACCTCAACTCCGGCGAGACGGTCGAGGGCGGCTCGACGCTGACCATGCAGCTCGTGCGCACGCTCTACATCTCCAACGAGCAGACGTTCGAGCGCAAGATCCGGGAGGCCAAGCTGGCCGAGGAGCTGGAGAACGTCCACTCCGGGCCCGAGGGCAAGAACTGGATCCTCACCAAGTACCTCAACTCCGTCCCCTACGGCACCGTCGGCGGCCAGACCGCCGTGGGCCTCCAGGCCGCCTCGCGGGTGTTCTTCAACAAGACCGCCGGCGAGCTCGAGCTGCACGAGTCCGCGCTGCTGGCCGGCCTCCCCCAGGCGCCGACCTCGTACAACCCCTACCTGAACCCCGACCGGGCCAAGGCGCGTCGTGACCAGGTGCTCGATGCGATGACCGAGATGCGCGCGATCACGCCCCAGGAGGCCGCCGAGGCCAAGCAGGAGAACCTCGACGTCGAGGAGGGCGACTACTACACCAAGCGCGACGAGGAGTACTTCTTCGAGTACGTCAAGCAGGAGATGTACAAGGAGTACGGGGTCGAGACGGTGCGCCAGGGCGGCCTGCGCATCCAGACGACGATCGACCCCGAGCTCCAGCGCGAGGCGCGCAAGGCCATGGAGTCCCGGCTGGGGTCGCCCGACATGCCGTCCTCGGCCATCGTGTCGATCGATCCCGACGACGGCTCCCTGAAGGCCATGGCCACCACGGCGCAGTTCGGGGACCGCAAGTTCAACCTGGCCTCCGACGGCAAGCGCCAGCCCGGCTCCACGTTCAAGGTGATGGGCCTCGTAGCCGCCCTGGACCAGGGCATCGACCCCGCGTCGACCACCTACACGTCCAAGCCCCTCAACGTGCAGGGCACGCCGATCAAGAACTACGGCGACAGCTACCGCGGGTCCATCTCGTTGGCTGAGGCCACTGTCGCCTCGGACAACTCGGTCTTCATGCAGCTCGCGCTGGACATCGGTCCCGACAAGGTCGTCAAGGCCGCCCGCGAGCTGGGCATCGACTCCAAGCTCAACGGCTTCCCCTCCGAGATCCTGGGCGGCCTGGAGCGCGGCGTCTCCCCGTTGGAGATGGCCAACGCCTACGCGACGATCGCCAGTGGCGGCCAGCGCAACCGCGTCAAGGCCATCACCGAGGTCCGCTTCGCCGACGGCGAGGAGGACGACCTCAGCGAGCCCGCCCGCCACAAGGCCTTCGACGAGGCCGCGATGTTCAAGGCCACCGAGCTGCTCAAGCGCAACATGCAGTCGGGCACGGGCACCAAGGCGCAGATCGACTGCCCGGCCGGCGGCAAGACGGGCACCACCGACGGCAACACCGACGCGTGGTTCGTCGGCTACACGCCGAAGCTCTCCACCGCGGTCTGGGTCGGCTACCCCGACTCCAACGAGCGCGGGATGAGCACCCAGTACAACGGCGGGCCGGTTGACGGCGGCACGTTCCCGGCCGAGATCTGGGGCGAGTACATGGGCTCCACGCCCGACAAGACCTGCGGCGGGGAGTTCGACCGCCCCAGCGGCGCCTTCAACACCAAGCCCTTCGACCAGGGACGCAGCGCTGACCAGATCGAGCCCGGAGACCCCGGCGGCGGAGGCTCGGGCAGCGACGGCTTCACCCCGCCGTCGCAGTCGGACGGCATCTCCGCGCCGACCCCGACCCCGCCCCCGGCCGCACCGCCGGCGCTCGACTCCACCCCGCCGCCTTCCGGTGGCGACACGTTCGACCCCGAGTCGTTCGAGTCGTCCCCCGACGATTCCTCGGCCGGCGGCTTCTAGTAGGACTTTGGTAACTGCTTGCAGGAGTTCTCGCGTTTGCAGGGAACTTGG
>JANDLV010000072.1 GCA_024330185.1 Candidatus Siliceabacter maunaloa
ATCACAATCCCGATGGGATCGCCGTCAAAGTTCCACGACGATCCGGGCAACCTCCGTGCACCCCCTGTTGCTTGGTGCGGTTCTCAACTCGACCTTTACCATCCTCACCCGCCTGACCGAGGGCGTCTCGACCGGCTCGGAGGGCGCCTACGACGTAGGTCCGCCGGCGGCGAGATTGATGAGCGTGCCAGATCTGCGTCGCTTCACCGCTGCGGGAGCGCAGGGTGTCCTTGCCGCCTTCGAGGACCTGCGCCAAGCCAACGTCATCCCATCCGCGCCCGACCGCACCGGTCATGTCGACCCACTGCGCGGCGCGCTCGACCGAGCGATCCTCGGCGCGCTCGGCGTGGGCGCCGGTGACACGTCCGTCCTGCTGGACCGCGTGTACGCCGGCTACGCCCGCTGGCGGGCAGCGGTGGAGGATGTGGAGGACAGGGTGCAGGCCAACCGTCGGGATCTCGCGGCCTCCGGGCGCTCACGGACCGAGAAGCCAGCCGACCTCGTGGCCCGCCAGCTCTGGGACGAACTGAGCAGTGAGGCGGCCATCCTCCCCGCTGATGCCCTCGACCCCGGCGAGCAAACGGCGGCCGTCTCCGTCGCTCGCGACTGGCGCCCGTCCGACCACGAGCCGATGTTCGACGCCGGCGTCATCCGCGCCCCCAATGGCACTGACACCGACCTCGGGAGCTGGCATCGCGCGCGCTATGCGGGCGCCCTCCTGCGTTTGGGCTTCGACAGCCCGCTGCTCATCCCCACGGACCCGGCCATCGCCGGCCAGGTCGTCGATCGGATCGAGGCCGAGCAGAAGCGTCTCGACGGTACAGCGCTGAAGCTCGCGAAGGAGCGGATCGGCGCCACGCAGGCCCGTGAGGTCACCGACGCGGTGCTACGCAGCTGGCGTCACCGCTGCCACGACGGCGGCCAGCGCGGAGCCCCCAACGCTCGGCGATAAACCGGCGCCGGCGGCTACCTCCAGCTCGTTCGTTCCGCCGGCCACGGATGCAAACATGGTGCGCCCGCCTTGACTGAGCTGGGGAGGATTCATGACCGCTACCGCCGCCATCGCGCGGCTCCTCGCTACTGCCGTCGCCGCGACCGCGCACGGGGCACCCAGCTAATGCTGCATCCGGGCACAGCGACTCCGTCGAGCGCCAACTTTACTCCCCTTCGGGCTTCAGGGCTGGTAGACGCCGACTTAGGGGTATCCGGCACGGAGGTCTCATCTCACCGATGACTGCGCGCCCGGCCGAGCAGGCTTTCGACCCGTTGAGAGATGTTCTCGTGCCGATCAGCCGTCGCGCGCCTGATTTCCATGGGCCACGCCCTGGGGGCCACGTTGAGAGATGTTCTCGTGCGGATCAGCCGTCGCGTGGTGGGGCCATCACGCTCCGCGTACCGTCACGACACTCCGGCTGCCCTCCCGTCTGACGTCGAGTCCCTCAACGATGCGCGTCGCGACCTCGGGCACATGGCTGATGATGCCCACGAGCAGGTCGGCGTCGCGGAGTCGCTCGAGTGCGTCGATGACCTCTTCGAGCGTTTCGGGGTCGAGCGAGCCGAAGCCCTCGTCAATGAACACCGCCTCGAGCCGCGCGCCGAGCCCTTCGCCTGCGAGGTCGCTGACGTGCTGCGAGAGCGCCAGCGCGAGGCTGAGCGACGCCATGAAGGTCTCCCCGCCGGACAGTGTCTTGACCGAGCGCTGCTCGTCGGCGTTGACGTGGTCGATCACGCTGAACTCGCCGTCGGCGGAGATGAGGCTATAGCGCCGATCCGAGATGCGCAGCAGCTCGTCCGACGCCTGCGCGGCGAGCAGGTCGAGCGTCTCCTGGATCATGAACTCGACGAAGCGGTCGGCTCGAAGCTCACGCGCGAGGATCTCGAGCACGCTGGCTCGTTGCGAGTCCTCGGCGATCTGTCCCTCGAGCTTTTCGCGGGACTGGAGTTTGTCGGCGAGTGCCCGTGCGGCGTGCTCGGCGGCCCCCTTGGCGGTCAGCGCGTCGCTGGCGACCCGGGCGAGACCGCTGAGCGCGCCGTCTCCGTCGGTTGGCGTCAGGTCGTGCGCGGCGGCCGCCGCCACGAGCTGCTCGTCGAGCTGCCGGCCGAGCATCGTCGCATGCTCGCTGGCTTCCCGAACGACGGCGACGGCACCGTAGGTCCACGCCCGCAGCTCGGTCGCGCGCGCGTCGCGGGCCTGCGCAGGTTCCGGAAGGTGCACCACGGCGGTGCCGATCTCCCCGGCGCGCCGCAGCGCCTCCGCAGCCCGGGTGCGCGACTCTTGAAGATCGAGGTCGACCTGGCTGAGCGCCTGCTGCGCGTCGACCGCCGCGCGCTCCGCCGTCACCAGCGCCTCGCGCACCGTTCGCTCATGCGTGCGCGCGGTCTCCACGGTTCGTTGCGCCGCCGCGAGCGTGTCGCGGTCGGCTTCGAGCCGGATGGCGGCGTCGGCGGGGACCTCGTCGCCGAACCGCTCGCGCAGGAAGCCGAACGCCGCGTCGTGCGCGACGGCCGCCTTCTCTAGCACTCGCGTGCACTGGTCGTGCTGGGCCACTAGCCCGTCGCGCCGCTGGACGGCGGCCGCGAGCTTCTCCCGCTGCGCGGCATGCTCGCCGGTTGCGGACTCGAGCACCTTCTGCGTCGCGTCACGCTCCGCGGCGAACTGCTCGACCCGCCCCACCGCGTCCGCCAGCGCCGCTTCGAGCGACGCGGTGTCCGTGGCGTCGGTGAGCGCCTGCTCGAGGTCGCGCCGTCCGGTGGCCAGCGCACGCTGCGCGCCGTCGAGACGCGCCTCGGCGGCGGCCACTGCCCGGTCCGCCTTGGCTGCCGCATCGCGTGCCGAGGCCGCCTGCTCACCGGATTGCCCCAGCTTCGTCTCGACCTCCCGATCTACGCGCGGATGCTCTTCCAGCGGCCGCTCGCAGACCGGGCAGAGATCGCCGGGCGCCAGCCCCGCGACGAGCACGGTGGCGGTGTGCTCGCGCTGCAGGCTCGCGAGCTCGCGTTCGAGGCCCGCCGCCTCGGCCGCCGCGCACTCAGCGGTGACCGCAGCGCTCTCCTGCTCCTCCCCGGCGGCCGCGACCTCGCCCTGCGCCCGGTCTTGAGCCTTCTCGGCGGCGCGCGCGGTGGCGAGGCGGTGTTCGGCGGACTGACGCGCGCCGTCCGCATCACGGTGCTCCGGCACTAGCCGCTCGTGCGCGGCCTGCGCCTCGACGTGCTCCGCGTCGGCGGCAGCGACCGCCTGCGCGAGCGACACGACTTCGTCGGCCGCGTCGGCCTGCTGGCGCAGTACCGACTGCGCCGACGCCTCGGCGCTCGCGCGGTCGTCCGCCAGCTCGGGCAGCGACCGCGCCGCGTCGGCGAGGCGCGCGAGATCCTCGACCGAACCCAGTCGAGCGGCCCGGTCGGCGAGATTGGTCTCGGCCATGGCCAGGGCGCTGGCTCCCTCCTCGGCGACGCGGTGCGCGCCCTCCCGCTCATGCTCGGCAGCGCGCGCCGATTCCTCCGCGGCGTAGCAACCGTCGTGCTGGGCCGCCAGCGCCTCCCCGAGGCCCTGAAGATCGCCGGCGATTCCGTCGGCACGGGCCCGCGCCGCCTCCTGCTCGTCGCGTCGCCGCGCAAGCGCGCGGGCCGCCCCGAGCTGCTCCACCAGCGCATCGGCGCGCTCGGCCGCCGCATCGGCGTCGGCCTGCGCGCCGGCCACCGCGTCGGCCGTTGCGTCCGCGAACTCGCTCTCGAGCAGCTCCTGCGTCTGCTGCGTCTTGATCTTTATCTCTCGCGCGCGCTCACCGGCGACCTGACGCATCCGCTCGAAGTGCCCGACCCCGAGCAGCGTTACGAGCGTCGACCGGCGCTCGGAGCGGTCGCCCTTCAGGAAGCGCGCGAACTCCCCCTGCGGCAGTACGACCGCCTTGCAGAAGCTTTCGAAGTCGAGCTTGATGAGCGCCTGGACATCCCGGTTGATGTCCATGATGCCGCCGCCGCTAGCCGCGTCGACCCACTCGTCACCCGCGCGCCGCTCAAGCTTGCCCTGCTGTGCGCCGACGCGCCGCAACCGCCGGCTGACGCGGTACCTCTCGTCGTCGACGGAGAACTCGAGCAACACGCGCGCCTCAGACTGGCCGTGCGACACGAGGGCCGAGAGACCCGACTTACCCATCCGCGGGACGGCACCGTAGAGGGCTAGCGCCATCGCGTCGAGGATGCTCGTCTTACCGACGCCGGTCGGGCCGGTGATCACGAACAAACCGAGTTCGCTGAAGTCGACGGGCTGGTGCTCGCGGAAGGAGGTGAAGCCCTGGATCTCGAGCCTAAGCGGCCGCACCGGTGACCTCCTCGTAGAGCTCGTCGAACAACTTGGCCACCTCGGCGGCCGGCGGCGCGCCGTGCGCTTCCCGGAAGTAGCGCTCGAAGAGCTGGCGCGGCGTGAGTCGCCGCAGATCGCCCGCCCGCCGCTCCGGGTCCTCGCGCGGATAGTCGAGCCGCACCTCGAGCGCGTCCGGAAGGATCTCGCGCACACGATCGGCGAGCCCCGGCTGCGGCCCCTCGCACACGAGCGTCACCCGCAACCAGGCGTCCGCGTGATCGGCCGCTTGGGCCTCAAGCTCGTCCAACGTGCCGTGCACCTCCACGAGCCGGCGTCCGCGGGTGACCGGGACCTCCTGCAACTTTGCGGGCTTGCCCGGTTCGAGCTCGGCGATCGTCACGCTCTTGACCTGGTCCAGCTCGCCAAAGTCGAGCTGCAGCAGCGACCCGGCGTAACGCGCGGGGGTCGCAGCGCCGGGGACGTCCTGCGCACGATGCACGTGGCCCAGCGCGATGTACTGCACGGTCGTCGGGAGCGTCGCCGCGCTGATCGCGAAGATCTGTCCGATTGTGAGCTCTCGTTCGCCGCCGCCGAGGCGCGCGCCCGACACGAAGGCGTGGCCGGCGAGCACGGTGACGGCCTCGGGGTCGAGCGGCGCGCACAGGGCGCCCACTAGTCGTGGAAGCTGCTCGGCGTAGGCCTGGTAGGTCTCGGGCTGCAGCCCCATCATCTCCTCGGCGCCGAACAACAGCCGCTCAGACACCCACGGGAGGCACGCGACCTGCGCCCGCGTGCCGTCGCCGGCCGCCACCGAGACGACGCCGCCCGCGTCCGGTCGGCGAACCTCGGGCACCACGCGCACGCCGGCGGCCGCGAACAGTTCCTCGACCGCGCCCAAGCGCCGCGGGTTGTCGTGGTTGCCGGGCACCACGACCACCTCGGCGCCGCCCTCGCGCAGCCGCAGCAACGTGGAGTAGACGATCCGCTCGGCCTCCGCCGACGGCGCCTGGTGATCGAACAGGTCGCCGCAGACAAGCACCAGTTCCACCGCCTCGCGCCACGCAATGTCGACCACCTCATCGAGGACCGCCGCCGCCTCGTCGAGCCGCTGGCGCCGGTGCAGGGTCCGACCTACGTGCCAGTCGCCGGTGTGCAGGACCTTCATCGGTCAAACCTCTCGAACGGGTCGCCCTGGGACTCCTCGGCCACCTCGTTCGGCCGCGTCGCCCAAGCAGGAAACGGGAACCGGATCTGGAGCGGCACCGGGATCTGCGGCTGCTGCAGCAGCATTGATCCCGGCTTGAGGATCGCCGCTCGCTGCCGCGCGGGCGCCGACAGGAAGCCGTATTCCGCGCGTTCGGCCTCCGCGGGATCCAGACGTCCCACGACACGGATCGCGGAGTTCGCAACCACGCGCCGTTCGACCTCCGACGCCGTCTGCTGCGCGCCGATCAGGATCACCCCGAGGCTCCGACCGCGCTCGGCAATGTCGAGCAGAACTTCCTTGATCGGGCTCCACCCCTCGCGCGGCGCGTACTTGTTGAGCTCGTCGAGGACGAGGAAGACGAGCGGTCGGGCCTGTCCGCTTCGCTCTTTAGCCTCGAAGAGCTTCTTGACCACCACGCCGACCACGAACCGCTTCGCGCGGTCGTGCAGGTTGTGGATGTCGATCACCGAGACCTGGCTAGAGCGCCAGTCGACGCGATGGTGCTCGATGTCGGCAGCGTCGCGTCCGCGGATCAGGTGGCCGACGTGGAACCGCGCCGCCTCCAGGCGGCGCAGGAATGCCTGCACGGTGCCGGCGGCGATCGGCCCGCGCCACTGGCTCGTGTCGTCCTCGAGGTGCGCGCGGATGAGCTCACACAGTTCCTCGAACGAGTGGACGACGACCGGGTTGTCGAGCTGGTCGGGGAGTCGCACGGACGCGGGGAAGTCGCGTACCGGCTCCGCGTAGCGCTGCAGCTGGGCCTCGACGCGGACGACGAGGTCGGCGATCTGGCTGCGCTCGTCGCCCTCTTCGGCGAACATGAACCGCAATAGGCCTTCGCGACACACGTCGAGGACCGTCCAGAAGTAGGCGGTGATCCCCGTCTGGCGGCTCCCGGTGTCCGGGACCGCAACGTCGTTGCCGCGCTTGACCGGCGCCCAGAGCCCGACGGACTCAAAGGCGCCCACCGGCAGCCCGAGCCGCGTGTACTCGTCGCGCTCCTCGACTGGCAGCCGGGCGTTCTCCTTGTCGAGGAACATCAGATCCTCGCCCTTGACGTTGAAGATCAACGCCTTCGTGTTCGCGCGCTCCGGACCGAGCACATCGGAGTGAAAGAGGCCGTAGAGCAGGAAGCTCGCGTACGTCGTCTTCGTTGCGACGCCGGAGACGCCCGCGATGTTTACGTGGGCGCCGCGACGGCCGTCGATGAACGACAGATCGATATAGATCGGCTCCCCGTCGCGCGCAATCCCGCCGACGAGCCGCTGCTCCATCGTGTCGAAGTAGAGCGCCTCGTCGCGGTCAACGCCCGCCACCCGCACCACCGTGTCGCCCGGCCGCGGCGGGACGTAGAGCTCGGGCTCGAAGCGAGTGCTCACTACGTGCGCCGCACGTGCGGTCGCCACCGGCAGGAGGCCCTGGTCGGCAAGGAAGACGTCACTGTCGAACCGGGCGCCCTCGTGCCGAGCGCGCACCATGTCGACGACACCCGAGATGCGCAGCGCGCCGCGCCCCGGCACGTTGGTGCGCACCGCGATGGCGTCGTCGAGCTGCAGGTAGTTTTCCTCGTCGATCGCGACCCAGAAGTCGAGCGGCGTCGCGTCCTGCGTTCCCAGGACTTTCCCGACGGGTCGGCTGGCGGGCGGGGTGCCGTCAGGCAATGTGGACCTCCTCGTACAGGCGCACCTCGAGCGCGCGGCGGATGAGCAGCGCGTCGCCGAGGCGGTGACGCAAGTGGGCCTCGAGCGCGCCAATGGGATAGACGTTCTGTGGCGCGCGCGGGTCATGGCCGGGCTCGCTCGCGAAGCGCGGGAGGACGCTGCCGGCGAGGTCGGCGAGTCGCTGCGCGGCGGCCAGGCCGGCGGACGCGTCGACCTCAAGTCGCACCACGCCGGCCATCGCGCCGTCGATCGCGCGGCCGTCAACGAGCCGCAGATACCACGAGTAGCGCTCCAAGCGCTGCTCGCCGAGCTTGAAGATGGGGGTGCGCTCGCCCGCCCGCAGGCGCGGGATCACCTGCGCCCGCTCGGCGTCGAGGTAGGCGCGCGACTGCCGCTTGACCATGCCGACAAGCGGCCCCGGGTGTGAGTACCCCAGCGGGCCGTCGGCGACGAGCAGTTCCGCCTCGCCAGACTCGATGATCGCCTGCGCCAGCGACGCCTCAGCGGATCGCATCGCGTTCTGGAGGCCGCGGAGAGGGTCGAGCGGTCCCGCGTCGGGCACCGAGGACCCGTGGAAGGTCACAGCGTACGCACCGACGTGTGCCTCGAGGTCGGCGGGCAGCAGCCCGGCACCGACGACCAGCTCGCGTCCGATGCGGACGTCGCCGATGCGCGGAGGCTTCGTGGACCACGCGCAGCCCACCGCCCACGAGCCTGCGAGCCCGGGCGCTTGGACGTCGCCCTCCTCCGCGAAGAGTCGCGCGTCGATGCGACGAACGCCGTCGACGAACGCGCAGCACGGCACGCCGGCGCGCGGCGGGGCCGGGATCTGGTCCCAGGCGCCGGTGACCTCGGCGCCGAGCTCAAGGCCGACGGCGGGCGCGAGCTGATCGTCGAGCTCGACGGAGGCGCCGTACTCGGGGTCCCATGGATCGACACGAAGACGCATGACTGAGTCCTAGTCGCGGCGGCGCGAGTTCTCCTGACACGTTGCCACGATCATCGAGAACCGCCTCCGGCCGAAGGGTGGGCGCGTCGAGCGAGGGCGGCACGCACCTCGGTCTCGAGCAGCTCGCGCGCCGAGTCGACCTCGCGGTCGAGATGTTGGTGCATCGTCCAGTGCGGGTCCTCCCGCAGCGTGCGGGGCAGCGCGATCGCTTGGACGTCGACGGATCCGGTCTGGGGATCGTCGGCGGAGGTCGGCTCTCGGCGGAACCGCGACCAGGCCGCGCGGACGTCGTCGTCGACGTCGAGCCACAGCTCGCTCGGGGCGCCAGCCACCACGCCCCGCAGCACCGGCTCGCCGCGCAGGAGGCGGCCCAGGACGTGTCCGACGGCGTCCTCGTACGCCACGAGGTGCGCGGGACGGCGCGCGCGGTGCCCCGCGAGGCGCCGCTCGGGATCGAGGAGGTCGCATCTCATCCCTTGAGCTCCTCCAGGGCGGCCATCAGCGCGGTCGCCCGCTCGCCCCAGTCGTACCGCGGCTGGAGCTCACGCGGAAGCTGGTCGAGCTGACGCTCGACGGTGGCCGCCTCGACCAGGAAGCCCTCCGCCTTGTACAGGTAGAGCAGTCGCAGGAACGAGGCGCATGCCGCGTCGTGCCGCAGCGCCCCGCCGTGCGGCGCGGTCACCGCCGCGACCGGGTCGCCCAGCACGAGCACGATGTCCAGGTGGCACACCAGCTCGATCCCCGCGCGCGGGAGCTGCGCGCGCTCGCGTGCCTCCCCGAGGATCCGGTGGTAGTCGTGGCGGGTCCCCATTGCGGCGAGTGCAGTGTCGAGCGCCGCTTGTGCGGCCTCGGATGTCTCCGCCTGCCAGAACAGCTCGAGGGCGGCGCCCGCCGGCGTCTGCCACTCGAGGTACGGGCTCGGTGCCGGGGCGGGGCCCGACACGCCCGTAGGTTCCCAGCGAACGCCGGGCACGTCACTGAACGACCGGGAAACCCGCGTCACAAGCGCGCGCTTCGCTCGCGTGCCGCGATCACCTGCATCACGGCGCTTCGGTTCGCTGAGGCGCCGGGACGCGCACGCGGCCACGGTACTGACCCCGCCCCCCTGCATCCCGGTTCACCGGCCCCGAGTGCCTCCCAGGCGGCTCTATACGTGCGAGCGATCAAGCATCTCCACGTGGTCAGGAGCTGGGGAGTCGATTTTCTGCCCGTCCAGGCTGGGTCCGAACGCGGTGTCGACAACGGGTGCCGTCGGCTGCGCCTTCACACAGCCCCCTTCTCGTCGATCGGTGGTCGGCAGGGCATCACGCCGGCGCCTCGCGGCTGTCAACTTGTGCCCCAAGCGGAACGTTGACGCTAAAGGCTTAGAACCTGTTTCGCAAAGGCTGGTGGGGCTCGGCGGCGAATGTCCTTGAGGAAGGGGACATAATCGCTGCGAGGGAGGTCGGGATAGCGTCGGTGTTCGAGGTTCGCGACGAGCTGCGGGAGGTCGCCGAGCCGCTGATCCCGCCGGTACCCGTGCCGGTCAGACACGGTCGGCCGGCCGGTGCCCGATCGGACGTGCTTCAACGCGATCGTCTTCGTGCTGGTCACCGGGATCGCTTGGCGTCACGTTCCGCGCGAGTTGGGCTGTTCGGGGGTCACGGCGTGGCGGCGGGCTGCGCGACTGGCAGGTCAGCGGGGTGCGGGAGGACCTCCATGGCGAACTGCTGCGCCGCCTCAACGCGGCCGGCGTGATCGACTGGTCGGCCTCGGTGTCGACGGCAGTCACATCCGCGCTCTTCAAGGGGGCCTTGACCGGGCCGTCTCCGGTTGACCGTGGACGCACGGGCTCCAAGCATCACCTGATCGTCCGATCCCAGCGACCCTCTGGCAATCTCGCTGACCGGCGGCAACCGCAACGTCGTGACAGCTGCTGCCCTCATCGACGGCGCTGGCCGGTCCGCGGCAAACCCAGCCGACCCGCCAGCGCGCCGAGAGCCTGATCGCCGACCGTGGCTATGACCACGACAAGTACCGCCGCGAGCTGTGGGCCGGCGGCGTCAAGCCCGTCATCGCGCGGCGCAGCACGAGCACGGCGCGGGCCTAGGCCGTCTGCGCTGGGTCGTGGAGCGCACGTTCGCCTGGCTGCACTTCTTCCGCCGCCTGCGCCTGCGCTGGGAACGGCCGCCCCGAGCTACACGAAGCCTTTATGCACCTCGGCTGCGCCATGAGATATACCCAGATGTTGTGGATGGGCTTGAGAACGAAGGCGGCGTACCTTCCC
>JANDLV010000073.1 GCA_024330185.1 Candidatus Siliceabacter maunaloa
CAGAACACCATCCCACCGGCCGCCTGATGCCGTCCCTCCAGAAGAGCCGCACCCATTCGATTTCTTCCGGCGCTACGGGGACTGCGGGCGGGGCTTCGCCGAGTGCCATCACGTCCGTCCGCTCAATGAGGGCGGGCGCGAGACGCTGATCGAGGATCTCGCAGTCGTGTGCGCCAACTGCCATCGGATGATCCATCGCTCCGGCGTCCCGTTGGAACTGGAAGCGCTGCGGGGCATGCTGCGATAGCCGGGACCGAGCGTCAGGGCGCCGACGGTCCCAACTGCGCCTGAAGCCGGTCAGCAAGCTCGGGAGGCCAGCACGCGTGGGCCGAGGGCCAGGTCATGCGCGGCGACGAGAACATCTGGTCGGGAGCCGAGTACGTGCTGGTTCCCGGTGCCACCTTGGTCGACCAGCTGGTCGCCGAGGCGATCGGCCGCTGGTACGCCGAGCGTTTCCGGTGGCAGCGCGGCCACTGGTCGCAGGTCGAGGGCCGGCTGCCTGAGATCATCGCTCGATCTGGCCTGGGAAGCTCCCGAGCGCTCGTAAGTGAGTGCGCGCTCGCGGTTCTCCATGAGCAGCAGCGGTACGATCCACTTGTGGCCTTCGCCCTCTCCTCACCCCTCGCGTTCCGCCACAGTGGCAGACCCGCACAGCGTTCGCCGCCGCGCTCGCGCTGCTGGCAGGCGCAATCGTCACGGGCGAGGGCTGGACGCTGCCGCTGGCACTGTGAGCGATGTTCGCGCTGCTGGTCGGCGACGGTGTGCGGCTGACCTGGTGCGGCATCGCCACGTCCTTGGCCGCGCCGCTCGCACTCCTCGCCGGCTCCGGCGCCGCCTACGACGGCCTCGTCGTCGCGGCGCTTGCGCTGTGGCTGCTGGCCTTCGTGACCAGCTGGCCGCACCGCGGCTACGCCCAGCTGTAGCCAACCCCAGTCGCGCCGAGGCAGTCGTGCGGACCGCTCAGCACGCCTGCGCCGGCCACCACGCTTCAGGCAGCAGCGCGACGAGCTCTGTCTCCATCCGGTCCTCATGGTCGCGCAGGCGCGGCGGGAGGTGGGGCAGGCGCAAGGCGTGGCCGTAGCCGGCCAGTAGCCAGTGCATGCATGTGAACGCGGTGTGCCCGCGGCCGGGGTAGTCGAACTCCTTCTCGTCGTAGACCCCGGGAGCGCCGTAGCCCAGCGTCATGACCGGGTCGGCCGCGGCCATCAGGGCGGGGATCGCGCGCGCCTGGTGCGCGATGAAGACGACGAGCGGTCGCCCCCTCTGGAAGTCGGCCGTGCGCGTGCACCAGCCGCCGAGGAACTGGTCGTAGGCGGCGAACTTCTTGGCGTTGTAGGCGCCGCGGCCGGTGCGGTCGACCTCGACCAGCATGTCGAGGGTCACCGCCTCGCCGTCGACGGTGCCCTCCAGGCCGACAGCGAGGTCCGGGACCACGGTGGGGCTGGCGCCCAGCCGCTCGCCGCGCGTGTGGTAGTCGAGGCTGGGAAGCAGGTCGGAGCCACGCAGCTCCCGGCCGCCGTCGCCGTGGATCATGCCCACGTCCCATCGCCCGCCGGGCATACGCGAGGTGCGCCAGCTCGGCTGTCCGACGTACTGGCTGAGGGCGGCGAGCGCGACTTGGACGGCGAGCTCGTGCGGGACCTCTCGGCCCTTGCCGTGCACGGGCAGTAGGCGGTCCTCACTGAAATGGCGCGGCGGCTCCCGGTCGGGGCTGTCCTGCCGGTGGTGGGCGCGCAGGTACTCCAGGCCGCGCGGCGCGATCGCGTAGAGCAGCGGACGCGTCCCGCGGCGCCGGCGGGCGACCTCCGAGCACGCCAGCAAGCCGGCCCCGTGCAAGCGCTTGAGACGCTCATGCATCGCGCTCTTCCCCAGAGGCTCGTTGAGCAACTGGGCGAGCACCCGCGGGGCCGTCAGGTACATGCCCGCGATCTTGCGCAACGTCTCCACGTCGCCGTCGCTCAGGCGCAGCTCGCCGACCGACGTGCGCCACGGCGCCTCGGCGTCAGATGGCAACGCGGCGCGGGCGGCCTCGCGCCCGCGCCGGTTGGCCAGTCGCCGGCCCTGCTCCTCGGTGTGCCCCGCACCCCGAGCCTCGGCCCACCCCTGCTCGCGGGCCGCCGCGACGGCCCGGTCGGCGCAGTCGGCGGTGTCCTGGCCGCCGGGCCTCCACTCGCTCACCGAGACGATCGGCTCCATCTCGCGCGCCTCGAGAGCCGCCTGCTGCGCGCCGTCGGTGGCCGCAAGCTCGTCACCGCCGGCCAGGCCACGGCTGGTCGGAAGGCACGCGTGCTGCAACACCGGGCTGTCCAGCACCAGGCTCGGCGGCAGAGGCGGCATCTCGCCACGGTGGATGCGCACGCCGCCAACCTCCTCGGTGTACGCGGCCCTCGGTTCGGGACGGTCCTTCCGGCGCCGCTCGTGTGGCCGACGCTTCCGGGCCTCCGGAGGCTGCCGGCCCGCAGACGACTGCTTCGCCGCAGGGGCCTCGCGCTGCAGTCGCTCCTGCTGCACGCGACGCTGCCCGCCGGCCGGCCTCGTGACTCGGGCCGTGGGCGCCGGCGGCGCGGCGGGCGCGATGAACACCCTGCCCTGGTCGCCCGAGGCGGACATGATGGCCACGCCGCCCTGGTCGCCGGTGACGGCGCGCACACCGGCCGACGGGGCGGCCGATCCGGCGCTCGTCTTCGCAGCCCCAGGTTCGCGACGCCTGTGCCGGCGGCGCCCGGAGATCCGCGGCCGCGGGACGTCGAACGCCACCCAGGCGAGGGCGACCAGCCACGGGAACGCCACGGCCACCGGGAGAGCCGCCACGCCGAGAACGACCCAGATCGCCAGCGACATGCCGGGGATCTCCACCCCGGCGAACTCCAGCAGCTGGACGCTCAAGACCACCAGGCACGTCGACCCGATGACGAAGAGCACCGCGATCATGCGTGCAGCCTCTCCGCCTGTCGCACCAGGGCACTCCTCTCGACTCTCGGAGGACCACATCCGACCATCGAACCCGAAGGTGTACAGCAGCAGTGGGACGGAGATGGGTTCTTCCTCACGTCTGCCCCTTATCCGTCACCGCCGATTCGCGCCCGCAGCGACGGCGCGATCGCTCGTCGTTGCTGGGCTCCGGGGTCTTTGGCGCCCGCCGAAACTCCAACCCCAAGACGCGCTTGGTTCCGGCGCATCCGCGAATTGATCCGGCGCATCCGCCATTGGATCCGGCCGCCGTGACCGCCCGCCTGCAAAAAGCAGACAGGCCGTGCCACGACAGGAAATTGGGGTCCCCTCGCGGGTTGGTGGTGACGCTGGTGCCGGCGGCCGTGAAGCGTCTGCTGCTGGGCGAGTTGTCGTGGGCTGAGCGGCCGTCGGAGGTTGCTCGGGCGCTTAGTAGACGGCACGCCGGTCCTCGGTGCTGGCTGCTGGCTGCTGGCTGCTGGCTGCTGGCTGCTGGCTGCTGGCTGCTTGAAGGTAGTAAAAGAGCTGCGTAAAGAGCAGTGCCAGGCCGTTCAGCGAGATTGAAGGACCATGGATCGTCCTGAAGCTTGCCTCCTGGCGGATGCGGTGGTACCGGTGGCGTTCGGGGTGGACGAGTCGGCGTACACGGTTCCGCACCCCGTCACCTGATGCGTGGTCGGATCACCAGAGACGTGGAACTATCTGCGGCCCACTGCGCGCTCGTAGGCGAGGCGCTCAAGCAGTTCGTCGTGGGTGTTTGGGTCCAAATAGTCAAGATTCTTGAGGTGATGGATTGCAGTCTGAAGAGGCACCTGGAGCCGGTGGGCGACGTACGAGACCCCTGCAAGCGTTTCGGGCGGATCGCTGGACTGGGCCACCGCGCGCTGCACCGCAGGGCGGGGCATGAGGAACATTGCGGCGAAGGCGTTGGCGCGCCGCTCGATGTCGATTGGCGCCCAGTCTTCGCTTGAGGCCAGCGCGACGTCGCGTCCTTGGTCGCGGTCGGCGAGCAGGTGACAGAACTCGTGGGCCAGCGTAAAGCGGCGTACGTCGGTTCCGCGACCGTGACGATAGCGGCGGTTGACCGTGACAGTGGGGCGGTGCTCAGGGCTAGCCACGGTCAGCCCGCGGATGCCTGCGTCGCTGAGCTCGATCGTCCGCACGTCGACGCCCAGCCGGACGAGGATGGCTTCCACGTCGACCGCCTCGTCGGAGTCGAGCGCGAGCTCGTCGTGGAGTTGCTTAGCCAGCTCGTAGCCCTGCTCCCACGCCTCTCGCAGGTTGGCGGCAAGCGGCTCGTGGCGGACCAAGCTCGCCAGCTCGGCGGTCTCGCTGCCGGGATCGTAAACCTGCAACAGCATGGAGACGATGCGGCGCCGGTCAGCAGCATCGAGGCTGGGTGACAAAGTCCCCCACATGAGCTGAGCGGCGCAGGAGCCGCCGACGACGAGGTCGTCGTGCGGTGCCTCGAAGGCCGCGCGACGCGCGGCGGCGCTGCCATGGCCCAAACGCTGCAGCTCGCGCCATTCCTCGACGAGCCCCTCGTCGGAGGCAGGGAAGCCGGCTGCTAGGGCGAGTCGGCGCTCGGTGCGTCGCTCGTCACGTAGCGCGCCGACGCGCCGACGCAGGGCGGCCACACGATCGCCTGCGTCGGGGTGCTCGCTCAGGGCGGCACTCGCTTGGTCAAGCCCCCTAAACAGAGTGTCGCCGGTGGCGAATGGGTCGAGCAGGTCGTGTCCGGTGGAGTGCTCGAAGGAAAACCCCTCGGGCGCGAACCCTTGCGGGGTGCTGTCCCACGAAACCTCGACGCGGCCTCCGCGGCGCCGTACGTAGAGGTTGGGGAGCAGGCCACCGTCGGCGCCGGCGCGCAGGTTGTGTCGTGACCACCAGCTTTGCCACTGCTCGAGCTCGTTGAGGTCGTCGACGCCGAGGTGCCGGCGCACGCGTTCCATCGTCTGGGCGGCGTCGATGCCCGTCGTGGTGACCGGCAGACGCGTTTCATGCAGAAGTTCGTCGAACGAGTCGGCAAGCCACTCAAAGACGCCCAACAGGTCCCATCGAACGCCGGGGCGCTGCTCGCCGAAGATCGTGTGCGCGCAGAGATTGCGGCCACTGACCCACACGGACAGCTCGCCCCACGCCACGGCATCCTCGCCGCGGGTGTCCGGCTCGTCGTCAGCTAGGAACGTCACCTCGACGGCGAGCCGATCGCGGTCGCCATGGCGAATGACGGTCGGGTGCGGGGCAGCTTCCATTGCGACTCTCAGGTTAGGTGAGGGTCCCATCCGCCCGCCAGCCGCGCAGGATGTCGACCGGAACGCGCTCCACCGGCTCAGGCCAGCCGTGCCAGCCGCCCGCGTTGTCTGGATGGGCCGCGAAGAACCGGTCCCCGTCGGTCGCCCAGCGCTTGCGCCCAGGGCCGGGGACGCTGGTGTCAAGCAGCTCCTGCGCACGGTCGGTGTCAAGGTCGTCGGGGCAGATCGACCCCTTGACGCCGTGGTTCGGCTCGCGTTTGTGCTTCAGGCTGCGCCTGTAGCGCAGCCACTCCACGCTTGAGAACGCCATTCCGGCGTGAAGGTCCAGGGTCTCGTCGTCGTCGAGCAGCTGAGGGCCGCCCGGCTCGTCGAGCCGGAGCCGACGGGCGGGGTCGATTCGCAGTACCGCCTTGAGCTCCTCGGCGCGGATCGGACCGGCGTCAAGCTCGTGCCACTCATCGCCGACGCGGACGTGGATCCGGTATGAGGACACGTTGGACGGTCGCCTACGCGTCGGCGACGCGGTCGGAGTGGACGCCGAGGCCGCCGAGCCCCTCGGTCCGTGTGACGGCGGGCGAGCGCTCCACGGCACCGTCGTATTGCGTAACGTGGTGGACGTCGATCATCGTGGTGCCGATATCAGCCTGGCCGATGTACGCGTTGGCGCCGAAGAGCGTAGCGAACTGCACCGCGAGTATGGGGAACCACGGGCGGACGTCCTCATGGACGCAGATCAATTGATGCGAACCGCCTCAGCGCGACTTGGCGTCGCTCGCTACCGCGGTACGCGCGGCGACTCGCGCCACGTCCGAACCTCCGGCAGGTACGCACCAGCAACGATGGGTGCCGCTCGTCGCGCCGAGCGTACGCGCGTCAGGGAGCAGCGGCCTTCGGCGAGAACCCAGTTCCTAAAGAACGCCGAGCGGTCGAACGGCGGGGTAGGAACAGATCAGGCGGCGACGAACTGCGCTGCTCCGCTGCCGAGTCCTGCGAGCGACTCGACCGTCAGACCCCGAGCGAAGACGGCGTACTCGCTGCCCACGTGTTGCACCGCTGCGGTATGGGAGGTTTGGAACTGCGCGCATCGCAGTCCCCCGTAGAGACTGTCCGTGACGCGAGGATCAGCATCGTAAGTCAGGAACCAGCCATGGTCTTCCTCGCGGAGCAGCCCGGCGAGTCGTTCGTGGTCGGACCATCGGAGGGTGTCCAGGTAGAGATCGTCGCCATGCATGAGGTACGGCGGGTCCGCGTAGATGAAGGCCGACCGGTCGCCGAGATGACGGCCGATCAGGTCGATGCCGTCGTCTTCGCAAACGACCACCCTGCTTCGGTAACGCCCCAGCGTCTCGATGCGCGCTGAGAGACGGGCGCGGTCGAAGCGCGCTGCGATCCCCCACTTACCTCTCTGCTCGAGGCCGCCGATGGGTCGGGCGTCAAGAATGCCGGAGCGGTTGGTGCGGTTGAGGAAGAACGTGGCGAATCCCAGCGCCATGTCGTCGCGTGTACCGGACCCATAGACGCCTTGCTGCCGGTGCCACTCCTCAACGGACAGGTCGCACGCCCGCACGTGTTGCGCCAGCTCGTCGGTGCGGAAGAAGACGGAGCGCCAAAATGCCGCCACTCCGGGGTTGAGGTCGTTCAGCACTACCTCGTCGACGTACTCGTCGAACAGCAGACGTAGCGCAACCCCGCCGCCGCCCGCAAAGGGCTCCACATACTTCGCCGCCCGCCTTGGCTGCGCAGCGATCAAGCCGGCGACGAACCGCGCCAACCGTCCTTTCCCACCGGGATACCGGAGCGGGCTGAGGTAACGAGCGGATGCGCTAGGCAAGCTCGTTGAGTTCCTTCAGGAAGACCGCCAGGTTGTTCGCAATGCTCCGGACAGTCGTTCCGTCGGCGTGGTAGTACGCGTTATGGACGAACGCGTGGAGCGTCGCCACGGCGTAGGACTAGTGCCGTCCTGCAGGCCCGTCCTCAGTGCCTGGAAACGAGCGTCCTTGTTCGTGGGATCGACCTTCTGCAGGCACGCGGCAACACGTTTCTTGAACTTCTGGTCGTAGCGCATCCCCTTGCTACGAATGAACTCATCAACCGCGAGCTCAAGGATCGCTCGAACGAGAATCGCGGCGGTGTGGGGCATCTTGTCGACATCCAGGCGTCTGAACTCGCGCAGGATCGCTTGCGTCTTGGCGCCGAGATCGTTGAGGTCTACGTCGTGGAACGGCCGGTGCGGCCTTGTCTTCTTCGGCTTCGACTTCTTCGCGGGCTTCGACGGCTTGTCCGACGGAGCCTCGCTGAGGGGCTTCGCATCGCCGGTCCGCGCCTTCTGCGGCGGCTCGGGCGTTCCTTCTAGGTACTCTTCGCGCTGCGCCTTCGACTTCAACCGGCTGACGGTCACGTCCGCCGCCAGATCGCCTAGGACGTGCTCCAGAGAGTCCTGGAGCACGGACGCTGGGAAGTGGAACAGCATCTCGCCGTCCTCCTCCATCAGCCCGATTCGGTCACGGAAGTTCGGATCCCCGACGAGCCGTCCGAGCGTTGTTAGCCGCTTCTCGGCGACGCGCGCGCTCAACTCGCTAATCACCTCGTTGTCAGGGAAGCCAGCGGCTACCGCCTCAAGGAACCGGATCGCCCGCGCCGCCTGAGTGCCGGGCTTGTGTGAGAAGCGGTTAGTAGCGAAGGCGTTCCACCGGACGACACCAGCGCCCTCTGCCTCGCCGGCATGACGGAGCACCATCCAGTGCTCGGCGTTGTCGCGTGAGGGCGCGACGGCACAGTCGACCTCAGTCGGGACGTCCGCGTCGCGCGCCACTCGGCGGATCGCGGACTCAATGACGGTGTCCTCCGCCAAGTCGGGGTTCGCCAGAATCTTTACCGCTGCCAAGCGCCGGTTGCCCTCGACCACCGTGAAGTTGCGGCCGTTGCGTATGACAAGCATCCGGTCGATCGGGCTGAGCCCGTACTCCGCGATGTCGTTGGCGAGCACGACCAGCTTCTGGCGCTCTGTGCCGATCAGCACGACGATCGCATCGCGCTGGGAGTCGACCGGCTCATGTCGAGGATTTTGGACGTCGAGAAGGAACTGGCCGACGGGAATCGTCTGGTGCTGCACGCGCGGCAGTATCTACGTTGGGCCGGACTGGGGCAAAGGTGAGGGTCCCCTCACTTCCCCGCGACGCGCTCGTCGCTCCCCTCATCGCCCGGCCTGCCCTTGAAAGCAGGCACATGGCGACAGCGTCCTGAAACCGGGTCGTCGGACTTCGGGCCTGGATGAGCTACCGCGGCAGCGCCAGCCGGCTTGTCGCTGAAGGGCTGCACGGATGGGAGCCGGGAGAAGCCGAGCGGTGCGAGCTATCAGCTTTCGCGTGAACGCGGGTGGACGTGATCACGAGATTCTCCTCATGTTCGATCACCAATCACCAGCGTCGCCGTATCAACGTCGCGTGCGCTGGCCTCGCGATCAGCCGAGGCCAGTTCGGCTTCGAGGCGTGCGGCCTCGGCGCCGGCCTCGACGATGGCCACGTAGTCGCGCTCCGTCTGCGCGAGCGTGTGAGCGCGCTCATCTTCGCCTCCCGCGAAGTCGGTTGCCTTGGACGCGCGCAAGCGCCCGCGCAGCTCGACGAAGGCGACGAGGAGGCGCTGGCGGTCACGCTGCAAGGTGGCGGCAAGCGCGCTCGACCAAGGCGAGGACACCGCCGAACTCGGTCAGCCGGACGGGGCGGTCAACCCGCGTGCCGCTCTGGAGCTCGACGCCGACCGATCATGGCCTCTGCGGCCTCGACCACCACGGTGCTGTAGCCGCCGGCCATGCCGCGGGAGGGCAGCTCGTCGCGACGCACGACGGTCGGCGCGATCGAGTGGTAGGCGACGACGCGCTGCGTGTCGCTCGGAGTCCACACGGTTGTCGCCGAGATTCGAGCGCGCTCGGCACACAGGGCTTGGTCGGTGAGCCAGGCGGTCAGCGACGGCTGCCCGCAGTCGAAGGTGCCGGGCTACCTGCTCGGCCGCCTCGCGCTCGATCCCACGCTCCACGGACACGGCCTGGGCAGCCAGTTGCTCGTCGATGCGCTCGAGCGGATCGTCAGTGCCTCCGACCAAGGCGCGGGCCGGGTCGTCGTGGTCGAGGCGATCGACGCGGCAGCCGCCGCGCTCTACGAGCACCACCACTTCAGGCCGGTCGCCGATACGAATCGCCTCGTCATGAAGGTCGCCACGGCGCGTGCGGCCCTCTCTCCGTAGGGGATTTGGACCCCTATTGGACCCCTGAGCGGCCCGTCGCCGCCGACGCGAGACTTCGGAGGTGCCGCTTTGCAGCCACTTCTGAAGGGTGAGCGAGGGGACTCGAACCCCCGACCGCCTGGACCACAACCAGGAGCTCTACCGACTGAGCTACGCCCACCAGGGGGGCTGAATGTAGCGCCTACCTGTTCTTCATCAGCCACTGGGCGATCTCGGCCAGCTCGCCCGGTGCCGTCGATGGGGTGCTCGCCCTACCACAGGGGCCCGATGCCCTGAAGTTGTCGGGGCTGAAGCGCTAGAGCTTGGGTGCGGCCCAATGCCCCCGGCAGGACTCGAACCTGCGACCCGTCGCTTAGAAGGCGACCGCTCTGTCCAGCTGAGCTACGGGGGCTGGGGGTGAAGGTACCGGTCGAGCCGTCCGGTGCATGTGGGAACGTAGTTCTTATCGTCGCCATACCTTCTTGCCCGTGACGCTGTGGCCCTGCTGTGGATCGAGCGCGACGCCCTGCGTCGCCCGGCTCCCGGGCAGGTGGAGTCGGTAGAAGTGGTGTAGCTGGAGCGCAGGGTGGTCGCCGGGATGGCG
>JANDLV010000074.1 GCA_024330185.1 Candidatus Siliceabacter maunaloa
CGCCTCAACCCGAGCGGCGATGCGAGATCCCGATGCTCAGCGGCGAAAACTTCCGGCTAGACGAGCTGGTCGGCCACGGCGAGCGCCAGCTGCTTGATGGCCACGCGGGTGCGCCGCCGTAGCTGCTCGGCGACGTAGGTGCCGTGGTCGAGCATCTCGGCCAGGCGCTGGTCGGTGGGGATGGTCACCTGACGTGACAGCGAGTCGTTGGCCAGCTTGGCCTCGAGCGGCTTGACCGCGGCGCCCTTGGGCGCCTGGTTGAGGGCCATGGTGAGCTGATGGCCGCCCAAGCGCTTGAGCACGTAGTCGAGCGCGTCGAGCACGGTGCTCATCGTGACCCAGGTCGGGTGGGCGACCACGATCGCCTGGTCGGCGCGCTCGAGCGCGAACTGCGCCAGCGGGTCGGTCAACCCTGTTCCTAGGTCGAGCACGATGACGTGGTAGAAGCGCCCCAGGAACGTCAGCAGCTGGCCGTAGGCCTCGGGACTCATGGCCTCCATCAGTTCGGGCCTCTGGGGGGCGGCCAGCAGATGCAGGCCGGTCGGCGTGGAGGCAAGGAACGGATCGAGCTCGGCGGCCGAGCGGATGCGGTCCATCTGACCGATGACGTCGGTCAGCTGGTGGTCGGAGGCGTGGCTGTCCGGGGCCAGCTTGCCCAGCGTGCCGAAGTCGGGGTTGGTGTCGACGACGAGCACCCGCAACTTGGGCCGCGAGGCGAGCATGTCGCCGACCACGAAGCTCGAGGTCGTCTTGCCCACGCCGCCCTTGGGGGAGACGACGGCGACCAGGTTGGTGCGGGTGACGTGTCTGCGCCTGGTGAGTCGGTCGTCCAGCGCGGCCTCGTCGCGCTGGCTCTGGGTGGTGGTGAGCTGCTGGTATAGCCGCTGTAGGCGTACCCACACGCGGTCGGGGATCTCGGCGCCGTCCACGTGGGCGCCCTCGTGCAGATCGCTGCGACGCAGCGCCCGGCGCGGCGGGGGCCCGGGCGGTGGCGGGCGCAGGTCCACCCCCTCGAAGAGTGGGGCTCGCTGTTCAGGCTGCTCCGCGTCGTCGTCGGGGACCGCCGACAGCGGCGGCGGGCGCTCCTCGGGCTCGCCGGTCACAGGCGCAGCTCCTGACCGGGGTAGATCAGGTCGGGGTTGCCCGTGCCGATCAGCTCGGCGTTGAGGTCCCAGAGGCGCTCGACCTCGGCGGCCACCTCGGCGTCGCTGGCATCGTCTTCAAGCTGGCCTTCGGCGACCAGCCACAGCGACTCGCCGGCCTGCACGACGTGCGTGTCCGCATCGCTGTCCGGCTCGTCGTCGCCGCTGGAGGGCTCTTGCTGGGCTGTGCCCTCGCCGGAGGAGTCCTCGGCGCTGTCGCTGCCCCCTGAGCCCGGGTCGGACGAGCCGCTGTCGCCGGAGGGCGCTGAGGTCTGCGCCTCGGGTGCGCGGCTCTCGGCGCCCCCGGAGGAGCCCTGTGCCGGAGCGGGGTCCCCGGTGCTGTCCCCCGAGCCTGAGGACGCACCAGGCGCCTCGTCAGACCCGGCGGTATCGCCGGAAGGGCTCGGCGACGACGCGCCGTCACGATCGCTCCCTGCCGAAGAGCCGTCACCTCCCTCTTCGCTGGGCCCCGAAGATTCGGCAGCGGGGGACTGGGGCTCCGAGCGGTCGGGATCCGGAGGACCGGGCGGGGCCGGTGGTGCAGGCGCCAGTCCCGGCGAGCCGCGGTCGGCCTGACCGCCGCCGCTGCTCTCGCTGTCCTGTGAGGAGCCGCCGGTGTCGCCCGACGAGCCGGGATTCGCGTCGTCCCCGCTGCTGAGTGACCCCCCGCCACTGCCGCTCGAGGAGCCATTCCCGTCGCCTTCGCCGTCGCCCGAGCCGCGCGAGCCGCCCGAACTGCCCTGATTGCCGACGCTGCCGCCCGAGGTCGGGCCGCTGCCGCCGGAGTTGCCCTGGCCGCTGCTTCCGTTGCCGCCCGAGCTGCCCTGGCCGCCGCCACTGCCGCCCGAGCTGTGGCTACCACTGTTGCCGCCTGACGAACCGCCACTTGAAGGTGGCGGGCCGACCGGCGGGAGTTCGAGTTCGACGCCCCCACCGCCGGGGTCGGGGTCACGCGGTACCGTCGACGGCCCAGGCGCGTGGCCGCCGCCGCTATCGGTGGGCGGAGGAAGCTCGCCCCGACCCTGGTCGCCCTGGCCTCGGCCGCCGTCTCCGCTCCCGTTCTGAGGATTCGCGTCCTCGATGACCGCCGGCGGCGTACCCGGGGTGGAAGCGCCGGGCTGCTCGTCGCTGGCCATAGCACCGGCGGCCGGCAGCATCGCGCTGGCGGCCACCAGCCCTGCGGCTGCTGCTGCCTCGCTGCGGCGGCTCAGCGGACGGGCCTCGGGGTAGCGCCCCATCAGCCTCGGCTGGCAGTACGGACAATCGACACGGAAGCCCAAGCGGTCGTGCTGCGCTTGTGCGAGCTGTAGGTGCCGGTGAAGTGATGCCATTCTTCCTCTCCCTTCTCGTGTTCGTCTACGCGGCTGCAGGTGCTTCGCTGCGGTCGCTCCCTTCGTGCGCTGCGTCGAGGATCGATCCCACGCGGGCGCCGATCGTTCGCAGGGCGTTCGCACGGTCGCGATAGAAGGTGCGCTTGCTTATGCCCAACTGCTGCTGGATCTCCGTCGGGCGCAGCGCGCCGATCTCGAGGAGGACGATCCGGCGCTGACGGGCAGTCAGCGGGACGAGCGCCTCACAGACGCGGCGCGCGGTATCCAACGTCTCGACGCGCTCGGGAGGATCGGCGGCGTTCGTGGCGGCGAGGGCATCCGGCGACACCGAGTCCAACGCGTCGGCGGTCGGCCGCCGACGGCGCCTGCGGTTCTCCATCATCCAACTGTTGTGAAGGGCCCAACGCAGGGCTCCCTCACGGTGACGGATGCGCCGGCCCCGGCGCTCGCCCTCCAAGAGCTTGCACCAGGCCTCCTGGTAGAGGTCGTCGAAGTCCTGCGGTGAGACGCCGCGCTGTGCAAGTGACCAGCGCTGAAGCCGGCGTCGGAGTGCGAGCTCCTGGTGCGGGTCGAGGGCTCGGACCTCTATCCCATCCGCCACTTCGCCGCTGGACGGGAGCGGCGGGATGTCGTCGGCACGGTGCTTCTCGGGTACCACGTGGTTGTTGGCGGCTCCCATTGCTCACTCCTTCGCATAAGATGCTATGCCGGAGTGGGGGACCGTAGCATAGGAATCTATGCCGCCATGCCGCCTTGCCGGACACTAGGATCGCCGCCATGTTCAGCGGGTGGTTGGCATGACGAAGCCCACGCCACTGGGTCGCCTCCTGCAGGAGCGGCGGCAACAGCTTGGGTACTCGCGCACCCGTGCTGGTGAGCTGGCTCAGCTGGGAGCGAGCACGATCGAGAGCTGGGAGCGGGGGACGGTGACCAAGCCCGCGATCCACGATGTGCTGCGACTTGCGCGGGTCCTCGAGATCGCGACCGCGGACATCGAGCGCGCGGTGCTGGGCGATCAGGCGCCGGTTGAGGTTCAGTCCGCGATCCTGCCCTCGGGAGCGCCGCTTCTGGACCAGGCGATCACGACGCTCGGCTGGAGCGAGCGCGATGCCGCCACCGCGCTCGACACCTCGCTTGCGCGCATCCGAGCGCTTCGCCGTGGCGATGGCGGCCTGAGCGTGCTCGAGGTCATGACGCTCACGGCGTTGATGGCCGCCTTTCGCGGTGCGACGACACCTGAGGAGATCGCCGATGAGCTGGCGCGCCTGCGGCGCGCTACGACCTGAGCGGGGTCACTCGCGGCGTTGGGGAAGCCATTGGGCGAGGTCGTCGGCGGTCTCCTCCAGGTGAGCCCGAAGCTGGCCATCGCTGCGATCGTCGGCCAGCTCGAGCAGCGATCCGAGCATGGCCTGCGTCGCGCGGTGCTCCACGTCGCGCCGGGCAAGGGTCTCGATCGTCTCGTCGCGCTCGGCGGCGACCTGCTCGAGCGAGAGGTGGGCCTCATCCAAGCGCCGGTAGGCGGCACGCGACTCCTGGAGGGCGCTCAGCGTGCGCAGTGAAACCGCGAGCCCGATGACGACACCAGCACCGATCCCCGCATAGAGCGCCGCGGGCCGGCCGCCCAGCGCCCCGTACAGCGTCACTCCACCGACCACTGTCCAGGCGCCGAGCGCAGCCATCACGAGCGCGCGCGGGCTCACGGCGGGCAGCGCCTCGCGCGTGAGGCGGATCGGACGATCCACGCGCAGAATCAGCGCAGCCGCGGCGAGCATGGCCACGAGCACGCCGGTGAACCACACGGCGCCCGTCCAGCGGTTGTCGGTATAGGCGGCCCCGGCGGTCAGCCAGCCGAACATGACGTTGCCCAGCGCGGTGAAGACCTGCGCCACGGCAAACAGGCCGACGGGAAGCGGCAATGCCCACCAGCGTCCCAGTGCGGCCGACACGACCAGGGTCACCATCAGGATCCCGGTGACCGGACGCACCGCTGCGTCCACCGCCGCACCGGTCAGGCCGGGCTCGAGCTGGTAGCCGACCGTCGCCACCGCGACGGCTGCGGCAGCGGCGATCACGATGATGTAGTCCAGCACCGCCTCTCGCAGTCGCAGTGCCCGGCGCACGGCCGCCCAGGCCGCCGCCACACCGAGCACGAGCCCGATCCACAAGAACGGAGTCCAGTAGCCGGGAGGCGCGGGAACCTCCCGGTCGTTGGCCAGGAAGGCGCTGTACCACAGGACGGTCCCGATCACCTGCAGCGTCACGGCAAGCGAAGCGAGGATGGCAAACAACCGCAGCTCCACCGGAGCGCGGCGCACCGACCACCATGCGAGGCCGACAAGGACGAAGACGCCCAGCGTGAAGATCGCGCTGAGCACTCCGTTGGGCACGCCCGCCACCGCAGCGGCCCAGTACGCGACCACCGCGGCGAGCACCGCGGCGCAAGCGATCCTCAACCGCCTGATCGCATGCGGCTGGTCCACGGACACGACGGTGTCACTAGCTGTCGGCATCAGCAGCGCCTCCTACCGCGTTTCCCCAATCTGGCCGGACGCAAGCGAGTTCCCGTGCCCAGCCGATACCATCGCCGCCAGCCCCATGGCCGTCGAAGGACCATCGATCACGGCGACCGAGACCGAGGTCGTCGAGCTGCTGCAGCGCCTGCTGCGCATCGACTCCTCCAACCCTCCGGGTCGCGAGCGCGAGTGCATCGAGCTGCTGGCCGGCGAGCTGCGCTCCGCTGGCGTCGAGCCGCGCGTCCTGGGACGGGACAGTGAGCGTCCGAACCTCGTCGCGCGCGTCGCCGGCCGTGGCGAGGCGCCTCCGCTGCTGCTCCACGGGCACGCCGACGTGGTGCCCGCCTCCTCCGAGGATTGGCGCCACGACCCCTTCGGCGCGTCGATCGTCGACGGCGAGCTGTGGGGCCGCGGCGCGCTGGACATGAAGGGCGGCCTGGCCATGCTGGCCACCGTCTTCCTCCAGGCAACCCGGCCCGACGCCGCCCCGCCCGGCGACCTCATCTTCGTGGTCAACAGCGACGAGGAGGCCGGCGGCGAGCATGGGGCGGCCTGGCTGGTCGACGAGCACCCCGAGCTCTTCGAGGGAGTGCGACACGCGCTCAGCGAGTTCGGCGGCTACAGCCATCACGTCGGCGGCCGGCGGCTGTATCCCGTGCAGGTCGCCCAGAAGCGTCGCTGCAGCCTGAGAGCCACGATCCGCGGCGAGGGCGGCCACGGCGCCTCGCCGCGGCGCGGCCAGGTCGCCGGAAAGCTGGGCGCCGCCCTGACCGCCATCGATCGCCGGCGTCTACCGACACACCTGACCGCGCCGGTGCGCCTCATGATCGAGGCCATGGCCGGCGGCCTTCCCGCCCCGCTGCAGGCGGCGCTGCGCCTGCTCCTGGTGCCCGCCGCCACCGACCCCGTACTGCGCATCGCCGGCGCCCAGGCCGAGGACCTCGACCCGCTTCTGCGCAACACCGCCACCGCCACCATCGTCGGCGCCGGCGAGGCCTGGAACGTGCTGCCCACCGAGGCGCACATCGACCTCGACGGGCGCCTCGTGCCGGGACACGAGCCTGCTGAGTTGCTCGACGAGCTCGCCGCCATCCTCCCCGACGACACCCACCTCGAGATCGTCCAGGCCGACCCTCCGCCCGTCCGACCTGAGCCCGACCTCGAGCTGCTTCCCCTGCTGACCTCCGTCCTGCACGAAGAGGACCCCGACGGTCATCCCTTCCCGCTGGTCACCGCCGGGATGACCGACGCCCGCCACTACGACCGCCTCGGCATCCAGACCTACGGCTTCCTGCCGATGCGCCTACCCCCGGGCCTGATGCCCCAGCTGCTACACGCCACCGACGAGCGCATCCCCGTCGCCGCACTCGCTCCCGGCGTCGCAGCGATCCGGCGCGTCGTCGACCGCTACCGACCGCGATGACCGCTGGAGGCCTCTCGCCGAGCGAGTAGTGCCTCGCTCTAGGTTTCACCCCGCGGTCCGAGTCGCTGCGAGGTCACGGCCGACTCGACACCCGCCGGCTCGCCGCCGGACAGCGACGCGGCGGCTTGGGAGTTCGCGAGGCGGAGCGCATCGGCCAGCGCGAGCAGCGTTGCGGTGTTCACCGGCCACCCGGCAGCCATCCGCAGCGACAGACAGCGCAGAACCAACCCGCGGGCGTCGTTTCCAAAGCTTCCGTCCAGCAGCGGCGCGAGGCCCTCGGCCAGGCCGGGGTCTGGCCATCTGGGCGTCCAGTTGACGCTGCTGTTCGGCGGTCAGCACGCACATCTCTCTCTTCTCGTTGCCGACGGCGCGCGATTGGTGGCACGTTTTCGCCCGCGCCGGCAACTTGAGACATAGAACCCCATGGGCCTGCGCGACAGGGCACAGACACCTCCAGCCGATGACCAGTTCTTCCGCCAGCTCGCCGGCGAAGCGCCCGTCGATGCCCAGGGCGCGCCGCCCGCGCCCGAGAACCCCCAGCCCGAGGCGTCGACGAGCGGGCCGATCGACCCCCACGCCGCGCACCCGATCGCGCAGCCCCTACCGACCCCCGGCCACGGTCGCAAGGCGCCGCGCCGGGACGCCGATCGCCGCCGTCCCAGCGACAGCGAAGGCGGGCTGCGTCGCCGTGCGATCGCGGCGATCGCCCTGGGCCTCGGGGTCCTCGCGGCCGCGACGGTCGTGGTGGGCGCCGGTCCGGGCGAGCGTGCGAGCGCGGAGGCCGATCCGCGTGGCGTGCCGAATGGAAGCCCGGCGGCTGAGGACGCCCGCCTGCGCGCCTGGTGGGCCTCCGATGGCCGCACGCACCGCCGCGAGCGCTGGCGCCGCGATGCCGAGGCCATGATCGCCGGGCGCCTCATGTCAGAAGAAGCGGGTGAGCCGATCGCCGGAGCGACGGTCACCATCCTGGCCGCCGATGCCACCCGCCGCGGCGCGATCAACCGCACGGTGGGCGAGGTGCGCACCGACGAGGAGGGCCGCTTCACGGCCGCCATCGCCGTCGACGAGGGCGCCCCGCGCAAGCGTCTGACCTTGAGCTACTTGGCCCGCGCCCGCGACACCGCGCCCGCCGCGACGGCGCGCGCCGAGCTGGCGGTCACCTCGCCTATCACCCTCCAAGCAGACCAGTCCCGGATCGACCGCGGCGAGTCCATGCGCCTGGACGGTCGCAGCGCCCCCGACGCTCGCGTCACCGTCATCGCCCACGCCCCTGGCAGCGGGCGCTGGCAGCTCCTCGACGACGTCCGGGCCGACCCCGAGGGCAACTGGCAGGCCACAGTGAACGCCCCGCGGGACACCAGCCCGGGCGACTGGCGCTTCCGTGCCGTGGTCGCCGAGAGCCGCGACGACGGCTACCTCGGCGCCCGGAGTGACCAGGTCCGCGTCGAGGTGGATGAGTAGCCGTGGCGATCGCTGGGCGCATCGACGACGCGCGGCCACGGGCCCCGTCCGACTCGATGCTGGACGTCGATGTCGACGGCGCCTTGGTGCGCCTGCGCGCCCGCTACGACCCCCGGCTTGTCGAGCGCCTCAAGACCCTGCCCGGGCGGCGCTACGTCCCCGAGGACAAGGCCTGGGTGCTGCCTGCCCGCCGTCAAGCGCTCGGCGCGCTCGCGAGACTCCTGCTCGAGCTCGGCGACCAGGCCACGCTCACCGACCGAGCACACCGGCGCCTGCGGCGCGACGGCCCAGGCCGCCTGCAACTGCGCGACGGTGAGTTCGAGGTCCACGCCGCGTCACGGCCCGAGCGCCAACGGCGCATCCGAGCGCTGCCTGAACGACGCTATCTCGCCGAGCGGTCCTGCTGGCGCCTGCCCGTCACGCGCGCCGGCGCGCTGGCCCTTGAGGCACTCATCGACGACGGCGAACTCGTCGCCACCCCGAGCGCCACGGCGCGCCTCGAGCAGGCGGCCAGCGCCCACTCTTCGAGTGCGCCGCGATCGGCTTCCGGCCACGGCGGCGAGCGCGCCACCCCGACGCCGGACTGGCGCCACGTCACCCGCGGCCCCATCTTCGCCGCCAACCCGCACCGCCGCGAGTGGCTCGACGGCGTCGGCTGGTGCGTCCGCGTGCGCGTCGACCCTGCCCATTGCGGGTTGCGTCGATGACCGTCGCCACGCCGCGCGCTGCCACGGTCGCCCGACGCCGGGAGCTCTTCGAGGAGGCGAGCGCCATCATCGCGATCGAGTTCTCGGACCCCCTCACGCTTCATGACCTCGCGCGCCGCCTCGCCAGCTCGCCGCGCCAACTGGAACGCGCCTTCGCCGAGGCCGGCGAGGGCGGCCCCCGCGCCTACCTTCGCCGCGTACGCATGCAACGCGCCGCAGAGCTCCTGAGAGAAGGCTGGACCGTCAAAGAGGCCGCGGGTCTCGTCGGCTACTCGCAGCCCGCCCAGTTCGCCAGAGCCTTCCGGCACGAGCACGGGAGCCTGCCGAGCGACATCCGTCGCTCTCGCCGCGGGCGGCTTTGAGCCTCACGCCGCTGGCGCTCGCCATTGCTGTCCGCTGACCGAGTCGAGCGGGGGACCCTTCGCTGCCCCGTCGTGTCCGGAGAGGTTTGCTTCAGCGGAGCCCGGATGGGCAGCATCGACGCATGGACGGCCTGATCTCGATCCAAGAACTCTTCGGGAGCCGCGCTTTTCGCATCCCCCCCGTATCCCGGGTTCCGCAGCTTGTAGGTGCGCGTAGGCCCCGAGATCGCCCGTGAACACT
>JANDLV010000075.1 GCA_024330185.1 Candidatus Siliceabacter maunaloa
CGGGCGATCCACGCCGAAAATCACGCCCGAATGCCCATCAACTGCGGAACTCGGGTGGTACTCACGGCGGACAACCGCAGCTACGGGAACCGTGCGTTCCCGCAGAAGCGCGGGTCCCTGACTGCGGACGGACCCTGCTACGCCAAGGCGAACCTCAAGAGCGAACGTGAGATCGCGGGGTTGGACGACTGGACCGTGGACACAGTTGTCCAGCGACGGCAGGCCCTCACGAGCTGGGCCCTCGCTCGTTGGAAGGTCGATCCACCGCCGGAGACGTCGTACGACTCGCCTGATCGCATCGCGGAGGTCGAGTCGAGCGACGGGTTCGAGGAGGTCGGCCCGTTGGACGCCCCGGATTCGGACGATCTCGACGAGTAGCGCTGTGGGGTCAGTTTTCAACCGGCAGGGTGGCCCACTTTCCGGCCGGCACGACCCGCCCCCGCCTTCGCCCGGTCTTGACAAGCGTCCGTCCGGGTCCGCGGCCACACTTGCCCTCGTGCGAACTCACGTTCCCCGACCAAGAGCTGGCGTGCTTTCGCGGTCGGTGCTCAGACGCCGGTCCGGCTGCTTGACTGAGCCAGTGACCGAACGCCCGCGAGAGATCTTCGATGCGGTCCATGCGTTCGTCGCGCTCGACGAGTACGAGCGCAAGTTCGTTGACTTGCGTCCGGCTCAGCGCCACGTCCACCAGCTGGCGCTGTCCTACCTGGTCCATCCGGGCGCCACGCACAAGCGCTTCGAGCCCTCGCTGACGTCGTCGGCGCCCGAGTCGTCGCCGCTATGCCAGCCGACGGCGGCGGTGCCGCGTCAGGATTGCACCGACGCCTGACCCGAGAGCAGATCGTGACGAGTTGGCTGTGGTTCGTCTCCTCCTACGCGCCACTGTGGGCGATGCTCGCGCTGCGGTTTGACCCGTGGTGGCTGCGGATCCTGCTCGCGGTACTCGCCATGGTCGGGTTCGCTGTCGTCGCGGTCAAGCTGCGTTCCCGCGGCGGTCGGCCGACCGACACCACACTGACGATCGTCGGCGACGCTGGCAGCGAGGTCAGCAGCTACCTCGCCGCCTATCTGCTCCCGTTCTTGACCGTGGCCGACCCGGACGCCCGCGACCTCGCCGCCTACGCGCTGTTCATTCTCGTAGCCGGCGTGATCTTTGATCTACACGCGCTCCTCAATGGTGTGCATCAACCCGACCGTGTACGCCGTGGGGTGGCGACCGATGCGCGCCTCGATTCCCGTTGCCTACGGCCAGACCAAGGAGGTCTTCATCCTCACCCGCCGCGACCTCCGTACCGGCCAGACGCTGCAGGGTGAGCGCCTGTCCGACCGCGTCTGGATCGACAACGGTCGACGATCATGACTGCGGTGCGGTTCCATGACCTCGCCAATGCCGCGCTCGGCGACGGCATGTCGCTGGTCGTCATCGAGCGCGACCGCAACGAGCTCGACGACTCGGAGATCAAGGTTTCCGGCGAGGCGTCGACCTACCTACAGGGGCCGCGCCGTCGTGGGCCGAGGACTCGCAACGGGTCGCCACCGTCGACGCCCCGAGCGTCGAGGGAACTCTGAGGGAACATCGGGTGTTCCCCGAGGAATCCGTAGCGCTCGTGGCGGTCGCCCGATGTTGCGGCTTTGCAGCGCATGCGGGAACGGTGAGGAACGTTACGCCGGCCTGTCACGCCGGAGGTCGCGGGTTCGAGTCCCGTCGCTCCCGCTCCAAGAAGACGCTGCAAATCAGCGTCTCATGCCCCGCTTCTCGCGGTGCCTACCACTTTGGGTACCACATTGCTCTGCCGCGACGATCGTCGGAGTCGGTGGCCATCTCGCGGCGCGGCGGGCGGCAGGCCCTTTCGGACGGACTGAGCGTCCTGACGGCCCTGGGACCGTCACTGCTGCTTGTCGTCCATTGCGATAGTGGCATCGGCGCGCCAGAGCGCGAGCGCCAGAAACGGCATGACCGACGACGAGCTGACCGACGCGTGGCAGGCCGGGATGGTGTTCCCGAAAGGCATCAGCCACGAGCAGCATCTCCGTATCGTCTGGTACTCCATCGCCGGCACGGCCGGAAGCGCGCGCAGTCGTTGCTCGTTTCGGGGACGCGGCGAGCCTGCGTGCTACACGGCTGTCCAGAGAAAGTTCGACGCCACGTTGACTGCCCGCTGGTCGCGCGCCGTGGCGGAGGCAGCACAAGGCGATGGTCTAGGCCCGTCGCGCCCCGGGGCCCGAGTCAGCGGCGGGCTGAAAGCTGGCTGATGGGAGCTCTGGGCCCCGCTGCGACGGCCTGAAGACCTCCTCAAGCTCCGCGAGCGGCGGGCCGATACCATGGTGGCTACATCGGTGGCTACGTTGGTTGCGGTGCTTGGCCGGCTTCGGTATTATGTGGCCACGTAAGTGGCTACACACCTTGGAGCGCCTGATGGACAGCCTGAATCCCACCCCGACCGCCGAAGTCACGCACCGCACCCTCAAGAACGAGCAAGGGCGCGTGTTTCGCGAGATCGACGCCGCTCGCGTGGTCGCGGTGCGCAATCGCGGCCGGATCGACGGGATCCTCATGGCCCCGTCGATGTTCGACGCGCTTCGTTCTCGCGCCGCTGCCGCGGAGCGCCTGCTCGCCGCGCTGCCGCTGCTGATCGCGGCCGCACGGTCCGAGGTGGCGATTCCGTCCGAGACCTTCCAGGCGCTAGGGATCGGCGGCCGCGACGACTGGCGCGCGCTCAACGAGCTGTTGGCCAGCGTGCCGGTGACAATCACGCACGGCGAGGACGGCCACCCGCTGCCCAAAGCCTCCGACGTCGTGCTGCAGCACATCCCCGTCGAGGAAGACGACGAGGAGCTCGTCGTCGACGCTGACGCGGCGACGACGGTCGCGTGAGCTCGGAGCCCGCCGGGGACAGCCCGTACCTGCATCACGCCGACTACTGGGTCGCCGCTGCCGAGGCGGGCGAGTACCCGGTCCGCCAAGGCGACCTGTTCGCCAACGTACAGACCGCCAATGGCGCTCACCTCGATGCCGCCCTGATCGTCCACCCGACGTGCGAGCTGGGCAAGGCGTCGGTCACGAACGTGCAGGTCGCGCGGGTCCAGCCCCTGGATGCCCTGCCCGACGAGAACCAGCGCCAGCAGGTTGTGGCGGGCATCTCGGAGAAGGACGGTGGCGTACGCATCGCGTTCGCGCATACGTTCTTTGTCGCGCCGGTCGAGGGCAGCGCACTGCATATCCCGATGTGGGCCGACTTCCGCGAGCTCGTCCTCGCGCCCCGCAAGCGGTTCACCCCTGACGCGCGCATCGGTGCGCTCACCCACGACGCGCGCGTGACCTTCATACGGCGCTACTTGTATTTCCGGCTGCGCTGGTTGCTGAGTTTCGAGCAGGTTCGCGACATGGAGGCCGCTCGGATCGGCGCAAATCCAGCTTTCGCCGGGCCGCGCCCCGACTGGGTTGTTTGACACCGCGCGCCCCCGACGCCACCGAGCAATCGTTCTTCACGCGGCTTCGGGCACGAAACCGGGCGGTACGGCGAGTTCCAATGATCCCGGTCAGCGCATCCCTGCAGCTCTGACCCAGCGCCCGAGCCCTATCGTCGCCCGTCGCGCAAAGCACAACCCGGCGACTTCCTCCTGGGCTAGTCCGTGGGCGGATCCGCGACCGACTCAGCCACCGAGAGGTCCCTGTCTTCCCCGAAATGGTGGACGTAGACGGCACGCACGGGTGTAGCGAGTTGTGCGCCGAGGATGAAGAGCGCTCCGGGTGGGAGCTCGTCGGCAGGCATGTCTTGCTCCTCCTCGGTCAAGCCCAGCGCGTCACCCGCGGTGATGACAAGCAGTTCGACGCAGCTGGCGAGGAACGCGAAGGTCTGCGCCGCCCGGCGGCGCGTGCCGTAGCCGAGAACCCGCCGTGAAGGACCCCGTGGCGGCTCGGATGGTCTTCGAGCGGCACCCGAGGGACGTGGGTGGAAGGAGAGTGGACAGCACTGACGGCGAGGAGCTGGCGAGGCCGGGAAGCGGGTGGGGGGTCGGGTGGAGCGGGGCGATGTGGGGTTGCCGAGGTGGCAGGTTGAGGAGGCGGCGAAGGACGAGGCGGTGCTGCGGTGGGTCGAGCGGTTCAGGGCCGACACGAGCGCCGGCACTGGCCCGATACCGCCATCGAGCTGCCGTGGCGCGCGCGCATGGCCATCGAAGTCGAGCAGTCTGGCATGTAGGAAAACGAGACGGCGCAGCTTGTCGTCGAGCCGCTCCCCGGCGTCTCCACAGACATCGCCGGGCGCATCCATCTGATCGCGGGCGAGCACGGGTGTGGCCCATGCAGAGTGCCGGACGGGCACGAACGTTGTGATCGTGGCGGTGACAGAACCCCTCGCACCGTGGGGAGGCCGGGCGCCGGCCAGCGCCGACGCGAGGCCTCCGCGCTCGGTCGGCGCGGTCGTGAGGCGTAGACCATTCACGGCACTCCGCTCACGCGGGCTTGGGTGGCGCGCTGCTCTCAAGCCCCGGGCGAAAGTGAAATGCTCCGGCTGGGCGGCTAAGAGCCCAGGCAGCCACACGAAGGGAGTACGGATGTTCGTAAGCGTCAGGCGCTACCGCTTGATCGAGGGGTCGCTGAGCGACCTCAAGCAGCGCATTGACAAGGGGTTCGCCGAACAGATGAGCGCCCAGCCCGGTTTTCGCTCCTACCACTTCATCGACTGTGGCGACGGGATCGTCATGACCCTCAGCACGTTCTCCCATGCCCACGAGGCCGAGGCGTCGCGGGAACTGGCGCAGCGCTGGACCGACGAAAACCTGCAGGACCTCCGGTTCACCCGGCTCGAGTCGTTCGGTGGCGAGGTCCTCGTCAGCCGCGCCGCAGCACCCGGTTAGTCCACTGCTGGGCCGCCTGGGACTCCTGGTCGAGCTTTCCCATGCTCCCGGTGAACGCGCGATCCAGCCGCGCGACGTCGGAGTGGCGGGGCTTTGCGTGCAGGGAGCGCTCGGGGTCTTGAGTTTCGCGTGGCTATCCAGGCGTGCCACGTGTTCCTCGAATGGCCCGGCGCATCTCCACGATGGCCGTCTTCTCGTCGAGGAAGCCCTCGCGCGGGCGCCCGCGCAGTCTGCGCCAGGCGTCGCCGTCGCGCTCCACCCAGGCCAGCCCCAGCCGGCGCTCGGCCTCTGGCGGCGCCCGGAGTGGCGCCATCTGGCTTCGCACGCCGGAGGTCGCGGGTGCGAGTCCCGTCGCCCGCTCCATGTTTCGGCGCGCTCAGCCTTGGTCGTCGGCGCTCGCGCCAGAGGACGCGACGAGCGTCAGCACGCGGGGGAGCGTCGTGACGTACGCGCGCAGGATGGCGCGTATCCCGGGCTCGGCGTCCTCGACCCCCGTCGCACGCAGCGCGCTGCGGTCGGCGACGCGCTTCCACGGCAGCTCGGCGGCGGCCGAGGTGGCGGCGTCCTGCAACGCGTCGGCGTCCCCACGCGTGCGCGCGGCCTGCGGCTCGAGCTGCTCCCAGACAGCCTCGAGCCGCCCTTCGTCGGCGGCCTTGCGCCAGACGCTGTTGACGATGGGCGTGTCGAGCGCGAGGCGGATCCGGCCAAGGACCGGCGCGTGCGCGGCCAGCTCGCGGACGCTGGGCACAGCGGCCTGCAACGGTGCCCGCGGCGGCGGTAGCTGCGCCACGGTCGCGGGCGGAAGCCCGGCCAGATTTCCTTCGAGTGAGGTCACAAGGCCGCACGAGAGCAGCAGCATGCGACCCAGCGGTCCGATGAACGCGCCGAGGAGTTCGCGGTCGTTCGGGTCGGTGGGCGGTGTGGCCGCCTCTGTGACCATCGCGCCGAGGCGAGAAGCCGCCTGACCAAGCTCGGCCTCGTCGATGACGCCCGACGCCTGATCCCACGCCAAGAGCAGGTACTGAGGGCAGACCGCGAGGCTCTTCAAGAGACTCGGCACGAACGCAGTCCGCTCGAGCGCGGCGCCATAGACCGCTGCGACGCGGCCGGCGGCTTCGTCCTCCTCGATCATCGGATAGTCCGCGACCACGTCGCTACGGACTACCGCGATCGACGGAGATCTACGCGCCGGCTGCGTCCGAGGCCTCCGTGCCCGCCTCGGTGCGCCGCAGCAGCAGCCACGACAGCCAGGCGCCGACCGCGAACAGCGGCACGCCCATGGCCACCCGCGCGGTGCCCAGGGCGACGAGGGCGCCCGCGAGGTAGAGCGGGAGCTGCACCGCGATCCGCAGGGCGAAGAGGCAGACCCAGATCCAGCTCGCGCGGGCGTAGGCCCGACGGCGGACGGGGTCGGCCCGCCATGCCATGTCCCTTCCCGAGGCGCCCGCGACGATCACGCCCAGGAGGGGCCAGCGGACGGCGATCGAGACCACGAACGCGCCCGCGTAGGCGGCGTTGGCAAGCAGCCCGGGAAGGAAGAAGTCCTCCGCGCGCCCGGTACGCGACGCGACGTAGCCCGCGACGGCCACGCCCACCACCCCGCCGACCGCGTAGATCGGCGTCTGGCGGCGCACGAGCCGCGCCAGGGTCAGCACCGCGGCGACGCCCAGCGCGGCGACGGCCGCGACCGTGACGTCCTGGCCCGTAGCGGTGGCCACGACGACGAAGACCACCGCGGGCAGAACCGACTCGGCGATGCCCAGGGGGCCTCCCAGTGCGCTGCCCAGCGCCGGGAGCGAGGAGTCGGGAGGCGCGTTCACCCTTCGCATCCTCGCGGAATGGGTAGCCCGACCCTCTGGCAGGGCACACCGATCGCGACAGGAGGTCCTCATGGACACGAAGGACAAGGTCATCCAGCAGCTCGACGAGATCCATGCGCTGGAGCTCGCGCTGGTGCAGACCCTCACCGCCCACGTCGCCATGACCCCGCGCGGCGACCATCGCAACGTGCTCGAGCGTCATCTGGGCGAGACGCGCCGCCAGGCCGAGCGGATCCGTTCCCGCCTGCGCGCGCTGGGTGCCAAGCGCAGCCCGCTCGCGCTGGCCTACGGCATCGTGCAGACAGTCGCCGGCCAGGGCGTCTCGGCGGCCAAGGCCCCCATCGACATGCTGCGCGGCACCAGCGGCGCGGAGAAGATGCTCAAGAACGCCAAGGACGAGATCGCCACCGAGGCGTTGGAGATCGCCTCCTACGACGCGCTAGAGGCGCTGGCCGAGCAGTCCGGCGACCAGCCGACGGTGCGCCTGGCCCGCGAGCACCGCGAGCAGGAGGAGCGTGCGATGCGCGAGCTGCGCGACCTGATCCCCGCGCTCACCGCGGGCCTCGTGCGCGAGAGCGTCCACGGCGAGCACGTCTTCGACACGGGCACGACCGGCGCCGCCGACATGGCCCGCATGGTGGCGAGCAAGGCCGTCGACGCGGCCCGTTCCGTGCCCGGCGTGGCCGCCGCCGAGGGCGAGGCCAAGGGTGCCGTGGCCGACGAGGACGACCTGCCCATCAGCGGCTACGACGACCTGACCGCGGCGAAGCTCCTGCCGCGCATCGACAAGCTGACCCAGGTGCAGCTCGGGCTCGTCGACGCCTACGAGCGCCGTCATCGCAACCGCAAGCAGGTCCTCCAGCGCATCGCCAAGCGCCGGGAGCTGGCCACCACCAGCAGCTGACCCGCCGCGGGGAGGGCCGGGCGCGCGTCACCACCCCAGCGTGCCCGGCCCGCCCTTGAACGGGCCGCGCAGGTCGGCGCTCAGCCAGCCGCCGTAGAAGTCACCCTCCTGGGCGACGACACGCTCGTCGTCCAGCCAGCAGGCGTCCATGCGCGAGGGGTAGAAGCACACGTGGTCCTTCAGGGCGGCGTAGCGCGCGACGGGCGCCCGGTAGGTCCAGGCCGCTGCGGCCTCCACCCGCGCTGCGGCGGTCACGTCGAGGTAGGTCGCGCGGCCCTTGAACTCGCACAGCGAGCCGCGCCCGCCGACCGCGCTCAGCACGCCCGGCGCAACATCGCCCGGCGGCACGTAGATGGTCGGCGGGTGGCTGGTCTCCAGCACCCGCAGGGCGGTCGACGAATCGGCGATGGTCACCCCGCCCAGCTCGATCCGCACGCGGCGCGCGCACGGCTCCAGCGCCGGCGGACGGGGGTAGTCCCAGACCGACTCCACGGACCCAAGGTAACCCGGCGCCCTCGCTGATATGGACGGCGGTTTGTCAAGTGGGCGTGGTTGATCGCGTCCGCTGGGCGG
>JANDLV010000076.1 GCA_024330185.1 Candidatus Siliceabacter maunaloa
GGAGGGCGCGGGCAAGTCGCTGAGCGCGACCGCGTCGACCTACGAGCTGACCAGCTTTACGGGCTCGCGGACGGTCAACATCGACCGCAGCGGCCCCTCGATCGCCTTCTCGGGCTCGGCCTACGACCGGCGTGCCAGCATGCCGCGCGGGCGCTACGACCTGCGGGTGACGGCGACCGATGGCAGCACGTCCTCGGCGGCGACCAGGCGCTCCGGCGCCACGCGCATCAAGGCTGTCCTCAACGGCCAGAGCACCATCCTCGACGAGACCCAGGCGTGTCCGACCGACAGCTGCCAGATGGTGCGCGACGTCCCGATCGACGCCGCGCCGCTCAAGCCGGGTGCCAACCACGTCGAGGTCACCGCCTACGATGCCGCCGGCAACCCGTCCCCGCCACAGCGCTTCGACTTCACGGTCAGCTGCTGCGCCGGCTCGGCGCTCGACTGGATCCTCGATCTGACCCCCAACCAGGACGTCGTGTTCGGTGACGTCAACGGCGATGGCGCCGCTGATCTTGTCACCCGAGACCAGACGTCCGGCCAGGTCACCGTGCGTCCCAGCGATGGCGAGGACTCCTTCGGACAGGCGACCGCGTGGGGTACCTGGCCAGTGGATCGGTCGATCGCGCTGGCCGACTACGACGGCGACGGCCTCGATGACCTCATGGGCTACGTCCCCGCTACCGGAGCGTTGTCGACGAGCGCCTCGCAGGGCGACAGCTTTCAAGCGCCGATCTCGATCGGGATCGGCCCCACTGGCCGGCGTGTACTGTTCGCCGACCTCGACCTGACCGATACCGCGGACGTCCTACTCTACGACCCAGCCACCGGCGCGCTGTCGTCAATGGTCCGAGCGGGTGAGACGCTCGAGGGGCCCGTCGACGAGGGGACCCTCCCGCCCAACCACGTGCTGCGCGTGGCTGACGTCGATCGCGACGGCTCAGGCGACATCGTGGCCATCCCCACCCAAGCGGGCGGTGACGTTTCGGTGAGGCTGCTGCGGGAGGATGGATTGACCGCCGCCCAAAGCTGGGGGAGCGTTCCGGCCAGCATCGAGGCCGACCTCGCAGACGGCGATGGCGACGGCCGAGCCGACCTCCTCGTGCGCCGCGCCGGCGAGCGGGCCGTCGACATCCGGCCGAGCACCGGCACCAGCTTCGGCGAACCACAGGCCTACGGCGAGATCGACGCCGATCATCGACTGGCCAGTGCTGACGTCAGCGGCGATCTGACCGATGACCTGCTTGGCGTCGCCGCGGACGGCAGCGCGGTCAGCGTCGCCGTCTCGTTCGCGGAGCGACTCGTCGAAGCCGCCGGGGTCTACCAACCCGATCCCACGCTTGCCTACGACGACGGCACCGACACCGACACCGAGCCGGGCAGTGGTCCGTCCCAGTTCGGTGCCCTGCAGCAGGTTTAACGGCCTCCCGGATGCAAGCACGGGGATCTGGCTCAGCCGCCGACCGGCAAAGATGACATGGCGCTCGGCTTCTCAGACGACGGCCTGACGGACGAGAACCCAGCTCGCCAGGGTGCCCTGCAGCGCATGCGCGAAGCAGGCACGACCTGGGGCCGGATCATCGTCAAGTGGGAGAAGTGGGAGCAGGAAAGCGACTACCGCCAGAAGATCCTCGACTCAGCACGCGACTACCGCGCGTGCGGCTTCCGGGTCTTGGCGACGCTCACCGGGGGGCAGACGGACGACAACTACACGAACTCGCCGAACCGCGACGCGTTCGCCGACTTCGTCGAGGACGCCGTCCTCGCGCTGGATCCCTTCGGCGTCCGCGACTTCTCGCTGTGGAACGAACCCAACCTCGCCGAGTGGCTGAAGGCGCCATGCTCGGACGGAAGGACACTGGCTTCCACCGCCGCTCGCTATCGCGTGCTGTACGACGCAGGATACGATGCGGCTCGCTCCGCGGAACGTCCGAACGGCGGCAGGGTCCCGGGCCTGCGCCTCTATCTGGGCGAGCTGTCCGAGCTTCCGGCGTCCGGACGTCTTCCGGGGTTGAACTCACAGGGTCAGCGGTTCTCAGGGCAGCGCGTCAGGACCGAGTGCGGCTCAGGCGGAGAGACGATCGAGCCCTCGTTGAAGACCACGGAGTTCCTGGCCGCCGTGGTGCGCGCACGGCCCGAGCCGCTGAGGACGAGCGGCGTGGCCTGGCATCCTTACCAGCACCGCTCGGCACCTGAGAAGCGCACTTACCCCAAGCCGCGGAACGCGGGGCCGACGACCGGCGGCGTCATAGGCATCGCGTACGTCGACGACGTGCAGAACCGCATCAAACGGCTGTTCCAAGAGCGTTCCGGCAACGACCAAGGACCGGCGCTCAGCACCGCAGCAAGTCGTGTCCCCGCGCTCTACATGACGGAGTTCGGTTACTTCTCGCAGCCCTTCCCCATCAGAGGCTTTAGAGGCCAGGCAGAACTCAATACTGACCTTCCGTCGCTGAGTCGGTGGCAGGCATGGCACGCTGAGTCGACTCGCGCCGAATGGCTGCCTCGGGCCTACGCGCACGCCGAGGAGAACGGCGCGCGTCTCATGCTGCACTGGCAGCTTGATGAGGCAGGCCGACTCATCACGGACCCAGTCGATGCGCGGTTCGCTTTCGACACCGGTCTGCTGAGCGTCGGTGATGTCGCCCCGGATCAGGCGCTCTCGCCGGATGCATTCAAAGCCCACGACATCAGGTCCTACGGCAAGGACCCGAGCGTGGGCAACAGCCAGGCAGAGCGTCGCTGGTCTAACGGGACGGAGTTTCAACCTTCTCGTACAGCATTCTGCGCCCTGCGGGCCTGGGCGGAGTCGAATGACTACAAGCCGGTCACGATCACTCCGGCGGAGCATTCCGCCGACCCGGCGGTTGTCAATCCCGTGCAGTGCCCATGACGTCACGGGCGCCAACGTTCGGTGCACTCAGAGCCGCCCGGCCGGTGGCTGTGCTGGTAGCGGCGCTGCTGGTGGTGCTCATTGTCCCGCCGGTGGCGCACGCGCAACGCGGGGTCCCCAATGTGGTGCCGGTTAGCGACACGTTCCGGGGCGTCACGCTGCTCAGTGAGCGCGAGGCAGGCGAGGCGGGACCAGCCAGTGATCGCTACTTCCTCGTGCGCTTCATTGAAGGAGGGCTAGATCGTGCCGACGAGTTTCTACGGTTGCCGGTCGAGCCGCGCATGGGCGTGCCGTTCGACGTGGAGATGGGGCCGGACCAGGACGGCGACGCCGTAGCGGTGTACTCACGCTGTGAGCTCGAGCCCGATGTCGATCGGGTGCGCGAGCAGTTCGGCGCACGCATCTTCAGCAACCCCTATCCGGCCTACACCGCGGGGCGCGGGTGCGACATCTATCGCTACGACTTCAACACTCAGCGGGAGTCGCGGATCGAGGGCGCGAGCACCCGCGACGCGTCGGAGGTGCTGCCCAGCATCTGGGGTGACCAGGTGGCCTTCGCCCGCGTCTACGAGGGCCGCGACGGGAATCGAGGGGTCTATCCCTACCTCTACGTGCGTCCCCTGGACGGTGGGCGTTCGGAGCGCCAGCCCGGCGGTAGCCGTGGCACCGAGGGCCTTCCCGGCCCCACTCGCCTGGACCTCTATGGGCGGCGCTTGAGCTTCTCCTGGAACTACTCGACTCGCGAGGCCGGGAGGGGCGGGCCAGCGGGCGTCACCGAACTGCGCCTGGACACGGTGGGCGGTGGCAACCGGGTGCTCAGCCGAGCTCGTCACGGCGATGACCGAGCCTACGCCTCGTATCTCGGCCCTCAGGGCTACCGGGGACGCATCTTCTATGGCTTCGGCCGTACGGCCGTTCCCCGCACAGTGTCGGGCAGCGCATACTCCATGGTCTTGCTCAACGAACGCTTGTCGACCGGCGAGCGCGCGGTCGACGACTTCAACTTCGAGGACTTCCTGATCGATGTCTCGACCGAGGGCGACACGACCTTCCTTGCGCAGAGCAGCAGTGAGTTCACATACGCGGCCGACGACGGGTTCATCGGAAGCCGCCAGGCCGACTACATGGGCTGGTAACCGCCGATAGCCGCGGCTACTCGTGGTCGTGTCACGTGTTCCGCTGGCAACTGAGTTTGCGGGTAGCTCCCGTTAGGCCCGGTTAGCCGCCCGGCCCTCCCGCCGCGCCCCGCTCTACCCTCCGCGCGATGCTGCTCGACCCGCGTCCGCAGCTCCTGCGCCCTGTCCGGGTGCGCACCGGCGTCGCCGTCCCGGTCGTCGCGTGCCTGGTGCTCGCTGCGCTGTCGGTGGCGTTCCTGCCCTCCACGCCGTCCTACGACCCCTGGGCGTGGATCGTGTGGGGCCGCGAGATCACCCAGGGCGACCTGGATACCCTCTTCGGGCCGTCGTGGAAGCCGCTGCCGGTGCTGTTCACCACGCCGCTGGCCCTGACCGGCGACCTGGCGCCCGACCTGTGGCTGGTGCTCGCCCAGGCCGCCACCCTGGGGGCAGCGGTGATGGCCTACCGCCTGGGCACGCGCTTCGCCGGGCCGCTGGCCGGCGTGCTCGGTGCGCTCGTCCTCCTCCTCCAGCCGTCCTACCTGCGCACGCAGCTCCTCGGCTTCTCGGAGGGGCTGCTGGTCCTGTGCGGCCTGCTGGCGGTGGAGCGCCACCTCGACGGCCACCGCACCCACGCCTTCGCCCTGGGGCTGGCCGCCGGGCTGCTGCGCCCCGAGGCGTGGCCGTTCGTGGGTCTATACGCCCTGTACCTGCTGTGGGAGGAGAGAGCGAGCGCGGGGCCCGCCTCGGGCAGCGGGCACCGAGGGCGAAGCCGTTGGTCGACGGCTGCCCTCGTCACCCGCTCGCGCTTCTGGTGGCTCGCGACGGGTGGCGTGGCCATGGTCGCCCTCTGGGTCCTTCCCGAGCTGTGGGGCTCGGGCAACCTGTTTCGTGCCGCCGAGCGGGCCAACAGCCCCAACCCGGGCAGCCCCGCCTTCGCGCCCGTGCCCTCGCTGGCCGTCCTTGGGGACTTCGCGGCAGCGCTGGGTCCGGTGGCCATCGCGGGTCTGGTGCTCGCGCCGCTGGCCGCCCGATCGAGGGCGGCGGACGGCGAGGGCCGGCGTGGCGTCACGCTGCTGGCCGCACTGGCGGCTGGCTGGCTGGGCCTGGTGGCGGTGATGACCGAGCTGGGCTTCGCGGGCAACCTGCGCTACCTCTTCCTGCCCATGGGCTTCGCCGCCGTCGTCGCCGGCGCCGGGATCGCCTGGGCCGCCGGGTGGCTCGCGACGCGCCGCGACACCGCCCGCGGGCGACGGATCGTCGCGCTGGGCGCGGCGGCCCTCGCCGCGGCCGGGCTCGGGGTGACCGCTGCGCTGGAGCTCCCCGACGAGGCCGAGTTGGTGGCCTACGAGGCCCAGCTCCGCGAGGAACTGCCCGTCGCGCTGGGGCAGGCGGGGGGCCCCCGGGCGCTGCTGGACTGCGGCGAGGTCGCCGTCAATCCCTTCATGGTGCCCTGGGCGGCCTGGGAGCTCGAAGTCCACACGCGGCGCATGCTCCTGGAGACCGGCGGACCGGGCACGGTCATCCGCGCCCGCTACCGACCCGGCGCCGACCCGATGCCCGCGCCCGGCGTGCTGGCCGGCGCTCCGGTGCTGGGGCGCACCGAGCTATGGGAGGTGACCGGCACGTGCGGCCGCTGAGCCCGGCGCCGCCTGCCGAGCGCGCCCCATCGGTGGCGCGCTCCACCACCGCACCACCGCGCCCGCGCGGCGCGGACCTGCGCGCCCGCGCCGCACGCGTCCCCGCGGCGGCGGCTGTGGTCGGGCGCCGCCTGCGCCCGCTGGCCGACCGTCCCGTCGTCCTCGCCGCCGGCGTGCTGGTGCTCATGGCCCTCAGCGCCTTCCTGCGCAGCCGCGCCATCGGCGCGAGCTTCTGGATCGACGAGGGGATCGCGGTGGGCATCGCCTCCTTCCCCCTGACCGAGATCCCGACCGTCCTGCTCCAGGACGGTGCCCCGCCGCTGTACTACCTCCTGCTCAGCGTGTGGATGGACGTCATCGGGAGCGGCGAGGCGCAGACCCACGCTCTCAGCCTGGGCATCGCGATCCTCACCGTCCCGGCCGCCCTGTGGGCCGGACGCTCGCTGTTCGACACGCGCACGGGCTGGATGGCCGCGGTCGTCGCCGCTCTGCAGCCCTTCCTCACCTACTACGCGCAGGAGACGCGCATGTACGCGCTGGTCGCGCTGCTCACGCTCCTGCTGAGCGCCGTCTTCGTGCACGCCTTCGTTGACCGCCGCCGCGGCTATCTGCCCGCCTTCGCGGTGCTGCTGGCCACGCTGCTCTACACCCACAACTGGGCGCTGTTCGTCGGCGTGGGGGCCGCGGCCGCGCTGGGCCCCGTGTGGAAGGCCTCGAGCGACCGCCGCGGGCTGCTGCGCGACGCCGCGCTGGGCTTCGGCGGCGCGGCGCTGCTCTTCGCGCCGTGGGTGCCCAACCTCGTCTTCCAGGCGCTGAACACGGGTGCGCCCTGGGCGACGGTGCCGACCCTCGGCGAGCTGACCAGCGGCCTGGGCTTCGCCTTGGGAGGCACCGTGTCGGCCCTGATCATCCTGCTCGTGGGCGGCGTGGGCTTCGCGGCCCTCCTCGAGGCGCGCAGCGGGGGTGACCCGCGCCTGCGCAGACGCTGGAACGCGGCCCTCGCGCTCCTCGTCCTCACCGGGGGCACCGTCCTGGCCGCGTGGCTGGCCTCCCAGGTCTCGCCGGCCTGGGCCAACCGCTACATGGCGGTGGCCGCCGGGCCGGGGATCCTCATCGCCGCCATCGGCCTCGCCCACGCACGGCGCCTGGGCATGGTGACGCTGGCCATCCTGGCCGTCATGTGGTTCGACCCGCGCATCGGGGTCATCGAGGGCAAGGACAACACCCGTCAGGTGGCCGCCAGCGTGCAGTACCGCCCCGTGGGCGAGGGCGACCTCGTCGTCTCCCCCCACCCCGAGCGCATCCCGTTGCTGCACTACTACATGGGCGAGGAGTTCCGCTACGCCACCTCCCTGGGCCCGGTCGCCGACCCGCGCGTGTTCGACTGGCGCGACGCGCTGGAGCGACTGGAGGACGCGCGGCCCACACCGACCTCCGACCCGCTCATCGAGAGCCTCGAGTCCGGCCAGGCGCTCATCCTCGTCCAGCCCATCATCCGCACCACGTCCTGGCGCGCGCCGTGGACCGCCCTGGTACGCCGCCGCGTGGCCCAGTGGGAGGAGGTCCTGAACACCGATCCCCGCCTACGCCGCTCCGAGGCCCTGCCCGAGTTCGGCTTCAAGCCGCTGCCGCGCGGGATCCGGACCGTGATCTACCGCAAGCGGTAGACCGCAGGCTCCAGCCGCGCAGCGCCAACGTCACGCCTGCCGCCCCGGCCACGGCGACGAGCGGCATGACGGCGAGGTTGTGACGGGCCTCGGAGATCAGGACCGCGTTGAGTGCCGTCACGTAGAGCAGCACGAGGCCCACCAGCCACATGACGGGGCCACCGCGGCGGCGGGCCGCCGCGAGGATCAGGCCGGCGACGCCAAGCGCGACGATCGCGACGTGGAAGGCGCGTATCCACCACCGCTCGTTGCCGTAGGTGCCGGTGGTGTAGTGCAGCCACAGGCGCTCGACCTTGGCGAGCATCATGCCAGCGAAGGCCAGCGGCTCGCCCAGCGCGTAGCGCTCGAGGTTGGCCGTCGTCTCGGCGCGCAGGGCGTCCTCGGCGGGCAGGTCGGGCCGCCGGGCGGCGACGGTGGCGATCACGCTCGTCTGGGGAAGGCGGAAGGCCGGCTCGCCGGCGTACTGGGGAAACCGCCGGCCGACCTCGCCGGCCAGGGCGTCCTTGGCGCCGAACATGGAGCCGCCGCCGGGCAGGTAAGTGCCCACGAAGGCGTTGGACGCCCCGCCGCTGGACACGGGCACCAGCTCGCCGGCCTGGGTGGAGGCAAACCACGTCCACGGCGCCACGAGCACCAGGCACCCGGCGGCCATGGCGCCCACGCCGCGCAGCGCGGGCCCGCGCCCGCCCCCCTCCGCGCGGCGCCACAGCGCGACCGCGGCCACGCCGCCGGCCAGCAGCGGCACCAGGAGGAGGTCGGCGCGGGTGAGGATCGTCGCCCCGAGCAGCGC
>JANDLV010000077.1 GCA_024330185.1 Candidatus Siliceabacter maunaloa
AGCACCCCAATGCGGCCCCGGCGGCTGCCTAATCAGCCCACTGGACATCGGCGACTGAGCCCCCGACGACAGCCGCCTCCGCTGGGTGAAGACCCAGGCGCTGGGGCGTCCCGCAGTGTCCCGCGTCAAGGATCCGCACGGGTTGGCGCGTTGGCGGTGTAGTGCGCGGGGCGGTGTAGCGGTCGTGGGGGCGGGCGAAGTCGATGCCTTCGTGGGGTCGGATCGTGTTGTAGAGCTCGCGGTAGACGCCGACGCGGTCGGTCAGGTCGAAGCCGTCGAGGGGCAGGTCGCGGCTTGATGTGCAGCTCACCGACCGCCTGGTTGAGCGTCGCGACCTCCCGCTCCAGCTCGACCTCGCGGGACGAGGGGCCACGAAGCTCGCTGACCTCAAGGCCTTGCCGGCCAGCGGTGAGGAACTGCGCCTTCCAGTTGGTGATCGCCGTCGCCGACCACCCCGTGTCGCCTTCTCCTCACAGATGGGGGGGCCGGCCAAGCGACGCGCAGGCGGGGACACCGAACTGCTCGCTCGCCTCACGGGCTCGCTCCCAGCACGCCATCCCCGCCGCCGCTCCGATCCACCAAGACCAAAGGAAACGACTGTGCGGACAATCATGTCGCGGGCCAGCAGCGCCTCGGGCACAACGGGATTCGGATGCGAGCACCTACCCATCCACATCCTGTCGAACGGCGAGTGACCCCCCACCGGCTCGCCTCGCGCGTCGGTGCTGATGCGCAGGCGCGGCGCCTGGCCGCCGTGCGCCCGTCGTTGGGTGCACGTGGGCACCGGATCATCGTCGCGGGGTCCGGGCCGGCCCCTGGTGGGGCCGGCCGGGACCGTCGCTGTTTAGGGGGTGCGGGTTTGGCCTGCGTTGAGTTCGTAGGCCAGTTGCTCGCCGCGGATGCGGCGTTCGAAGAAGCCGGTGAACTGGATCGACAGGTAGCCGCCGCATTGCGCGAGCTGGGCGGGGACCTGGTCGTTTTCCAGTTGCCAGTCTCCGTCTTCTTGGATCTCGGCCTGGGCGAGGTGGACGTTGGGTGATCCGTCGGGATCGACGTAGGAGTAGCGCAGGCGCACGACGCCTTCGGCGCGGTCGGTCACGCTGCCCTGGCCCGAGAGGCGATCACCGATCAGGCTGATCTCCTCCACATCCAGCTCGGCGCGCTGGGAGGCCGCGCGCAGACGCACGAACTCCGGTCGGGTGTCCGCGTCGCCGAGATAGGTCAGGTTCAGGATGCCGGTGCCCAGCTCGGCCTGACCGGCCGTGATCGACTCCATGATCCGGATCTCGTCCAGCTCGGTGTCGGCGTTGGTCACCTCGGCGTCGAAGGTGTCGCGGCGCTCGTCGCCCTGATAGGTCACCGCCACGTCAGCGCCCCGCGCCCGCGTGGTGATCGGCGCCAGCACATCCAGCTCACGATCCTCACGCAACACCCGCGCTCGCGACACCCGCAGCTTGGCCGGGTTGAGATACCCCACCGCACCCGGCTGACCACACGGACCGGCACCCGACGACGGACCCGGCGGCGGACCGCCACCCGGCGGCGGGCCCGGCGGCGGACCGCCACCCGGGGGCGGACCACCCGGGGGCGGACCACCCGGGGGCGGACCACCCGGCGGCGGCTGGCCGGGGACGTTGGACAGGAAGAAGTACACCCTCCCCTGATCCTGGGTGCCACCGACGTCCTGGAACGGAGCGGCCGCGACGAAGTCGGGCTCGCCGTCCCCGTTGAGGTCACCCGGCGCCCGCGAGCTATACCCCAGAGCGCTGCCGTTATTGCCCGTTTCGTTGGCTTGGGCCTCAGAGGGCGGCAACGCCAGCGTCTTCAACAGCGACCCATCCCTGCCGTCGAAGACGTAGGTCTCGGTGTTCTGCCCCTGCAGGTTGCCGATGTAGAGGTCGGGCCTGCCGTCCCTATTGTAGTCGGTCTTGCTCTGGCTGAACCCGAACGCCCTGCTCGGGCCGAGGTCCGGATCCTCGATCTCGTACAGCAGGACGCCTTCACCCGCCTCGACCGAAGCCTTGCCGTCGAAGACCCACGCCCGCCCGGCTGACTCCTCGCCGTTCGGACCGTCCTGGAGAAACCCCGTCCCATAGATCTCCGGGACCCCATCGGCGTTCAGGTCCCCGGGCGTATAACGATCGGTGTCCTGGAGCCCGAAGAACGCGAGCCGATCCGGATCGGGCTGGTCGATTCTGGTGAGGGCCTCGCCGCTGGCTCCGTCGAAGACGTAGATGACGCCATGCCGAGTTTGATCTCCGTCGGGCCTCAAGGTGCCGGCCGGGACCATGTGATCGGGAACGTCGTCGCCGTTGAGGTCCCCTAGGACCTGTGGCGCATAGCCGAACGTGCCGCATGTGTTGTCGGCGCTGCAGCTCGTCGGAGGCAGATCCTCGTCGGGGATGTTGAGCGTGCGCAGCTCCGAGCCGTCGGAACCATCGAAGATGTAGGTCTGGCCCTGGTTCTTGCGGCAATTGCCCGGAACCGGGTCCTCGTTTCCGCAGCCCGCCGGCACGTCGTTGGCGATGGCGCCGACGATGATGTCGTCAAGCCCGTCGGCGTTGACGTCTCCCGCCGATCCGATGCGCGAGCCGAAGCGGGCCTCGGCCTGGGCGTCGGGGTTGTCGATGCCGTATTCCAACTCGCCAGTAGGGCCGTCGAAGACGTACAGCTTGCCCTGGTTGTCGTTGTCACCCACGTCCTGAGCGTCGGTGCCCACGGCGAGATCGTCCAACCCGTCGCCGTTGACGTCGCCGACCACAGAGATGTAGAAGCCGAAGTGGGCCGTCTCCTGGACCTCGGGGGAGGTGAGCTCGTAGACGATCTCCTGGGTCGCCCCGCTGATCAGCACGACCTTGCCCGCCTCATCCACGCCGTCGACATCGATGACGTAGCTGGAGGCGAAGACGTCGGGTACGCCGTCGCCGGTGATGTCCCCGGCGGCCGTGAGGCGCTCGGCAAAGCGTGCCCCGACACCAGGGTCGGGGGAGTCGACCGCAACCAGGTCGTACTGCGTGTCCGCCGTCGCCCCGAACGCGCTCGCGGCGCCGATCGCGGCGCACGTGACCGCACTCAGCGCGAGCAGTCGCGCCGCCCACCGTGGTGCTCCGACGTTCAAGTACCTCAAGTTTCCGCCCTCTCCCAGGTGATGCTGCTTTCACTAACGGCGCGCAACAAATATCAGATCCGTAACAAGGTCGTCCAACCGTAGGGGTCTTGGGTGGGTACTCCTTCTGGTGCCACGCGCCGAGGCTGGCTTGAGTACGAAGGCATCTCGATGTTACCCGGCGCGTACTCGAGCGCCTGCTCTATCAGCTTCGGGACGATGGACCGGTTCCGGGGCGGCCCCCGTGGGCCGCCCCGGACGGTCGCGGTTAGGGCCGGCGGGTCTGGCCGGCGTTGAGCTCGTAGGCCAGTTGCTCGCCGCGGATGCGTCGCTCGAAGTAGCCCGTGAACTGGATCGACAGATAGCCGCCACATTGTGCGAGCTGGGCTGGAACCTGGTCGTCTTCCAGTTCCCAGTCACCGTCGTCCTGGATCTCGGCGCGCGCTTCATGGACCTGCGGCGATCCGTCGGGATCGACGTAGGAGTACTGGAAGCGCACGATGCCCTCCGCGCGGCTGGTCACGCTGCCCTGGCCCGAGAGGCGATCACCGATCAGGCTGATCTCCTTCACGTCCAACTCAGCGCGCTGGGAGGCCGCGCGCAGACGCACTACCTCCGGACGTGTGTCCGTGTCACCGAGGTAATTGAGGTTGACGATCCCGGTGCCCAGGTCGGCCTGCCCGCGCGTGATCGGCTCCATGAAGCGGATGTGATCAAGCTCGGTGTCGCTCTGGGTCACCTCGGCATCGAACGTGTCGCTGCGCTCGTCGCCCTGATAGGTCACCGCCACGTCAGCACCCCGCGCCCGTGCGGTAATCGGCGCCAACACATCGAGCTCACGATCCTCGCGCAACACCCGTGCCCGCGACACCCGCAACTTGACCGGATTGAGGTACCCCACTGCACCCGGCGTACCACACGGACCGGCACCCGGCGGCGGACCGTCACCACCCGGCGGGGGACCACCACCCGGAGGGGGACCACCACCCGGCGGGGAACCACCACCCGGCGGGGAACCACCACCCGGAGGGGAACCACCACCCGGCGGGGTCGGATCGGACAGGTTGGACAGGAAGAAGTACACCTTCCCCTGATCCTGGGCGCCGTTCACGTCGGTGTACGGGGCGGCCCCCACGTAGTCGGGCTCGCCATCCCCGTTGAGGTCGCCCGGTGCCCGCGAGCTCCACCCCAGCGCATTGCCGCTGTTGCCCGGCTCCGGGCGTTGGATCTCGGACGGCGGCAATTCCAGATTCTTCATCAACGACCCGTCGCGGCCGTTGAAGATGCTCATCGTCGTGTTGCGGCTCTGCAGGTTGCTGATGAGGGAGTCGGGCGTGCCGTCCTTGTTGTAATCCGTCCGGCTCAGCGCCCACCCGAACGCCCGGCTCGGGGCGAGGAAGGGGTCGACGTACTCGTGGAGCAGGACGCCTTCACCCGCCTCGAGCGACGCCTTGCCGTCGAAGACCCACGACCGACCGGCCGAAGGCTCGCCGTTCGGCCCGTCCTGGAGGAAGCCCGTCCCGTACAGCTCGGGAACGCCGTCGCCGTTCAGGTCGCCCGGCCCCCCGCGGTCCAGGTCTCCGAGCCCGAAGAACGAGCTCGGATCCGGTGCCGGCTGGTCGATCCTTATCAGGACCCCGTTGGTCGCTCCGTCGTAGATGTAGACGCGCCCGTTGAGGCCGGGACCGCCCGAGTAGGACGTGGCGGGAATGTGGAAGTCCGGGATGTCGTCTCCCGTCAGGTCGCCCACGTTCTGCGGGTTGCCACCGAAGCTGCCGCAGGCGCTGTTGCAGGGGGGGCCAACGACGTCCTCGGGCGGAAGGTTGATCGTGCTCTCGAGCAGGCCCGTGGCGCCGTCGAAGACGAACACCTCCCCCTCGTTCACGCGGCAGTCGGGCGACCGGTTGGCCATGGGCACGTTGCCGCAGCCGGCCGGGATGTCGTTGGAGGGGGCCCCCACGAGGAGGTCGGGCACGCTGTTGCCTGTCACGTCTCCGGCGGAGCCCAGTCGCGAGCCGAAGCTCGCGTTGGCCTGCGGATTGGGGTTGTCGAGCCGGTGGATCAGGCTCCCGTCGACGCCGCTGAGGACGTAGGCCCTGCCCTGGTTCTCGTTGCCGTCGACGTCGTGGCCCGACGCGCCGGCCATGATGTCGTCCCTCCCGTCCCCGTTGACGTCGCCGACGCCGGAGATGAAGAAGCCAAAGTTTGCTCCAGCCTGGATGTCGGGGGAGGCGACCTTCCACTGGATCTGCCGCGTTGCCCCGTTGATCATGCTCAGCCGTCCCGCGCCGATCCCGTTCGCCGTGGTTCCCGCCTCGGACGCCGGGATGTCCTGGATGAAGGTCGATGCGAAGACATCGATCACGCCGTCCCCGGTGGCGTCGCCCGTGGTGAGGCGCTCGGCGAAGCGGGAGTTGAACTTGGGATCGGGGGAGTCGACCCCGACCACGTCGTACCGCGTGTTCGCGTCGGCCGCGAACGCGCCGGTGGCTCCGAGCGTCAGCGCGGCGCACGTCGCGCCACCCAAGGCAAGCAGCGCAAGCAGGCCGGGCAGCCCCCATCGTGTTGCTCCGACGCTCGTCTTCCTCAAGTCTGTGCCCCTCCCCAGTGATTAAGTCTCGAAAACTGCGCGTACAGAGATATCAGACATGACTAGGCGCCCTGGCGTAAGTGTCAATAACACCTAGTCCCCGAGTGCTCGAAACGACCCTCGAGGGCCGGCGAGCCGACCCTCGAGTCCTGGCGTGAATTCAGGCGTTGTGGGCTATACCGGCGCGTACTCGAGCGCGGGCGCGAGCAGTTCCGGACGGTAGACCCGCTCGGCCGGGAAGGGGGAGAGCCCATGGGTCGCGGCCGTGTGCGCGATCGTGGTCTCCCAGCGATCGGCGCGCATCGCCCCCGGCGCGCCGCCGTCGAACGCGTAGGGCTCGAACAGTGCCCAGCTATCGCGGACGTGCTGCTCGGTGATGTCGGGGAATCGCCGCCGGAAGGCCGCGATGCCGAACTCCGGCTGCTCGCGCTGGAGCTGGTAGCCCGCGACGATCGCATCGCGCATCCGCGTGACGAGCTCGAGGGGGAGATGGTCGCCTGCCAGCAGACCGGTGGCGTAGGTCTCGATGTCGAGTCCGATGGGGCGCACCGCGTAGTCCTTGTCGACGTGGTTGAGCGTCATGTCCACCCACGTCGGGATCACGTCGATCTCCCCGCGCTCCAGTTGTGCGTCGGGCTCCTGGCTGTCCACGATCACCGAGGGATCGAGGCCCATGTAAGACAGGGCGCCCGCGTACTCCTGGGCGAACCACGGGATGCTCCATCGTGCAGCCCGCGCGCCTTGGAGGTCGGCGGGACGCTCGAACTCGGAGTCGTCGCGCACGATCGCGGCAATCGGGTTGCGCTGGTGGGACATCGCTGCGAAGCGTGCCCCGAGATTCCCGTCCAGCTCGGTCTGAGCGGCGAGCACGTAGGCCACCGAGGTGAGCCCGAAGTCGACCTCTCCGGACCCGACCGCCTTCGGGCGCACCGTGAACCCCTCCAGGGTCCATACCGGCGCGCGAGCACAGCCGACGAACTCGACCTCGAGCTCCTGCTCCGCGAACAGACCGCCCTCCGCCGCGGCGAACGCGGGGAGATGCACCCCGCTCACGCAGCTCCGACACCAGGTCATCAATCGTACGCGCTCCATCCGGACCTCCTTGGGCCGTTGCCTGTACGCACCTTGCGCTCGTGCCCAAACGTTACAGGAGGGGTGTCCATCGTGGACTGCTTGCGCGGGGGTCTCACCACAGGGAGCCCTGCTGGCCGGGCTAGCTGTACTTGACACATAGCGTTGACCGGGCGTGGAGCGGTCGGTTTTCCGCTACGGTGCGCGACTGCGGGCTCGGCCCGGCAACTCGACAGGGGGTCAATTGAACTCGTTGCTCACGCCCACCGACGTGTTCTCCGCGGCCAGGGGTTGCGCGCGTCGCGCTGCTTGCGGCGGGTTGTCGTCGCGAACGGGAGTGGGGGTCGCTGTGGCGGGCCTCGTCGCGCTCGGCGCGGTCGGGGCGGGTCCGGCTCAGGCGGCTTTTCCGGGGGAGAACGGGAGGGTGGCGTTCACGGCCTTCGATGGTCCCCGGGAGGACATTTTCACGATCGCGCCTGACGGCTCGGATCTGCGCAATCTCACCAACGACGCGAACACCGACAGAGATGCGGGCTATTCGTCTGACGGGTCGCGGATCGTCTTCTCCAGCGTGCGCAGCGGTGGGGCGGAGATCTACACGGTGGCGGTCAATGGTGCGGGGGTGACGCGCCTGACGACGTCGGGGGGCAACGTCGAACCGGCGTTCTCGCCCGACGGGTCGCGGATCGCGTTCACCCGCTTTGTCGGCGACAACGCGGATATCTTCGTGATGAACGCCGACGGCTCGGGCCAGACTCAGCTCACCACCACTGCGGCCATCGACTCCGAGCCCGTCTTCTCGCCCGACGGGACGAAGATCGCCTTCCAGAGCTTCCGCGACAATGTCGACCCGCCGGCACCCGAGATCTACACGATGAACGTCGACGGCACCGCCCAGACGCGGCTGACGACCAGTCCGAGAAATATGGAAGGCAACCCCGATCCGGTCAGGGTTGGCAACGGCGATCCGGACTTCTCCCCCGACGGCTCGAAGATCGTGTTCGTGAGCAGGCGGGACAACAACAACGAGATCTACTCGATGAACGTCGACGGGAGCGGACAGACGAACCTGACGAAGGACGGGCCGCCCCCGGCACCACAGCTCCCCGATCTCGAGCCGGTCTTCTCGCCGGATGGGTCGAAGATCGCGTTTCGCAGCAATAACCGGG
>JANDLV010000078.1 GCA_024330185.1 Candidatus Siliceabacter maunaloa
TCCCTGCAAACCGCGAACATCCTGCCGATCACGACCCGACCCCCTGAATGGGTACGACGGCGAGCCCGAGGTGTTGCTGCCGCTCTTCAGCGGCGGGGCGCATTGCTGCACATTCGTGCAAGTCCTGTACCTGAACAAGGACAGCACGGGGTACGGAGTCGCCACCAAGGCGTTCGGCAACATGTCGTTCGACCTCGAGAACGTCGACGGCCGCGGTCGTCCTGAGTTGAGAACCTCGGATGACCGCTTCTCCTACCGGTTCAGCTGCTACGCGTGCTCCGGCAACCCCGTACGGATCTATCGCTACGACAACGGCAAGTTCCTCGAGCGCACGCGTCTGTACCCGCGCGCTGTGCGGGCGGACTCACAGCGGTGGTACCGCGTGTATCGCCAGGGCCGTGGCAGCGGCGATGTCCGCGGCCTCCTGGCGGCGTGGGCAGCCAACGAGTACCGCCTCGGGCACAGCAGCCGAGTCCGTCGCGAACTGGGCCGAGCGGTACGTCGTGGGTGGGTGAGCCCACAGGGCCAGTACGACTCCGGGAAATTCCGTCGCGCCTACGTTCGCGACCTGCACGGCTTCCTCGACCGCGCGGGATACAAGAGCCGACGTGCTCGGGTGACGCGATGAGGCGATCGCGTCGGTCCGCTCCGCGCGCGGCCGTCGTCGCGGCCGCAACGCTTCTGGGCGCCCTCAGCCTCGCTGCGTCTTCGGCTGCGCAGTCCACAGGCGCCGCCGCTCGAACGTGCCCCGACGTCGTCTTCGCGGCCAACTCCGAGGACGCGGCCTTCGAGGTGCGCACCAGCAGGACATCGTGCGCGACCGCGCGGAAGATCATCGTCGCTGTCCGCCGCGACGACGCTCTGCGTCCGAGGGGCTACTCGTGCCGCTATCGACGTGATCGCGACGAAGCCATACCGACGACGAACTACACCTGCTCAAAGGGCAAGGCGAGGGTTCGCTGGGTCTACGGCGGCGTCGGTACGCCGCTGTCGGTCCGGTGCGCGAGCTTCCGCGCCTCGTCAGAGCGCATCACCGGCGTCCGCGCGTACAAGGGGGTCAGTTGCCGGCGCGCCCGCGAGGTGATCCGGCGCCTCTACGCCGGGCGCGCCGCGCCCCGCGGCTGGAACTGCAGCACCGCCGGCACCGAAGGCGGCTGTTCTCGAACGCCCGGGGCCAGACGACCGCTGCTCACATGGAGGGCGCCAGATGTCGAGAGCTGACCGCTTGCTCGTCCCCGCTTGGGGAAGGCGCCGGGGATTCGGTTCGCTGACGACCGCGATCGTGGTCGTCGCGTCGCTGCTCGTGCTGCCCTCGGCCACCGCGGCCGAGGCTGCGACGCCGCGGTTGAAGTTCTGCAAGGCGGTGGGCGGAGGCTCCCGAACGCTCGACGTCCTCGCGGAGCACAGCGTCACCTGCCGCGGCGCGCGCTCGGTGATCCGTCGCACGCGAGCGCTTCCGCGGTCGGGCAACGGCCCGGGCAGTCCGGCAGGTTGGGGGTGCGCGCGGGTCACGGGCAGCCTCCTGTCCGGCTTCACCTGCATCAGGGAGCCCCACTTCGGTGCCGCGTATGCGCTGCCCGGTCCCCACGGGTCGGCCAAGCGGGAGCGTAAGTGCAACTTGGACCAGTTGTTCGCACGCTGGGGCGTCGCGGGCACCCGAACCAAGGGCATCCCATGCTCCGCAGCGGGTAACGCGCTGTCGTTCTGGGCGGCAGGTACCCAGTCCCCGCGCGGTCCGGCCGGCTACTGGTGTACCCGCAAGCGGGTCGGAGAGATCGACCAGGAGGGCGGATCCTTTCTCGCCTACACCTGTAAGCGGGGCAAACTGCGGCTGAGGTTCAACCATGGCGGGGCGTAGGTTGCTGATCGCGCTCTTGAGTCGTCGCGCGCGGCTCGTGGTGAGTCGTGTCCGTTCCACGCGCACCGGCGACGCACGGGTGGCGGGCTACCGCTGCCGTGCGCTGCGCGCCACCTACCAGAGTGGAGGGTTCTTCCGTTGCAACCAAGGGCGGTTCACCGTGCAGTTCGGCTACGGCGCATGAGGAGGCACGGAATGTTGCTCGCGACGGCGTTCGCGCTCTGCGCCCTTCTGCAGTTGCCCGGACCGGACGCTTCGTCGGCTGAGGTCCAGCTGCGCGACACGGCCGTCGGCAAGCAGACCAACGCGCCGCGCGGCTGCGGAACGGTCACTCGTCCCAGTGAAGGTCTGCGCGTCAGCCGCATCACCGCCTACCGCAAGCTGCGCTGTAGCGAGGCGCGGGTCACCGTGGCGAGGATGATCCGCGCGGACCGGATCGGCGGGGCGGGGTTCGACTTCGGCCAGTGGTCCTGCACGACGCGCAGCGGTGGCATCGTGGACTGCGACAAGGGACGGGGCACGACCAAGCGCATGACGTTCCGCGACGTCTCGCCCGAGATCCTGCTGGCGGACTGCAGCATCCCGACCTATGGCGCGCGAGCCGAGCCGACGCGATGGGACGCGGGCTGCACGGGCGTTCCGGAGCTTGACGGGATGTCGTGGCAGGAGTGGGGAGGAAGGCTGGCCACCGGCTCAGGCCTCACGCGCGTCAATGATTGCGTGCCCGACTGCGCCGAGGGGACCGTGTACCAGTTTCCCGCCGCTGCGACGGTCTCTCGCATCCGCAGCTGTGTCGACGAGCGAGGTCAGGTCGCCTGGTTCTATACGCGGGTCGGATACTCGTACACCATGCCGGCCGGACACCCGCTGGGAGGGGAACCCGGTCCAGTAGACGGCGAGTTCGAGATGCTGTGCCCCCAGTATCTGCGGTGTGAGGACGCGGGGCCGAACCACACGCCCGCCTACGAGATCGAAACCCGCCGCGCCACGTGCGTTCAGGCCCGAAGGGTCGCCTCGGACGCCCAGAGACGGGCCACCGTGTGCCGCGGCAGCCGGTGTGTGCGCGAGGTCCGAGGCTTCCGGTGCAGCTTCCGCCGAATCGTCGCGACGCCCGGCGAGGGTAGCTACAGACCCGTCGGGTGCATCCGCGGCTCGAGCCGCGTCAACTTCCGGCTCGCCTTCGACTGATGCCCTTCGCAGTGACCAGCATCACCGAGAGAGGCGCCGTCTACATCGAGACCATGGCGCCCGCACAGCACCTGTGCGCAAGACACCGCGAGGAGATGGCCGGCCGCCTGGACCGGTGGGAGAGCCTGCAGATCGCGGTGCTCACCAACGGCGGCGCATGGGAACGCTGCGCGCGTCGCGTGACGCAGAGAACTGCGGCGCCCAGCACCCGCGGCACCCGCTCTCACGGATCTCGATCAGAAAGCCCGACGCAACCGACGCAATGCGAGTGCGCCGATTCCTGCGAAGACGAGAGAGATGGTGGCGAGAGGCGCGAAGCCGACCTGCACAGCTCGAGCCGTTGCGATGACCTGCGCCGTGATGCAGGTCCAGGCGAGGACTTGAGCGCTCGGGCCGCTGCCGATTCTCAGCAACGCCACGAGCGCGAGGCCGCTCGCGAGCCAGCCGACGTAGAACGCGCCAGCGGCCACAAGAGCATCGTCGTTCCATCCCATAGGGCGATGGTACCCGCGGTAACTGCTGCGATGGCTGCCAGCTTCTCGCGCTCGTTCTGCCTTGCCGCACCGGTGGGGAAGGGCGCGGTCCCGATCGCGGGGCGCGAGACCAAGTACGCACATCAACGAGGGGGAGCAACAGGATGCTGAGCGTGTTCAGATCAGCCGGTGGACGCGTCGGTGTCGCGGCGGTCGTCGCCTTGGCGAGCGTCGCCGTGATCGCGGTCTCTGCAGGAGCCCAACAGCCGGGTCCCAAACGGGTCGCGATCCTCGATGTCGCCTCTACTACTGGGGGTTCGTACGAGCTGAGCGCTGCTGGCGAGTCGGGGCTCGAGGCCACGATCATCGATGAGGCGCGCTGGCGGAACATGACCACGGCCGACTTTGAGGCCTACGACGCACTTGTGATCGGTGAGGGCTCCTGCAATGCCTTCGCACTGCTCGATGAGACAGCGGGTGCCTGGGCGCCAGCAATCACTGGTAACGAGCTGTTGATCGGCACCGATCCCAGCGACCACCGCTTGCAGGGTGGCGATGACTTGGTGCGTGACGGGATCGCCTTCGCGGCCGACGCGGACGAGACGGGCCTGTACATCGCCTTCGAGTGTGACAACCGCGACGCCGAAATGGTGGCGCTGCTGGACCACATCGACGGCTCCAACGGCGGATTCGCGACGAGGACGGCCGACTGCTACAACGATGCCCATCGGGTCGCCGATCACCCAGCGTTCGCGAACACCACCGATGCATCGCTGTCGGGTTGGGGCTGCTCGGTGCACAACGCCTTCGAACGCTGGGAGGAGGACACCTATCGCGTTCTGGCGATCGCGGAGGGCCTCGGGACCTATACAGCCCCGGACGGCTCGACCGGCCTGCCGTACGTCCTCGCTGCCGGCGAGTCAGTCACTTTCAAGGGTCGCAACCTGGTTGCGCTCGGGGACTCGGTCAGCGCCGGTGAAGGGATCGGGTATGGCTACGAGTGGAACCCCGACAGTAAGCGCTGGGAGGATACGAACGGTACAGGCGCGTTCTGGGATGTGGACTTCGGACAGCCGATCGCCTGCCATCAACGCGACGAGGCCCATCCGCGTGTGCTGGCAGAGCTGACGGGCGCTGACCTCAAGGAGCACCTCTCCTGCACCGGAGCCACGTTCGACGCCGGGATCAAGGGCGTACAGGACAAGGAGGGCATCGCACAGCCCCAGCTCGGCGGCTTCGAGGACGGACCGGCCGTCAACCAGCGATACCGGGATGCCGATCCGAACCTCGTGACGCTGAGTCTGGGCGCGAACGACATCGAGTTCGCCAAGATCGTCGCGTCCTGCTTCTATCCGGGATATCAGTTCGTCCCCCGGTTCGGGCCCGGGGACTGTGAGAATAACATCGACGAGGCCAAGGACAAGATCCGCAACGGCTCTCTCGGCAAGAGCTACGAACAGGTCTATGCGCGTATCCATGCCGCAGATTCACAGCAGCGGCCAATCGTTCTCCATACCGAGTACGTCAACCCCTTCCCCGCCGCCGATCAGCTTCAAGACTGCTTCGACATTCAGGGACTGCAAACGTCCTTCAGTGGATTCTCGCGCAGCGAGATCAACCGGATGGTGAGTGGACTCGAGGAGCTCAACTCGCTGATCCGGGACAAGGCCGCGGAAACTGACGGAGCCATCGCGGTGCCCGTCAGCTCGACGTTTGCGGAGCATCCCTTTTGCTCCGAGGATCCCTGGATCTTCGGGATGGACACCGGAGTGGACCCGCGCGGGTCCGCGACCGCAATAGACTTCACTACCCAAGCTCCGTTCCACCCGACCACGGCCGGTCAGGCCGAGATCGCCCGCCAGATCGCGCGGACGATGGAAGCGTTGGTCACGATGCGCACGGCTGGCTCCAACGTCCAAGTGCGGTACGCCAGCGGCGAGTCGCTCACCTTCGAGGAAGTCATACTGCCCGGTACGACCTCCATCCTGAAGGTCGAAGACGGTGAGCTGCCCGTACACCCCAACTTCCGGGTACGAAACGGCTACCAGATCGAAACGGCGGCCGACTACCGCGGCCAGGTCACCGTAGCGCTCCAGGGGCAGACCGGCGACAAGCTGTGGCACTACCAGGGCGGCAGCTGGCAGCAGGTGCAGTCGACGTTCGACGGAAGGCTGCTCCAGGGCAGCGTCAACTCGCTTTCTCCCTTCGCGGTCGGACCTGCGGTCACGCCGATCGAGGCAAAGATCACCGGAGGCGAAGGCGGGGTCGTTCCCGAAGACGTTGCGTTCAGCGCCAGTGAGAGCACCGGTCCGATCGACACTGTCACCTGGGACTTCGGCGACGGCACTACCGGCGAGGGAGCCGACATCGACCATCGTTACCGCTACAGCGGCACCTACGAGGTGACGGCCACGGTGCGCAGCACCGAGGGCGCGGTCGACCGAGCGACGAAGACGGTGACCATTACGAATCCGGGCCCCACCCTGATCGCCGACGTACCCACCACCGTCGACGTAGGCGAGGATCTGGTCCTAGACAGCCGCCGGTCGACCGATCCCAACGGCTCAGTCGAGCGAGGCTGGTGGCAGGTCGACGGCAAGGTGGTCGAACCGGTGGGCCAGCGCAACGTCGTGCGGTTTGACGAAGCCGGAACTGTCGAGGTGGTGGGCGTCGTGGCCGACGATGAGCTCAAGGAGACGCGCCAAGTCTTCCGCGTTGAGGTGCGTGAAGCCTCTAACGAGGAGAGGCCGCCTGCCGCTGGCGGGTCGCCTAGCGGTGGACCGAGCGACGGTGGCTCGGGCGCTCCGTCGCCGAGCCCGTCGCCGGCAGCCGGTCCCTTGGGCGCGCCAACGACCCTGTTCGCCGCAAAGCTTCAGGTAGACCGGGCAACGGTCCGCCGGTCAGACCAACAGCTGGATGTGCTCGCGCCGATCACCGCTCGGGCCTCGGGAGCGCTGAATGTTCAGCTGCACGCAGCGGGGCGCGTGGAAGACTTGGGCGATGCGCAAATCGACGCGGCCAACCGCCGTGTCCGGTTCACCAAGGGCATCCCCGAAGATCAAGCGGAACCGGGGACCGGGATAATGCTTTTGACATACCACGGAGACGCCGACACGCAGCCGCAGTACGTGCGCCTGCGCGCGGCCTCTCAGCAGGCCGATCTCGAGGCGGGGCGACCGACGATCGAGAACGGGCACATCAAGGCGAAGGGCACGATCAGCGAGCGCGCCCGAGGCGTCGTACGAGTGCAGCTTCTCTACACTCCGCCGGGCCAGCCGACGCGCACGCTCCAGTTCAAGGTCCCTAACGAAGATGGCACCTACGAACTCGACGAGGAGCTGCCCCAAGACGTGCGGCAGGGCATCGCTCAACGCACTGGCATCGTGCACTCGTACACCCTATTCACGGGGTACTATCCACGGCGCATCCGCGGCGAAATGGACTCCTTCCAGGTCCTCCCTTCCCGCTAAGAACCGGGGGCGCCGCCGCCGCAACGCCGATCACGGAAGGTGTAGCTCGCTCAGGGTCTGGCCCGTTGCTTCAGCCGCGTGGGCCAGACCCCGTGCCAGCTCGTGCGTCTACAGCACCCGCGCAACGTCTGTGGCGCCGCGGCCGGCCTGGATGTAGCCGTCGAGGACGCGACGGTCGGTGTGGCGGGTGGTCTGAGCTGAGCGATCTGGGCGGCGCGGTGGCCGTCGCGGGCGGCTTGGGTGGAGCGCAGGGAGTGGTCGGCCAGCGCGGCGGGGCCGAGGCCGACGGCCTGGGCACGCTTCTTGATGATCAGCGCGACAAACTGGGCCCTTCAGGACGCTTAGGAAGTGTCAAACAATTAGCTAGAGGGATACGCTGGGTTATGTAGAACTC
>JANDLV010000079.1 GCA_024330185.1 Candidatus Siliceabacter maunaloa
CAGGTCACTGATTCCATGAGGTTGAGCGTCTCACCGGACGTTGACAGAGAGGGCTCGCCGTGCCCGTCGTCGACCCGGGCCAGGAAGTCGGGCAGGTAGCCGCGCTGGTCGCCATCCACCGTGTACGGAATCGAGAAGCCCAGCCCCTCGTTCTTGACGTAGGAGCGCACCTCGTCGATGTCCTCCAGCACCTGCGCCATCTTCTGCTCCCAGGACTGGGTGTCCGCGACGACGTGGGTGACGTGGCAGCGGTCGGGATCGGTCGCGTAGACGGGCTTCGCGGTGTCGAAGTCCACGTTGCGCGTCGAGCCGGTCCGGTCGTAGGGCGACAGGATCGCGCGCAGCGTCGCGTCGCCGTCGTCGGCGCGGACGATCGCCTTGTAGATGCGCTCGACCGCTCGGTCGGCCAGCTCGTGCAGAAGGAGCATCTGCACGAACGTGTGATCCTTGAGCGTGACGTATCCCGCCAGCCACTCCCGGACGATGCCCACGAGTTGCGGGAACGCCCACGGCTGATCGGGCCAGTAGCGCTCCAGCAGCACCTTGGCCAGCGCGAAGGCGACTTCCTGCTCACGGCGCTCGTGCAGATCGTCCAGCGTGTGCTCGACCGTCTCACCGACGACCGGATGTACGTCGGTGAGGCTGGGAACCTCCTGTGTGGAGATTGGGAGGCGGCTGTCGTCGTCGAAACGCGCCTCCAGGCGGGCCGTCGCGCTCTCATACCGGTAGCCCTTGACCCGAGGGAAGGCGATCGCCAGATGGTCGCGCTCGGCCAGTGCGCGCACACGGGTCATGGGGCGAGGCGGGGCCGGCGGGGGCCCGGCGCCCGCCGAGGGGATGAAGGAGAACGGCACGCCGTAGACCTCGGCGTACTCGGGATCGAAGTACCCGTGGTCGTTGACGGCATAGGAACGCCGACGCAGGCCGCGCCCGACCACCTGCTCGCACAGGAGCTGGGTGCCGAACGCCCGGATACCCAGGATGTGGGTCACGGTGTTGGCGTCCCAGCCCTCGGTGAGCATCGACACCGAAACCACGCAACGCACCTGCTCTCCAAGCCGGCCGGGCTTGCCCACGGTATTCATGACCTCACGCATGAGGTCCTCGTCGGTCAGCGTATCGACGTCGCGACCGGGAAAGCGCGCGCGGAACTCCCCCTTGAAGCGCTCGATCTCCGTGGCGGCGGCCTTCTTGAACTCCGCGCTCATCGCCTCCTCAGACTCGAGCTGGGCGGAGTCGACGAGGATGGTGTTGGGCCGGTCGATCCACTGCCCGTCGGCGACATTTCCGAGCAGCTCCAGCTCGCCAGGCACCCACACGGTCGCGCCGTCGGCAAGCTGCTTCTCGTAGCCGGCGATGTAGTCGAAGACGAGCTTGCTGACGCTCGTGTTGTTGCAGACCACGATGAAGACCGGCGGCGTCGATCCGGTCGTCTGTGCTCCTTCGCGCTCGCGCCACTGGGCGTAGCTGCACCCGTAGTTGCCATAGAGGCTGTGCAGCGCGCCCTGCAGTTCGGCGGGGAGCTTCGGCGGGCCGGCGAGATCCTGCTGGCGGACGTTGCGCTTGGGCAGGTCGTCACGGATGTGAACCCACAGGTTGCGGTACACGGGTCCGGTCGCCGCGCCGGTGTCGTCAGCGACCGGCACGCGGGGCACCTTGACGAGGCCGGCCTCGATGGCATCGATCAGCGAGAAGTCGGAGACCACCCACGGGAACAGCGTCCCTTCGGGATAGCCGGAACCGGATAGGAAGAACGGCGTCGCCGACAGGTCAAAGACCGCCTTGACGCCCATCTTGGCGTGCACGCCCTGGAGGCCGGATAGCCATACGGCGGCATGCTCCTCCCGCTCCTTGGCCTCCCTCTTCTCGTCGCCCTTGAGCTTGGCGAAGAAGTCGGTCTCGTCGCCGCCCACGCGGTGCCGGTAGCAGTGATGAGCCTCGTCGTTGAGCACGACGATCCCCTCCTTGGTGCCCAGGCTGCGACAAACCCGACGCACCACCTGGTCGGGCGTCTCCTGGAAGGGGTTCGCGCCTCCCTCGGCGAGGAGCTGCTTGGTCACCTTCGAGGCGTTGCCGCGGTCGTGGGCGAGGAATCCGTGGAAGTTGGTGATCACGATCTTCGCCTCCGACAGGCGACCCCGGTCCTCGGGCGGCACGATGTCGCGCTCGCGGTAGTAATCGTCGGGATCCTCGGGCAGCAGCACCCGCAGCCGGTCGCGGATGGTGATGCCGGGGCAGACGATCAGAAAGGCGTCGCTGAACCGCGCGTCCTGCTTGTTGGCGGCCTTGTTGAGCGCCTGCCAGGCGATGAGCATGGCCATGACGACGGTCTTGCCGCTGCCCGTCGCCATCTTGAGAGCGATGCGCAGCAGGCCCGGATTGGCGTCTGCGGCCATGTCGCGCAGCGCGTTGAGAATCCAGGCGTCTTGATGGGTCTGCTTGTTGACGACCTCTAGGAGGTAGATCGCCGTCTCGACCGCCTCGACTTGGCAGAAGAACAACTTGCGCTCGCGCTCCGGGTCGGTCCAGTACTCCAGGAGCCTGCGGGTCGTGGCGGTGACGCCCGGCCAGCCCCCAGTACGCCAGAGCGCCACTCGCTCGCGGACCTGGTTGATGAAGACGTTCTCCTCGACGCGATCCGAGGTCCACTCGGTCTCGAATTGCATCTGCGAGCCCTTCTTGGACTTCGCGATGGGCATGAAGTACGACGAGACGCGTCGACCCTCGACGATCTCGCTGCTGATCCCTTCCTCCGTGAAGCGCCAGTGCCGAGCGGGCTCGGCGAACGGCGCGTTGAGGATGGGATTGTCGATGACTGCGTCGGCCATGCCGGGCGGCGGACGCTAGCCGACCTTGGCGAGATGCCGCGCCGGTGCGGCGTCTCGCCGCCCGTGTAGATCAGACAAGCAGCGATCCGAGGACTAAAAGCAGTCCGATGACCATGTAGAAGACAGCCGTAGCCGGCGACGCGAAGGCGCTGGCGACGGCTCGCAGCCCTGAGCTGCCAGCGGCGCGTTCGACGTTGAACATGGACACCCAATTGACATTGCCGCGCGCCACGCTCAGGACCAGATCCTCGCTTGCGTCGCGAAACCCACGCTCCAGGGAGAGGTAGTAAGCGTCAAGCGTCGCGAAGCCGATGAGCAACACCAGTGCGACCAGCAGCGAACTGGCCTCTTCTTGCTCGACCGCGATGGTGACGAGGACCGCGACGGCGGTTGCGGCCAGCGCCTTGATCTTGAGGCTGCTGTCGGCCAACCGGCCTATGGTCGCCGTGTAGCGGTCAACCTGTTGGCCCAGGCACTCCAAGGCAGCCGCATCCGGCCGAGTCGAGTCAGGCTGCTCTTCGGGAATAGGCGTCATCAAGCACACCAGCCAGATTACTCGGCGTCCATCGATACAGCCGACCCGCGTTCGCCACCCTCGTGGGCGACACAAGATCACGATATCCGATGACCTGACAGATCGGCTTGTCTGCCTCGCGAGCGATTGCAACCTCCTTTGCGACACCAGCCGCGCGACAGGTGGAACTCCCCACCACCACCAGGACCAGGTGGGATTGCTTGATGTGACGCGCGGCCTTCTCTGTCCAAGAGCGCTGAGGAGCGGCTTCCTTGAGCGACCAATCGTCGGCAGCGAATCGCGAGCCGGTCAGCTGGCCGGCCATCAGGCGCGCCACGCCAGCGTCCTGATCGAAGTCGAAGCTGACGAAGACGCGAGCGCGGCCGGATGCGGCGCGGATCAAGGAGTCCATATGGGAGGACGACATGAGTGCTCTTTCGTAGAAGGCAATGAACCTTCAACAGTCTGCCTGACGCCACGGACGGAACGATGGTCACCCGTGGGCACGCGCCGGCAGTCGGCCTCGCAGGGCCAAAACGTGACGCCGAGGCGGCTCCGGCGACCGCGTCGGTAGGCTCCGCTTACGTCGTCGTATCAGGCAGGTGCCGGCCCACATGGCCGACGTACAGGCCGCGGGGGAGCTCGCCCGCGCCGTCCTCGACGGCGAGGTAGATGCGGGCGATGTAGCCGGCGCCCGAGCCGGAGCCGACGGCGATGTGGGGGCCGAGGTCGAGGCGCTGACCCTCGTGGGTGACCGCGTAGGCGTGGGGCTTGCGGCTGCGGGCGGTGTCGGAGACGCCCTGCTTCCAGTTGAGGCCCAGGTCGCGGGCGGCCTGCCCCAGGGACGCGCCGAAGCCCTCCTCGGGGGCGTGCAGCTCGGCGAGGCGGTCGAGGCGCAGCAGCGCCTCGAGGAGGTCGGCGGGACGGCGGAAGGGGCTGTCGGAGGCCGACTCCTCGGCGGCGTCGGTGAAGACGAGGTAGCGGGCCCCGGCGCGCGCGCGGCGGACGGCCTCGAGGGGGGTCGCGGGTTCGTCCGCGCCGGCCGGCGCGGTGACGGCGCCGTCCTCCCGGGCGGCGGCGCCCTCCTCCCCCACCAGCGCGCTGAGGCGGGCGATGGCGCGGCGGTCGTGCTCGGTGGCCTCGCGCAGCCCCTCGATCTCGGCCAGCAGCTCCTCGCGGTGGGCACGCACGCTCTCGAGCTCCGCCAGGGCGCCCTCGTGGGCGGTGAGCCACTCCTCGGAGGGCTCGCCATCTGCGCCCGTGCCGCGCGTGGCCTGGGCGGTGCGCTCGGCGGCGCGGCGCTGGTCGGCCAGAGCGATCTCGGCGTGGTCGGCGCGCTGCTCGGCGGCGGCTGCGCGGGCCTCGAGGCGCGTGGCGCGGCGGTCGTGCTCGTCGCGGGCCGCCTCGGCCTCCTCGCGCCGGCGCCCGGCCAGCTCCTCGCGGCGACGCAGGTCGGCCGCGCGACCCTCGTCGCGCTCCAGCTCGCGCTCGCGGGCGGCCATCCTCCTGGCCTCCTCCTCGTGGCGTCGCGCCCGCTGGATGAGCGGGGAGTCGGCCACGGCGGCCTCCTTGAGGAAGCCCTCCCAGGAGCCGAAGGTCTCGACGGCGGCGTCCGGGTGGGGCCAGCGCTCGTCGGCCAGCCAGTCCTGGGCCTTGGGCAGGTCACCGCAGAGCACGATCCAGCGGTAGAGGTGCAGGAGGAGGTCTGCCTCGGCGATGAGGTAGGAGACCTCGGTGAGGCGCCCGTCGCTGCCGGGACGGCGGTTGCTCGAGGCCGTGTCCTGCGGCGCCGGTCTCTCCGCCGCCGCGTCGCCATTGCCGGAGGCGCTGACGTCCCCTCGTCGCCGTGCTCGCTTGCCCATGATATGAGGCTACGCCGCCACCTCGCGCGGCAGGCGGCGCGACACGACCTTCGAGACGCCGTCGTCGCCCATGGACACGCCGTAGAGGGTGTCGGCGGCCTCCATCGTGCGCTTCTGGTGGGTGACCACGATGAACTGGGCTCGGTCGGCGTAGCGACGCAGCAGGTCGAGGAACCGGCCGATGTTGAGGTCGTCCAGCGCGGCCTCGACCTCGTCGAGGATGTAGAACGGGCACGGACGGGCCAGGAAGACCGCGAACAGGAAAGCGATCGCGGTCATCGACTTCTCGCCGCCCGAGAGCAGCGTGAGGCGCTTCATGGCCTTGCCCGCCGGCGTGATCTCGATCTCGACGCCCGCGAGGTCCTCCTCCTGCGCTGCCTGCGCCTCGTCGACCGGCTCGTCGGCGGCCTCGGCGGGGGCCGGCTCCTCGCCGCCCAGGACGGGCCGCGGGCCGGCGTCGTCCTGGACGAGGCTCAGCCGGCCGCGGCCACCGGGGAACAGCGTGGCGGCCAGCTCCTCGAAGTTGCGTGCAGCGGCCTGGAAGGTCTCCTCGAAGGTCTCGCGGATCTGGCGGTCGGTCTCTCGGATGAGGCTCTTGAGCTCGCGCAGCGCCGTCTCCAGGTCGGTGCGCTGGCGCTCCAGCTCCTCGACGTGGGCCAGCGCCTCGTCGTACTCGGCCTTGGCCAGCGGGTTGACCGGCCCGAGCTGCTCGCGGCGGCGCTGCAGGCGCTCGATGCGCGTGCGCAGCGCCTGGGCCTCCTCGCCGGGCAGCTCCTGCGTGGCGGGCTCGGGCTCCAGCCCCAGGCGCTGCGCCAGCCCTGTGAGCTCCTGCGTCGCCTCCTTCGCGCGGTCACGGGCCTGCTGCGCGCGAACCTCGGCGCGGGTGACCGCCTCGCCATGCTCGCGGAGCTGGCCCTGCACGCGCGCCTCCTCGGTGGCGCAAGCGCGCAGACTGGCAGCGACGTCCTCGCCGGCGGCTCGGTCCGCGGTCAGCTCGGCGTCCAGCGCCTCGACGCGGTCGGCGATGGCGGTGGCAGCGGCCTCGAGCGCCGCGGCGAGGCGCTGGGCCCGGGGGACGAGCGCCTCATCGGCCTGGAGGACCGTGCGCAGGGACGCGATGCGCTGGGCGCGCTCCTCGCGATCGCGCTGCGCGCGCTGCGCCACGCGGCGCTCGGCGGCCAGCTCGCCCTCGACCTGGGCGCGGCGCACAGCGGTCGCCCCTTCGTCGGGCGCCTGGCGGCGCTGCTCGATGAGCCACCCCGCTCGACGGGCCTCCTCGCTTGCCGCGGTCTGCGCGCGGTCGGCCTCGCGCAGCGCGCGGTCGGCCTCGTCGCGGGCGCGGTCGGCCTCGGCGACGGCGCCGGCACGCGCCTCGGCGTCGGCCAGCGCGGCCTGCTCGCCCTGCACCGCCCGCTCGGACTCGACCACCAGCGCGTCGCGGCGGTTGCGCTCGGCCAGCACCCGCTCGTCGCCGTCGCGCGGCGCCTGGCGCAGCTCCCGCGGCGCGCCCAGCCAGACGCGGCCGGAGGCGGTGACCGCGGTGCCGGGGAAGTCGGCCGGGAGGGACGCCAGGTCGTCCACGAGCCAGGTGTCGCCGAGGAGGCGGCGGGCGAGCGCGAGGGCCTGCTCGGGGCCGCGAAGGAGCTCGGCGAGGCGGCGCGCGCCGGGGGTGGGCGGCGAGGGAGCGGGCGACCCGGGCGGCAGCGACGAGCCCGTTGGCGCATTGCCCCCGGTCTGCGGGGGCAATGCGCCACGCGGCGAAGACCCGGGCCCTTGCGCGGCGCTCACGGCGGCCTCGTCCTGCGCGTTCACGGCGGCCTCGTCCTGCGCCCCCGCAACGAGTACACGACCTCCCTCGTCACCTAGACGCTCGAGCAGCCGCTCGGCCTGGCGCACGTCGTCGGCCAGCGCCGCGCGCAGGCGCCCGCCCAGCGCCGCGGCCAGGGCGCGCTCGCAGCCGGGCTGCACCTCGAGCTCGTCGGCCAGGGAGCGCAGGCCGGCGGCGCCGCGGCCGGCGGCGCCCGCGTGGGTGCGCAGGTACTGGTTGCAGGCCGCGAGCTCCGCGCCCACCCGGGCCGCCTCGCGGCGGGCGGCCTCGGCGGCGCGCTCGGCCTCGCGCCGGGCGGTCCGCGTG
>JANDLV010000008.1 GCA_024330185.1 Candidatus Siliceabacter maunaloa
GGCAAGGGCAATCTCAGCCGGCGCTACCGCGCCGGGGCGCGGAAAACGGGGCTAGACGGTCCGGCGGGCGGACGCATCGTGGGCCGGGGCGTGGCCGTTCCCCTCGGCCGGCGGGCCCTCCCGGTGCCAGACGGTCTGCTGGGGGAACGGGATCTCGATGCCCTCGGTGTCGAAGCGGCCCTTGATGCGCTCCAGCAGCGACCGACTGATGCGGAACTGCTGGCTGGGCGTCGTCTTGATGGTCAGGCGCAGCAGCACGCCGTTGGGGTTGAGGTTCTGCACGCCCCACATGTCGGGCTCCTCGAGGATGTCGGTGTCCTCGCGCCACATCTCGTCGGCGGCGGTCTTCATTACCGCCTTCGCGTGCCCGATGTCGGACTCGTAGGCCACCTCGACGTCCATCAGCACGCGCGACCAGTGCTGGCTCTTGTTGCCCACCCGGCGGATCTCGCCGTTGGGCACGTGCCACACGGTGCCGTCCACGGAGCGCAGGCGCGTGGTCCGCAGGCTCACCGCCTCCACCGTGCCGACGGTCTCCAGGTCGAGATCGACGACGTCTCCCACCCCGTACTGGTCCTCCACCAGGATGAACATGCCCGACAGGAAGTCCTGCACGAGCTTCTGGGAGCCGAAGCCCAGGGCGACGCCCAGGATGCCGGCGCCGGCCAGCAGCGGCGCGATGTTGACGCCGACGGCGCCGAGGATCATGAAGCCGGCGATCAACCAGATGGCGAAGGTCGTGGCGCTGCGCAGGACGCTGGTCAGCGCCTCGATGCGCTGCTCGCCGCGCATGCTGGTCTCCCCGGTCTCCAGGAAGGCCTCGGGCGTGCGCCGGCGCACACTGCTGCCCAGCCGCTCGCGGAGGCCGCCGGAGGACAGGTGGCGCAGCCCGCGCTTGATCATCCGGCGCGTCAGGCGATTGGCCACCCACGCCACCACGACGATGAGGAGGATGGTCAGCGGCGCGTCCAGCAGCCATTTGGCGGCCTGGGCGAACTGAGCGTTGCCGGTGGCCTCCAGGGCGGCGCGGCAGCCAGGGGCTGTCTCCTCCCCACACACGCGCATGAGGCGCTCCTCGGAGATCTGGGCGAGAAGGAACGGCATCGCGCCGACCGTAGCAGCGCCGCCTGAGGGCACGGAGACCTCGCGTTTATGCGCGACTACCGCGGGCTCAGCTCGCGCTCGTCGTCCTTGCCCTGCAGCCTGGTGCGACCGCGTTGCACGGCCGCGGTGAACTTCGAGAGGTTGACTTCGAGGGTGTTGAGGATCTCGTCGGCGTAGTCCTCGGCGCCCAGGCGGATCTCACGCTCGCGGGCCCGCGCGTCGTCGATGATGTCCTCGGCGGCGCGCTCGGCCTGCTTGGTGACCTCCTCCTCGGCGATCAGCTGGGCCTGGCGCTCGCGGGCCTCCTTGACGATCCGCTCGGCCTCACGCTTGGCCTCGGCGAGCATCTCCTGGCGCTCCTTGACGATCCACCGCGCCTGCTTGATCTCCTCGGGGATGGTCGCGCGCATCTGGTCGAGGAGGTCGTAGATCTCCTCCTTGTCCACCCGCACCGTGTCCGTGAGGGGCATCGGCTTGGCGTTGTGGACGAGGTCGTCGAGCTTGTCGATGAGTACGAGGACGTCCATGGCAACCCTTCGTTCGTCAGCGCGCGAGCTGTTCCTTCAAGCGACCGACCACCGGAGCCGGCACCAGCCCGTCTATGTTCCCTCCGAAGGTCGCGAGCTCCTTGACTCCGCTCGAGCTGAGGAAACTGTACTGCGGGCTGGCCATGAGGTAGAGCGTGTCCACCTCGTCGGTCTGCATCCGGTTGAGCTGGTTCATCTCGAACTCGTACTCGAAGTCGGAGATCGCGCGCAGGCCCTTGACGATGGTGCGGGCCCCCTTGGCCAGCGCGAAGTCCACGATCAGGGTGGCGAACGGCTCGACCTCGACGTTGTCCAGGGCGGTGATCGCGCCCTCGATGAACGCGATGCGCTCCTCGACATCGAAGAGGTGGCGGCTCTTACGCACCGACGCGTTGACCACGCCGACGATCACCACGTCGAAGATCGTCGCCGCCCGGGCGATCACGTCGAGGTGGCCGTTGGTGATCGGGTCGTAGCTGCCAGGGCAGACGGCGATGCGGCGGGAATCAGGTGTCATGGATGCGGATCAGCGTTTCCCCATACCGGCGCTCGTCGCTCACGGCCAGCCCGATGGCCAGCGGGGTGCGGCGATCGCTCTCGGCCACCACGCGGGCTCGGGGCGCGAGCACCGCGGGCAGGGCCTCGCGTAGCTGCGCCGCCAGCCCCACGGCCGGTCGGTAGGGAGGGTCGAGGAAGACCAGATCGTATGCATCGCCGCGCACCGCTGCGTCGCGGAGGGCGGCGGGAGCGTCGCGGCAGTGCACCGGGGCGTCCAGGCGCAGCGCCGCGAGGTTGGCCCGCACGGCCTCGACAGCGGGGCGTGCGCTGTCGACGAAGACCGCGCTCGCGGCCCCCCGCGAGAGCGCTTCGAGCCCCAGCGCGCCGGAGCCGGCGAAGAGGTCGAGGACGCGGGCGCCGGTGAGGAAGGGTGCGCCCTGGGCGCCCCCGGCCTTCCCGGCGCGCGCCTCGAGGATCGAGAAGAGGGCCTCCCGGACCCGATCGGACGTCGGGCGGGTGTCGCGACCGGCGGGAGCCACGAGCCCGCGGCCGCGGTGGGTGCCCGCGACGATCCTCACGCCGCGACCGGCCCGGCCTCCGCGGCGGCCAGCGCGTCGGCCAGCAGCGCGTGCTCGGGGCCCTCGAGGTCGGGATCGGCCTCCAGGAGCGATGCGGCGGTCGCGTGCGCGCGCTCCAATAGCGGCGCGTCGTCGGGCAGGCGCGCGGCGCGGAAGCGCGCGAGGCCCGACTGGCGCGTGCCGGTCAACTCTCCCTCGCCGCGCAGCGCGAGGTCGATCTCGGCCAGGGCGAAGCCGTCGCCGTGCTCGGCCAGTGCCCGCAGGCGCGGGGACTCCTTGGGCCCGAAGAGCAGGCACAGCGCGTCGTGCTTCCCGCGGCCGACGCGGCCGCGCAGCTGGTGAAGCTGGCTGATCCCGTAGCGCTCGGCGTCCTCGACGAGCATGACGGTGGCATTTGGGACGTCGATGCCCACTTCGATAACCGTCGTGGCCACCAGCACGTCGGCGCCCCCGGAGGCGAAGGCCTCCATTGCCTGGGCCTTCGCGCGGGAGGAGAGCCGCCCGTGCAGGAGCACGACGTCGAAGTCGCGAAACGCGCCGGCGCTCAGGCGCTCGAACTCGGCGGTGGCCGCACGGGCAGCCAGCACCTCGGACTCGGCCACCAGCGGGCAGACCACGAAGGCCTGGCGGCCGGCGCGCAGCTCCTCGCGGATGCGCTCGTACGCGCGCTCGCGCTCGCGCTCCCCGCTGGCGACGTGGGTCGTGATCGGCCGCCGGCCGCGGGGCAGCTCACGCAGCGCGGTGACGTCCAACGCGCCGAAGGAGGCCAGGCGCAGCGTGCGCGGGATCGGCGTGGCCGTCATGTGCAGCACGTGGGGCGCCAGTCCCGGGCCCGCCTTGGCGTCCAGCGCCACGCGCTGGCGCACCCCGAAGCGGTGCTGCTCGTCGACCACGGCGACGGCCAGGTCGCAGAAGGTCACGGCGTCCTCGATGAGCGCGTGCGTCCCCACGACGAGCGCGAGCTCGCCGCTGGCCAGCTTGCCAAGCAAGTCGGCGCGCCGGCCCGTCGGGGTGGAGCCGGTGAGCAGCGCCACGGAGAGATTGGCTCCCGGCATGAGGGCCTGGACGGTGGCGAAGTGCTGCTCGGCCAGCGTCTCGGTCGGCGCCATGAGCGCCGCCTGGCGCCCGTGCTCCACCGCGCGCAGCATCGCGTGCAGGGCCACGACCGTCTTGCCTGAGCCCACCTCGCCCATGAGCAGGCGCTGCATCGGGCGTTGCGTCGCGAGGTCTGCATCGACCTCGTCCATCGCGCGATGCTGGTCACCGGTGGGAGCGAACGGGAGCTGCTCGTCGCGCCAGGCAGCGCTCAACGTGGGCGGGTCGCACAGCGCGACGGCCCGAAGCGCCGCGCGCCGCGCGGCACGCAGGCGCAGCTGCACGACCTGGTCGACCAGCAGCTCGTCGAAGGCCAGGCGCCGGCGGCCCGACTCGTGGTCGCCGAAGTGCGCGGCGGTCAACGCCGCGGGGACGTCGGGCAGGCCCTGGGCGGCTCGAAGCCGCCCGGGCAGGCGCTCGACCGCGTCGGCGACCGCGTGGCGATGCTCGCGCGCCAGCGCGGCGATCTGCGTGGAGCTGATGCCCTCGGTCGCGCGGTAGACGGCCATCGCCTTCGTCCCCCCCGCCGCCTCGTCGGTCGGGGCGTGCGAGCGCACGCGGAAGCGGTCGCGCCCCTGCACGTCGCCGTGGAGGATCAGACGGGTGCCGGGCGCGTAGCGGCGCTCGAGCCAGGGCTGGTTGAAGAACGCCGCCTTCATCACCCCGGTGGCGTCGGCAACGGTGGCCTCCACGAGCGGGCGCATCCCCCGCCGGCGCACGGGCCGCGAACGGATCGAGCGGACCTCGACGACCACGCTGGCCACCTCTCCTGGTGTGAGGGCGGCGAGGGTGCGCGCCTCGCCGCCCCCGCGCGGCAGATGGGCGAGCAGGTCGGCGACGGTGTGCAGCCCGAGGGCCCGCGCGGCATCGGCGGCCTTGGCCGGCTTGACCGTCAGCGGCGTCTCCAGGGCCGATGGCCGCGGCCAGCGGACCGGGGCGTCGCGCAGCGCCGCGTGGCTCAGCAGGTCGCGCGAGGCGAAGGCGGTCGGCACGCAGGGATGATCGCGCGTGGAGCGGCGGGAGCCCCATTTCGCGGACGGGCCGCAGCCCCCCGCTTCGCTCCCCGCTCCCTCGATGCTGCTGTTCGCCGAGGTCACCGGCGGCGCGAAGCGGACGACCGCTCACTCAGCGGCCACCAGCCACCACCAGGCCACCTGTCCGCCCCGCTCGAGCTCGAGCTCGACGCCGTCGGGCGCCAGCGCCTCCACGCGCGGGCCGTCGAACGGGGCGTTCGCGCCCTCGAGCACGGTCAGCAGCTCGGCGCCCTCGGCCAGCCGGTCCAGCACAGTGCCCAGCGTCCGCTCGGGGTCACCCCAGGCGACGAGCACCTCGTCCACGTAGCCGACAGCCTCGCCGGCCGCGAAGCGCCCGTCCGCGTCGTCGCGGGCGGCGGGCGCGACCCCGCCGGTGCGCATGCGCTCGAGCTCCGCGGCCATCGCTGCGGCGTTGTCGGCCGCGCGCGCGTCGGGGTCCAGGCGCAGGCTGACCGCCAGTCCCGCCTGCTGGGTGCGCGTGGGCACCACCTCGACCGTCTTGTCCGACAGCTCGGCCGCGCGCTCGGCGGACATGACCACGTTGGGGGAGTTGGGCAGCACGACCACCTCCTCGGCGGGGACGTCGTGGATGCCAGCCAGCAGCTCGTAGGTCGACGGGTTGAGCGTCGCGCCGCCGTCCAGGACACGGACCGCTGGGCCCTCGAACAGCCGGGGCATGCCCTCCCCGCTGACCACGGCAAGCGTGCCACACCGGTGCGTCGCGGGGACGACGACCGGGCCCGCCGCGGCCGCCAGGCGGTGCGTGCGCGCGTCGACCTGAAGGGTCATGTCGGCCACGTCGAGATGCGAGACATCGCCCGCTCCGGCGAACAGGCCGGTGGCCGCCGCCGGGTCGTCGGTGTGGACGTGCACCTTGAGGGTGGCCTCGTCGCCCACCACGAGCACGGAGTCTCCCAGTGTCTCCAGCCGCGGCACCCACTCGGCGGCGTACAGCTCGCTCCCGGTGACAGCGAAGTTGGTGCAGTAGCGGAAGCTGGAGCTCTCGTGCTCGGGGTGGGTCACCCGAGCCGCCGCGTAGCGCTCGACGGGCGGCGGCTCGGTGCCGCGCAGGGCGGCGACCATCCCGGCGAAGAGGATGACCACCGCGTGGCCGCCGGCGTCCACGACGCCCGCGTCGCGCAGCACGGGCAGCAGCTCCGGGCCCCGGCGCACGGAGGCCTCGCCTGCCGCCAGCGCCGGCTCGAGCACATCGGCGATCAGTGCGTTCTGCACTTCGGGTGCGGCCTCGGGCCCAAGGGAGCGGTACTCCCGGTGGGCCAGCTCGGTGGCCACCCGCGTGGCCATCTCGCGCATCACCGTGAGGATGGTGCCCTCGGCCGGCGCGCGCACAGAGCCGTAGGCGCGATCGGCCGCGCGGGCCATGGCCGCCGCGATGAGCACGGGGTCGATCAACTCGCCCGGGCGGCTGATCAGCTCCTCGGCCGCGCCGCGGATGAGCTGGGAGAGGATGACGCCCGAGTTGCCACGCGCGCCCAGCAGAGCTGCGCGGGCGACGCGATCGACGATCTCGTCGCGGCCGACCTCGTCGAGGGAGCGGTCGCCCTCGCGCGCGAGCTCGTCGAGCTCCTCGCGCACGGCCCGCAGGGTGAGAACCATGTTGTCCCCCGTGTCCCCGTCGGCGACCGGGAAGACGTTGAGGTCGTTGACCTCCTGGCGGCGGGACTCCAGGTGCGCCAGAGCGCCGTCCACGACGGCGCCAAAGCGGATGAGGCTGGGATCGGCGGACACGAGGGCCGGGCGGGCCGCTGCGCCGGCCCTAGACAGCCTTGGTGACCTTGCCGGCCTTGAGGCAGCGGGTGCAGACGTACACGCGCCGCGGCGCGGTGCCCACCAGGACCCGGACCTTCTGCAGGTTCGGGTCGAACCGCCGCCGGGTGGCGACCATCGAATGGGAGCGGCTGTTGCCGAAGGCAGGGCCCTTCCCGCAGCTGTGACACACCTTGGCCATGGCGACGGGGCAGTGTAGAGAACCCGGCGCCTCCGCGGGCCACGGAGGCGACCGCCGCCGGGCCCCACGTTCTCATGCGTCGCTGTCGGGGTACGGGTATGAAGTGGGCGTGGCGACCGACATCACCCTCCCGGAGCGCTACCGCCTGCTCGGGCACATAGCCTCGGGAGGCATGGCCGCCGTCTACGCGGCCGAGGACCGCCTGCTCGAACGCCGGGTGGCGGTGAAGGTGCTGGCCGTCCATCTGGCGGCCGAATCGGGGGCCCAGGAGCGCTTCGCGCGTGAGGCGCGCGCGGCGGCCCGCGTCTCCGACCATCCCCACGTGGTGACCATCTACGACGTGGGCGAGCACGGGGGTCGCGCCTTCATGGTCATGGAGCACATGGCCGGGGGGACCCTGGCCGACCGCCTGCGCGATGGTCGCCCGGCCCGCGAGGACGCCGTGCGCTGGCTGGGCGAGGCGGCCTCGGCGCTGGACACCGCCCACCGCGAGGACATCGTCCACCGCGACGTCAAGCCCGCCAACCTGCTGCTGGACAGCCGCGACCGTCTGGCCGTGGGGGACTTCGGCATCGCGCGTCTGGCCGCCGACACCGCGATGACCCAGACGGGCATGGTGCTGGGCACCGCCGCCTACATCGCGCCCGAGCAGGCCATGGGCCACGAGGCCACGCGGGCCAGCGACCGCTACGCCCTCGCCGTGGTGGCCTACGAGCTGCTGACCGGCGAGCGCCCGTTCCGCTCGGGCACGGCGGCCTCCCAGGCCCGCCAGCACGTTGACGAAGAGCCGCCGCGCGCCTCGCAGGAGGCGCCTGACCTCCCCGCCGCGCTGGACGGCGTGCTCGCGCGCGGCATGGCCAAGGCCCCAGAGGACCGGCCCGCCTCGGCGCAGGAGCTGGCCGACGAGATCCGCGACGCGCTGGCGGGCGCCCCGGCGCCTCCCACAGCGTCCACGCACCGTGCGGCGGGGCTGGGCGCCGCGGCGGCGGGTGCGGGCGCTGGAGCTGCCGGCGCCGGGGCGGATGCGGGCACGCGGCGGCGCGAGCCGATCGTCGCGCGCCAGCCCGCGGCCGCCCGTCAGCCGGCGCCCGCCCGCGCGCCCGGCGGCCAGGTTGCTGCGCCCGAGCGGCGCGCCTCGCGGCGCTTCCCCATCCTCATCGCCGCCCTGCTGGCCGCGGGCATCCTGTCAGCGCTGGCCGTCGCGACCCTCGGCGGGGGTGACGAACCGGCGGCCACCACCGAGGACGAGCCTCCTGCGCAGACCGAGCCCGCCGAGGAACCCCGGGCCCAGGAGCCCGAGCCCGAGCCCGCACCGGCCGAGCCCGAGCCCGAGCCACAGGAATCCGACCTCTCCGGCGTCGACCCCGTCGCCCTCAACGACGAGGGCTACGACCTCTTCCTGGCGGGCAGCTACGCAGAGGCCGTGCCGCCGCTGCAGCGCAGCATCGGGGCCTTCGAGGCACAGGACCGCACGGGCGAGAAGGCCTACGCCTTCGCCCTGTTCAACCTCGGCTCGTCGCTCAACCGCTCAGGCCGCCCGCAGGAGGCCATCCCCTTCCTGGAGCGCCGCCTGGAGGTCGACCCAAACGAGCAGCCTGACACCGTCCGCGCCGAGCTGGCTGACGCGCGCGGCGAGTCAGGCGGCGGCCGGGGCCAAGGCCGTGGGCGTGGTGGCGACAACGACGACGACAAGGACAAGGACAAGGACGACGACTAGCGCGGCCACCGCTCAGGCTCGCGCTCGGGCACCGGCCGGCGCGGATGCTCGGGCCGGCGCGCGGGGGCCGGGTGCGCGTCGGCCAAGCGGCCGGGCTCGCGCAGGCGCGCCGGGGACCGCTCTGCGGTGGGCAGCGGCAGGCCTCCCGGCCCGAGGTAGGGCTCGGGAGGGCGCGGCGGCTCGGTGCCGTGGTCGTCGCGGGGCCACCAGCCGCGTAGCCCGTGGACGTCGTCCTCGGGGCCGATCATCGCCCAGACCAGGAAGCCGGCGCCCAGAACATGGACCAGCAAGGTCAGCCCGATGGCGATGAGCTGCGCCGACATCCTCCCGTCGGAGCCTACCCGGCCCGTCAGCCCTCCAGGCAGCGGCGCAGCGCCACCATCGCCAGCACGGCCTCGGCCGCCGCCGCGCCCTGGTGGCGCTTCTCCCCGCCCGCCCGGGCCAGGGCCTGCTCCATGGTGTCGACCGTCAGCACGCCGAACGCACAGGGCACGCCGGAGCGAAGCGCCACGTCCTGCACCCCGCGGGCCGCCTCGCCGCACACGAAGTCGTAGTGATCGGTCTCGCCGCGGATGACCGCCCCGAGGCAGGCCACGCCCGCGTAGCGCCCGCTGCGGGCCGCGTAGAGCGCGGCGAGGGGCAGCTCGAAGGCGCCCGGCACGGTGAGCACGTCCACCGCGTGCGCGCCGTCCGTCTCGAAGACCTCCCGCGCACCGGCGACCAGGCGGTCGGCCAGGTCCTCGTAGAAGCGCGCGACCACGATGGCGAAGGTCACCCCCCGCGCTCCTCCTCGTCGCGCTCGCGCTGCTCGTCGGCCTGCTCCTCGTCGCGGAGCATCTCCTCGTCGAGATTGAGCGCCTGGTGGTGCAGCGTGTGGCCCATGCGGTCGCGCTTGGCCCGCAGGTACTCCTCGTTGTGGGGGTTGGGGGTGTGCTCGATGGGCACCTGGGCGGTGACCGACAGCCCGTAGCCCTCCAGGCCGCGGATCTTCTTGGGGTTGTTGGTCAGCAGGCGCATCGATGTGAGCCCCAGGTCGACGAGGATCTGCGCGCCGATGCCGTAGTCGCGCAGGTCCGCGGGCAGGCCGAGCTCGAGGTTTGCCTCGACGGTGTCCATGCCGCCCTCCTGCAGCTTGTAGGCGCGCAGCTTGTTGAGCAGGCCGATGCCCCGTCCCTCCTGGGCGAGGTAGAGCAGCACGCCGCGCCCCTCCTTCTCGATCATGCCCAGGGCCGACTCGAGCTGCTCGCCGCAGTCGCAGCGCAGCGAGTGGAAGACGTCGCCGGTCAGGCACTCCGAGTGCACGCGGACCAGCACGTCCTCCTCGCCCGCCACCTCGCCCTTGACCAGCGCCACGTGGTGCTTGGTGTCGACGAGCGAGCGGTAGCCGGTCGCCGTGAACTCCCCGAAGCCCGTGGGCAGGCTGACGTCGACGACGCGCTCCACCAGCTTGTCGTGCAGCCGCCGGTAGGCGATCAGGTCGGCGATCGTGACCATCTTGAGCCGGTGGCGCTCGCAATAGGCGGCCAGCTCGTCGCCGACGGCCATGTGCCCGTCGTCGGCCATGATCTCGCAGATCACGCCCGCGGGATTGAGGCCGGCCAGCCGGGCGAGGTCGACAGCCGCCTCGGTGTGGCCCGTGCGCTCCAGCACCCCGCCCTCCTTGGCCTTGAGGGGAAAGAGGTGGCCGGGCTGGACGAGGTCGCGCGGCGTGGACTGCGGGTCCACGGCGACCTGGACGGTGCGCGCCCGATCGGGGGCCGAGATGCCGGTGGTGACGCCCTCGCGGGCCTCGATGGTGATCGTGAACGCGGTCTCGAAGGGTGACTCGTTCTTGGCCGGCATGAGGTCGAGCTGCAGCTCGTCGCAGCGATCGGGTGTGAGGGCCAGGCAGATGAGGCCGCGCCCGTGGGTGGCCATGAAGTTGACCGCCTCCGGCGTCGCGAACTGCGCGGCCAGCGTCAGGTCGCCCTCGTTCTCGCGGTCCTCGTCGTCCACGACGACCACCATGCGGCCGGCGCGGATGTCGTCCAGCGCCTCCTCGACGGTCGCGAAATGGGCTCGGAGAGGGTGGGTCACGGTCGGTGGCTCCTCTCGGGGGGGTGCTCGGGGGGCGCAGCCCCCCGAGTGGCCAACTTCTCGACGTACTTGGCCAGCACGTCCACCTCCAGGTTCACGGGGTGGCCCGGCGCGACCGCGCCGAGCGTGGTGCGCTCCAGCGTCTCGGGGATCAGCGACACGCTGACTTCGTGCTCGGTCACTGCCGATACGGTCAGCGAGACCCCGTCGACAGCGATCGAGCCCTTCTCGACGACGTAGCGCAGCAGCTCTTGCGGGAAACGGACCGTCACGATCCGTGCGAAGCCGTCCTCCTCGATCGCGGACACCTCCCCGACGCCGTCGACGTGTCCCTGCATGACGTGACCTCCCAAGCGGTCTCCAGCGCGCAGCGCGAGCTCGAGGTTGACGGTCGCGCCGGGCGCTACCGCGCGGAGCGAGGAGCGGCGCAGCGTCTCGTGCATCGCGTCGGCGGCGAAGCCCTCGCCGTCCACCCGGGTGGCGGTGAGGCAGACGCCGTTGACCGCGACGCTGTCGCCCTCGGCCACCTCACCGACCAGCGCTGTGCGAAGGCGCAGGCGCACCCCGCCGGGGGCCGTGTCGACGGCGGTGACGGTGCCGACGTCGCGGACCAGCCCAGTGAACATTCACCACTCCCGCAGACGGGCGCTGATCAGCAGGTCCTCGGCCACGCTCTCGCACTCCAGCGTGAGCGCGCGCAGCGCGTCGGCCACGCGCTCGGAGCCCTCGCCCTCGAGCGGATCGCGGGCGCTGCGCCCCCCCAGCAGGCGCGGCGCGAGGAACATGCGCACCTCGTCGATCTCCCCCGCGTCCAGGAAGGCACCCGCCAGGTGCGGCCCGCCCTCGAGCAGCAGCGAGGCCACGCCTGCGGCGCCGAGCTGGTCGAGCGCCGAGCGCACACGGGCGGGCTCGTGCTCCCCGGTGGCCACGATGACCTCGAGGCCCGCGTTCTCCAGCGCCTCGACGGCCTGGCGCGGGGCGGCACGCGAGACCACGACGGTGACCGGGGGGTCGGGCCCGCCCGTCACCAGGTTGGAGGCGAGCGGCAGGCGCCCGAGGGAGTCGAAGACCACCCGGCGTGGCTGGCGCAGCGACGGAGCCGGGCTCTCGATCCGCGCGGTGAGCTGCGGGTCGTCGGCCAGCGCGGTGCCGATTCCGACCACGACGGCATCCATCCCCGCGCGCCAGTGGTGGGCGCGCAGGCGGCTGGACTCGCCGCTGATCCACTTGGAGTCGCCGGTGGTGGTGGCGACCTTGCCGTCGAGGGTCATCGCCGACTTGAAGAGCACCCACGGGCGCCCGGTGCGCGCGTGCTTGCGGAAGGGCTGGTTTAGCAGGCGGGCGCGCGCGGCCAGGTCGCCGTCGGCCACCTCGACATCCACGCCCTCGTCGCGCAGGATGCCCAGGCCTCGCCCGCTGGCCTTCGGGGAGGGATCGTCGGAGGCGACCACCACCCGGCCCAGGCCCGCGGCCAGTATGGCCTCCGTGCAGGGTGGCGTCTTCCCCGCGTGACAGCAGGGCTCCAGCGAGACGTAGAGCGTCGCACCCTGCAGATCGGCGCCGCCGGCGGCGCCGATCGCGGCGACCTCCGCGTGGGCCGCCCCGTAGCCGTCGTGCCAGCCCTCCCCCAGCATCTCGCCGTCGCGCGCGACCAGCGCGCCGACCAGCGGATTGGGGTGGACCCGCCCCTCCCCGTTGCGCGCGAGGTCGAGCGTGCGCTCGAGGAGCTGGCGGTCGGTGTCGGTGCGCAGGGCCACGCCACCCGAAGGATAGGGGCGAGTCGCCGGCGTCGGTGGGCAGGCACAGCCGGGCGGGACCCGCGCCATCCGCGGGCGTCGCAACCCGTACTCTGGCCCGGATGGCAACTGGTCGCGCGAGGTGACCGACACGGCCGCCCAGCGCCTGGAGGGTCTACCCGTGCGCGATCTGCCCGGCGGACGGCGGATGTTCAGTGCTGAGGACCGGCGCGCGAGGATGCGCGGGCTGGCCGGACTCGACGACCTGCCGGTCAACTGGGCGCTGCACCTCGCGCCGTGTCGCTCGATTCATACCGTCGGGATGCGCTTCCCCCTCGGTCTCGTCTGGCTGGACGGGGCCGGCGCCGTGGTCCGCGTCGACGAGACGGTGCCCCCTCGCCGCCTGCGCACCTGCCTGCGCGCGCGCAGCGTGGTGGAGACACGCGCCGGCGAGGCCTCCGCCTTCGCCCGGCTGGTTGCGGGCGAGCCGGCCAGCTCCGTCTCAGCTCAGCAGCCCCCGGGCAGCCGGTAGATCGTCATCTCCGGGCCCGGGCGGTAGTAGGCCAGCGGGTAGAAGTTGAAGGCGAAGTCGAAGTTGAACTCCACCGGGCCACGGCCCTCCACGTAGGGCGAGGCCTGGTAGACGATCTCCCCCTGGTTCTCCAGCGCTGCGTAGAACGACGCGGCGTTGGGGACCTTCTGGGGCTCGACCTCGCCGCGCCCGCGCTGGGTGGAGCCCGAGACGACGTAGCAGACACCCTGGTCCTCCCACTCGTCGACCAGCTCGGGGCGCACGATGCGCTGATAGTCCTCGATGTTGACCACCACGCCGGTACCCGAGCGGTCCAGCTCACGGCCCGTCTCGGGGTCGATGTAGGACCGGGTCACCGGATACTTGACCCAGCGCCGCCCGGTGCCGGTCACCGGCGAGGGGTCGCCCAGGTCGGTGGCCCACGCGTCGGGCACCACCGGCTCCACGGCGATCTTCTCGCCGATCGGCACGTTGGCCACCATCCAGTCGCGGGCCAGGTTGCGGGTGTCCTCGCGCGACAGGACCAGGCCGCTGTGCAGCGAGTAGACCAGGCCCTGCCCGCACAGCGCGATGACCGCGACGGCCAGCAACGTCGGGCGCAGCGCCGGGCGCCGCGCGCCCAGACGGTCGGCGACGTGCAGCGCGGCCCAGGCGGCCAGCAGGCACACGAACGGGAAGATGGGCAGCAGCCAGCGCCCGAAGAAGCGGTCCTGGAAGCCCATGAAGGCCAGGTACAGCAACGGCACCGGCACGACGACCCAGGCCAGGCGGCGGTCGTGCAACCACAGGGCGCCGGCACCGGCGGCCGCCGCGGCGAGCGGGACCCACCCCAGGCCCCAGCTGATGGACCACAGGTAGTACAGCCAGCCGTTGTCCTGCGTGGCGCCCAGCTTGCCCGCCCCCTCCGAGGAGGCCTCGGTCTGGTGGACGATGTCGTCCCAGAAGGCGTTGAAGTCCAAGATCACGTACGGGTTGGCCACCACGAAGGCCACCAGGCCGACCAGGCCGGCCAATGCCACGCCGCGCACCGCGGTCACGCGGGCGGCCGGCAGCGAGCGGGCCAGGGCGGCCCGCCCGGCGGGGGCGGTGAACTGCATCGCGCCGGCGCCCAGGATGGCCAGCAGCACGATGCCGCCGGTGTACTTCGTCGCGCACGCCAGCCCCAGGCCCGCGCCCGCAACCACGTAGTCGCGGGTGCGGCCATGGCGCAGGATCCCCGCCGCGCCCCACAGCGCGACGCACACCGGCAGCAGCGTCACCGCGTCGTTGAGGGCGAGGTGCGAATAGAAGACGGGCAGGAAGGCGACGGACAGCAGCCCGGCGGCCAGCAGGCCCACCCGCCGGTCGTCGAACAGCCTCGCGCCGACCAGGTAGAGCACCCACACCGCCAGCGTGCTGAGCACGGCCGCCACGACGCGCGCGACGATCCACACCTCGGTCGGGTCGGTGGCGAAGGTCGAGGAGACGCCCTCGCGTCCGCCGAAGACCACCGCGAAGACCAGGTGCAGCACGTACGTGTAGGCGGGCGGGTTGACGAAGTAGTCCGGGTTCCACTGGTGGCCGAAGATGCCGATCGCGTTGGGCACGAAGTGAGCGTTCTCGTCGGCGTTGTAGGCGTAGGGCAGCCCGTGATCGACCCCCCACACCCTCAGGAACAGGGCGCCGATCAGCAGCGCGCCGACCCACAGCGCCCAGGGGCGGGCGCGGTGGTGACTCACCGAAGGGGCCGCCGCCGCGGGCGGCGGCGCAACCGGGGCCTGCCGATGTCCCCGGAGGTCGACGCGGCGCGACGAAGGAGCCTCAACAGTTGACATAGGCCCCGTAGTACGTGCTCACTGCGGCCCGTTCGTAGCCCGGCAGCGGGAGGTTGTGGCGCACCTCGCTGCTCTCGTCGGGCAGGGCCTGGGAGAAGACGGCCTGGCGGCCGTGCACGAGCAGCGAGACGCCGCGGTCCAAGCGCCCGGCGCTGTCGGGGTCACTGCGCGCGACGACCTGCCCGGGCGGCAGGTCCAGGATCCAGCGCACGTCGGGGATCAGCTTGTGGTTGGGCACGCTCACGGGTCCGCAGGCCAGGGCGGCGCGCACGTCGGGCGCCTCGAGCACCTGCTCGAGCGACGCACGCCATTGCCCCCGGAAGGCCAGTTCGCTGTCGAGCCGCGCGAGGTTCACTCTGGTGGCAGTGAACACCACGCCGCCGAGGACGATGCACACGGCCCCGGCGATCCAGACGCGGCGCGCCCAGGTTCCCGGGTTGAGCATCGTCCAGCCCGCGATGGCCACCCCCGCGAAGAGCATGACCATGAGCGAGGGGACCAGCAGGTAGCGGGCGATGACCGACAGGCCGGCCAGCCCGACGGCCGCGAAGGTGCCCACTCCCGCCAGGAAGAGGCCCAGCGGCATGCGCAGGCGCGTGGGCGCCAGCCACGCGGCCAGGCCCAGCCCCAGGACTCCGGCGATCACGACGGGGAACTTGTCGAGGTCGATCAGGAAGGCCCACAGCGCGCCCGGCACCGCCTCGATGCCCTTGGCGCGGCCCAGCTCGGCGGCCAGCTCGGTGGTCCCGGTGAACGAGAAGAGGGGGTCGCCGGTTACCAGGAGGTCGGTCGTCGCCCAGATGACCGGCGCGGCGCCGACCAGCAACGCCCAGGCCGCGCGGCGGCCCGGGCTCGGCGCGTCCGCACGCGGCCAGGCCACCCACAGCCAGTACAGGCCGCCCAGCAGCCACGCCTCGGGGCGCAGGAGGCCGGCCAGGGCGAGGATGACCAGCACCGAGGTCCCGCGGGAGGGGTGCCGAAAGCGGCGGGTCGGCGGCAACGACGCCGTTGGTCCATGGCCGCTTGAGGCGGGTCCCCCGGCCGTCTTCCAGCTGCGCATCTCCAGGACGCCCGCCCATACGACCATGGCCAGGAAGGCCGGGTCGATGTAGCCGCGGGCGGCCAGGAAGGCGAAGTCGAAGCGCGTGAGCAGGAGGGCTGCGGCCGCGGCGCCGACCAGCGGAGTGAAGGCCAGCTTGCCCATCGTGTACAGGCCGGCGGCCAGGGCCACGAACGAGGCGATGCACAGCCCGACCCAGACCCGGGCGCCCACGTCGCCCAGCGGCGAGAGGACCGCCCCGACGACGATGGCCAGCGGATGCTCGGTCGGCGCGCGGTAGGCCTCGAAGGACAGCGGCTGGAGGTCGAGCAGCTCGCGGCCCCAGACGATCGAGTAGATCGAGTCGTAGGTGGGGTAGGTCGGGTAGACGAGGAACCCGATCACGGCGAGCAGCGACACCACGAGCAGGCCGCCGCGCTCGAGCATGCGCAGGCGCGTCGAGGACGGCGAGGTGGGCTCGTACCCTTCCTGGCCGTCCTGCGGCGCGCTCCCGGCCCGGCCGTCGGCCCTCGCGTAGCCGCGCGGGCCGCTGAGCGTCGCGCTCTCCATGAGATTGGAATACTGACGGGTCTTGAAGCTCATCATCCAGATTCCCTGCTTCAACGAGGAGGCTCAGCTCCCCGCCACGCTGGCGGACCTTCCGCGCACCGTCCCGGGCTTCGACCAGGTCGAGTGGCTGGTCGTCGACGACGGCTCCACCGACCGCACCATCGAGGTCGCGAGGGCGGGGGGCGTGGACCACATCGTGCGCCTGACCAACAACAAGGGGCTGGCCGCCGGCTTCCAGGCGGGCCTGGACGCCTGCCTGAAGCTGGGTGCCGACGTCATCGTGAACACCGATGCGGACAACCAGTATGACGGGCGCGACATACCCAAGCTGGTGGGCCCCATCGTCGACGGGCGCGCCGATATGGTCGTGGGGGATCGCGAGGTCATGACCATCGAGCACTTCTCGCCGCTGAAGAAGATCCTGCAGCGGCTGGGTTCGTGGGTGGTGCGCCAAGCGTCGCAGACGTCGGTGCCCGACACGACCTCGGGCTTCCGAGCCTACAACCGTGAGGCCGCGATCCAGATGGCCGTGGTCTCGAAGTTCACCTACACCCTCGAGACGATCATCCAGGCGGGCAAGCTGCTGGTGGCCACCGCCCACGTCCCGATCCGCACCAACGAGCAGACGCGCGAGTCACGCCTGTTCCCGTCGATGTGGTCCTACGTGCGCCGCAACGGCGTCGCGCTCTTCCGCATCTACGCGCAGTACGAGCCGCTGAAGGTCTTCATGACCGCGGCGCTGCTCGCGGCCCTGCCCGCCACCGCGCTGTGGATCCGCTGGTTCGTCTTCTACCTGGAGGGCGAGGGCGCGGGCAACGTGCAGTCGCTCATCCTGGGCGCGGTGCTCTTCGTCGCCTCGATGGTGCTGGCCGCGTTGGGCGTGATCGGCGACCTGCTGGCCGCGCAGCGCACGATGGCCCAACGCACGTTCGAACGGGTGCGGCGCATCGAGCTGCAACTCGGCGTGGAGCCCTCGCACTACGAGCCCGGCGCGCGCCCGACAGGCCACGCGCCGACGACCGGCGCCGACTCCGGCGCGGCCACGGGCAAGACAGGGGAGCGCGAGGCGGTACGCCTGTGACGCCGGTTCACGATCGCCTGGAAGGCGAGCGGCCGTCTCAGGGGAGCCGGCCGGATGCCGGCTCGGGGATCACCTATGACCGTGAGGGCACGGTGACGGGGAACACCTACGACAAGTACGGCTCCACCAACCCGGTGGTCAAGCGGCTCATGGCCCGCTTCCACGGCACGCTGGACGAGCTGTTCGCCCGGGCCGACCCGCAGTCGCTGCTGGACGTGGGCTGCGGTGAGGGGGTGCTGACCCACGAGTGGGCGGTGCGCCTCGGTGATCGCCGCGTGGTCGGCATCGACCTCGACGATCCCCATCTGCACGCGCAGTGGGAGGGCCGCCGCGCGCTCAACCTCGACTACCGCGTGATGAAGGCGCAGGAGCTGCCCTTCGCCGACGGGGAGTTCGACTGCGCGACGGCCATCGAGGTGCTGGAGCATGTGCCCGACGCCGCGCACACCGTCGCCGAGATGGCCCGCGTGGCGCAGCGCCACCTGCTGGTCTCCGTGCCGCGCGAGCCGCTCTGGCGCGGGCTCAACGTGGCGCGGGGCGCCTACCTCAAGGAGCTGGGCAACACGCCGGGCCACGTGAACCACTGGTCCAAGCGGAGCTTCGTGGAGCTCCTCTCTCGCCACGGGACGGTCGTCGAAGCGCGCTCGCCCTTCCCGTGGACGATGCTACTTGTCCAGCTCTAGGGGTGCCGAAGGCGGCCAGGTACCACGCGGCAGCGAGGGCCGTAGTAGCCGCCTGAGGCGGGCCCCCGTGGGTTCTACCGGGAGCTACGGCCGCGGCGCGCGGGTCCTGAGCGTCGGGCTGGCGCTGACCGGCGTCGTCACGCTGGCCTACTTCGTCCTGGCCACCTACGCGCTGGATCGCCGGGAGTACGGCGCGGTGTCGCTGCTGTGGTCCATCACCTTCATCGTCGCGACGGTCATCTACCGCCCGATCGAGCAGCTCCTGGCGCGGACGGTGGCGCGCGGACACGAGTTCGGCCGGGTGCCCGCGCTCATCCAGGGCGGCTTCGCGCTGGGCTTCCTGGTCGTCGCGCTGGCGCTGCGCGGCCCGCTCGTGGAGCTGCTCAACGGCTCGCAGGCCCTGTACTGGATCCTCGTGGCCGCGGTCCTGGCCTACGCGGCCAGCTACTTCGCCCGCGGCTACCTGGCGGGCAGCGGGCGCTTCGAGCTCTACGGGGGCCTCGTGTTCGTGGAGGCCACGAGCCGGGTGCTCTTCCCCCTGGCGGTGGTGCTGGGCGTAGCGGGGGGCCAGACGGCGGTCGCGCTGGGCATCGCCGCCGCCCCGGTGCTCTCGCTGCTGGTCGTGCCCTGGGCACTGAGGCGGCGGGCGCGCACCGCGGAGGCGGCCGAGGAGGCGCGCGGCGCGGAGGCGGCCCGGGGGGCACTGTCGCTGCGCACGGGCACGGGGTTCGCGGGCAGCGTCCTGGTCATCTCGGCCGCCGAGCAGACCCTGATCAACGCGGCGGTCCTGACCACCCAGGCCGCAGCGCCGCTGCTGGTCGGCGTGGTGTTCAACGCGCTGCTCATCGTCCGCGCGCCGCTGCAGCTCTTCCAGGCCGTGCAGGGCTCGCTGCTCCCCCACCTGGCCAACGCACAGGCGGACGAGTTCACCCGCGCGCTGCGGGTCACGGTCCTGGCCATCGCCGGCTTCGCCGGGGCCGTCGCGCTGGGCCTGCTGGCCGTCGGGCCGCTGGTCATGGGTGTCTTCGACATCGACTACGACTACGGCCGCCTCGGGCTGGCGGCCCTCGGCCTGGGCATGGGCTTCCACCTGGTCGCGGGGACCCTCAACCAGGCCGCGCTGGCCCGCGACCGCGGCGGGCGGGCCGCGGCCGCGTGGGTGGTGGCCGCCGTGGCCTTCGTGGTGTGGCTGCTGGCGCCCGTGGTCGACGACCCCGTACTGCGGGTGGAGGTCGGCTACCTCGGCGCGACGGTCGGTCTGGCGGCCATGCTCGGGATGACGCTGCGTCGCGGCGGGTAGCCTCGCCCGACATGGCCGTCGGGCTCATCGCCGCTCTCGTGCTCGTGCTCGCCAACGGCTTCTTCGTCGCGTCGGAGTTCGCGATCGCCCGCCTGCGCCCGACCCAGGTCGAGGGTGCCATCGAGCGGGGCCGCCCGGGCGCGAAGTCGGCCAAGCACGCCGTGGAGCACATCGACGCCTACCTGTCGGCCTGCCAGCTCGGCATCACGCTCTCCTCGCTGGGCCTGGGGGCGCTCGGCGAGCCCGCCTTCCACGATCTGCTCGAGCCCCTGTTCGGCGACGACACGCGCATCTTCTCCGTCGGCCTGGCCACCATCGTCGCGTTCTCGATCATCACCACGCTGCACGTCGTGATCGGGGAGCTGTCGCCCAAGAGCCTGGCCATCGCGCGAACCGAGCCCACTGCGATGATCCTCGCCCCCTGATGCGGGCCTTCTACCTGGCCACCAAGCCCGTGGTGGACCTCTTCAACGGCATGGGCAACCTGCTGCTCAAGCCCTTCGGCGTGCCGCCCGCCAGCGAGGCCGGCAGCCAGCCCCACAGTGAGGACGAGCTGCGGACCCTGTTGCACGAGAGCTCCGAGAAGGGGCTCATCCAGGTCGAGGAGCAGCGCGTGACCGAGGCCGCCCTGCTCTACGGCGACCGCCGCGCCCGTGAGGTCATGAAGCCCCGACCCGAGGTGGTGCACCTCACGACCGACCAGGATCTCGCGGAGGCCGGGCGGCTGGTCGTGGAGACCGGGCACACCCGGTTCCCGCTCTGCGGCCCCGACGGCGGCCTGGATTCCGCCACCGGCGTGGTCAACGCCAAGGACCTCCTGCAGGCCTACGTCGAGGGGCGCGACACCACGCTGCGCGACGTGAGCCGCCCGGTGATGCAGGTGAGCGAGGCCGCGCTGATCGACGAACTGCTGCGCGACATGCGCCGGCGGCGGATGCACATGGCCGTGGTCGTCGACGAGCACGGCACCGCCACCGGCCTGGTGACCATCGAGGACGTCCTCGAGGAGATCGTCGGCGAGATCGAGGACGAGTTCGACACCGACCACGATCCGCTCGTGCGCCGCGAGGACGGGATGTGGATGGTGGACGGGCAGGCCGACCTGCGCACGCTCGGCGAGGAGCTGGGCCTCGAGATCGATGATCACCACGAGGCCACCATCAGCGGGCACCTGCTCGAGAAGCTGGGCCGCATCCCGGAGGTCGGAGAGACGCTCGAGATAGAGGGCCGGCAGGTGGAGATCACCCGGGTGGGCGAGGCTCGGATCGACCAGCTTCGCGTTCCGGTGGAGAGCCCAGCGCCCGATCATCCGAGCGGATGATCGGCACGGCGGCGTTTACCACCGCCATGATCGGCACCGCCACCACCGCCCCGATGATCCCGGCGACCACCCCGCCCGTGGTCACGGCGAGCAGGATGCCCACCGGGTGCAGGTGCGTCGTGCGCCCCACGACCAGCGGGTAGAGGATGTTGCCCTCGATGACCTGCACGACGAGCACGGCCAGCACCACGAGCAGCGCGGCCACGACGCCGTTGCTGACCAGGGCGACCAAGGCCGCCACCGCGCCGGCGGTGAAGGCCCCCGCGTAGGGGACGAAGGCGGCGACGAAGGTCAGGACGGCCAGCGGGATGACCAGGGGCACCCCGATGATGGCCAGGGCCACGCCGATGAAGGTCGCGTCGAAGGTGGCCACGAAGCCGATGCCCCGCACGTACTGGCTCAGGGCGGTCCACGAGGCCTCTCCCACGAGCTGCGCGGTCGGCTGGCCGCGCTCGCCGAAGAGCCTGGTCACCCAGGCCCAGATCAGCGGGCCGTCCTTGATGAAGAAGAAGAGCAGCACCAGGACGATGGCGGTTCCGGCGAGCACCTCGCCGACCAGCAGGGCGCCGCTGAGCACGCCCGAGGCGATCGCGTCCAGGCTGTTGGCCAGGCGCTGCTCGGCCTCGCGGATGGTCTCCTGGGCCTCGAACTGGCTGAGCCCCAGCGGCCCCTCCACCAGCAGGTCGCCCAGCTCGCCGATTCCGGCCTGCACGGAGGCCACGAGATCGGTCAGCTCGTCGATGACCGCGGGCACGACGAGGTAGATCGCGCCCGCGAGCACGCCGACGCCGCCCAGGAAGACCGCAACGGAGGCCAGCAGGTCGGGCACCCCCCGGCGGCGTAGCCGCTGGGCCAGCGGGTGCAGCAGGGTGCTGAGCAGGACCGCGATGAACAGCGGGAGCACCACCAGGCGGATCTCCCACAGAACGAAGGCGACCAGCGCGATGGCCAGGACGACCACGAGCAGGCGCCAGCTCAGGTTCGACACCGCGACGAGCCCGCGGTGGCGCCGCGGCGGGCGATCCATCAGATCGGCTGGAGCATCGAGGCGCCGCAGGCGTTGCACTCCAGCGTGGCCTGAGAGGACATGCGCACGATGGTGGAGTGCTCGCCGCAGTTCTCGCACACCGAGGTCAGCTCGAAGCGGTGCAGGCAGTAGACGCAGCGGTAGCGGCCGGGCACGTTGGCCGGGCGCAACCACGGCTCGTGGCAGTTGGGGCATTCGAGCCCGACCCGGTCGTCAGCCATCGCGGCCAGTGTGACGCAGCAGGGTGATGGAGAACCCGTCCGTGGCGTCGCGGTGCGGCCAGACCGTGCGCCGGTGGACCACCTCGAGCTCGGGGCGCCGCGCGATGAGGGCCTCGACCGGGCCGTCGGTCTCGGCCGGGTTCAGCGTGCAGACCGCGTAGGCCAGGGTGCCCCCGGGCGCCAGCGCGGTGGCGCCGGTGCTCAGGATCGCCGTCTGCTGGGCGACGAGCCCGCGCGCGCTCTCGGGTGAGGCCCGCCAGCGCACGTCGGGACGGTGACGCAGGGTGCCCAGGCCGCTGCACGGCGGGTCTACGAGCACGCGGTCATAGCCCGTGCCCGCGTCGTCGTGGGCCGCGTCCGCCACTCGGACCCGCACGGGCGGGGTCGCGCGCAGGCGCGCGACGGTGCGCTCGAGGGCCCGGGCCCTCCCGGCGTGGCGCTCGACGGCCACCACCTCGCCGTCGCCGCCCATGAGCGCGGCCAGGTGGGTGGTCTTCCCCCCCGGCGCGGCGCACAGGTCGAGCACGCGCTCGCCGGGGCGCGGCGCGAGGAGCGCACCGACCAGCATGGCCCCGCGGGATTGGGGCATGAAGAGCCCCTCCCTCCACAGCGGCGAGCCGTGGGCGTCGAACGGTCCGTCGATCACGAGCCCCTCGGGCAGCTCGGGATCCGGCGCCGGGTGGGACGGGACGGGCATCCGGCGCGCCAGTGCCTCGCGGTCGCCGACCAGCGTGTTCGCACGCAGCGCGTGCTCGGCGGGCTCGTTGGCCGCGACCATGAGCGCACGGGCGGTGTCGGGCCCATAGGCCGCCCACCACAGGGTGGCGATCCAGTCGGGCAGCGAGTGGCGCAGAGCGGCCTCGTGAGCCGTCGTCTGCGGCAGGGCATCCACGAGCGCGCGCCCCTCTCGCGTCGTCCGGCGCAGCACGGCGTTGACCAGCCCGTGCCCGCCCGACCGTGCCGCCCTGACCAGCTCCACGCTCTCGGTCACCGCCGCGTACTCGGCCACGCCGTCGAGGAACAGGAGCTGGAAGAGGCCCAGGCGCAGCGCCGTGCGAGTGGGGGCGTCGAGGCGCTGCGGCGGGCGGGCCAGGCGTTCGATGACGTGGTCCAGCGTGCGCGCGCGCTGGACGGTCCCGAAGGCGAGTTGCTGGGCCAGGGCGCGCTCGCGCGGCTCCAGGCCCCGCGTCTCCCCGTGCAGCGCGCGATCCGCATAGGCGCCCTGCTCGAAGACCCGGTGCACGACTGCGTAGGCCGCGCGCCGTGCGGGCGTCGGCTCCGAGCGGCTCACCCGCGCGAGGGCTCTTCCCACAGCATGTGCTCGACGCCGCGCATCGTCAGGATGCGTGCGAGCTTGGTCGGCTTGGCGCCGACGCGCTGTGCGGCTTCCGCGAGGCGTTCGTGACGTCGAGGGCGTCGCGTGACGAAGCGGGGCGATGTGTCACCGCGGCGAGTCACGAACCGGGCAGGCCGCGGCCCCGGAGGAAGGCGGCGGCGTCCATCGGGCGCCCGCCGGGCGGCTGCACCTCGAGCAGCTCGAGCGCGCCGAGCAGCAGCCGCCCCTCGCGGGCGACCACGTGCTCGGAGGCTTCTCCCTCAGTGATCCTGGCTCGTAGTACACCGAGGTACGAGCCGTCGGCCAGCAGCGCGCGGGCCCCCACGTGCGGGTGCAGCGCGCGGACCACCCTCTCGGCGACGACCGCGTCCGAGCCGGAGAGGGTGCGGTCGCCGGGGCCGATCTTCTCGGCGTAGGTGACGCCATCCTCGGGCTGGTCGGCGAACGCAGGGCGCTCGGTCAGCGCCCGCAGCAGCAGCTCGGCGCCCAGTTCCTCCAGGCGCGCGGCCAGCGTGGCGTAGGTGTCGTCGGGAGCGATCGGCACCCCGACCGATAGGCACACCGGCCCGCTGTCCAGGCCCGCGGTCAGGCGCATGATGCTCACGCCGGTGGTCGCGTCGCCCGCCATGATGGCCCGCTCCAGAGGCGCGGCGCCGCGCCAGCGCGGCAGCAGCGACGGGTGCACGTTGAGCAGCTCGTGCTCGGACAGCAACGGCTCGCGGATCAGGGCGCCGAAGGCGCACACCACGACGGTCTCGGGCGCTGCTGCGGCGATGCGGGCACGGGCGGCCTCGCCGTTGACCGACTCGGGCTGGTCGAGCTCCAGGCCCAGCGCGCGGGCGGCCCGGGCCACGGGGGGCGCCTGCTCGCGCCGACCGCGGCCGCCCCGGCGGTTGGGGCGGGTGACGACGAGGGCGGGCCGGTGCGGGGAGGCGGCCAGCCGCTCGAGGAGCCCCGCGGCGAAGGCCGACGTGCCCAGGAACGCCGTCCTCACGCGGCGGAGGCGGCGTGGTGCTGCTCGCCGGACCCACCTTCGGTGTGTACCCCACGCATCTTGCGCATGGCCGCCTTGCGCTGGTCGCGCGATGTGCGGTCGAGGATCAGCACGCCGTCGAGGTGGTCCATCTCGTGCTGGATGACCCGCGCCTCCAGGCCGGAGGCCTCGACGAGCAGCTCGTCGCCGTACTCGTCGCTGGCGCGTACGCGCACGTGTATGGGTCGCTCGACGTCGACGTGCACGCCGGGCAGGCTCAGGCACCCCTCCTCGGCGGTCTCCTTGTCGCGGCTGCTCCACTCGATCCGCGGGTTGACCAGCGCTGCGGGGGGGCCCTCGGAGGCGATTCGATAGACGAGCAGGCGGTGCGGGATGCCGACCTGGGGGGCGGCCAGCCCGATGCCCAGCGCGTCGCCCATGATGGCGCCCATCTGACGGACCTCCTCCCGCAGGGCGTCATCGAAGCGGTCGACGGCGCGACCCTCCGAGCGCAGGACCGGGTCGCCGAAGTGGCGGATGAGGCCCAGGGCCTCCTGGCGCCGCGCGGCCACCTCGGGAGGAAGGGTGGGGGTCTGCGCAGGGTCGGGCCCCTCAGGGTCGATCTGCTCGTGGTGCTCCTCGGCCATCGCCTTTCGGATTGTACGAGCCGCGGGACCCGGCTCGGGCAGCCACGTGACGGCCCTCGCCACCCCTACTGCGGGTCGACGTCCACGCTGAAAGCCACCGCGCGGTGGGCGCGGTCGGCGTCGGCCCGCGCCACCGCGGCGCCCACCGCGGCGATCGTGCCGGCGCGGTCGGTCGCCTTGACCACGAGCTGGCTGCGTTCGCGACGGCGCAGGCGGAACAGGGGCGCGGGGCCCAGCACCCGGGCCCCGGGCGGCTCGCCCAGCGCCTCACGCACGGCGCCCGCCGCCGCCGCCGCGCCGCCGGTGCGCTCGGGCGCCGAGCAGACCACGCGGATCAGGTCGCTGAAGGGCGGGTAGCGCAGCGCCTCGCGACGGGCCAGCTCCCCGGTCAGGAAGGCATCGGCGTCGTGGCGCGCCGCGGCGGCGATGGCCGGGGAGTCGGGCTCCAACGTCTGGACGAGCACGCGACCCGAGCGCCCGCGGCCCGCCCGGCCGGCGAGCTGGGTGACCAGTGAGAAGGTGCGCTCCTCGGCGCGGAAGTCCGGGAAGCGCAGGGTGGCGTCGGCGTCGACCACCACGCCCAGCCCCACGTCGGGGAAGTCGTGACCCTTGGCCACCACCTGCGTGCCCAGCAGCACCCCGTGGGGGGCGGCGGCGAAGGCGGCCAGCACGGGACCGGCCGCACCGGCGTCGGCATCCAGGCGAAAGACCTCCAGGCCCAGGGCGCGCAGCTCGGACCCCAGCCGCTCGGTGCCCGTCCCGTGGCGGGCCAGTGATACCGACCCGCAGTCGGGACACGTCTCCGGCACCCGCTCGCGGTGGCCGCAGTGGTGGCAGGCCATCGTCCCCGCCGCGCGGTGGAGGACCAGTGCCACGTCGCAGTCCGGGCAGCGCCAGCCGCGCCCGCACGAGCGGCACTCGAGGAAGTTGGACCAACCGCGTCGGTTGAGCAGCACGATGGCCTTGGGCTCGTCGGCCAGCGCGTGGAGGCTGCGCGGGTGCAGCGCGGCGGTGCTGTCGCGCATGTCGACCACCTCGACGGGGGGCAGCGGGCGGCCGTCCACCCGCTCGGGCAGGCGCAGGCGGCGCAGCGCGTGGACGCTCTCGGGCCGCGGGGTGGCACTGCCGGCCACCAGCACCGCCCCGGCCTGTGCGGCGCGGCGCGCGGCCACCCCGCGGGCGTCGTAGCGCGGGTCGCCCTCGTGCTTGTAGGAGGCCTCGTGCTCCTCGTCGACCACGATCAGCCCCAGGTCGGCCAGCGGCGCGAAGACGGCCGAGCGCGGCCCCACGCAGACCCGCGCCTCGCCGCGGCGCAGGCGCAGCCATTCGTCGTGGCGCTCCCCGTCGGACAGGCGGGAGTGCAACACGGCCACCGTGTCGCCGAAGCGGGCCACGAAGCGCGTGACGATCTGCGGGGTGAGCGCGATCTCGGGCACCAGGACGATGGCGCCGCACCCGCGCTGCAGCGCCGCGCCGGCCGCGCGGAGGTAGACCTCGGTCTTGCCCGACCCGGTGACACCGTGCAGCAGCAGCGCCTCGTGCCCGCCCGCCGCGACCGCCGCCTCCACCTCGCCGAGCACCCCGGCCTGCGCGGGGGTCAGCTCCGGCGCCCGGTGCGCCGCGGCGCCGACCGCGGAGTGGATGACGACCCGCCGCCGCGCGCGCGGAGCGATGGCGACCAGCCCCCGCTTCTCCAGGCGGCGCAGCGCCGCGAGGTCGTCGCCGGCGAAGCGCGGCAGCGAGGCCAGCAGCGCGCGCTGGCTGTCGGTGAGGCGCGGTGGGGCGCCCTGCGGTGTGCTCTCCCCGCGTGCCCCGGGTGCCGCCTGCGCCCACAGCGCGGTGCGCTCGCGCGTACCCGCCGGAGGCAGCATCAGCCCCACCGCGCGGGCGAACGTCGAGCAGTACTCCCGGGCCATCCAGCCCGCCAGGTCGATCAGGTCGGCGGGCAGGCTGCGGTCGAGCACCCGCAAGGGCGCGGCCAGGCGCTCGGTGGGCAGCTCGCTGTGGGCGGCCAGGCCGACGACCACCCCGTCGACCTCGCGTCCGGCGAAGGGGACGCGCAGCAGCGCGCCCACCTCCACGCCGTCGGGGCGCAGGTAGTCGAACGGCCCGCGCAGGGCGCGGGCCGTGGTCAGGGGTTCGACCTTGGCGATGGCGGGCACGGGGCCCGCCATCATCGCTGGGCGGTCAGACGGCGGCGGGCTCGCCGGCAAGGCCGGCGTGGTCACGCAGCGCGGCCGCCCTGTCGGTGCTCTCCCAGGTGAAGTCCGGGTCCTCGCGGCCGAAGTGGCCGTAGGCGGCGGTCTTCTGGTAGATCGGGCGGTGGAGGTCCAGGTCGCGGCGAAACGCGCCCGGGCGCAGGTCGAAGTGCTCGTCGACGAGCTCGGCGATCTTCGCCCTCCCGATCTTCTCGGTGCCGAAGGTCTCGACCATGACCGAGACCGGGTGGGAGACGCCGATGGCGTAGGCGACCTGCACCTCGGCCTTGTCGGCCAGTCCCGCGGCCACCACGTTCTTGGCCACCCAGCGCGCCGCGTAGGCGGCCGAGCGGTCGACCTTGGAGGGGTCCTTGCCGCTGAACGCGCCGCCGCCGTGGCGGGCCATGCCGCCGTAGGTGTCCACGATGATCTTGCGCCCCGTCAGGCCGCAGTCCCCCACCGGGCCGCCGATGACGAAGCGTCCGGTCGGGTTGCACAGGAAGCTCTCGCGCAGGGAGCCGGCGTCGTACATCCCGTCGGGCAGGATCGGCAGGACCACGTGCTCCCACAGGTCGTCGGGGATCTGGCCCTCTGCGCCCTCGGCGTGCTGGGTGGAGATCAGCACGCGCTCGACGGTCACCGGCCGGCCGTCGCGGTAACGCACCGACACCTGGGTCTTGCCGTCGGGGCGCAGGTAGGCCAGCGACCCGTCCTTGCGTACGTCGGTCAGGCGCTTGGCCAGCTTGTGGGCCAGCGAGATCGGCAGCGGCATGAGCTCCGGCGTCTCGTTGGTCGCGTAGCCGAACATCATCCCCTGGTCGCCCGCGCCGGCGAGATCCAGCTCGTCCCCGCCGCCGCCGCTGCGGGTCTCGTGGGACTCGCTGACGCCCTGGCCGATGTCCGCCGACTGCTTGTCGATCGCGTTGAGCACGGCGCAGGAGTCGGCCGAGAAGCCCAGGTCGGCGTCGACGTAGCCGATCTTGCGGATCGTCTCGCGCGCGACCTCCTGGACGTCGAAGACCGTCTTGGTCGTGATCTCGCCCGAAACCACGACGAGCCCGGTGTTCACGAGCGTCTCGCAGGCCACCCGGCTGTCGGGATCGTCGCGCAACACCGCGTCCAGGACGCCATCGGAGATCTGGTCGGCGACCTTGTCGGGATGACCCTCGTTGACGGACTCGGATGTGAACAGATACTCGTTGTCGGCGTAATGACTCATCCGGCCAACCCTACCGGGTGCTCGCCGCCCTACGCCGGTGAGCGCCCTCCACGAAGTCGATGATCACCGGCACGCCGTCGAGACCGAAGCGCGCGCGCAGGCGGTTCTCCAGGTAGTAGGCGTAGTCGCGGGTGAGCCGCGCACGGCTGTTGACCTGGATGGCGAAGCGCGGCGGCGCTGTCTCCACCTGCGCCGCGTAGAGCAGGCGCAGGCGGTGGCCCTGGCGTGCCGGGGGCTGGCGCGCCTGCACGGCCTCCCCCAGCCAGCGGTTGAGCTGCGGGGTGGGCACGCGGGTGCGCCGCCGGTCGCCCAGCGCCAGCGCCTCGCGCAGCAGCCGGTCGACGTTGCGCCCGGTCGTCGCGCTGGTCGTCAGCACCCGCGGGCGCAGGCGCAGCTTGCGGGCCACGCGGGCGCGCTCGTGGTCCAGACCCTCCTCGTCCATCGTCCCCAGGTCCCACTTGTTGAGCACCATGGCCGTGGCACAGCCGGCGCCCATGGCCAGCTCTGCCACCCGCTGGTCCTGGGCGGTGACGCCGTCGGCGGCGTCGCAGACGACGAGCGCCACGTCGGCGCGCTCGGCCGCCCGCTGGGAGCGCAGCACGGTGTAGTACTCGACGGACTCCTGCACCTTGGACTGGCGGCGCATGCCCGCGGTGTCGACCAGGATCACGCGCCGGCCGTCGATCTCCATGGGCAGGTCGATGGCGTCGCGCGTGGTGCCCGCGACCTCGGAGACGACGACCCGCTCGGAGCCCACGAAGCGATTGACCAGCGACGACTTGCCGACGTTGGGGCGCCCCAGGACGGCCAGGCGCAGCGTGTCGTCGGCCTCCTGCGCGGCGTCGCCCTCGGACGGCAGCAGCTCGACCAGGCGGTCGAGCAGGTCGCCGCTGCCCAGGCCCTGGGCGGCCGAGACCGCCACCGGGTCGCCCAGGCCCAGGGCGTGGAAGTCCGCGGCCAGCGCGAGGTCGCCCACGCCGTCGACCTTGTTGGCGGCCACCAGCACCGGCAGGCGCGAGCGGCGCAGCAGGTCGGCCATCTCCTCGTCGCCCGGGCGCAGGCCCGCCCGCGCGTCGACGACCAGCACCGCCACCTGGGCGTCGGCCAGCGCCGCGCGCGCCTGGTCGCGGATGGAGCCCGCGATCGGGTCGGGATCCAGCGCGTCCATGCCGCCGGTGTCCACGAGCAGGAAGCGCCGCCCGTTCCACTCGCAGGCGATCTCGTGACGGTCCCGGGTGATGCCCGAGCGCTCGTGTACGACCGCCGTACGCGTCCCGCTGAGGCGGTTGACCAGCGACGACTTGCCGACGTTGGGATAGCCGACGACGGCGACCTTCATCGCAGGTCGACGACGTCGACGAGGTCGTCCAGCGCGATGATCTCCGGGTCGCCGGTCCACACCGGCGCGCGGTGACGCTGACCGGTGGCGACGCAGAAGGCGTCGGCGTAGGAGAGTCGATGCTCCGCCTTGAGCGCCGCTGCCGCCATCACCAACGGGGGATCCGGCGTCTCGGCCTCGACCAGGGGCAACAGCGAGCTCAAGGCGGCGTCCGCCGCCGGCCGTCCACGGCGCTTGATGGCGTTGTAGAAGGACTCACCGAGGTTGATCCACGACACGACCACGTGCTCCTCCTCGAGGGCACGCTCGACGCGGTCTGCGGCGTCCTCGTCGCCGAACAGTGCCGTGACTGCCCAGGCGTCAAGGACGATCGTCACCCGCTTGACCGCTGTAGGTCGCGCAGGCACCACTCCTCGATGCGCATCTCGTCTCTGGCCATCTCCCACCGATGCTCGGCCTCGAGCGTGCGGGTGAGCGGCTGGGGATCCCCCGGATCGGCCAGGATCCCGCGCGGCTGGCGTGCGGGCGGGGCCTTGCGGATCGCCACCTCCTCGCCGTCGCCGGTGACCTCGACCTCGTCACCGGGACGAATGCCGAGCCGCTCGCGGACGGCCTTGGGCAGGACGACCTGCCCCTTGGGTCCGACCTTGTAGGTCATACCGGTCAGTCTAACCGACGTGCCAGCGCCACGATCGCGGCGACGACCTCGTCGATGGACAGCCCGCTGGTGTCGACCTCCACTGCGTCGGGCGCGGCACGCAGCGGCGAGTCCTGGCGGGCGGCGTCGCGCTCGTCGCGCACCGCCTGCTCGCGCTCGACGATGGCCGGGTCGGCGCCCATCTGCGCGGCCCGCCGGCGCGCGCGCTCGCTCGGGTCGGCGACCAGGAAGACCTTGAGCTCGGCGTCGGGCGCCACCACCGTCCCGATGTCACGCCCCTCGGCCACCCAGTCGCCGCTGCGCATGAGCGCCTGCTGGGTTGCCACGAGCGCCCGGCGCACAGCCGGGTCGGCGGCCACCACAGACGCCTGCTCGCTGACGTCGGGGGCACGGATGGCGGTCGTGACGTCTTCCCCATCCAGACGCACGCCGTCGCCCAACTCGATCGTCGCGCCGGCCGGGTCGGGGTGGCCCCGCAGCCCGGCCAGCGCCACCGCGCGGTACATCGCCCCCGTGTCCAGGTAGGTGAAGCCCAGCGTCGCCGCCACGGCCCGGGCAACCGTGGACTTGCCCGCGCCGGCGGGGCCGTCGATGGCGATGCGCATGCCTGGAATCTCGCAGAGAGGACAGGGTGCAGTCGCCCAGTGCTGCTTACCAGCGGCGGGCCGCACCAGCCCGCTGTTCAGGGACCGCCGCTCAGCCGCTCGCAGAAGTCGGGTGCGCGATGTTGCGGCTGGCCTTCGTACCGCTACGCAGCTGAACCACCACCCGTGCGGACCGCATCGCGTAGGGTCGCCGGGGCTCCCACACGAGGAACCTTGGGTTCGCGCGGTGATCGCAACACGGGCCTTGGTGTGGAGGGCGGCGAAGGGGCTGTCCGTGGTGGCTGGTTGGGTGGTGTCGGTCGCCGCGAGGTCGGTGTTTGCGGCGAGGCGTTCGAAGTCGGCGTCGTAGTGCAGGATCGACGCTCCGTGGTCTTCGGCGACCGCGGCGATGAGGTAGTCGAGCGGGGGAACCCCGAGGTGTTGGTGGGCGGCGCGCAGCTGGTGCTGCAGGTCGGTGGCGCGCCGCTCGGCACGCTCGATGATCCACAGCCACGGCAGCTCAACTGGATCGACTGGGGGACGGTCGCGACCGGCTCGTGTCTTACACGGTCGCCCGCAAGGCGCTAGCGGATCGCCAGCCGATCATCTCGATCGACTGCAAGAAGAAGGAGCTGGTCGGTGATTTCAAGAACGCCGGGCGCGAATGGCGGCCCAAGGGCGAGCCCGAGCTCGTGCGCGTGCACGTCGGGATCGATCACGACACCGCGCAGTTCGCGGTCAACTCGACGATGCGCCGGAACTGCAGATCACGATCGGGGTGCTGGCGCCCCTCCCTGGTCTTCGCGTTGGCTTGCAGGCTGTAGCCCAGCGACCGCAGCAGCTTCGCGACCGTCACGTACTCGACCTGATGACCGCGCTCGCGCAGCCCGCCGGCGAGATGACGCACGCTCTTTGAGGTCCACAACAACAACGACTCCGGGTCCCCGCGACGGTCCTCGTCAACGAGCCGCTCGAGATCGACCAGCAACTTCGGATCGGTCTCGCTCAACGCCTTACGTCCACCGCCCGGCTTGCGGACCCGCCCCGCCCCGATCGACTCCCCGCCCTCAAGCTCACCGATCCCCCTTACGGATCGTGTCGACCGCCATCCCCGTCGTCCGCGCCGTCGCAGCGATCCCGCCACGCCCCGCGGCGATGGCCTCCGATGCCGCCCACAACCGCCGCTGACGCTCGTTGAACTCACCCGCCAACGCACGGAACTTCACGCCGATCACAACCTCGTCAACCACACCCCCCAGATTCGACGCCGCGAGCAGCCGAAACTGCTGACCTATTTATGAACAAGCCCTAACGCTAGCTCTCGCAGCGTGGCCAGCGAGCATCCCGTCGACGTCGACGCGTTTCTCGCCCGGCCGCTGGTCGCGCGTGTCGCGGCCGCAGGGCCGTCGGGTTCGCCCGGTCTGGTTCGGCCCTGCTTGTGGCGACCGACGTGCTCACGGTGTAGCCGAAACCTCGCGCGCGACCTCGACAAGCGCGTGTGCCTTCACGTCGCTGATGTACCGGAAACAGTCGGCTACTTCGGGTATATTCGAGGCACCTTGGGCGGCCGCCTCGGCCCGCTCACGGCTCTCCCACACGAGCACGTCCGTCCACTCCTCGCCGCCGAGCGGGGCGAGCCGAGCGCTCACCAAGCCGGGGAAGCTCGCGGCGAGCGTCGTGATCGCGCGCTCCCACGCGTCCAACAGCCCCCGCTCGTCCTCGGAGCGAACGGTGAACTGACTCACCTCAAGCGCCTCGGACACGGCGAGCACCTCCCGAATCGACCAAACGGCTCGATCAACGCATTGCGCTCTTCAGGCGAGGTCATGAAGCCAAAGGGACAAAGCGCCTGAGTTTACCTGTCTGACCATGGCGATCGATGCGATCGACGACCATGATATTCACCGCCGGATGTCGCAAGCCAAGCCCGTCCAAGATCTTCTCGATCCTCTGAGTCAAATCTGGTCCAATTGCGGAGTCGGCCCGCACGACGATGTCGACGCCGCTGCACGACTGGCGCACCTGATATTCGATGATAGCGCGCGCCTCGGTCAGCACCGATCGAAACACTTGGGGGTGTACCACAACCCCGCCCTGGTAACAAAAGCTGTCATCGAGACGCCCCTGAATGTGGCCAATACGTCGCCCAGTCCATGGTCCAGGATTAGGTTCCTCGAGAAACATCACCTCGTCGGTGATCTCATAGCGTATTATCGGCAGTACGCTGTTGACCACGTTCGTCACAAAAACGCGGTCGGCTCGGTCTCCGGGCAATACTGGGCGTCCTTCAGCATCCACTGGCTCGATCACGCTGAGGTCTTCGGCTATGACTAGGCCGGGATTGACACCATCAGAGGCGGCAAGGGTTCCCACCTCTGTCGCCCCCCAGATGTCGCAGATCGTGGCACCGAATGCAGTCTGAAGAAGGGCTTCGCTCTCCGGCAGAAGGGGCTCGCCAGCGGTCATGATCTGTATTGGCCGGGCATGGAGGCGGCCAGCGAGCTTCTCTACTGCAAGCGCATGAAGCGTCGACGGATAGCTTCCCAGCATCCCTGGGTCGAGGTCGTTGAGCGCACTCACCAAGCTCGGCAAGGGCTCATGGGGCGAAAAGAGGTGGATTGGATTTTGCGCTTGCGAAAAGCAGTAGATGGCTGCAGCCGAGCCATGCACCGGACTAGCCGCACCGATTCTTGCCGTGGCCAGTGAGCCGGCCAGGATGGGCACGCGGGCGTTGCCGCCCACATTGGCGGCCAGCCAGCCGGCAAAGTCCCAGACCATGACCGCTCGGTGGCCGGTCGAGCCTCCGGTAGCCATTACGTGGTACTCGTCGAGCAGATAGGCTGGTTCGCCACCCTCAAGGAAGTCGAGGTGAGAGAATGCCATCTCTAGAGAGAGACGTCGATCCGTGACAATGTCGTCCCAGTGGGTCATCAGATCCGCTTTGGTCATTGGCGGCACGGAGGTGAGGTCCCCTCCACTGAGAGTCTCGGTATCGACGTGAGCGAGTCGCTCGGCGTGCCAGGGCGAGTGGACCTTGGCATGGTGGACCAGCGCGCGCAGCCGCTCGTCCCGCAGAGCCCACAGCCGGCTCAGCGGCCAAGTCAATTTTTCCACCTCGCTCGGCATGCGCGCCTGGAAGGCTTGCACGTGGCGCTGCCGTTTGAGCTCGTAGTCGTCGCGCCCGGCTTCGACGTCTCTTCGCGGGTCGCTCACGGCATCTCCGCCGACCAGGTGCCCTTGACAGCTACGCCCAAGATCAGCGCTCCACCGCCCAGCCAGTGCCAACGGATCAAGCGACGGTCGATGGCAGTGGCCAGACGGTAGTACCAACGCACCCCAGGTATCGTGCGAGGCACCCCGAGGCTTCCTAGGAGCATCGTCGTTGCCAGCGAGCGCCAGCAAAGCGTCCGGGGCAGCGCCTCGCGCAGCTCCCCGCGGGAAAGCGGGCGCTCATGGGCGGATTGCCCTCCCTCGAGCGGTGGTGTGGCGGGCGCCAGTCGAGCCAGCAGTCGCTCGAGCGGCCCGAAAGCCCAGTCCGCGTAGTCCGCGTTCGGCTCCCTCACCACCAGTACCCCCCCAGGGCGGACGACACGTGCGGCCTCTGCAAGAACCTCCGGCCAATCGGGCACATGATGAAGCACCCCGCTACAGACGACTGCGTCGAACACGCCGTCCTCGACGGGCAAGTGTCGGGCGTCCGCTTGGATTAGTGTGCACCGGTCCAGCGGCAGCTTCTGTGCCGCAACTCGCAGCATGCCCGAGGAGTGATCAACCCCGACGACGGTGCGCCCCGCTGCCGCCAACGCCTCGCTCACTCGTCCAGTACCACAGCCGACGTCGAGCACTACGCCTGCGGTCAGCGAGACTATCGCCGGAAGGATCCAAGCCTCCGCTGAGCGAAGGGGCTCCTCCTTGACGTAATCGTCGTAACGGTCTGCCTGCGCGTCGTGCGAGGCGCGATCATTTCGCGTTATGTCCTCGACCTGCTGACGACTCTCACGGGTCACCGTCATGGCGGCGCGACCACCGAAGTAACAACGCCTTCGAACCACGCACGGTCCATGCGCGGGCCGGCACTGGTCAACAGCAGGCCTCGGACGCCGCGAGTTTCATCCTGCCAGATTGCCTCGTGCGGGCCGAATCGATGATCGACGAAGGCGACCTCCACTCCGTCGCCGTTGGGTATCACCGTGTCGAAGGTGCAAGGGTGCGCTTCAGTCCGAGACGGTAGGTCGATTCTGCCACAACCGGCCCACTGGGCCACAATGCGCACCTCGCGTCCTCGATACTCGCCGCTCGTAAAGAGCACTTCGACCTCCCTGGCGTCGCCCGTGCTACCGAACAACGCTGCCGAATCGAAGCGAAAGCCCGAGGGGGACTGAAGGTCGAGTCTGGGCATTCCCCACGAGCCGACGACGTCCTGATCGTCCGTCCAGATGTAGGTCTCATCCTCAGGACGCCGGAAGCGGAACAGACCATGCGGCGGATCTACGAGGCGCGGACGGAACCGGGCCCAGTAGCTGAGCCGAGCAAAGCTTTGCTGCCCCAGCAGAGCCAGATGCGTCGGAGAAACCGGCTCTAGTGTCCGATAGAGGGTGACGATCTCCTCGTCGGAAAACGTGCCTGCGAGGACTGACAGCTCGCAGGACGTTCGGTAGATACGAGCATACGCCCCCCGGTGCCCCATGTAATCGGTGCCGAGCCATACGACGTAATCCGGGTGAATCGGTTCCGCCCAAGTCGGTCCGCCCCACAGGCATGGTTGGTCCGCCGCCGCGGGCGCCCAGTCGTATAGGAACTCCTTGACGCGGAGCTTACGGCCCTTCCCCGCGATCTCGAACCGATAGGAAGATGGGTTCCCCTCGCTCCACGGTGATCGACTCCCTGCAGAGCCAGCCGGTCGTCCCGGGCAGCACTCCGGCCTTAGCGTCTGCGTCACGATCGTGGTTTCGGGCGGCAGCCCTCGCGGGACCAGCACCGGAAAGTTGCACCAGACTTGCGCCTCATCCGCGGCCATAGGTGTGACCCTCGCCTCCGGCGAGGTGGGGTCCTTGACCGTCCGAGGCTGCCAGTCGCTCACGGTGCGACCGCGTGGTGACGGATGCGGAAGCTTGCGAAGTCGAAAACGTTGGCGACGCCGCCTAGGCACCGTCCGCCCTGCCACCTGTCACGGTAGTTGAGGTAACTTACCTTACCAGGTACGAACAGGTGGGTTTGGTGGTGGATCGCCAGTGCGGCGAGCTCGCGATAGCAGCGGTGTGCTTGCACGGCAGACTCGGCGTGGCGCGCTTCACTGACCAACCGATTGGCGCCCGGAAGGCGAAGGCCGAGTTTGGCAGGCAGCAGCGAATCTTCTGCGAGAAGTTGAGATGCGAAGGTGTAGGGATCTGGGTAGTCAGCGTCCCAGCCAATCCACGCTATAGGACAGCGGGCTGCGTACAGCAAAGACACTAGCCTGCCTAGCGGTAGCGCCCGAACAGTCATACGACAGTCTGGGAAAAGCGAGCTGAAGCCCGCGGCGTGAATCTGTGCGGCGCGCATCCTGGCGTAGTTCCCAGCGTGGGTGTAGGCGACAAGCCTCACGCCGCCCCTCGTAACGTCGCCATTCCACGCTCTGGCCAAGTGGAAACGCGCTCTGTCGAGATCGAAGCAGAACTCGGGCACAGGGCCGTCAGCCAGCGAGGGGCGTGGGAACGGGCCATAGTGTTCAATTCCTGGACCGCACAGGGCCTCCTCACAGAACGAGCCATGGTCGAAGCAGAAAGCGAGAGCGAGGCGAAAGTCGCGGTCCGACAGAGTATCCGGACGCATTCCCTGGCCATCGAAGCGGGCAGACCCCACCGCTTCGCATTGCTTGTTCAGCTTGTATGTCAAAAAGCCCAAGGGATTCACATGCCACTCATCTGGGTCCTCCTCGAGAAGCAGATTGGGCACGTCGCGTATACGTCGCAGAGACTCGGGCTGACAGATAGCCACGTCGCTGTACCCGCGAGTGAAAGCGGTTTCCCGCTCGATTCGGTCATCCTCCGAGACGAGCTCGACCTGCTTTGCGGCCGGTAGTTGGCCCCAGTAGCGTTCGTTTCGCCCGAACCGAACCACGCGCTTCTGCCGGTTCCAACTCTCCAACCTAAAGGGGCCCGTCCCGTTGGTCCGCGCTCGAAGAGCCGTCTGCTCGGGGAACAGGTAGTCCTCAAGACTTTCAGGTGTCCCGTCCCATTCGCCTTGAGCCACAGCCCAGTCCCGACGGAGAACCAGTGACCAATTGGCAAGCAGCGCGATGAACGGCGCGAACGGCTCGGCCAAGGTGACGGCCACGGTCGAGCCACGCAGCTGAATTCGATCGAGTGCTGGTGCGATGTCGCTACCGACGGGCGCGGCCACTCGTCGACCCAGCAGTGCCTCCAGCCAGAGTGCCGAAGGACCCTGAGCGGTCACGATGGTTCGCCTGAGCGAATAGACCACGTCCGTCGGAGTAATCACATGACCGCTGTGGTCGCAGATATCCGCGCGTATCGCCACCCGATACTCGACCTCACCGCCCGTGATGGTCCTCGCGGTAGGCAGTTTGGCGGCTAGCCAAGGGAGCAGGCCACCTTGGCGAGGGCGGTAACGCACTAACGGCTCGTAGACATTCAACACGACATGTCTACTGCTGCTGTCGTAGGCAGCGTGGGGATCGCACGTCACAGGATCGTCGAACACTCCGATCGTGAGCTTCGGGCAATCGCTGGTGGCGAGCCCTACTTCGTCGTCAAGCGCCTTCATGAACGTCCCACGGCTTCCGCGACGCATCCGTCTGGCCAAGGCCGCTGGTCCGCCGGTCGCGGGCAGTCACAGACGCAGCGGAAACCGTTTTCGAAATGACGGTCAGTCAACAGGTCACGTCCCCGGAAGGCCACGGAGGTCAGCTCGGGGAGCGAACTCCACGTGCCACCACGGATCACCGGATAGGAGCGCCAGTCATAAACAACGTCTAAAGCGTCCCTCTTGCCGACGTCTGGTTCGAGGGCGTTGCGCGAGAAGAAACTAGAAGCTGTCCATTCCCACGCATTGCCCGCCATGCCGCAGACCCCGAAAGGGCTCACGTTGCCCGCATCGTCAACTGGCACCGTCAGCGTCGCGCTGAGATCTTCGTTTAGCTCCAGAAGACGGGACCGCCACGCGGTTATGCTGCTTGGACTGCCCCCGAGCACGTCGGAGTGGCACCGCACCTGAGACGGATCGAAGGCATCGCCCCATGGGAAGACACGATCGTCGTCGCCCTGGGCGGCGCGCTGCCATTCACCCTCCGTGGGAAGCCTCTTGCCAGACCAGGCGGCAAACGCGTAGGCCTCGAACCAGTCCACCCCTGTGGCTGGGTGGCGGGTCTGAAATCGGAGGTCCAAAAGCGTGTTTCTGACATGAAGCTTGCCCGGTGGTTCGCTGGGATGGCACAACGCGTGACTCCGCGCCGCTTCCGTAGCCGCAAACTCGTCGTACTCAGCCACAGTCACTTGGTGAGCATCAATCCAGAATCCCGCGACAGCCGTGGACCAAGGTTCCTGCACATCCGACCAATCGAAGACGCGGGACAGTGCAGCAAGCCCCGGCGGAACCGCGAAGCGCACCTTTCCTTCAGGAATGAACAACATCCCCGAGTCATCATGCTGAGGATGCGCGACAGACGGCGGTGGGGGTGATGGCTCGACAAAGCTTGTGGGGAACTCGTGGGTGCCATCGAAGAGTCGGGATTCGATGTCGCCGAGGACCTCGGTGTCGTCGGTCCCCACGATTCGGACGATGGCGTTCAAGACCATCGCGTGGCCTATGCCGACTGGCTTCCCGGCTTGAGTCCTCAACCGGTCGCTCGCACTGCCCACGAGCAGCAACAGGTCACGAAGCGCGCCCTGAACGCGGAGGTCGCCAGCGAGACGGATCGCTTCAAACGCGACGAAATCCTCGGGATCGTGGGTGAGCCACGTGACTGCGGCTGACACCTCGTCCTCGTTGACCTCGACAAATTGGCTGAGTCTCCCCAGTACCGTGCGGCGAACCCAGGGGTCAGGGTGCATGGCGGCGACGCCGCAAAGCTCTCCCACCTCTCCCGATGTCGGCCTGCTCGCTGTGATGAGTCGTTGTAGTTCATCCAGCCGGTGCCGGTGGGTCTCCGTATCGGAAGGTTGAAGATCTGCAGGAGCCGGGAAATCGTCTAGAAAGGAAGTGATGCGCGTGATCAAATCAACCAGCTTTCTACTGCAGAATCACGGGAACGGCTCGATCATCGCGATTGCCGCTTCCCATCGCTATTTCCGCTTCCAGATGCCCTCGGGTTCGGCACGTTATGACAGCGAGACAAAGCGCTGCCATAAACGGCTTCGGAGACGCGCGTTAAGTCGGCGGCGCAAGGACGCAATGCCGAAGCTCAAGGCCTCCCCACGCGCCCATGCGCCCACCGAAACTAGCTCGCTCAACGTACTACCACTTGGTGGCGGGCATGCGAAGAGCCGGGGTAATCCGCTCGTCCCTAGCCCGCTGCCACTGACGCGACCATGTCACGATTTAGCTCACCTCCTCTCGTGCTTTGTCGTTGGCCAAGGGCAAACGCGATCTTACCAACCTGGCACCTGGCGTCAAGGCCGTGTCGGTGCCGGGCCCCTGCTCCACCGCCTCGGCGCTCATCCCACATGACCTCACACAGCGCATAGGCGTCGGTACTCTCGTCGAAGTTGACGCCCAGCGCTCGAAAGTCAGAATTCGGGTCAGACCGTGATTCCTGAGTAAGCCGTCTGCGGCGGGGGTTGTTGGTCTGTCCGGGCCGGTTGGCAGCGTGTGTCTCGTCGGGTTTGCAGGCGATCGAGGAGGCGCACCGTGTCAGTGAAGTCGGAGGCCAAGGTCAAGCGACGTGCGAAGCGCGGTCGGCCGGGGTCGGTTGGGTCGGGCGCCGCGCATCGAGGTCGTCGCCGACGACGAGACGCTCACGCCGTTGGCGGTTCGGCGGTGGTCGGTGAGTTGGCGCGCCGCTTGGAGCTCATACCGGCGCTGGATCGCGCGATCGAGACCGCCGCCAGGGTCGGCGGTCTGGAGGCGGTCAAGCAGCGCGCCCGGGGCTGCTCGCCGGGTCAGCTGCTGGTCACGGTCGCGGAGTCGATGCTGTGTGGTGGGGACTCGATGCTCGACCTCGAGCGCCTGCGTGGCGACCAGGCGGGCGCCGAGCTGCGCGCGGTGGGCGAGGTGCCGGCAGCGTCGACGGCGTGCCAGCTCGCCCAGCGCTATCGGCCCACGCATCTGCGCGCGGCCGAAGCGGCGTTCGCGCGCTGTGCCAACGCGATGGACGCCCAGATCGGCCGCGCCCCGGATGGGCCGGTGACGCTGGACTTCGACTCCACCGGCGTGGAGGTCTATGGGCGCCAGAAGAAGGGCACCGGGGTCAACTATCAGGGCCAGCTGGCCTACCAGCCGCTGCTGTGCTCGTGGGCCCAACGCGGCCGGCTGCTGGCCAGCGAGTTCATCGCGCTGCTGTGCTGCTGCCTGATCGAGCGCCAGCTGCGCAACGCGATGAACCGCGAGCAGATCACGCAGCTCCCGCTCTACCCCGAAGACCGCGCCTGCACCGCGCCGACCGCAGTCCGCATCTTCGACCACCTCGCCCCGCTCCAACGCCACCACCTGATCCGTGACGGCCAAGCAGTGCAGACCTTCGAACCGCAGCTCACACCGCTACAAGCGCAGCTACTGGACCTGCTCGGCGTTCCCGTCAGCGCCTACACCAGCAACCCCTGACCCACCGTCGATCCGCGCTGACGTGGGGCCGGAGACGGCCCCCGAGAAGCGCGGAAAGGGAGACGCCAGATTGGGCAGTCCCGCTATGAGACCCCCGTGGCCGATCTTGCAGAAGGTGCGCCGCGCGATGGCCGCTTCCGAGCGAGAGCACCTGCCCGACCAGATCGAGGTCGACGAGTGCTGGATTGGCGGCGTCGAACCGGGCCAGAACGGCCCTGAACCCGGCGGAAGACGCTCGTGGCCGCGGCCATCGAGGTCCGCGGGGGCGGCTCGGGACGCCTGCGCTTGGCGGCGGTGGCCGACGCCTCGGGCCCCACCCTGCAGACGTTCGCTACCAGACCGTTGCGCCGGGGGCCACCCGTGCACACCGACGGGCTGGCGCAGCTATAACAAGATCGGGCGCAGGAGCTATGGCCTACCCGCTCGTGGAGTAGGAGAAGAGCCGCTCGGGCCCTATCTCGAGTAAGGCGACCGCCCAGTCGGGCGGATCGTAATAGCGCTCGCGCCAGCGGCGCTCGAGGCAGCCTCGAACTGTGTCCAGTGCTTCATCCTCGTGGATTCGCACCGGCCCCTCAACCGTGACTGCGGTATGGGTGCGCGTCTCGTCACCGCCGGCTGTCACGTCCTCCATGACGACAAGCGACGCCCACGGAAGCGCACGGACGTTCCGCAGCCGGGCGCCGCGAACGGTGGCGACCCAGAAGCCGCCGTCTTCCACGAGGAACCCGACCGGTGCTGCCAAGGGCCGGCCGTCGGACCGCCCGGTAGCGAGGACCGCGTAGCGAACGCGCTCGAGAAACGACTGGAGACCGACGGCATCGAGCGCGCTTTCCTCCGGCCATGTGGTGCGAGGAGGATGTGCGTTGGCATAGCTCCGCCGCTGTACTTCCGCCAGCGTCTCCGCGTCTTTCGTCCTCATCGACCACGCTCCCCTGTCGAGGCCGAGGGCGGACGTCGCGGTCCTGTAACTACCCGCCCCCTCTGAACCCCACTCGCCGGCAGCGTATCGCTTCGCGTTACAGGACGTCGATGTCGACTACTGGAGCAACGTCGGTGCGCCAGGTCTCGTGGATCGGCCACCTCCGCCAGGCGAAGATCTGCTCGGTTCGCTGCGGGAGCGGCCCCCGCCGGACCACCCCGGTCGCGACGGCCGCTCCCGTCCGGCGCCCTTCCTTGGGCCGCCCCCCGTCTTGCACTACGCCGACACCGCAAATGCCGTCTATCGGCGAGCCCGCCAAGCCAACGCGGAGATCGGCGTAAGGGTTCGTGAATCATCAACTGCGTGGTTTGCGGTGGTTATGTAGAGGACTGCCAGCTCGGGCGGCGAATCCGGGGATCGTGAGCGAGGAGCCAGCGAGGCTGCGGGAGATCTCGGCGCGGCTGGCGCAGGCGAGGATCGGCGAGCGCTGGCGGCGTTTGGGCCGGAGTGCGACAAGCGGCGGCGGCGTTTGTGGGCGGCGGCGGAGGCGCGCTCGCACGGGCCGGGGGGCGTTGTGGCGATCGCGCGGGCGACGGGGATTGGCGAGGATACGGTACGTCGCGGGCTGGCTGAGCTTGAGAGCGACGAACGCCCGCAAGCGGCCGCGTCAGGCGTGCTGGGGGCGGCCGGCGGCCGCTGACGCAGACCGATCCAACGATCGTGGCCGACCTGGAGCGGCTGGTGGACCCGGCCACGCGCGGTGATCCCGAGTCGCTGTTGCGCTGGACGTCCAAGAGCCTGGCGCACCTTGCCGGTGAGGTGTGTCTGACTCAACGCGACAGATCGGGGAGTTGATTAGCCCGCATCAGCGGGCCCCCGGCGGTTGGTGTTGGTCGCGCTGCTTGCGATGGTAGGCGATTCGGCGTCGGCGGGCGCGGTAGAGGCCGGCGCGGCGTGTTCGACGGATCTGGGGTCCGCGGCCTTGGTGTTCGTCGTCGGGGGTGACGTAGCCGATTCCGGCGTGTAGGCGCACGGTGTTGTACTCGATGCGGACGATGGCCAGCTCGGCGCGCAGGACGGCGGGGTCGGCGATCGCTTCGAGGTGGGGCCAGTCGGCCTTGATGTGGCTGAACAGGCTCTCGATCCAGGCCTGGTCGGTCGGGGTGCCCGGTCGCCCGAAGTGCTGGGCGATCGCGCACATGGCCATGAACTCGCGCGTGGACCCCGAGGTCATCTGGGGCCCGTTGTCGCTGACGGCCAGCAGCAGCGGGCGGGCGGGATGGTCGAGGGTGGGGTCGGCCAGGGCGTCCTGACGGGCCTCGACGTGCTCGAGCAGCCCCTCGATCGCCAGCGCGTCGGTGAAGGCGACCTGGACCTGGGTGGTGGTCTCCTCGCCCGAGACGACCTCGCAGATCCACTTGCGCGTCACGAGGTCCATGACGGTGATCACCGCGACGCGGGGGCAGGCGGTGAAGCGCGTCGTGTCATAGATCCAGATCGAGTTGGGCTCGTAGTCGGCCCAGTCGGGAAACGGGCGGCGCTGCGATCGCCCGGCCCGCCGGGGCCGACGCAGAATGAGGCCGTGAGCAGCCAGAACGCGGCGGACCGTGGCCGGCGAGACCCACACCAGCCCTTGGTAGGAGCCGCGGTGAGCGAGCTTGCGATGCGAGCGGTCGATCTCGCCCCACGCCTCGAACAGCGCGATGATCGCGTCCTGCTCGCAGGCCAACAGGCCGTGCACCGCATGCCCGCCGGGCCCAAGGTCGGCCAGGGTGCCGTCTGCGCGGCGCTGATGCCAGCGCCACGCCCTGGCCTCACCCAGCTCGAGGTAGGCGCAGGCGCGGCGGTGCCCCCAGCCCGCCGCTGTGGCCTCTTCGATGAGCTCCAGCACGCCCGCCTTGGTGGCCGCGCGACGCGACGAGGGATGCGGCCACTCAGTCCCAACGCCCTTTTCCCTCCGCGAGCATCAACCGCACGCCCATCTCCTTGAGCGCCTCGGACAGCCGGGCGATCGGGCAGCTGCCAGCTCACGATCGACGCCGCCGGCCTTGACGCCGGGGCGCGACGAGGCCAGCGCCTCCAGCGCGCCCGCCTTGGCGACCTGGCGCAGCTTCATCACCGTCGAGCGATCGACGCCCGCGCGGTCGGCGGCCTCGCTGATCGTGGCCTCGCCACGCAGCAAGCCGATCCAGATCTCATACTTCTGCGACGGCGACAGAAACCGCTTGCGACGACGGCCCCCGCCCTGTGATCCTTGCTCGGTCATCCAGCACTCCTCCTCGAAGAGCCGAAGACCCTGCCAGATGCGGGCTAATCAACTCCCCTATCTGTCGCATTGAGTTGAGTCAGACGCAAACCACCCGGGGCGCTGGGCGAGATGGGCCATCAGGTGTCTGATCACACCGTCGGCAAGCTGCTGCGCGGACTGGGCTACCGGCTGCAGGCCAACCGCAAGACGCGCGAGGGCAGCGATCATCCCGACCGCGACCGGCAGTTCGAGCACATCGACCAGACCGCCCGGACGGCGATCGCCGCGGGCCAGCCGGTGATCAGCGTCGACACCAAAAAGAAGGAGCTCGTCGGCACCTACAAGGCGATCGGGCGCGAGTACGAGCCCGGCGGCAGGCCGGTCGAGGTCAACACGCACGACTTCCCCGACAAGAAGCTCGGCAAGGCCGTGCCCTACGGGATCTACGACCTTGCCGGCAACGAGGCGTTCGTGTCGGTCGGGATCAGCGCCGACACCGCCCAGTTCTCGGTCGCCAGCATCCGCGCCTGGTGGCAGCACCTCGGCCGCGAGCGCTACCCCGACGCCACTCAGCTGACGATCACCGCCGACTGCGGCGGCTCCAACGGCAACCGCACACGCCTGTTCAAGGTCGAGCTGCAGCAGCTGGCCGACGACACGGGCCTATAGATCGAGGTCTGCCACTTCCCGCCCGGCACCAGCAAGTGGAACCAGATCGAACACCGCCTGTTCTCGCACATCGGCCAGAACTGGCGCGGACGGCCGCTGACCAGCTACGAGGTGATCGTCGACCTGATCGCGGCGACCACGACCACGACCGGCCTGAAGGTCTACGCCCGCCTCGACGAACACGAATACCCAAGAAGATCACCGCCACCGACCAACAGCTCACCGACGTCAAGATCGCCCGCCGCGACTGGCACCCCGAATGGAACTACCTCATCACGCCCCACCAGCACAACGGACCCGACCCTTGACCACTTCGCCACAAACCGCAGTTGATGATTCCCGAACCCTAACCCCTAGCCGACGACCTTCGGAAGGCGACTACCGCGCCACCAGCCTCGAGAGATCCTCGGTGAACCTCGGATAGGAGACCGCGGCCGCCTCCATCCCCACGACCTCGACGCCCTCGCGGGAGGCGAGGCCGGCGATCGCGCCGGCCATGGCCAGGCGGTGGTCCCCGCGTGCGTCCAGCGTGCCGCCGCGCAGGCCGCCGGTGCCGGTGACCGCGAAGCCGTCGTCCGTGGCCTCGATGCTCGCTCCCAGGCCGCGCAGGCCCTCCACCACCCCGGCGATGCGGTCGGACTCCTTGACGCGCAGCTCGGCGGCGCCCCGCACGACGGTCTCGCCCTCTGCGAAGCAGCCCAGCAGCGCGACGAGGGGCAGCTCGTCGATGGCCAGCGGCACCTCGTCGGCCTCGACCACCGTGCCCGCCAATGGCGCCGTACGCACGTCGAGCTCGCTGACGGGCTCCGCGGTGGGGATGTCGTCGCCCACCGGCTCCTCGAGCTCGCCGACCACGACGGCGCCCATGCGCGCAGCGATGCGCAGGAAGCCGGTGCGCGTCCAGTTGACGCCCACGTCGCGCACCACGATCTTCGAGCGGGGCACGATCGCCGCGGCGGCCACCATGAAGGCCGCCGAGGAGGCGTCGCCGGGCACGCGCACCGACTCCAGCTCGAGCTCGTCGCAGTTGGTGACCGTCACCTGACGCCCGTCGCGGTGCACCGACACGGCCGCGGCGCGCAGCAGGCGCTCGGTGTGGTCGCGGCTGGGCGCCGGCTCGGTCACGGTGGTGACCCCGTCGGCGGCCAGGCCGGCCAGCAGCACGCACGACTTGACCTGGGCGCTGGCCACGGGGAGGTCGTAGGCGATCGAGCGCAGGCGCACCCCGTGGACGGTGAAGGGCGGATAGCGCCCGTCGGTGGCCTCGATGCGCGCGCCCATGCGCTCCAGCGGCTCGACCACCCGGTCGACCGGGCGGCGACGGATGGACGCATCGCCGTCCAGTGTGTAGGTCCGCCCCGCCTGGGAGGCCAGCCAGCCGGGCAGCAGGCGCATCAGCGTGCCCGCGTTGCCCACGTCTATGGACCCATCGGCCTCGCGCGCCTCACGCAGGCCGCTGCCGCGCACCACCACGTCGCCCTCCTCGTGGACCTCCACCAGCGCCCCCAGCGCACGAAGGGCGTCAAGGGTGCTCGTGGTGTCGGCCGCGCGCAGGTAGTTGGTCACGCGCACGGGCTGGTCGTGCATCGCCGCCAGCAGCGCGGCGCGGTGGGAGACCGACTTGTCCGGCGGCGCCGTGATCTCGCCGCGCAGCCGCCCGGAGGGCTCGAAACGGGTGTTCACGTGGTGACCGGCTGGCCGCCGTCGGCGAGCAGCCTCGCCGCCCGGTCGGCCGTGGCCGCTGCGACCCAGAGGGTCACCACGCCGTTGCGACCGTCGGGCGAGGGGCTGAGCGACATGTCCGAGATGTTGACGCCTCCGCGCCCCAGGGTGAGGGCCAGTTCGGCGATGACCCCCGGGCGGTTGGGCACGGCGACGCGCAGCAGCGCTGTCGGTCCGCCGAAGGCGCCCGCCTCCAGCAGGGCGCGGCGCTGTGCGGCGGCCTCCTCCTGCCACGCCTCCAGCGCCGGACGGTCGCCCTCGGTGAGGCGCTTGCGAGCGTCGGCCAGCGCCGCAACGGCCTCATCGATGGCCTCCACCAGGGCGTCGGCGTTGGCCAGGTAGATGTCGGGCCACAAGGCCGGGTTGGCCCCCGCCACGCGCGTCGTGTCGCGGAAGGAGGGCCCGGTGGCGGGCAGGCTGTGCTCCTCGCCGGCAGCACGCGCGGCCTGGCCCACCAGCACGTTGGCCAGCACGTGGGGCAGGTGGGAGACGGTCGCCACGAGGCGGTCGTGGGTGGCGGCGTCGATGGTCACCGGATGGGCGCCCAGGCCGCTGACCAGCCGGTGGGCGCGCTCCAGCAGCGTCCCCCGCGTGCGGGCGGTGGGCGTGAGGTACCAGGTGGCGTCGGCGAACAGGCTCTCCCGGGCGGCGCCGATCCCCGCGGACTCCGCTCCGGCCAGCGGGTGGCCACCGACGTAGCGGGAGTCGTCGTGGGCAGCCACCAGCGCGCGCTTGGTGGAGCCCACATCGGTGACCAGGCAATCGGGGCCTGCGGCGGTCAGCGTCGCGCCCAGCGCCCCGTCCAGGACGCCCAGCGGGGCGGCGACCACCGCCGCGTCGGCGCCGTCGAGGGCCTCCCGGAGGCTGGCGTGCACCGAGGGTACGGCGGAGAAGGACGGCGAGCCCTCGTCGCCCGCCGACGGCGCGGCGAACCGCCTCGCCGCCGCCTCCCGCGCCCCCTCGTCGGGGTCGTAGGCGCTCACGTGCGCGCCGAGGCGGGCACTCGCGGCCAGCGCCACCGAGCCGCCGATGAGCCCGGCGCCGACGACCGCGACCCTCACGCGGCCGCGCGCCGACCCCGCACCGCACCGGCGAGCCCGTCCAGCACGCCGACCGTCGCGTCCCAGTCCATGCACGCGTCGGTGATCGACTGCCCGTAGGTCAGCGGCCCTCCGGCCTCGAGATCCTGACAGCCGGCGACGAGGAAGGACTCGAGCATCACGCCGACGATGGCCCGGTTGCCGGCCGCGACCTGGGCGCCGATCTCCGCGGCCACCGCCGGCTGGCGCTCATGGTTCTTGCCGCTGTTGCCGTGCGACGCGTCGACGACCAGGCGCTCGGGCAGGCCAGCGCTGCGCAGCCTCTCCAGTGCCGAGGCGACGCCGTCGGCGTCGTGGTTCGGCGCGCCGCCGCCGCGGAGGATCACGTGGCCGTCCGGGTTGCCGCTCGTGTGCAGGATCGCGGGGACCCCCCGGGCGTCGACGCCCGCGAAGGCGTGCTGGGCCGCCGCGGCGCGCACGGCGTCGACGGCCACCTGCACGTTTCCGTCGGTGCGGTTCTTGAAGCCCACCGGCATCGACAGGCCCGACCCGAGCTGGCGGTGGGTCTGGCTCTCGGTCGTCCGCGCGCCGATCGCGCCCCACGCGACCGTGTCGGAGATGTACTGGGGCGTGATCGGGTCCAGCCACTCGACGCCGACCGGGAGGCCGAGGGCGAGGACCTCGAGCAGCAGCTCGCGGGCGGTCGACAGGCCGGTGTCGACGTCGAAGGTGCCGTCGAGGTGAGGATCGTTGATCAAGCCCTTCCACCCCGTCGTGGTCCGGGGCTTCTCGAAGTAGACGCGCATGGCCACGAACAGGTCGGTGGCGAGCTCCCGCGCCCTGGCGCTCAGCCGGCGCGCGTACTCGAGGGCCGCCTCGGCGTCGTGGACGCTGCACGGACCCACGACGACGAGCAGGCGGTCGTCGACGCCCTCGAGGATGGCGGTGGTCTGCTCGCGATGGCTGACGACCTGCTCGGCCTGCTCGTCGGCGAGCGGGAGGCGCTCGAGGATCCGCGCGGGGGTGGTCAGCGGCACGACGCGTGCGATGCGCCGGTCGCGGACGCCATCGTGTCGGCGCACGTCGGTCACGGACATGGCTTCTTCTCGGTGGTCACGCTACGAGATCCTTTCGAAAACGCCTGCGAGGACAGTACGGAGAACTGCGGTCCTGCGACGCTCGGCATGAAAGAGGTGCAGCGGGCGAGGAGCCGAGCGCCTAGCTAAATCGCCAGGCGGCGAACAGCGGGAGATACCAGCGGCTGCTCGCGAGACGGTCCATGCGTGATTCAGCTTAGAGGACCGCGCGCAGGGCGTCGAGGAAGCGGGTGTTCTCGGCCTCGGTGCCGTAGGTGACGCGCAGCGCGCCATCGCGGCCCAGGGCGGTCCCGGCGCGCACCAGGACCCCGCGGTCGCGCAGGCCGACGACCACCTCGGGCTCGAGCTGCGCGGCGCGCTCGGGGTCGCGGTCCACGTCGAACCACGCGAAGTTGGCCTGCGACCGCGCCGGGTCGAGACCCAGTGCGCGCAGGCCCTCCTCCACCTCGACACGAGCCATCACGGTGCGCTCGACGCGCTGCGCCACGGTGTCCTGGTGGCGCAGCGCCTCGGCTGCCGCCGCCTGCGCGGCGACGTTGCAGAAGAAGGGTTGGCGGACCTGGTCGAGCGCCTGGACCATCCCCTCGCTGCCACACAGCCCGTAGCCCACGCGCAGGCCGGCCAGGCCGTAGACCTTGGAGAAGGTGCGCAGGAGCACGAGGTTCGGGTGGTTGTCCAGGAGGTCGATGGTCGTGTCGGGGTCGTCGAGGACGTTGAACTCGCAGTAGGCCTCGTCGAGGATCACCACGACGTGGCGCGGGAGGTCGGCCACGAAGGCGGCGACCTGCGCGGCGGGCAGGGCGGTCGAGGTGGGGTTGTTGGGGTTGCAGACGATCACCAGACGCGTGGCCACGGTGACCTCGCCGGCCATGGCGTCCAGGTCGTGGCCGTGCTCGGCGTCCAGCGGCACGGTGATCGCCGTGGCCCCCGAGGCCGCCGCGAGGTGCGGGTAGACGCTGAACGACGGCCAGGCGTGCACCAGCTCGGCGCCGGGCTCCAGCAACGCCTCCCCCGCCGCGAGCAGCACGTCGCACGACCCGTTGCCGATGGCGATCCGGCTCGAGGGCACCCCGGTGCGGTCGCTCAGCGCGGCGCGCAGGCGGGCGTTGGAGGGGTCGGGGTAGCGATGGGCGGTCATCGTCGCGCGCTGGACCGCCTCTAGCGCCTGTGGCACCGGCCCGAAGGGCGTCTCGTTGGAGGCCAGCATCGCGACGTCGTCGGGCAGCGCATAGCCGCCGGCGACCGGGTAGCGGGGCAGGCGTGCGATGCGCTGGGAGAACTCCATGAGGGTTTCGTCTGCGGTCATCGCAAGCGAGGACCTCCGACGACGTTACTGGGCCCCCTCCAGGTCCAGGCGCAGCCGCCGCGCCTCGCCCAGGTAGACGTGCTGGGGGCGGTGCTCCTCGGGCGCGTGGTAGTGCATGAGCACGCGCACGACGCGGGGCATGGCGCCGGGGACCTCGATCTCCCGCGCACAGAGCAGCGGCACGGCGCTGAAGCCGTTCTCCCGCGCGGCCACGGCGGGGAACTCGGCCGTCAGGTCACCGGTGACGGTGAAGAGGGCGCTGACCACGTCGTCCGGGCGCAGGGCGTTGCGCTCGAGGATCTCGCGCAGCAGCGTGGCGGTCGCGTCGAGGATGGCCTCGCGCTCGTCGGCGACGACGTCGGTGGCTCCGCGCAGGGCGAACAGGCGCATGCCCTCATGCTCGCAGGCGCTCGACCTCGGCAGGCGTGAGACGGCGCCAGCGCCCGGAGGCGAGCCCGCGAAGGTCCAACGGGCCGAAGCGGGTTCGCTCCAGCGCCTGCACGGAGTGGCCGACCGCGTCGCACATGCGCTTGACCTGGCGCTTGCGCCCCTCGCGCAGGGTGAGCTCCAGCAGGCCCGCGCGCACCTCGCGCACCCCCGCGGGAGCGGTGCGCCCGTCCTCCAGTTCGACCCCCTCACGTAGCGCGCGCAGGGCGCGCGGGCTCAGCCGCCCCCCGGCCACCCGCGCGCGGTAGGTGCGAGGCAGCTCGTAGCGGGGATGGAGCAGGCGCTCGGCGAGCTCTCCGTCGTTGGTCAGCAGGAGCAGCCCGGTGGTGTCGACGTCCAGCCGCCCGACCGGGTACAGCCGCGCCCCGGGAAGGTCGACCAGGTCCACGACTGTGCGCCGCCCATGGGTGTCGCGGGCGGTCGATACCACGCCCGACGGCTTGTTGAGCGCCACGACCACGCGCTCCTCGGGGCCCTCCAGCATGCGGCCGTCCACCGCGACGCCGCTGGTTGCGTCGACATCACGCGCCGGGTCGGTGATCACCTCCCCGCCGACCGTCACCCGCCCGGCCCGAACCACATCCTCCGCGGCCCGCCGTGAGGCCACCCCGGCGTGGGCGAGGAACTTGGCCAGGCGCACGCGGGTGGAGGGTACGAGCCGGCGCAATCGGGAGCCGGCGGGCGATCCCGGCCGGCGCGGCGACTGGCGCGAGTTGGCCCGGGGGCCGAGGCCCGGCGCCGCGCCACTAGCCTCGCCTCCATGGACCTCGAGCTCCTCGAGACCACGCTGCGCGACGCCGGCGAGCCGGCCTACCGCGCCCGCCAGGTCTGGGAGTGGACCGCGCGCGGGGCGGCCGGCTACGACGTGATGACCAACCTCCCGCGGGGCCTGCGTGAGCGACTGGCCCTCGAGGTGCCCTTCTCAACGCTGACCGTCCAGAGCGAGGCGCGCTCGCGCGACGGCACGGTCAAGACGCTCTTCCACGCCGGCGATGGCCGTGCCGTCGAGGCGGTGCTCATGCGCTACCGCGACGGGCGGCGCTCGGTGTGCCTGTCCTCCCAGTCGGGCTGCCCGCTGACCTGCACCTTCTGCGCGACGGGCACGATGCGCTTCGGGCGCAACCTCACGACGTCGGAGGTTCTCGACCAGGCGCTGCACTTCCGCCGCCTCGAGGCGATCGACCACGTCGTGTTCATGGGCATGGGCGAGCCGATGATGAACCTCGACGCCGTGCTCGCGGCGTGCCGGCGGCTGCCCGCCACGGGGGTCACCCACCGGCGCACGGCGATCTCCACGGTGGGGTGGATCCCGGGCATAGAGCGCCTCACCGGGGCCGGCATGCCGCTGCGCCTGGCCCTCTCCCTGCACGCCGCCGACGACGCGCTGCGCACGCAGCTCATGCCGGTCAACGAGCGCTACCCGCTGGCCGACGTGCTGGCCGCGTGCCGCGCGTACTTCGAGGTCACCCGGCGCACCGTCTTCATCGAGTACGTGATGCTCGCCGGGGTCAACGACCGCCACGAGCAGGCCCTGGCGCTGGTCGACGTGCTCGACCCGCGGGCCTTCAAGGTCAACCTCATCCCCTACAACCCCACGGGGGCCTTCGACGGCTCGGGGCGCGGAGCGATCGACGCCTTCAGGGCGGTGCTGGAGGAGCATGGCCTGCGCGCCACCGTGCGCCTCACCCGGGGAGCGGACATCGCCGCCGCCTGCGGCCAGCTCGCAGCCGCTCAGCCCCCGCCTGTACCGGTGCCGCCGGAGGCGGCCCCGGTGAAACGGGAGCGCAGCGCGAGCACGTTGGCCACGTAGCGCTGGGTGTCGTCGTACATGCCGATGCGGCGCACCGAGGCCATGCCCTGGTAATAGCCGGCGGCCGCCAGTGACGGGTCGCCGCCGGCCATGTCCAGCATGCGCTTGAGGTAGAGCACGCCCGCGTGGACGTTGTCCAGCGGCGCGTCGGGGTCCAGCGTGCGCCGGGCCAGGTTGCCCTGCACCCAGGTCCACGTACCGGGCATGACCTGCATGACCCCGCGCGCGTTGGCCGAGGAGACCACGGCGTTGTTGAACCCGCTCTCCTGGTAGGCGATCGCCGTGGCCAGGCCGGGTGGCACGCCGTGCTGGTTGGCGATCTGCGCGATCTGGTCGGCGCTGACCGACCCGCCGGTCGGCGCGGGGGAAGTGCCCTCGACGACCTCCGTGGCCGGCTCGGGCTCGGCCCGGGCGTCGCCCGGCCCACCCTGGGCGCCGGTGGGCAGCTTGATCGCGGTCCCCGAGACCAGCGGCGCCGCGGCGCCGAGGCCGTTCATGGCGACAAGGGCCTCGACGGTCGACCCATACTGGGCGGCGAGGGCGCTCAGCGTGTCGCCGGGCTGAACGGTGTAGGCACCCATGGCGCCGGGGGCCTGCGCCTCGGGGGCGCCGTCGATCTGCGTGGCGACCGCGGGCGCTGCGGCCCCCTCCGCCACGGGCGCGGTGTCGTCGGGCAGCGTGATCGTGCTCCCGGCGATGACCCGGGCGTCGGGCAGCAGACCGTTGGCCGTGGCTACGTCGGCCGGTGCGCGGCCGTTGGCCCGGGCGATGCCCCAGAGGGTGTCGCCGGGTGCAACGGTGATCGTGTCTTGTGCCTGGGCGGTGGCCGGGGTGACGGCCAGCGCACCGAGGGCGAGCAGCATCGAGCGTCGGCGCATCGGATCTCCTGCGTCGTCGGGGGTTGGCCTGCTCGGTTCGTCGCCCCCGTTGGGGCACCCCCCGGATGCGCTGGGTTACGACACCCTGCAACGGCTCGTGCGCACGGCTGGCGCACCGGCGCTCAGACCGCGGCCCGCGCGGTGGCGGCGGCCTCCAGAACGCCAGCCAGGCGCTCGGTCAGCGCCGGCCAGCCGTAGCGCGCCCGCGCGGTCTCGCGCGCGGCGGCACCCCGGCTGGCGCGGGCGGCCGGGTCGCGCAGGACCTCCACCAGCGCGGCGGCGAGGCCGTCGCGGTCGTCGGGCTCCACCAGCCAGCCCGTGACGCCGTCCTGCACGATCTCCGCGGGGCCGAAGCGGTTCACGGCCACCGCGGGCAGCGCGCAGGCCATGCCCTCCACGAGCACGGCGCCGAACTGCTCGCGCACCGAGGCCAGCACCTGGGCGTCGGCGGCGGAGAGGAAGGCGGCCAGGGCGTCGTGATCGTGCCAGCCGGCCAGGAACACGTCGGGGGCGCCGGTGCGCTCGATCGCCTCCAGCGGGTGCTCGCCCTCCCACTCCCCGGGGTGGCCGCCCAGGAGCACCAGCGCACCGGGCGCCTCCCGGCGCGCCAGCGCGAAGGCCTCGACGAGCAGCGACAGGCGCTTGACGGCAGTGAACCGCCCAACGGCCAGGAGCACCGGCCCGCGCAGCAGCGCGTCGAGCTGCTCGGGGTCATAGCGCACGCTGCCCGTCCCCTCGCCCGGCGCCCAGCCGCGCGGCTCGTCCGCCAGCCACCGGCGCCAATGGGCGGCGCGGTCGACGTCCACCCGGCGCATGACGGCGGGGTCGAACCCGTTGGGCACGTGCACGCAGCGACGGGGGTCGATGCCCAGCAGCCCGGCCGCGCGGGCCACCTGGCCGGGCGAGATGACCACGATGGCCGCGCAGCGCTGCGCCCACGTGCGCATGCGCTCCAGCCAGGCCGCGGCGTGCGGCCAGCCGGGCGGCGGCCCGTCGGCGATGGCCTCGAGCATGAGCAGCTCGGTGCCGTGCAGATGCCCGACGACCGGCGTGGCGGGCGCGACCCGGGCGGCGGCCTCGTGGATCGGCGTGAGGTGGTGGAGGTGGAGCACGTCGGCGTCCTCGACGCCCGCATCGAGCAGTGCGGCGGCCCAGGCAGCGACCTGGCGCTCGTAGGCGGCGTCGTCCAAGGCGGCGCAGACGCGGTCGGGCGCGCCGGGGCGGTCCTCGTAGGAGGGGTGCATGGGTGCGGCGCCGCCGGGGGGATCCATCGGGTCGGGGGCGGCCAGCGCGGGCGCGAAGTCGACAGCGCGCACGTCGAGCCCCGCGTAGAAGCGGTGCGCGTCGCCGTGGCCGTCGAGGTCGCAGCGCGATCCCGAGAGGACGGTGACCTCCCAGCCGTGGTCGGCCAGGCCGGCGGCCAGGGCACGGGCGACGTGCGCCGACCCGCCCCGGGGGAAGAACTGCAGGGCACAGAGCACGCGGCCGGGCACGCCGGGGATTGTGGCGTGTGCGGTGAAGGTGGTGTGAACGCGGGCGCCGCCCGGAGGGCCATCACGATTTCTCCGGGGGCCACCGCCGGCCTCAGCGCGGCGTGAACATGAGCGCCGTCACGACGGGGCGCCCGCCCGCGATCGGCGTCCCGTGGCCCTCGCGCGGCATGTTGACCAGCGCGCCGCCGGCCACCAGCGAGGTGGAGCCGCCGCCGTCGAGGTTCAGCGCGTGGTCGGCGCCCAGGGCCACGAGCAGCCGCGACAGCTCGCCCAGGGTCAGGCCGGCGTCGCTGGCCGTGCGCCCGTCGCAGGCCACCGCGAGCAGGCAGTCCCCGGCCAGGGCGAGCGCAGCGCGCGGATGGCGCCCGGCGGTGATGTCGGAGTCGAACTGGTGCGCGGCGGCCGAGAAGCCCTCGGGGTCCTCCCCGTCGCGGGTCACCGGCCGGCCGTCCTGCACGAGCAGCGGCCCGGCCTGCAGCAGCTCCCCGCTCGGCGCGACGTCCAGCTCGTGGCGACGGGCGATCGTGACCCGGCCGCGGTGGGCCTGCACGCAGGCGCGCACCGCGCCCCACGGCGCGGCGAAGGGCACGCTCGGGCGCGCGATGCCGCGCGTGCGCACGTCGCCCAGCGCGGCACCGTCGGCGCGCACGAAGAAGCCGCCGACGATCGCCTCGTCGACGCCCCGCGCCGCGCACCAGGCCGCCAGCGGCCGCGGCGGGTGGAGCCGCACGACCCGCACCGAGGTCTGCGCGAGCGCGTGCTGGGCGACATGGACGGTCGTCGTCGCCCCATCGGCGAGGGGCACCAGCAGGCGCTCAAGGTGCGCTGGTGGGGCAGCGGGGCGAGCGCGCAGCGCAGCGACAGCGGCCACGCGACGCACCGTAGGCGCGTGCCCGGACAGTGGGGTGAAGAGGTGGTGACCGTTGACTGGTAGGGTACGTATCCGTACGCTGAGGGTATGAAAACCACCGTCTCCGAACGCGGTCAGATCACCATCCCCAAGGGGATCCGGGACCGGCTCGGCATCAGACCCGGTCAGGTCCTCGAATTCTCGGCCGACGAAGGCCGACTCGTCGCGACCAAGAGCGCGCGGCGCGATCCGGTGGATGCCGTCTACGGCATCCTCGGGCGGGAGGGCTCCACCGATGACGTCATCTCGGCGCTGCGCGGTGAGCCCGACAGCCTGTGATCTCCGCCGTGGACACGAACGTCCTCCTGGACGTCTTCCAGCCCGACCCCTCCTTCGGCCCTGCCTCGGCGCTGGCCCTGCGCGACGCGATGCGCGAGGGCAGCCTCATCGCCTGCGACGTCGTCTGGGCTGAGGTAGGCGCCCACTTCGACAGCCGTCAAGCAGCGGGCCACGCCCTCGGGGAGCTGGAGGTCGACTTCTCGGCACCAACCGTGTTCAGCTCCATCGAGGCGGGCGTCGTCCAGCGCGAGTACCGTCAGCGCGGAGGAAGCCGCGAGCGGGTGATCGCGGACTTCCTGATCGGTGCCCACGCGCAGCTCGCCGCCGACCGACTCCTCACCCGCGACCGCGGCTTCTTCCGCTCCTACTTCCCCGCGCTCACCGTCATCGACCCCTCCGCATAGTCAGCCCTCGGGCGCGCCCGTGCCCGCGCGGGCCTCTCCGGCGCGCAGGAGGCGGTCGCGCAGGTCGGCCTCCTCCTCGGGCGAGGGGTCCCAGGCGCGGACCTCGGGCAGTGCCTTGAGCGAGTCGAGCCCGAAGAGGCGCAGGAACAGCGGCGTCGTACGCAGGAGCACGGCGCCGAACTGGGAGCGCCCGGCCTCCTCGACCAGGCCGCGCTCCAGCAGCGTGGCCGAGGCCGACTCGGCGCTGACGCCGCGGATGCGGGTGATCTCGGGGCGGGAGACCGGCTGCAGGTAGGCCACGATGGCCAGCGTCTCGGCCTGCGCGGGGGTCAGCGGCGGCGTGCGGGGCCGGGCCAGGAGACGGCGCGCGGCGGGCTCGGCGACCGGGTCGGTGGCCAGCGCGATCCCGCCGGCCACGCGCTTGAGCTGCAGGCCGCGCGCGCCCGGAGCGTACTGCTCGTCCAGCTCGCGCAGGGCGGCCTCGACCTCGTCGGCGTCGGCCTCGGCGGCCTCGGCCAGATCGGCGAGAGCCACAGGGTCGGGTGAGAGGAAGAGGAGCGCCTCGACGATCCGGGCCAGGTCCGTCACGACACCGCCCGGGCCGGCGAAGCAGGAAGCGGCGTGATCGCGATGTCGCCGAACGGCAGATCCTGCGCCCATGTAGCCTCGCCGGACTTGTAGAGTTCCAGCAGCGCGAACAGGGTCACCGCAACGGTCACCCGGTCGGCGCCGCGCACCGCGTCGTCGAACGAGCACGCGCCGCGGCGCAACAGCCCGCGCAGGTGCCCAAGACGCTCGGCCACGGTGACCCGCGGGACCGCGAGGTGGCGCAGGTCGAGCTTGGCGGGCATGCGCAGGAGGCCGCCCAACGCCCTGGCGAGCTGCTCGCTGCGGTAGACGCCCGCCGGCAGCTCCTGCTCGGTGGAGCGGCGCAGCGCGGCGGGCAGCGGCGCAGCGCGGTAGCGCACGCCCTCCTCGCCGGCCAGGCGCTCGTGGAGGTGCGCGGCCGCGGCGCGGTAGCGCTGGGCCTCCAGCATCCTCGCCAGCAGCTCCTCGGCGGCCTCCTGGGGCTCGAGGTCCAACAGGTCCTCGTCGTCGCGCGGGAGCATCAGCCGCGACTTGAGCTCGAGCACCGCGGCGATGAGCACGAGGAACTCCGTGGCCGCCTCGAGATCCAGGTCCCCGCGAGCCTCGAGATGGTCGAGGTAGGCCAGCACGACCTCGGCCAGCTCGACCTCGAGCAGGTCGACCTCCTCGCGCAGCACGAGCGTGAGCAGAAGGTCGAAGGGCCCGGAGAAGACCTCCAGGTCGAGCTCGAGCGCGGCGAGCGACACCGGGGCGCAGATTACACCCCGACCACCCCGGCGCGGTCGACGTGGGAGCGCCTCAGCGCGCCCGCGGCGGGCCGACGCCCATGGCCTCACGCACGTCGGCCAGCGTCTCGCGCGCGATCACGCGCGCCTTCTCCGCGCCCGCGGCAAGGGCCTGCTCCAGCGCCGCCTCGTCGCCGCGCAGCTCGAGGTAGCGCTCGCGCACCGGCGCCAGCGCCTCGACGACCGCCTCGGCCGCCGCCACCTTGAGGTCCCCGTACCCACGCGCACCGGCGAGATCTGCCTCGACCTGCTCCGGCGTCATCCCGCGCACCGCGGCCATGATCTCGATCAGGTTGCTGACCCCGGGCTTGTCGGGCGCGCGGTGGAGCTCGTTGCCCGAGTCCGTGACCGCGCGCTTGAACTTCTTCACGATCGCGTCGGGTTCGTCGAGGACGTAGACCGTCCCCTGCTCGCTGCCCCCGGTCGTGGACATCTTGCGCTCGGGCTCCTGCAGATCGCGCACGCGCGCCGCGACGGTCGGGATGCGGTGCTCGGGCACCACGAGCGTGCCCTCGCCGCCTGTCGCGCTCCGGGGGGAGCCCGGCGTCGGGAAGCGCGCGTTGAACCGGGTGGCCACGTCGCGCATGAGCTCCAGGTGCTCGCGCTGGTCCTCCCCCACCGGCACCTCCTCGGCGCGGTAGGCCAGCACGTCGGCGGCCTGGAGCACGGGGTAGAAGAGCAGACCGGCCGACACCAGCTCGCGCTGGACGGCCGACTTGTCGCGGAACTGGTGCATGCGGTTGAGCTCACCCAGGGCGGTGACCGAGCACAGCAGCCAGCACAGCTCGGTGTGCTCGTGCACGTCGCCCTGGCGAAAGAGGATGCACCGCGCCGGATCGAGCCCGGCGGCCAGGAGGATCGCCGCCGTGTCCAGCGTCCGCTGGCGAAGCCGCACCGGCTCGTAGGCCACCGTCGTGGCGTGCAGATCGACGATGCAGTAAATCGCCTCGCCCCGGTCCTGGCCCTCGACGTACTGCACGATCGCTCCCAGGTAGTTGCCCAGGTGCTTGCGCCCGGTCGGCTGGATACCCGAGAAGATGCGCATGAGGGGCGGCAGACTACGTCGGTTCACACGATGACCACCCCGGGAGGCGCAATCGCGGCGAGGCTTCGCGCCGTGACGCGCTCCCGCACCGCTGCGGTCACCAGCCTCGTCACCACCGCGGCGATCGCGCTCGCGATCGTCGCGGCTTCTGTGCCGGCCGGCTCGGCGCGGCTCTCCGAGTCAGCCGCCGCCACCGCGGAGCCCCCGGCGCGGCTGGCCGATCTCGGCACCCTGGCCGCCCTGCCCGCTCCCGCGCCGCCATCGCCCCCGAGCAGGCCGACCGATGCCGATGTCGCCGCAGCGCGCGAGTTCGCTCTCGATCGCCAGGGCACAGTCTCCTTCGCGGTGACCAGCACACGCGGGTTCGTGCGGGGGCACGAGCGCACGCGCACGGCCCCGTCGGCCAGCATCGTGAAGGCGCCGCTACTCATCGCCGCGCTGCGCGAGGTCGGGGACGACCCGCTGCCCGCCGACCTCGAGGCGCTGCTGGAGCCGATGATCCGCGCCTCGGACAACGCCGCCGCCGTCGCGGTGCACGCCAGGATCGGCGACGCCGCCATCGTCCGGCTGGCCGACAGGGCGCAGCTGAGCCGCCTCGACACGGCTGCGGGCCTGTTCGAGACCCGCGTGGCGGCCAGCGACCTCGCCCGCCTGTTCGTCAACCTGCACGAGCTCCTCCCGAGCCGCCACCGCGGGGAGGCGGAGGCGCTGCTGGCCGGCGTGGTGCCCTGGCAGCGGTGGGGCCTGCCCGCCGCGCTCCCCGGCCGCGTCGTGATGTTCAAGGGCGGGTGGCGCCAGGACATCGTCCACCAGGCGGGCGTCGTGCTGGTGGGCGAGCGGCGCGTGGGCATCGCCGTGCTGACCACGGGCAATCCCTCACAGGCCTACGGACGGGCGACCGTGGAGGGCGTGGCCCGCCGCCTGCTCGGGCGCGTGCCGCGCGACGACTCGGGGTAGCGGTGCGGGGGTGAACCCCTCCCAGACGCCCACCCGCCCCCGCGACTACGCGGCGCTCAGCGCCGGCTTCGGCGCGCTGCTCGGCGCCCTTCTGCTCGCCTCACGAGACAAGGGCGACGAGCCGGTCCGCCCGGAGGAGTTGTTCAGCCTCGGAATCGCCACCTTCGCGCTGGCCAAGCTCGTCTCCAAGGAGAAGGCCGACGCGTGGCTGCGCGAGCCATTCGTCGATGAGGGGGAAGGCGAGCCCGAGCCCAGGGGCACCGGGCTGCGCCACGTGGTCGGCGAACTGCTCACCTGCACCCGCTGCACCGGCGTGTGGAGCGCGCTCGGGCTCGTCGCGCTGCGCGTGACCCATCCCGGCGAGAGCCGCATGGTCACCGCGCTCCTGGGCGCCAGCGCGGTCAACGACTTCGCCCAGGCCGGATTCACCTGGGCAGAGGCCCGCACCAACGCGGAGCAGGCCCGCGCTGCTCAGGCCGCCGTCGCGCCCTCGAGCGGCTGACGGATCACGGGTCGCTTGGCCGCTGCCGCCTCGTCCAACCGGCGCACGGGCGTGTCGTAGGGCGCGTTGCGGGCGATCTCGGGGTCCTGCGCGGCCTCGCGCAGGATCGCGGCGATGGCGTCGGCGAAGCCGTCGAGGGTCTCCTTGGTCTCGGTCTCCGTGGGCTCGATGAGCAGCGCCTCGTCGACCAGGAGCGGGAAGTAGACCGTCGGTGGGTGGAAGCCGAAGTCCAGCAGGCGCTTGGCCAGGTCGAGCGTCCTGATGCCCAGCTCGCGTTTCATCGGCGCGCCCGACAGGACGAACTCGTGCATGCACAGCGTTCCGAAGGCCAGCGGGAGGTGCTCGGCCACGCCGGCCTCCTTGAGGCGCGCGAGGAGGTAGTTGGCGTTGAGGACCGCCGTGACGCTGGCGTCGCGCAGCCCGTCGGCGCCCAGCGAGCAGATGTAGGCGTATGAGCGCACGAACGTGCCGTAGTTGCCCTGGAAGCCGCGCAGGCGCCCGATCGTCCTCGGGTGGTCGTCGCTGAGCGTGAAACCGCCCTCGTCGGTGCGCTCGACGCGCGGCACCATGAGGTAGGGCTCGATGCGGTCGTTGACCGCGATCGGGCCGCTGCCCGGTCCGCCACCCCCGTGGGGCTGGGTGAAGGTCTTGTGCAGGTTGAAGTGCACGATGTCGAAGCCCATGTCGCCCGGGCGGGTGACGCCCATGACGGCGTTGAGGTTCGCACCGTCGTAGTAGAGGACGCCGCCCGCGTCGCGCACGAGCGTAGTGATCTCCTCGATGTTGGGGTCGAAGATGCCCAGCGTGTTGGGGTTGGTGAGCATCAGGCAGGCCGTACGGGGCCCGGTCTTGGCGCGCAGGTCGTCCATGTCCACGCCGCCGTCGGCGTCGGTGGCCACCTTGACCACCTTCAGCCCGGCCATGGTCACGGTCGCCGGGTTGGTCCCGTGCGCGGTGTCGGGAGCCAGCACCTCGTCGCGCTCGTGGTCGTCGCGGTCGGCGTGGTAGGCGCGGGCCAGCAGCACGCCGGCCAGCTCGCCGTGGGAGCCCGCGCTGGGCTGCAGCGAGACGTGGGGCAGGCCGCTGACCTCGGCCAGGGCGTGCTCGAGGTTGAACATCAGCTCCAGGGCGCCCTGGGCGTGCTCGGGGTCCTGGAAGGGATGCAGGCGGGCGTGACCAGGGAGCGCGGCGACCCGCTCGTGCAGGCGCGGGTTGTGCTTCATCGTGCACGAGCCCAGCGGGTAGAAGCCCGAGTCCAGGTCGAAGTTGCGCTTGGAGAGGTTGACGTAGTGGCGCACCAGCTCGGGCTCGCTCACCTCGGGCAGGCGCGGGGCCTGCGTACGGCGAAAGCGGCCCGGGAGCGCGTCGTCGGGCGCGGGCGGGACTTCCAGCTCGGGCGCCGTGAACGCACGGCGCCCGGGGCGGCCCTTCTCGAAGATCGTGCGCGTGTCGTCCGCGGCGGCGGAGGGAGCGGCGGTCATGCGCCCACCCCCACGGCCTCGCCGGACCCACGGCCTGCGGCCGCGTGTGCCCCGGCGGCCACGGCCGCGCCCAGCACCTCGACCAGCCGATCGATGTCCTCGCGCGTGCGTCGCTCGGTGATGGCGACGAGCAGGCCGTCGTCCTCAAGCGGCAGGCCGGGGTTGATGCCCTGCTCGCGGCAGCGGGCCACGACGCGCTCCACGGGCGCGTCGAGCTTCAGCGCGAACTCCCGCACCACCGGCTGGTCGTGGAGCGTCTCCACGCCGTCCAGCGCCGTCAGCGTCTCGCGTGCGTAGTGGGTGCGGGCGAGGAGCAGTTCGCCGAGCTCCACCAGGCCCTCGCGGCCCAACCACGAGAGGTACACCACGCCGCCCAGCGCGTTGAGCGCCTGCGCGGTGCAGATGTTGGAGGTCGCCTTCTCGCGACGGATGTGCTGCTCGCGGGTCTGCAGCGTGAGCACGAAGCCGCGGCGTCCGTCGACGTCGCGGGTCTCCCCCGCTATGCGCCCCGGCATCTTGCGCATGTGGGCCTGCGTGGCGGCGAAGAAGCCGAAGGAGGGTCCGCCGAAGTCCAGGCGGTTGCCCAGCGTCTGGCCCTCCCCCACGCACAGGTCGGCGCCCTGGGCGCCTGGCGCCTCGAGGACGCCGAGGGTGAGCGGGTCGGCGGCGACCACGAGCAGCGCCCCGTGCTGGTGGGCCGCCTGCGCCAGCGCGGCGAGGTCCTCCACCGCGCCCAGGAAGTTGGGCTGCTGGACGAAGACCGCGGCGACGTCGGTGTCCAGGGCGGCGTGCAGGGCCTCGAGGTCGGTGGCACCGTCGCGCAGCGGGACCTCGTCCACGGTGGTCTGGTAGCCGATCGACAGCGTGCGCAGCGTCTCGCGGCTGTGGGGGTGGGTCCCCTCGGAGATCACGAAGCGCGGCCGGCCGCTGCTCTGGGCGGCCAGCCACCCTGCCGCGGCCAGGGCGCTGGGGCCCTCGTAGACGCTCGCGTTGGAGACCGGCAGGCCGGTCAGCTCGCTGATCGCCGTCTGGTACTCGAACATCACCTGCAACCCGCCCTGGCTGATCTCCGGCTGGTAGGGCGTGTAGGGCGTCAGGAACTCCGAGCGCTCCATCAACATGTCGATTACCGCCGGGACGTAGTGGTCGTACATCCCGGCGCCCAGGAACGTCACCTCGTCCTCGGTCGAGGCGTTGCGCGCGGCCAGCTCGCGCAGGTGCTCGTAGACGGCCTGCTCGGGAAGACCCGCCGGGAGGTCCAGCGGGCGGTCCAGGCGCAGCGCGGCCCCGATGGAGGCGAAGAGATCGTCCACGGACCCGACGCCGATGGCGTCGAGCATCTCGCGGAGATCCTGATCGGTGACGGCGGTGTAGCGGCTCACCGAACTGAGGCTAGTGAATGCGCCGCGGACGACGCCTCCCGGCGCAACTTCGTGACATGCAGCACGTTGACCGCTCACGTGCGCGCGCTCGCGGTCATTCGGCTTCGCCATCGCGCTCCTCGCGGTACCCGCGGCGGCTCAGGCCTGCGAGCGCTCGAAGGAGGGTGAGCGCTACGAGGCCCGCAGCGGCCGCGCCTCGTCCACCCAGGCCGAGCGCACGACGGTCGTGCTGTGTGATCGGCGGACCGGACGCGAGCGCGTCCTGCGACGTCGCAGCGTGGACCGGGGCGCCGACAGCGGCGTCACCTTCCACAGCGCAGCCGCCGCCGGCCGGCGCCTGGTGTGGACCGAGGAGCGCCGTTGGCGCGGCCGGGTGCGAGCGGTCCTCGTGGCGGCCCGCGCAACCGACGGCAGCGTGTTCAGGCGCACCGAGCTTGCGCGCAACGAGACCGGCTTCGGTCTGCGCGAGCTGGATGCCGTGGTCACGCCCGGGGGCACGGTCGCGACATTCGTGCGGGTCTCAGCCGGCGACGACAGCGCCGGTCAGCGGCTCGTGCTCTACCGGGGCGGAGAGGAGGTCCGCGAGGTCACGCGTGGGAACCTCGCCTACCTCGGCCTGGAGGACGGGCGCACGCTGCGCTGGACCGACGGCGCGGATCGCGTGTACCGTGACCTCAACCCGCCGACGCGCAACAACGCAGGGTGCCCACGGCGGGAGCGCTCGAGCGCATTCTGATCAACGCTCGGTCGAGGTCACTGAGGCGCGCTACGGCGCCTTCGGCGAGATCGAGGTCATGCGGGCCTGTCTGCGTGACACCGGACGTGACCGTGTCGTCGGCCAGGCCTCGAGCTCGTTCGGCAGCGGCAGCGCGGTGGGCGGACCGCGCTCGGACGGGGATTGGATCGCCCTCTACCGGGACGGCATCAGCCGGTACTACGGCTGCGAGTTCACCGAGATTGAGACGCTCAACCTGCGCACCGACCAGCGCGGCGCGCCGTTCGACCTCCCCGGCTGCGAGACCCCGCGCGACGATGAGCCCGACGCGATCACCGACACCGGCGTGCTGGCCTACGTCGCGCAGAAGGAAGGCCGCTGGTCCGTCGTGGCCTTCGCGCCGGGCGGCGAGCAGCTCGACACTGGGCCGCCCGGCTCGATCACCAACCTGCGCGCGGAGGGCTCTATCCTGCGGTGGGAGAACGCCGGCCAGCCGCGCTCCGCGGAGGTCGAACCGGCGCCCTGACGGGCGTACCATCGTGTCGGGATGGCGACGACGCGTCACATGACTGCGCAGGAGTTCTCACAGCTTCCCGACGACGGGCGTGTCCTGGAGCTGGTCGATGGCATCGTGGTCGAGGTGGAGCCGCCGCCGGGAATCCAGCACGAGTACGTGGTCTCGCGGGTCTCGAGGCTCTTGGGCAACCACGTCGAGGAACTCGGGCTCGGCGCCGTCGTGGGCGGCCCCGGCTTCGTGCTCGCGCGAGGCCCCGACGAGGTCCGCGCTCCGGACGTGGCGTTCATCGCGGGGGACCGCGCGGACCAGGTGGCGCACACGCCGGGCTACTGGCCCGGCGCGCCCGATCTCGTCATCGAGATCCTGTCACCGAGCAACACGCTCGCCGAACTCGAGGAGAAGGCGGCGAAATGGCTCGTCGCCGGTGCCCGAGCGGTGGTGCTGCTTGCCCCGTTCGTCCGCACGGCGACCGTCGTTCGCCCCGCCGCCGAGCCGCTTCGGCTGGGCGACGACGACAATGTCGACGTCAACGACATCGTCGCCGGCTGGCGGCCCCGCGTTCGCGACCTGCTCGGCTGAGTCCACAGACGATCGGGCTCGCTCAGCGAGGCAGATCGACCAATCCGTGGATCCAGGCCTGAGGACTACTCCAGCGTGGCGGCGTATGCGGCTGCGTCCATGAGGCTCTCGGTCTCGGACACGTCGGAGAGGCGGATGCGCACCATCCAGCCCTCGCCGTAGGGGTCGTCGTTGATGGTCTCCGGGTTGTCGCCCAGCGCCGTGTTGACCTCGATGATCTCGCCCGACAGCGGGGCGATGACGTCGGAGACCGCCTTGACCGACTCGACCTCGGCGTAGGACTCGCCCGCGGTGATCGTCGTTCCGACGTCGGGCGGGTCGAAGAAGACGACCTCGCCCAGGAGGTCCTGTGCGTACCAGGTGATGCCTAGGGTTGCGGTGTCGTCGTCGACCCGCGCCCAGTCGTGCTCGGGGTGGTAGAGCAGGTCGTCGGGATAGGTGGCCTCAGCCATGCGTCTCCTGTTCTTCTCGGCGGTAGAGGGGCTTCTCCGCGACCACGGCGCTGCGCACCCTGCCGCGGACGTCGATCTGCAGCTCGGTGCCCACCGCGGCGCGCTGCGTGGGCACGTAGGCCATGCCGATGCCCACCTCGAGGCTGGGCGAGAGGGTGCCGCTGGTGACCTCTCCACCACCCTCGATCCGGTTGCCCTGACGGGCGATGCCCGGGCCGGTCAGGCGGAAGGGCACCAGGCGCTGCGCCGGGCCCGCCTCGCGCGCTGCGTGGACCGCTTCGGCGCCGATGAAGCCGGTGGCCTCCTTGCACGCCCAGCCAAGGCCCGCCTCGATGGGCCCGCGCTCCTCCGTCAGGTCGTTGCCGTAGAGGTGGAAGCAGACCTCCAGGCGCAGGGTGTCGCGCGCGGCCAGGCCCGTCGGGGCGGCGCCGCGGTGCACGATCTCGTCCCACAGCGCGCCGGCGTGGTCGGGGTCGGCCAGCAGCTCGACGCCGTCCTCCCCGGTGTAGCCGGTGCCGCACACCAGCACGGAGCGTCCGCCCAGGACGCGCTGCGCGGTGTTCATGCGGGCCGGCAGGGGCGCGTCGGCCATGGCCTGCACGATCTCGCGAGCGCCAGGGCCCTGCACCGCCAACATCGCGTAGCGGTCGTGCGCGTCGAGGACCTCGGCGCCCTGCGCATGGTGGCGAAACCACGCAAGATCCTTGTCGTGGTTGGCCGCGTTGGTGACCGTCAGGTAATGGTCGGGGGCCAGGCGGTAGGTGAACAGGTCGTCCAGGACCCCGCCGCCCTCGTGGCACAGCAGCGCGTACTGCGCGCCGCCCACGGACAGACGATCGACGTCGTTGGACAGCAGGCGCTGAAGCAGGTCCCGCGCTCCGGGGCCCATGGTCTCGATCTGGCCCATGTGAGAGACGTCGAAGACGCCGGTGGCGCCCCTCACTGCGAGGTGCTCGGCGCGGATGCCCGCCGGGTACTGCACGGGCATCTCCCACCCGGCGAAGGGCACGAGCTTCGCCCCGGCCGCCTCGTGGCGGTCGAAGAGGGGAGTGCGTCTGAGGGTGCCCGGCGACACCGCACCCACGCTACCCCCTGGAGCGGATCAGACGCACGCCGCCGCGTGCGCGCTCGCCTCGGCCAGTCCGACCTCCTCAAGCGGCACCGGACGCCCGACGTGGTAGCCCTGCGCGTAGTCGATGCCGTACTCGCGCAGCATGGCCAGGGTCCGCTCGTCACCCACGAACTCGGCCACCGTGCGCTTGCCCAGCTCGCGCGCCATGTCGGCCACAGCGCGGACCACTAGCTGGTTCGTGCGGTCCCCGGCCAGATCGACGATGAACTCACCGTCGATCTTGACCAGGTCGAAGTCCAGGTGCTTGAGCGAGGCGAAGGAGGCGAAGCCCGCGCCGAAGTCGTCCAGCGCCAGCTCGCAGCCCAACGCGCCGACACGGGCCGCGAAGCGCTGGGCGTGCTCGAGGTTGTCGATCGCGGCCGTCTCGGTGATCTCGAGGACCAGGCCGCGCGGGTCGGCCCCCGTCCTGGCCAGCTCGCGCTCGATGACCGCCGCCATGCGCGGGTCGACGACCGAGCGGGCCGAGAGGTTGACCGCCAGGCTGATGTCCGGCCTGCCCGCGCGCTGCTGTGCCGCCAGCAGGGCGATGGCGCGACGCACGACCAAGCAGTCGATGTCGGGGACCAGCCCGAAGCGCTCGGCGATGGCCAGGAAGCTCCCCGGCTCCACCAGCGTGCCGTCGGTCTCCTCCATGCGCACGAGCAGCTCGTAGCGCGGGCCCTCGTCGTCGCCGTTGAGCGCGAGGACCGGCTGGGCGTGGAGGACGAAGCGACCCTCGTCAAGCGCGCGGCGGATGCGCTCCGCCCAGTCCAGGCGGTCCTCCATGCTGGTGTGGCGTGTGCGGCGGTGGTCGTAGACGGCCACCTGGTCGCGGCCCTCCTCCTTGGCGTCGTACATCGCGATGTCGGCGGCCATCAGCACGTCCTGGGCCGAGGCCTTCGTATGGGCCTCGACGAGCGCTACGCCGATGCTGGCCGTCACCCGGCGGGGAAGGCCGGCGCCGGCCTCACAGCGCAAGGTGGACAACAGCGCGTCGGCCACCCGCCGCGCGTCGGCGGCCGAGGCCTCGGGGAGCAGCACGGCGAACTCGTCGCCGCCCACACGGGCCACCACGTCGCCGTGGCGCAGGCGGCGGCGCAACAGATCGGCCACGCGCACGATGAGCTGGTCGCCGGCGGAGTGACCCAGCGAGTCGTTGACGGACTTGAAGTTGTCGAGGTCCAGAGCCAGGAGGGCGGCCGGCGCGCCGTAGCGCTGCGCCCGGTCGATGTGGGCGGCGAGCTCCTCCTCGAAGCGCCGGCGGTTCAGCAGGCCCGTCAGCGGCTCGCGGTTGACCAGGCGCTCGAGCTCGGCCTCGTGAAGCCTGCGCTCGGTGATGTCGGCCAGCACGATCACCCACAGCGTCCCGTGCTCGGAGTGCTCGAACGTCGAGACGTTGGCCCGGCACCACACCGGCGTGCCGGCGCGGGTCACGCAGGGCACCTCGCCGCTCCAGTCGCCGTCGGGCGGCAGGCCGCCCAGGAGATGGACGCTGCGCCCGTCCAGCTCGCCCGCGCCGTAGCCCAACATGCGCTCCAGGGCAGGGTTGGCGTAGAGGATCGAGCCCGCGCCGGGGTCGAGCAGGCAGACGCCCTCGGCCATCGTGGCGGTGATCAGGCCCATCAGCGCCGATCGTTCCTCGGCCGCTTGGCTGTCGTCGGCCAGCCAGGCACGGCGCAGCGCGTGCCCGGTGCTGGTGGCCACGGCATCCATGAGGGCGAGCTCCGGCCCGTCGAAGAGGGTCTCGGCCAGGCGCCCGACGGCCAGCAGCGTCCGGCCCTCCTGCGCCGCGAAGGGCGCCACGGCGAGCACGCCCAGGCCCAGCTCGGCCAGCTCGGGCGGCACCTCGGTGGTGGCCCGCACCCCCGTGTGGACGGCGGCGGCGTGGCGGTCCAGCGCCGCCGCGCACGGCCCCTGACCCACCAGGGCGGCGCGCTGGGCGTCGCTCAGGCCCACGGCCCCGGCCACGCGTGGCTCGCCGCCGGGACGCACCACCAGCACGAAGGCCACCTCGGCCTCGAGCGCCTGGCAGATCTCGCGGCTGACCACCTCGCACAGCTCCGCCTCGCCGGCGGCCTCGTTGACCAGCGCGACGATCTCGGCGCGACGGGAGGCCTCGACGAAGCGGCGGTGCAGGATGTCCGCGCCCGCGTCCGTCGCGACGACCGCGTGAGGCTCAGGCGAGAGCTGCGACCACGACGGCATGGTTGCGATCCCCCCTCGCCCCGCGTACGCGACCGATCTCCCCGCGCGTATAGAGGCCGGCCAGCGCCGGCGGCTGGGCCCCGAAGGCGGCGGTGAGCGCGTCGACCTCGGCGCGCAGGGCGGCGCCCGCGCCACCCAGCGCGTGGCGGCGACCGCCGCAGTCGAAGACCAGCGCCGCCCACGGACGCGCGCCCAGCTGCTCCGCGGCCTGCTCGGCGGCGGTGCGAGCGCTGGCGATGATCGTCGTGGCGGTCTGCTCGGCGAACTGGATGGGAGCGTTGGGCGGCACGCGCGTGGCGCAGCGCAGACCGCCCTCGGGCGTGCGGCCCAGCACATGGCGCAGGCGCACGTCGCCGCGCAACTCGAGCTGGCCGAGCGGATGAACGGCGGCCAGCCGCTCGAAGGTCGCGTCGTCCATCCTCGTGCCGGCCAGGCCCAGGCGCTCCATGTACACCTGCTCCGCAGGATACCCGTCCAGGCGTCGGACGACCGCACCCTCCACGCTCGTGGCGATCGACGGGCCGGGCCGCGGCCGGCAGCCGTGGGCGATGCCCACCCCGGCGGGACGGGGCGTGGCCAGCGCGACGGCCACGACGGCGTCGCGCAACGCCCGGCCACCGATCAGTTGCGCGGGGTCGTCGCCGCCTGCCCCGCCGCCGACGAGCGGCACGTGCGGGCCCGCCGCGTCGTACGCGCCGGCGGCGGCGGCGCCCTGGTCGCCCGAGGCGGTGTCCACGAAGAGCATCAGCAGCGTCGCCGGGCGGCCGGCCAGGCCGGCCAGGGCGTCGGCGGTCGCCGTGCGCGCGGCGGCGCGCAGGTCGCTCGAGGCCCGCTGCACGACCCCGGTGCCCACGTCCGTGGCGCCGTCCAGGGCGAGCGCCACGCAGCCGTCGTCGACAGGTCCGCCGGCGCCGATCGCCGACGCTCCGGTCATGCCCACCACGCAGGCGTCGCCGGCGGCACGTGCGGCCTGCTCGGCCACGTCGTCGGCGGCCAGCGCGCCGCCCGCGAAGGTCAGGACGAGTGCGGGCGGGTGACCCTCCAGCCCCCTGAGCGCCCGGCGGACGGCGTCGCGCGCCCCCAGCGCGCCACGTCCCTCGCCCGCCCCGGCCCCCAGGCGCGGGTCGCCCACCTGCTGCGCGCGGTCGCGCGAAGCGCGGACCGGACCTCCCGTGATCGTGATCGCCCCCGAGGTCATCGGGGTTTCATCGGCACCTCGCGGGCGCGCCTTTAGCCCTCGGCCTCCGACAGGCGTCCAGATCCTCAAGGAATCGCTCAAGGCCGCCGATCCACCGTCCATGAGGAAGATCCTGCTCGCGAGCCTGGCCTGCGCCACCGCCCTCGCGCTCCCTGCCGCCGCCCACGCCGAGGACCCGCCGCTGGTCAACTGGAGTAACCTCCTGCCGGGCCTGTCCAGCGGCTACGAGCCCAGCGACGCCAACGACTGCAGGGCGGGTCGCATCCAGTGCGTCGACGCGGTCATCCGCGAGATGACCCGCCGCTTCGACCGGCTGGCCGAGGACTGCGACCACGACGCCATCTTCGCCCTGTCCTACCTGCGCACCACCGAGGAGTACCGCCTGGCCGCCACGACGCCCGGCTTCTTCGAGGACCCGGGCTTCGTCAACCACGAGGACGCCGTCTTCGCCCGCTACTACCTCGACGCCTACGACGCGTGGGAGCGCGGCGACAGCGCCGAGGTGCCGCCCGCCTGGCGCACGGCGCTGCGAGCGGCCGACGACCGCACCGTCTCAGCCACCGGCAACATGCTGCTGGGCATCAACGCCCACATCCAGAATGACCTTCCCTTCGTGCTGGCCGAGATCGGCCTGGTGGCACGCGACGGCTCGAGCCGCAAGGACGACCACGACAGGGTCAACGAGTTCCTCAACAAGGTATCGGATGACCTGATCCCCGAGATCGCGCGGCGCTTCGACCCCACTGTGGACGACAGCGACCTCCCGACCTGGATCGACGACCTGGCCAAGTTCCAGGCCGTCCCGGCCTGGCGCGAGACCGCGTGGCGCAACGCGGAGCGCCTCGTCGCCGCCGACTCGGCACAGGAGCGCGCCCGGGTGGCCAGGGAGATCGAGGGCTACGCGGCGTCCCAGGCCCTGCTCATCCGCTCGGCCACCGCGTACGGCCTGTTCGAGGACAGCGGGGAGCGCGACGCCTTCTGCGCTAGGAACGGGCAGGGGTAGAGCGCAGCCCGGTCAGACCAGGGCGACGGGCCGGACCGGCGAGCCGGTCCGGCCACCGACGCGAGATCTACGACCGATGACCTCGGCGCGCCGGATGGGCTGTGCGAGGATCAGGCGGGACGCCGCCAGCGGACGCCGGGGAACCGAGCGAAGTCGCTGTCGAAGGAGACGACCTCAGCGTCGTGTTCGACAGCGAGCGCGGCGAGGTGGGCGTCGTTGACTAGGTTGCCCCCTGTCCCGGCCTCGGCCAACAGGCCCCGACAAGCGCCAGGTGCCGCCCGCTGGGCTCCAGACGAACCGCCACGGGCTGAGCCAGCCACCCCTCCAGCGTCGCGACAGCGTCCGCGGTCGCGAGCGGGTAGGGAAAAACCGTCGGCGCTGTCGCGAGGCGCAGGAAGGCCAGGAGCACGAGCCACGTGAAGGCCACGGCCTCCTCGCCGTCAAGCGCGCCACGCAGCCAGGCGCGCGAGCCTTCATGGTGCGCGGCCCGCTCGTTGACGGCGCAGAGCAGGACGTTGGCGTCGACGACCAGCACTATCTGCGCAACTGAAGGCGGCGCACGAGCTCCTCGTCCTCCATCGCCCCGGCGAGCGCGAGCGCCTTGTCGAGGTCGACCATCGGCTCACCCATGTCGAAGGTCGGCATCGGCGTCTCGCGGGCAGCGCCGCCCGCGAGGCCGCTGCGCAGTGCTTCGTTGACCACCGTCTTGAACGTCTCCCCCCGCTCATCCATCCGCCGCTCGACGAGCGTGCGGACGTCGGGCTCCAGCGTGATCGTCGAGCGCATGTCCGCACCGTAGCATCACACCAGTTGATGCATGATGCTGCACCGGCTCCGTATAGGGCCCGCTCACCGGGATAGCTCACCGGACGGGTCCTACGGGACGGACGACCCGCGGGCCCGTGGGATCGGTCGCGTCGCTGGGCGGTGTGTGGTAGGGGTTCGTCTTGCGGGACGTCCGGACATGCCGAGATGCGCCCGTTCTGGCGGTGGGCTACTTCCGGACGTGCGCGATCACTTGTGAGGCCAGCTCTACCGACGCTTCGATCTCCTCGCGCCGAATCGAGACGCTCTCGACATTGATGCCGAACGGCACACCAAGCCGGCGGCAGTAGGCGATGAGCTCGACCGCCGTAATCACCGCTTGCTCCAGGGAGGCCGCCAACGGATTGGCCGAATGTCGCAGATCGTTCTCGATCCACCTCGGGACGTCGACCCCCAACCAGCGGAGGAACTCAAGAGTCTTCATCGAACCGCAGACCGAGAACGTGAACACGATCGGCACAGGAACCATGTCCCGCGACTCACACTCATACCGATAGTCCGAAACGAGATTCTTGGCGGCGTTGAGGTCGTAGACGACCTGGGTGACGAAGAACCGGCAGCCCGCTACCTGCTTCGCAATCAGTCGAAGGTGCTCGTTCTCACGACGACTGTGCCGTTCGGGGATCGCAACTCCGCCGAGGAGCAGTTCTGGATTCAGCTCGGCGCGCATTGCCTGCGCATCCGCGAGCGAGACCGCTGGAGTCGCGCCGCTCGAGGCAGCGCCGACCATCACCGTCAACGTACGGAGCGGGTCCTGCTGCTCAATCCATCTGCGTAGGTCTTCGCGCTGATACTTGCCGATCGCACGGTAGACGACCACCGGCGTCTGCCACTGATGCAAGTGACCGGTCAGATACTCGGCCGGATCCACTGTGGGGCTGAACGGGAATGGACGCTCGTCCGGATTGCGGGAACTCTCGTCATCTATGTCGTACAGGACCAATCCATCGAGATCGAGATGGTTGAGCCGGTCCATGGTCGCGTTCGCGATCTCCGGGAGCCGATCGGCAGGCGTCGCTTGCCGTGGAGGGGTGACCGCAAAGAGAACGAAGCCTCCTTCGCCAGAGACGACTCGAGCACCGAGGTCCATGAGGCGACGCTAGCGGGTCACGTCCCCCGTTCGTCGCCGAGCCTGCAAGTTCTCCACCGGTCACCGATCCTCAACTGACATGGGTGCCGGCCGAACGGCGCCGCAGCGTCCTGAGCGGGGCGATCAGGGCTGGAGCTCGGCGTGATCGCCAAGATGCACCAGCGCGCCGGGGGTCAGCACCTCGGCGTAGATGCCCGCGCAGGCGTCGTTGTGGCGGCCGAGCGACTTGAGGACCTCCGGGCGGTAGGGCATGGCGGTCTGTGCGTGGGTGGTCATCACGCATCGCTCGGTGCGCTCGACCAGGCGCCAGCCGCGCGTCGCCGAGCGTCAACGTCCTGCCGACCCAAGCATCCTCGGCGAACGCGTCGCCGGGCAGGTCGAGGAGCACGTTGGGACGCAGGCGCTCGGGCTCGACGGGCTCGCCCACCATCGCGGCCCACGCGCGCAGTGTGGCCGTGGTCACGACGTGGATGCCCGCAGCATCGTGATGCGGGGTGCTGTTCTCGCGTGCGAGTCGCCACTCGGGTCCCGCCATCTCGGCGACGACCTCGGTGACCTCGGCAGCGTCCCCGCGAACCTCGCCGCCACCGGCGGGCAGGAGCACCGGCACGTCACCGTCGTAGCGCGCGGCGTGGTGCATCAGACCGCGTACCCGCCGAAAGCGCCTCGACGGCTTGCCGCTCGCCAGCTTGCCCTCCGGGTCGACCAGCGCCCAGACGCGATCACCGACCGCGCCGCGGCGGTCGAGTCGAAGCGAGTCCGCCCGCTCACCGCGCAGAGACTTCACCGGGTAGCGCCAAAGGTCGACGACGCGCATCCGGGCATGGTGCCACGGACGCCCGGCCCCGGCAACTATCGCAGCGCCGACGCGCTGCAAGCGGCTCGTTCAGCGACAAAGAACGCCGGGCGCGCATCGACACGCGATTCGTCACCGCATCCAGCAGCTGCCGCCAGCTGAGATCCACGAGCACGCCGTCGGCACACCGCGAGCCTGCCTTTCACTGCGGGCGATCGTCGCGATGCATGGTCACGCTCGTAGAATCGAGCTCGACGAAGGCTGCGTCGCTGAGCGACCTGAGGATGGTCGCGAGGTCCGTCTCGAACAAGGCCAGCAGGTCGTCGTTGGTGATGTTGCCGGTGGCGACGACGAGCAGCCGTCGCGGCGCGCCTCTGAGGAGGTGGCCGTCGCGGAAGTCGCGGTCCTTGGTGACGAGCACCCGCTCTTCCCCGTCCGCAAGGGCAGCGATCTGCGCATCGGTGGTGCGGTTGCCGTCGGGCAGCTGCGAGGTGTGCGTAGCGTCATGGCCTTGTGCGGTGAGGAAGCGTGCGAGGCGAGCGGGGAGCTGCGCGTCGACGAGGAATCTCACGCGGTGCCGAGCGGCACGACTCGGCGCTGGCCCGAGGCCAGGGCGCCGAACTCCAGCGCGGCGAGCAGATCGTCGCGCTCGAGGTCAGGGTGATCGTCGAGCACCGCTTCGATCGTCATGCCCGAGGCGAGCAACTCGAGCAGGTTCTCGACCGGGTAGCGCAGTCCGCGGACCGTCGGCTGACCGTGGCAGACGGATGGGTCGGTGGTGATCCGGTCCAGACGAGACACGCCCACAGGGTACCGTCGTCACGCCACGCTGCCACCGCCGCTCCCAGCCTATGCGGCGGCCGCCAGGGCGTGCGCGCCCATGTGGGGGATGGCTGCGGCCTGCCCGGCCGCTCGAGCGGCCGCAGCAGCGGGAGCGCTCACCTCGCGAGCCGCACCACCGTTCTTGAATCGGTGGCGGGTTTCCTCCGCTACGTCGAGCTCACCCGAGCGAAAGCCCGCGTTCGGACGATCGCATCACGGGGGCGGCCGTCCTGCAAAGCTTCCGCCTCGAACAGTGCCAGTACCCGCCCCGCGCAGTCCGCCGCCCACGCCGCGACGATCCGCCGGTCAGCCTCGCTCAGCGTCTGCGGGGAACCCACACCCCGATCCTTCCACGCGCCAGCGCCAAGCGCCCGTGTCCGTTTGCCGATCCTGAGCGAGACGGTTTGCGCCGGCTCGCGGGGTGCGCTCAAGGCTTCGGTAGTCGTTCCCATGCGGGACGACGAGGAGGTAGAAGAGAAAGCGCAAGACCTTGCAGCTTTCCCGCTGGAGAGTGACTCCGCGCTCGCGACACGGTGGCGGGCCCCGCTCTAGATCATTGCGCCCCTGTGTTCGCATCGATCACCGTGTTCCGCCTCGCGGGGAGGTCGACGTTTGCGGCGCGGAAGGCACGCTGGGCCACCGTGGCCGTACCGATGCCGAGGAAGAGGCACAGTGGCGAGTAGATCGTGATGTCGAGACGCTCGTAGATCTCGTCGAAGCCGCGGATCAGGTCGACGTCTCGTCGCCGCCCGGCCAGCGCCACCCGAGCGCCCACGCGGCGTGCAGCGCGGCCAGCCCCGCGAGCGTGCTCGGGACCGCGACGGCGCTCAGGCGCGCAAGGTGGTCGGTTCGAGCGCGGGCGGCCTGGCTGTCACCGCCCGGCGGGAGCTCACCCTTCGAGCGCGCGAGCGACAGCTCGAAGCGGTTGGCGGCGCGCACGACAAGCGGCCAGCGCGCAGGCTGCGCGATCCGGCCGGTGACTGCGAGCTCGGCTTGGTCGAGGCTGTCCTCGATCAGCGCGTCGTGCTGGCGACGCACCACCGGCCAGAGCGCGCGGAGCTTCGGCTCGACGCGACACGCCAGCGTGTGAGTGAGCCGCGACCGGCCGGCGTCCAGCGCTTCGACCTCGAAGCCGTGCGTCCCGACCAGGCCGACCCCGGGCGCGAAGCGAAAGACCACCCGGCGCCCCGGCTCGTAGGTCTCGACGGTGTAGCGAACTCGGGGGTCGTGGCCGCCGCTGGCCCCGACCGCGAGCGGCCGCTCGAGCGCGAGCTGCGAGGTTGGCCAGCGCTCAGCGGATGGCCAGAGCCGGTCATGTGCGCCACCCAGGCCATCAAGAAGCGCGGCCACCGTCTCCGGCGGGGCGGCGAGATCTCGGGCGTGGACATTGTGGACTCTCACGGCGTCCCCTTTCCTGACTGGGCATTCGAACCGCTCCTATAGTTCTAGAGGGTACTCGCTATTATGCCGCGCCCGCGACTGCACAACGCTGACCTGCTCCTCGACGCGGCACTGGGCCTGGCAGGCGCCGGAGGCCCGGCGGCGGTGACGATGAGCGCGGTCGCTCGCACCACCGGCGCCCCGAGCGGGTCGCTGTATCACCTGTTCGGCAGCCAGCCCGGGCTGGCCGGTGCGCTCTGGGTGCGCACCGAAGAGCGCTTCCAGGAGGGCTGGCTGGCTGCGCTGGACCGCGGGGACATACCCACAGCGGCGCGTCACGTGGTCTCCTACGTGCGACGCCACCGCGACGCCGGTCGCGTGCTCGCCTACGGCCCCGACGACTTCGGTCGCCTGTCCTGGCCGGCAACGCTGCAGGCAGCGCACGAAGCCTCATCAGCCCGCGTCCGCGCAGCGCTGCACCAGGTCGGCGGCGATCCCGAGCGCCTGGCCCTGGTCACCATCGACATCCCTGGCGCGCTGGTGCGACGCCACCTGTTGGCCGACACGCCGATTCCCGCCGGCGCCGAGGCCGACGTCACCGCCGCGGCCGACGCCCTGCTCGCCGCCGCAGCGTGACCTCGACGCCGCCAAGCCAGTCCGAACCGTTGGCAGCCTGACGCGATGGCGATCGATCGCGGCCATGCCATCGAACTGCTGGAGCGCCTTCACGCGGCCCAGAACGAGTACTACGCCGGGGGCGCAGGTACCGACCTGCGTCGCATCCTCGCCCCCGAGATCGAATGGACCATCCCCGGCGACAACGCCATCGCCGGAACCTACCGCGGCATCGACGAGGTCATCGCCTACTTCGCGCGACGACGAGACCTCGCCGGCCGCACGTTTCGAATGCAACGCCGCGACATCCTCGTGGGCGAGACCAACCGCGTCGCCGCGCTCACCGACGGAACCGCGACGATCAACGGCACGCACCACCAATGGTCGACCGTCGGCCTGTACGACATCGACAACCATGACCGGATCGCCGCGTGCTGGCTGCTCGCGCTCGACCAGCACGCCTTCGACACGATCTGGTCCCGATAGAGGATCCCGCTACGGCACCTCGCGCGAGACTTCGCCATCGCTCGACGACCGACGCGGTCGGCTCGCGCTGGCTCGTGGAGGTCACCTGACGAGCTCCTCGAGGCGGTCGTCGCCGTAGACGGTGATGCCGTCGCGCTCGAGGCAGGGGACGCCGACGACGCCGCGCGCGTAGGCGGCCTCGGTCGTCGCGCGCAGCTCGTCTTTGACGTCTTGGGTGATGGTGGGGTCGAGGCCGTGCTGGCGTGCGACGGCATCGGCTACCGCGGGGTCGGCGATGTCGACGCCGTCGACGAATCCGCTGTGGAAGATGGCCTGCATGACGTCGTGGGCGACGCCCGCTCGCTTGGCCAGGAGTGGCTACGCGCATGGGGTGCAGGGAGTTCGAGGGCCAGTTGAGTGGCCAGTTGATCGGCGGCAGGCCGTACAGGTCGGCGCGTCGCTCGCACTCGGTCATCCCGTCGCGCGGGCGTCGGAGAGCCCCCAGGAGCCCGACCCGCGCAGCGCGAAGATCGCGCCGACGAGGACCGGCTCGAAGTCGGGGCGCTCGCCGAGCAGCGCCTCGGCCCGCGCGGCGGCGAGGTATGCGTAGGGCGACATGAGGTCGAGGTAGAGGACCATCGGCACATCATGCCTGGGCCGACACCACTGGGGCCGTTGCTGCTGGGTACGGTCGGGCTGTGACGATCGACCCTCGGGCTGCCTCCGGGTTCGCCGCGGCCGACGCCTACCAGCGCGGCCGGCCGAGCTATCCGAAGGAGGCGATCGACCGGCTGCTCGGGGCACTCCAGCTCAGCGAGTCGTCGCGCGTCCTGGATCTCGCGGCGGGCACCGGCCAGGTCGGCCGAGCGCTTCGCGGCCGCGTGGGCGTGGTGACGGCCGTCGAGCCCGCGGCAGCGATGCGCGCCGAGCTCGCAGGTGACCTGCCCCCCGAGGTGGTCGCGCTGGAGGGCACCGCAGAGGCCATCCCGCTCCCAAATGGGGCTGTGCAGGGTGTCGTGGTCGGCGAGGCATTTCACTGGTTCGACGTGCCCCGGGCGGCCCGCGAGATCGCTCGCGTGCTCACCGACGACGGCGGCACGGCGCTGCTGTGGAACGTCCCGACCTGGACCACCGCGGACACGCCCTGGCTGGAGGACTTTCGCCGCATCGTCGCCGAGCACCGCCGGGCCGCCGGGGCCTATCCCGCCGGCGAAAACCGCTGGAGAGAGCAACTCGATGCCACCCGGCTCTTCGAGCCCCTCGTCGACCATGAGGTCCCTCACCGTCATGTCCTCGGCGTGGGTGACTTCCTGGCTCTGGTCGCCTCGTGGAGCTGGATCGCCAACCTCCCCAGGACCCAGCAGACGGCCGTCCTCACTGACGTCGAAGCGCTCATGCGCAGCGAGAAGCAGGTCGTCATCCCCTACCGCACCGAGGTCTACTGGACGCACCGGCGCGTCCCATGAGGCTGTCCCGCTCGCCTATCGGCAAACGGACACGGGCGCTTGGCGCTGGCGCGTGGAAGGATCTGGGTGTGGGTTCCCCGCAGACGCTGAGCGAGGCTGACCGGCGGATCGTCGCCGGCGTGGGCGGCGGACTGCGCGGAGCGGGTACTGGCACTGTTCGAGGCGGAAGCTCCGCAGGACGGCCGCCCCCGTGATGCGATCGTCCGAACGCGGGCTTTCGCTCGGGTGAGCTCGACGTAGCGGAGGAAACCCGCCACCGATTCAAGAACGGTGGTGCGGCTCGCGAGGTGAGCGCTCCCGCTGCTGCGGCCGCTCGAGCGGCCGGGCAGGCCGCAGCCATCCCCCACATGGGCGCGCACGCCCTGGGGGCCGCCGCATATGCTGCGAAGGCGGCTGGTCTGGCCGCGCCCGACCGGGCAGATGCCGTGACCGACGAGGTCCGCTGGCAGCTTGATCACATCTCCGCGGCGGCCAGAGCCGCCCTGCGACTGCTCCCACCCGTCGGCGAAAACCGGTCCGGCCCCCTGGGGCCGGGGCTCCTCGCGTCGGGGCTCCTGGGCAGGATCATCGGTGATCTCCAGGCCGGCCTCGCGGAGGCCGACCGCCCTCAAGCGACAAAGTAGGCGTTCAGTCGGCCGGTGGACGATCCGTGTGTGGCACGGTCCCACCGTGATCGGCGCACGCAGGTCGGCGGTAGCCGGCCGGCTCAGCGCTTGCTATCGGCCGGCGGCGGGGGACGCTGGTGGTGGAAGTCGAGGAGCTGCTGGAGGAGCGTGACGAGCTCGGCTCGCTGGGCGGCGCTCAGCGGCTCGAGCAGGTCGTCCTGAGCTTCTTCGACGAGCTTCTCGAGCCGGTCGAGCGCTCGTGTGCCGGCGGCGGTGATGGTGATCGCGTTGCGGCGCCGGTCGTCGGGGTTGGGCGCACGGCGGATCAGTCCCTGGCCTTCGAGGCGGTTGAGCCAGGCAACCATGTCGCTGCGGTCGATCGCTAGGCGGCGGCCGAGCTCTGCCTGGCTGAGGGGCCCGAACTCCTGCAGGGAAGCCAGCAGCGCGTAATCGGTCCGCAGACCGGCGCGACCGAGGCGCGCGGCGACGAGGCGGTTGGCGCGCCCGGTGAGGTGGTTGATCAGCCAGCTGGGCAGCCGGCTCAACCGCTCGGGAGGGCCGCTCGGAGGCGCTTCGGTCGAGCGAGCGGGCACGGGTTCCACACTAACTAACGCAGATCGTTGGTGTTCCCAATCTCTTTGCTGCTACCGTGGGAGCCACCAACGTTGGTGCGCCCAACTAGCTGGCCCTCGAGACAGGAACTCTGTATGACCAAGGTCGCCATCATCACTGGAAGCACGCGCCCCGGCCGCAAGACCTACGACATCGCCGCCTGGGTCCTCGAGCACGCGCAAGCGCGCGATGACGCGAGCTTCGAGCTCGTGGACATCGCCGACTTCAACCTGCCCCACATCGACGAGCCCAGCCCGCCGATCTTGGGCGACTACCACCACCCCCACACCCGGCGCTGGGCCCAGACCATCGCGGCCTACGACGCCTACGTGTTCGTGACGCCCGAGTACAACCACTCGACGTCCGGCGCGCTCAAGAACGCGCTCGACTTCCTCTACGCGGAGTGGAACGACAAGGCCTGCGGCTTCGTCAGCTACGGCGTCGAGGGCGGCATCCGCGCGATCGAGCATCTGCGCCTCGTCGCCGCGGAGCTCAAGCTCGCCGACGTGCGCAGCCACGTCGCGCTCACCCTGGGAGCAGACATCGCCGACGGCCGGATCGACCCGACGAGGTCCCGGCAGGCGAAGCTGGACGCCATGCTCGACGACCTCGTCGCTTGGGGCAGCGCTCTGCGGGCCGTCCGCGACCCCCTCGCCGCGCGATGAGCCTCCAGACCGACAAGCGCCCGTCCGACCGCATCGCCGTGCGCGACGAACGCGCCGGCGCCGTGATCGCGACCGTCTGGACGCTGCCGGCGCGGGCCGCGCAAGACGAGGCCGCCGATGCGGCGCTGGCCGCGGTGAGCGCAGAGCCTGGTCTGGTGCGCACCAGCGTGTTCACGGGCGTCGACGACCCCACGGTCCTGCACCGGTCCCAGTGGGTCGACGCAGCGACGCGCGACGCGTTCATCGCACGCGGCGACGCGCGGCGGCGGAGCGGTGTGGACGCCGACGTGCCCGGAGCCACGCCCGACTGGCAAATGAGTGCAAGCCTGTACCGCAGCTTCGTCCCCGACGGAGATGCGGCGGCGGCCTGCCTCGTCGTGGTGCGTCAACCGCTGCAGCGCCCCGACGCTGCCCAACAGCGAAGCTGGGTCGACACCGTCATCACGGCGCTCGAGTCCGACACGGCGCCGGCGCCAGGTCTGCGCGCGGCCAGCTTCTTTGCGTCGGCGGACGGCAAGCATGTCCTCAACCTCGCCGAATGGGCCGACGCCGACGCGCACCGCAGCGCCTTGCGTCCCGTGGACTTCGGCCGCGGCGTCAGCCTCGGCACATCCCCACAGTGGCGCGCGGCACGATCGCACCCCGGCGTCTGCCCCGAGCACGAGGTTCGCCGCTACGAGCTCTTCGGGGCGTGTGAGTTCCTGCGCTGAACGCAGCCGCCAGGGGGTCGTGCCGCAGCGGGATCGCCCTGTGCGGTTCCGGACGCGCGTCTCGCGCGGGCTGCCTACAACTCGCGTTCGTAGTAGAGCATCTGGGTCTCGGGCCGCCCCTCCTTCTCGAGGTTGGTGAACCCGAGGCTCTCGTAGAGTCCTCGCGCCGCAGTGTCGTCGACGGCGGTGCCCAGCTCCATCGTGGTCGCCCCGTGCTCGCGCGCCACGTCCAATGTCGTCTCCATGAGCATCCGTCCGTGCCCCTCGCCCCTGCGGTCAGGCACCACGTAGAGCTCCTCCAGGTAGCACGTCGGCGCGCCGGTGAGCAGGTATTCGCGAAAGCGCAGCTGAGCCACGCCGACGCGGGGCGGTCCGGCGAGCACGAACACGCTCAGATCGCCCGCGATGTGCTCGCGGACGCGAGGGACGAGGATCGCGGCGCCGGGCGTGTACTCCTCGAACTCCGCCTGGAAGCGATCGATCAGCTCCGCGACCTCTTCGGCGTCCGCTGTTTTGGCGACGCGGCTCGGCTCCGGCGGCGGAAGCATCGGAAACGAGGAGAGTAAGCGACGAGGCTGCCGCGCAGAGCGATCGCTCAGCGACACAGGTTCCGCATTGCGCGGTCAGGCGTCGATGGTCACGTGGCCGTTCTGGGTCGATACGCGCTCCAGCCAGCGACCCACGGATGGGTAGGCGGCGAGGTCGAAGCCCGCTTCGTCCGCGGCGTGTGTGTAGGCGTAGAGGGCGATGTCAGCGATCGAGTAGCGCTCGCCGACGAAGAACGTGCGGCCAGCCAGGTGACGGTCCATGGCCTGCAGCGCCGCTTGACCGCCCGCCTGCTTGGACGCCATCTCCGCTTCGCTGGGCGGCGAGGTTGCGTAATGCAGCCAGAAGCGTAGGACCGCAATGTTCGGCTCGTGGCTGTACTGCTCGAAGCACAGCCACTGGAGCACCTGCGCGCTCTCGTATGCGTCGGAGGGCAGGTAGGGCGTCGAGTCCGCGAAGTACCACAGGATCGCGTTGGACTCAGCCAGGGCTCGGCCTTCGTCGAGCACCACCGTCGGAACCCGAAGGGCAGGGTTGAGGTCGCCAAGCACCTCCGAGCGGTTCGAGCGATCGACCACGCTGAGCTCGCAGCGCTCGTAGGCCAGGCCGAGATGGGCGAACAGCAGCCGGACCTTGTAGCAGTTGCCCGACACGCCGGAGTCGTAAAGCAGCATCGAGCCAAGGATGACACCGGAGTCCGTCGGCCACGTAAGCCGATCCGTCTCCGGAACGAGCAGCGCAGCATGAGGCGTCCGAGCGCAGAGGTACGTCCCCTTCGCAGTTCAGACGGGGCGCAAAGGCTCATGCCCGGCCGGAACGTGCTGCACAGCGACGAGCTCGCCTGCCGCCACGGCGCCGCCGGATATGACGACAGCCATGACACCGGCCCGCCGGGTCAGCGTGCCATCCGGGGCGCGATCGAGCACCGCTTTCATCAACCCGCGATGCACGCCATCGAGCTGGGTGCACGGGTTGCGCAAACCGGTGAGTTCGACGATGGCGGTCGCGCCCAGGCGAAGCCTGGTGCCGACGGGCAGCTCAAGCAGGCCGATGCCCGCTGTCAGGATGTTCTCGCCCATCTGCCCAGCGCCGACGCGCATGCCGCAACTGGCGAGTTCCTCGTGCAGCTCGACGCCGAGAAGATGCACCTGCCGCAGGTTTTCCCAGTCGGGGTGAGCGCGCGCTCGCGAGCGATGCTGAACAGTGCGCCCGAAGTGGGCGTCACCGGCAACACCCAGGCCAGCCACGAGCTCGATCGACTCGCGCAGCGGCTTGAAGGGCCCGTGAGAAGGCCCCGCGCTGACAGACACGACACGCGCCTCCTGCACGCAGCAAGACTACGTCGCGCAGCTGCCGGGCCGTGTCCCGCAAACGAGCCGCTTACGGCGCGCGCGACGTAGTCGGCGACCCACTCCGGAGGCACCCGCTCGGCGCCCGGTAGTCGTTCGGCTGTCGGCTGCGACACCGCTATCACCGCGCGGCCCTAATACTCCTGTCGCGCCCGGTCAGCAACGAGGGAGACCGCCTCGCGTGCGGTCGTGCCCGTCGGCCGTCGTCGTCGACGCGACACGCGGGTCGTGCGTCCCGCCCGGTGTGGTCGAGGTCTTGACCAACCCCGGCTCGCTGGTGCCGGCCTCTCAACGCATCGCCCGACACCTCGATGCGATTCAGTCCAAGGTCAACTCGTCGGGGCTGCTCGCGGTCATCCACGGCAGGATCGACGCTACCGACTGGCTCGGCGTCGTCAAGCTCGAGCGCCAGCGCGGCGTGCATTTCGTCATCCGAGCCGAAGGCGACCGCCAGGTCGTCGACCTGGACCTGCTGCGCAATCTCACGCTCACCGACACCCGAAGGTGTTCAAGACGGCGCTGTTGACCGCCCCCGCCGGCGGCGACGCTGAGGCCGTCACCGGGTCGGTCGCCGACGACCAGCGCGGCAGCGGCCACGGCACCCCGGTCGCCGGGTTCTTCCTCGGGGCATTCCTGGGCTGCAAGCCGCGCGAGCCGGCCGCCGAGATCACGTTCCGCTTCGTCAAGGCGGCCAACGCGTCATTCAACACCGACGTCCCAAGCCCCGACGTCCCAAGCCCGGAGACGCGGGGACGCTACCAAGTCGCGCTGCTGGCCACGATGCAGTCGGCGTCAGCGACGGTCAACCCGCGTGAGTGGGCGGCCGAGCATCTCGAGAAGTCCGACCGTAACCCCTTCCTGGCCCGCGTCGAGGCGGCCGATATCGCGCCGACCGCGGCGTTCCCGAAGGACACAAGCCGGGTGGGGTCTCGCAGTTCAGCATGAGCTTCAAGGAGGGAATGGTCCTCGTGGGCTCTCCGGAGGACCTCGAGCAGCGCGTGCACATTCCCTCCGACCGGAGGGACCCGACCGGCCGGTCGAGCTGCGCGACACGGTCAAGAGCGTGCTCGCCGGCAAGTAGTCCGGTGCCGTCACGACGTGGCGCTGCACTTACTTTGACCTCGTCGGCGAGCGCCAAGTGCTGCCTCGCGGCGGCGAGGAGGAAGTAGCGGGCAGCGACGCCGGACGGGCTGCAGCAGCTCGCGAGCTCACCGCCCCCAGACATCCCGCTGGCGGATCCCTCTGCGGGTTGGTCCGCTGGAGGTCACGGCGACCATCGAGCCCGTCCGGCACGCTACGAGGCGTGTCCATCGTCATTCGTCGCCTGGAGGATGCTGACCTCGGGGCCGTGGTGGCGTTCTCGCTCGCGGCGTGGGCACCGGTCTTCGCCAGCCTTGAAGGGGTGCTGGGCCCGAAGGTCTACGGCCTCCTGTTCCCAGACTGGCGCTCCGCCCAAGCCAAGGCCGTCGAAGCGACCTGCAGGGCTGCGGAAAACGAAGTGTGGATCGCGGTCGTGGGCGATCGTCCGGTGGGTTTCGTCGCTTTCGGCTTCATCGATGAGGACGCCGCGGGCGAAGTCCACATGGTCGCCGTCGACCCAGCCCACCAAGGAGCGGGTGTCGGTGCCTCCCTCATGCGACACGCAATCGCCGAGATCGAAGCTCAGGGGGTCGAGCTCGCCGTCGTCGCGACCGGCGGCGACCCAGGCCACTCGCCCGCCCGCGCCCTATATGAGAAGCTCGGCTTCGAGCCCCTCCATCTCGTGAGGTACTACCGGGAGTGGGGATCGCCGTAAGGCAGCGGGTAGGTGTATTCCCGCCTCGGTGAGCGCTTGACCCCACTAGCCCGCCCGGGTCACGACATGATCGGCCGCGCCCGCGAGTGAGCCACTAGCTCCCGCGCAGCGGCTTCGCGATCGTGCGTCGCAGCGGATCCTCGGCGAGACGGTCGAGCAGAGGCTCGCCGCGGTGGACACCGCGGCGTAGGTGCGCGGCCTGCGTCCTGAGTGCCATGGCCCCAACTTCAGCGCACGACCTCTATCGCCGGTGGCTCGAGGAACTTTGGAACGGCGACCCGGGCGCGGCGTGGAACTTGGTCACCGACGACTTCGTCGGACACTGGCCCGACCGCGACGTCAGCGGCGCCGACGAGCTGGCCGCAATCATCGGTGAAAGACCCAGGCCATGTTCACCGAGTTGTTCTTCGAGCTTGCGGTCGGACCAATCGTCGAAGGCGATCTCGTCTCAGCACGCTGGATCGGTTGCGGCCGGACTTCTGAGGGACCGATGAGCTTCTTCGGTAACGACATCTTGCGTGTGCGCGACGGTCGCTTCGCCGAATACTGGGTCGCCTCGTCCGCTGGGTCCTGAACCCGCGAGCCGTTCGGCTTACGAGACGGCGGCCAATGCGCGCGCAACACCTATTGTTGCGCTACACTGGTGGCGTGCCGGTGACGACCGCAGACAAGGTGGTGGCGCTGAGCCGGGACTTCGGCTCCCAGCGTCGGCTGGCTGAGCTGCTCGGGGTCAGCCCGGCGCAGATCACTCGCTGGCGTCGCGGCCAGGGGATCGACGACGTGAACGCCGAACGTGTGGACCTGCTGGAACTGGTGATGGGGAATCTGTTGCGGCTCTATGCGACGGAGGCGGCCGAGCGCTGGCTGCTGGGCGCCAACCCGAGTCTGGGAGGTCGGCGTCCGCTCGATCTCATTCGCCACGGCGAGACCGGCCCGGTGCTCGACGCGATCGCGAGCGAGCGGGCCGGCAGCTTCGTGTGAGGCTGTGGCGGGTCCTGCCGTGGGACCCGTCCGCGCCCGCCGCAGCACCCGGCGCCGCTCTGTGGGTGCCACGGGCGTTTCAGGGCACTGCGCGCCACGACGCCCCGGATCGCTACGGCTGCCTGTACCTGGCCGAGGACGCCGTCTCGGCGGTCGCGGAGGCCCTGGCCCCGTTTCGTGGCACAGGGGACCTGCGGCCCGAGCTGCTGGTTCGCTCCGGTCGGCAGCTCGCGCTGGCCGAACTGGAGCTCGACGTCAGAGCGGTGCTCGTCGATCTCGACAACCCTGCGGTCCTGGCGACCGAGGCGCTGCGGCCCTCGATCGTGGCGACGGGTCGACGTTCGGTTACGCAGGCCTACGCGGTGCGGCAGTTCGCGCGCCACCCCGACGCGGCCGGCCTGCGCTGGTGGTCAACACTGGAGGCCAGCTGGATTCACGTCACGCTGTTCGACCGAGCGCTCGGCGCGCTGACCGTGCACAACGTGCACGCGCTTGGCATCGATGACGAACCCGTCGCCACCGCCGCGGCGCATCTCGGCCTGGCGTAGCCCGTCGCGTGAACGCGGCTCGACGCCGATCGGCTTACGCCATCCGGCGCATGCGCCTGGGCGTGCCACCCCCTTCGGGACAGCTCGTTGGCGTCCGAGACGGCCCGGGTTGATCGCGACGACCAGCACGATGGCAGCGATCTGTCAGGGGGCTGAGGATCGCCTGTGGTAGGCGGTCGTCGTCAGCTCGCGGGCGCGCTGCGGTGAACTGCACGCGCCGGAGAGCCGGGCGCGCAACCTCCCCCGACCGTGTGGTCGCCGGCGTCGGGGGCCGTGACAACTCGTCAGCCGCCGACCCATAGTCGGGGCCCGGCGCACGGTTCGCCGGGTTCAGGCGGACCTCGGTCGCGAAACCCCGGAGGCATGGCACGAGCAGTCCAGCTTGACGATTACGGCCCGGTCGATGCCCTGCTCGCTCCCGCGCCACCAGCGCGAACCATGCCAGGTCACAGGCGCCTTGCCGGGCGCTGCCGGTCGCGTCCGCCGTAGCCCAACGCCCGCCGATCGGCTACCGAGACACCCGCCCGGAGCCTGGTCTCGGGAGCGGCCCGTGGAGGAGTGCCGGCCTCGCCGAGAGACCGATCCGCTGAGGCCGGCGGCACGCGGCGGAGCGGCTGCGGGGCATGGCGAAGGGAGGCGCCGCGAGGGCGTGCTATCTCAGGAAGGGCGGGATGTCGATTTCGTCGTCGGGGATCTCGAGTGAGTCGCGCTCGCGCTCCTCCATGCGCGGGGAGCGGTCGTGGCGACTGACACGGTCGCGGGTCTCCTCGCGGGCGGTGCGAGGCCGGGCGCGGCCGTGATCGAAGCCGGTGGCGATGACGGTCACGCGGACCTCGTCGCCCATGGCCTCGTCGATGACCGCGCCGAAGATGATGTTGGAGCTGGCGTCGGAGGCGCCCTGGACGATCTCGGCGGCCTCGTTGACCTCGAAGAGGCCCAGCTCGCTACCACCGGTGATGTTGAGCAGGATCCCGGTGGCGCCCTCGACGGTGTCCTCCAGCAGCGGCGAGTTGATGGCCGCCTTGGCCGCCTCGGCCGCGCGGTTCTCGCCGTTGGACGAGCCGATGCCCATGAGCGCCGACCCGGCGTCGGTCATGATCGTGCGCACGTCGGCGAAGTCCAGGTTGATCAGGCCGGGGACCGTGATCAGGTCGGTGATGCCCTGCACGCCCTGGCGCAGGACGTTGTCGGCGTGGCGGAAGGCCTCGAGCATCGTCGTGCGCCGCTCCACGATGGCCAGCAGCTTCTCGTTGGGGATGACGATGAGCGTGTCGACCACCTCGCGCAGGCGGGCGACGCCCTCCTCGGCCTGGCGGTTGCGCGTGGTGCCCTCGAACTCGAAGGGCTTGGTGACCACGCCGACGGTCAGCGCGCCGATCTCGTTCTTGGCGATCTCGGCGATGACCGGCGCCGCGCCGGTGCCGGTGCCCCCGCCCTCGCCCGCGGTGACGAAGACCATGTCGGCGCCCTTGAGCGCCTCCTTGATGTCGTCGCGCGACTCGGCCGCGGCGCCGAAGCCGGTGTCGGGGTTGGCGCCGGCGCCCAGGCCGTGGGTGAGGTCGTGGCCGATGTTGAGCTTGATGTCGGCGTCGGACATCTGCAGCGCCTGCGCGTCAGTGTTGGCGGCGATGAACTCCACGCCGCGCAGGCCGGAGTCGACCATGCGGTTGACCGCGTTGGTGCCACCGCCGCCGACACCGACGACCTTGATGACCGCGAGGTAGCTGCCTGCGCTGTCCATTGTTCTGTCCGAGCCTTAAGGGAGAGTTGAGAGTTTTGCGGCCGCAATGCGGTGGACGCGGGGACGCACCGTAAACACGGCGCTTCGAGGATGTCAATGCGAAGCCTACTCTCGCAACGGACGTTGCAGAAGGGCAAACTCTCGACCCGTGCAGGAGAGACGGCCTCAGATCGCCATAACCCTCAACCTGAGGCTTAGGCTACGTGCGGCAGGCGCCCGGCTTCGGCGGTCGCGGCTCGAAGGCACCCGGCGAGGCCGGCCGTCAGCGCTCCCGCGGGCAGCTCCCAGTCCCAGTTGCCGCCCTCCACCCCCGGCCGGTTCATGCGCGCGTCCGACCCGAGGCCCAGGACGTCCTGCACCTGGCTCATGGCCAGCCGCGCTGGCGAGCGGTAGAGCAGGCGCAGCAGGCCCCACCACGGCACGTCGCCCTCCAAGCCGGCCTCGCGTAGGGCCGTCGCCGCGCCCGCGCGCACGGCCGGCGTGGCCGACTCCCACCAGCCGCGCAGTGTGTCGGTGTCGTGGGTCGCGGTGTAGGCGGCGCTGCGTTCCTCGTGGCGCTCCAGGCGATGGGGCCCGCGCGGGTCCTCGGGGTCGAAGGCGAACTGCAGGACCACCATGCCCGGCAGGCCCAGCTCGCGGCGCAGGCGGGTGACCGGGGGGGTGATCGCACCCAGGTCCTCGGCGAGGATCGGTAGCGGCGAGGTCGGTGCTGGCTCCCCGGGGGCCCACGCGCGGCGGGCGGCCGATGGGGCGAGGGCCGCGGTGGCCGCGTCGAAGACCGCCCGCCCGGGGCCGCGCCTCCATGCGCCCTCGCGCGCGGTCGTCACCCCCTCGGGCACGGCCCAGTAGGCGACGAAGCCGCGGAAGTGGTCGATGCGCACGGCGTCGAAGAGCTCGAACGAGCGGCGCAGGCGCTCGATCCACCACCGGTAGCCGCGCCGTTGCAGGGCGGGCCAGTCGTAGAGGGGGTTGCCCCAGTGCTGGCCGTCGGGGTTGAAGTCGTCGGGCGGCGCGCCGGCTACCGCGCCGCCGCGAAAGAGCTCGGGGTGGGCCAGGTGGTCGCTGGACCCCGGGGCCACGTAGATGGGCACGTCGCCCAGCAGCCGTACTCCTCGTGTCCGCGCATGCGCGCGCAGCTCGCCCCACTCGCGGTCGAAGCGCACCTGGTCGGCCACCGAGCCCGGGCCGGCGTAGCGCTCCCAGTCGTCGAGCCAGAAGCCCTGTCGCGCGCGAAAGGCCGCGATCTCCTCGTCGCCGACCGCAGCACGGGGCTCGGCCAGCAGCCCGGGCCAGGCAGCGAAGGCCGAGGCTGCCTTGTAGGGCGAGCGGTGCTCGTCGGGCGGGCCCAGCGGCAGCACCTGCCACCAGGACTGTCCCGCGTCGGCCAGCCAGTCCACGAACGCGTGCGCCTGGGGCCCCAGCCGTCCGCCGGGCAGGGAGGTGACGTGCAACTGGAGGCCGGCGGAGCGCAGGAGGTTCATCGAGGAGCCAGGTCGGGCATGGCAGGGACCGTGCCCCTGCCCAAGGGCTCCCAACCACCCGCGCGGATACGGATCGAGCGGCCCAGCCCGCTGGTCGACGGCGGACGCCATCCGGTCAAGCGCACCGCGGGGGAGGTCGTGCGCGTGAGCGCGACGATCTTCCGCGACGGCCACGAGGCCCTGCGCGCGGTCGTGCGCCACCGTCCCCCGGGGGCGCGACGCGCCCACGAGCACGCCATGCGTCACGTCGACGCCCACATCGACGGCGACACCTGGGCCGCCGACTTCGCCGTCGAGGACCTCGGACGCCACAGCGTGACCATCGAGGCCTGGCTCGAGCCCTTCGCCTCCTGGCGCGGGGAGGTGCGCCGCAAGCTGGACGCCGGCGAGCCCGACCTGCGCAGCGAGCTCTCCGAGGGCGCGGTGCTCCTGCGCGGCGCCATCACTCGGACCAGGCCGGCGCCCGACCGCCGTCGCCTGGAGGCGGCCCTCGCAGCGCTGGAGGACGAGACCCTGGCGCAGGCCGCCCGCGCGGCCGCGGCGCTGCAGCCCGCCGTGGCGGAGGTCGTCGAGCGCTTCTCCGCCCGGGAGGAGGCCACGGAGCTCGATGACCCCTTCCCGCTGCAGGTCGACCGCGAGCGCGCGCGCCTGGGCGCCTGGTATGAGCTGTTCCCCCGGTCCTGGGGCGGCCTGCAGGGCGTCACCGACCAGCTCCCGCGCCTGGCCGAGCTGGGCTTCGACGTGGTCTACCTGCCGCCCATCCACCCCATCGGCCAGACCAACCGCAAGGGGCGCAACAACGCGCTCGTGGCCGATCCCGGCGATCCCGGGTCGCCGTGGGCCATCGGGGACGCCAGTGGCGGCCACGACGCGGTGCACGCCGACCTGGGCACGCTGGAGGACGTCGCTCGGCTCACCGCCCGGGCGGCGCAGCTGGGAATGGACGTCGCGCTGGACTTCGCCATCCAGTGCTCGGCCGACCACCCGTGGCTGACCGAGCACCCGCAGTGGTTCCACCGCCGCCGCGACGGCACGCTGAAGTACGCGGAGAACCCGCCCAAGAAGTACCAGGACATCTACAACGTCAACTGGCAGTCCGAGGACTGGAGGGCGCTGTGGAGCGAGCTGCGGCGCATCGTCATGCACTGGGTCGACCACGGCGTGAAGGTCTTCCGCGTCGACAACCCCCACACCAAGCCACTGCCCTTCTGGGAATGGCTCATCGCCGAGGTGCACGCCGGGCATCCCGACGTGATCTTCCTGGCCGAGGCCTTCACCCGCCAGGCCATGATGCACACGCTGGCCAAGGTCGGCTTCGACCAGTCCTACACCTACTTCACCTGGAAGAACGGGCGCCACGAGCTCAGCGAGTACGTGAACCTGCTGGCCCACAGCGAGATGGCCGAGGTCTACCGGCCCAACTTCTTCGTCAACACGCCCGACATCCTGCACGCCTACCTCCAGGACGGCGGGCCGCCCGCGTTCGCCATCCGCCTCGTGCTGGCCGCCACCCTGAGCCCGACCTACGGGATCTACTCGGGCTTCGAGCGCTTCGAGAGCATCCCGGTGCGCCCGGGCAGCGAGGAGTACCTCGACTCCGAGAAGTACCAGGTGCGCCAGCGGGCGCTTGACGGCCCCCTGCTGCCCCTGGTGCACTCGCTCAACCAGGCGCGCCGCGCTCACCCCGCGCTCCAGCACCTCTCCAACGTCACCTTCCTGGAGACCCGCAACGACGGGCTCATCGCGTTCCACAAGCGCACGGGCGAGGACAACGTGATCGTCGTGTGCACCCTGGACCCACGCCGCGCCCAGGAGGGCGCCTGCGTGATAGGTGGCCATCTGGGCCTCCCGCCCGCCTTCGGCGTCCACGACCTCGTCGACGGATCGCGCTACCAGTGGCACCTGGGCGAGAACTTCGTGCGCCTGGAGCCCGGGCGCGTCGCCCACGTCCTGCACTTGCAGTCGTGAGCGCAGAGCACCCCACGGCCGTCTGGCTGACACAGCCGCGCAAGGCCACCACGCCGGCACCCCTGAGCGACGCCTCCCCCACCCACTGGTTCGAGCGCGAGCCGCTGTGGTTCAAGCGCGCGATCTTCTACGAGATCCACCTGCGCGGCTTCTTCGACGGCGACGACGACGGCTCGGGAGACCTGCACGGCGTCATGGCCAAGCTCGACTACCTGCAGTGGCTGGGCATCGACTGCATCTGGCTGCTGCCCATGTTCCAGTCACCGTTGCGCGACGGCGGCTACGACATCGCGGACTTCTTCACCGTCCACCCCGACTACGGCACGATCGAGGACTTCTCGACCTTTCTGGAGGAGAGCCACAAGCGTGGCCTTCGCGTCATCGCCGACCTGGTCATGAACCACACCTCCTCCGAGCACCAGTGGTTCCAGGAGTCGCGCTCCGGCGGCCCCGACGGCCCCAAGCGCGACTGGTACGTGTGGACCCACGACCCCACGCTGTACTCCGAGGCGCGGATCATCTTCACCGACACCGAGCCCTCCAACTGGACGTGGGACGACGAGGCCGGCGCCTACTACTGGCATCGCTTCTTCAGCCACCAGCCCGACCTCAACTACGAGAACCCGGAGGTCCAGGAGGCGATGCTCGATGTCCTGCGCTTCTGGCTGGACCTGGGGATAGACGGCTTCCGCCTGGACGCTGTGCCCTACCTCTACGAGGCCCAGGGCACCAACGGCGAGAACCTTCCCGCCACACACGAGTACCTCAAGCGGGTGCGCCGCGAGGTCGACGCGCGCTACCCCGACCGCGTGCTGCTGGCCGAGGCCAACCAGTGGCCCGAGGACGTCGTGGCGTACTTCGGCGAGGGCGACGAGTGCCACATGGCCTTCCACTTCCCCCTCATGCCGCGCATGTTCATGGCGCTGCGCCGCGAGGACGCGACGCCCATCCACGAGATCCTGGCGCTGACCCCCGCCATCCCCGACAACTGCCAGTGGGGCCTGTTCCTGCGCAACCACGACGAGCTGACCCTGGAGATGGTCACCGACGAGGAGCGCGACTACATGTACGGGGAGTACGCCAAGGACCCGCGCATGAAGATCAACGTGGGCATCCGCCGCCGCCTCGCGCCGCTGCTGGACAACGGGCGCGACGAGATCGAGCTGCTGCACGCGATCATGTTCTCGCTGCCGGGCAGCCCGGTCCTCTACTACGGCGACGAGATCGCCATGGGCGACAACGTCTTCCTGGGCGACCGCGACGGCGTGCGTACGCCGATGCAGTGGACGGGCGATCGCAACGGCGGCTTCAGCCGGGCGGACTTCGCCGCGCTGTACGCACCGCCGTTGATGGACCCCGTCTACGGCTACCAGGCCGTCAACGTCGAGGCACAGCTGCGCACGCCGACCTCGCTGCTGCGCTGGATCCACCGGTTCATCGCGCTGCGCAAGGCCCACCCCGTCTTCGGCCTGGGCACCTACGAGCCGCTGCGCACCGACAACGACCGCATCTTCGCCCACATCCGCACGCTGCAGGACGACATCGTGCTGTGCGTGCACAACGTCGCGCGCTCGGCCCAGGCCGTCGAGCTCGACCTCAGCGCGTACGCGGGTAGGTTCCCCGAGGAGATGTTCGGGCGCACGCGCTTTCCCCGCATCGGCGAGCTGTCCTACCTGCTCACGCTCGCCCCGCGCGGGTGGTTCTGGTTCCAGTTGGGCTCCGACGCCCAGGACGACACCTGGGAGGACGAGTAGTGGCCCCTCCGGCGAGTCCCGCACCGCTTCGCCGGGCGACAACCGTCGCATGGCGGCGTCCTCGCTCGGGGCCAGGCCTCCGGCCTTGTCCCCTCCCTGCGTCCTTGCCCTGCTCGGTTCTCGCCGCGACGAACCGACACGCGACCCACCGGAGGAACCACTCATGACCGTCGACGGCCTGCCGGTCATCGACCCCGAGGCCCTGGGGGAATGGGTGCTCGACCAGCGCTGGTTCGGCTCCAAGTCGCGCGAGGTGGCCCACGTCGAGGTCATCGAGACCATCCCGGTGCGCACGATGGACCCTCGGCTGGTGCTGGCCATGGTGGAGGTGCGCTTCCACGCGGGCACCCACGAGCTGTACCAGGTGCCCCTCGGCGTGCGTGCGTCCCGGGCGCAGCCGGGCGAGGACACCGTCGCACGCGCGGGGGACCAGGAGATCTACGACGCCCTGTCCGACCCTGCGGCGGGGCGCGAGCTCGCCCACCTGATGCGCTGCGGCCAGGACGTGAGCACCTCCAACGGCGTGGCCGCCTTCCGGAGCGTCGGCCCGGGGCTGGACGGCGACCTGGGCGAAGTGCGCCCGATGGGCGCCGAGCAGTCCAACACCTCGATCGTCTTCGGCGAGCGCCTCGTGCTCAAGGTCTACCGCCGCGTCGGCGCGGGCCCCAACCCCGAGCTCGAGCTGCTGCGCTTCCTGACCGAGCGGGGCTTCGAGCACGTCCCCGCCCTGGCCGGCTGGTATGAGTACAGCGGCCGGCTCATCGACGCCACGCTGGGGCTGGCGCAGGAGTTCGTGGCCGGCGGGGTCGACGGGTGGGAGCTGGCGCTGACCGACCTGGGCTCGCCCTCCCCCGAGCGCTTCGAGGCGCGGGCGCGCGCGCTGGGCGCGGTGACCGGGGCGCTGCACACCGCGCTGAGCTCGGACGCCCACGATCCGGCCTTCGCCCCCGAGCAGACCAGCGCCGAGTCGCTCGGCCTCCTCACCGCGACCGTGGACGAGGAGATCGAGCAGATGTTCCTCGACCTGCCCGAGACGCAGGCGCTCGCGCCGCTGGCCGGGCGCGGCCAGGAGGTGCGCGAGCGCCTGGGGATGATGACCCACGCCGGCTCGGCCGGCCGGGTGATCCGCCACCACGGCGACTTCCACCTGGGCCAGGCCATGCTGGCCGGCGAGCGCTGGGTTCTGCTGGACTTCGAGGGCGAGCCGGCGCGCTCCCTGATCGAGCGGCGGCGCAAGCGCTCCCCCCTGCGCGACGTGGCCGGCATGCTGCGCTCGTTCTCCTACGCCGCGTCGGCCTCACGCATCATGCACGGGACGCCCGCGCCCGAGGGCTGGGAGGCCCGTGTGCGTGTCGCCTACCTGGACGGGTACCTGGAGACGGTGGAGCAGAGCCTTCTTCCTCCGGGCCGCATGGCCACCGAGCGACTGCTGGCCGTCTTCGAGCTGGAGAAGGCCGTGTACGAGCTGCGCTACGAGATGGACAACCGCCTCGATTGGGTCGACATCCCGGTGGCGGGCATCCTGCGCCTGCTCGACAACGACGACGAGGGCACACGATGAGCGGCGTGCTGTCGCTGGGTGACCCCCACAGCGTGCTGGGCCCCCACCCGGGGCCCGACGGCACCGTGGTCGTGCGCGCCTGGCGCCCCGAGGCCGCCGGGGTGCGGGTGCTTCCCGCCGACGGCGATGCGGTGGAGCTCACGCCCGCCGGGGAGCCCGGGCTCTTCGAGGGGCGCCTGCCCGGAGCGCTGCCCCTGCGCTACCGCCTCGAGGTCGCCTACACCGGCGGCGAGACCTTCGAGATCGACGACCCCTACCGCTTCGCTCCGACCGTCGGCGAGCTGGACCTCCACCTGGCCGGGGAGGGGCGCCACGAGCACCTCTACGAGACGCTGGGCGCGCACGTGCGCGAGCTCGACGGCGTGGCGGGCACGAGCTTCGCGGTGTGGGCGCCGGCCGCACGGGCGGTCAGCGTGGTCGGCACCTTCAACGGCTGGGACGGGCGGCTGCACCCCATGCGCTCCATGGGCTCCTCGGGCGTCTGGGAGCTCTTCCTGCCCGCCGTGGCCCAGGGCAGCGCCTACAAGTACGAGATCGCCACGCAGTTCGGCGAGCAGCGCCTCAAGGCCGACCCCTTCGCCTTCGCCGCGCAGCCCGCGCCGGGCACCGACTCCATCGTCCACCGCCCCGCGCACGCCTGGCGCGACGACGCGTGGATGCAGGCGCGGCGCTCGCGCCCCGAGGTCCACCGGGAGCCCATGTCCGTCTACGAGGTCCACCTGGGGTCGTGGCGCCGCGACCCGGGCGACCCCGACCGGCTGCTGAGCTACGGCGAGCTGGCGCAGCAGCTCGCCGCCTACTGCACCGACATGGGCTTCACGCACGTGGAGCTCATGCCGGTGACCGAGCATCCCTTCGACGGCTCGTGGGGCTACCAGGCCACGGGCTACTTCGCCCCCACCTCGCGCTACGGGGCGCCCGACGACTTCGCGCAGTTCGTCGACACGCTGCACGGCGCCGGTGTCGGCGTGCTGCTGGACTGGGTGCCCGCGCACTTCCCGCGCGACGACTGGGCGCTGGCGCGCTTTGACGGCAGCGCGCTCTACGAGCACTCCGATCCCCGCCGCGGGGAGCACCCCGACTGGGGCACGCTGATCTTCAACACGGGTCGCAACGAGGTGCGCAACTTCCTGCTGGCCAGCGCCCTGTTCTGGCCACGCGAGTTCCACGTCGACGGCGTCCGCGTCGACGCGGTGGCCTCGATGCTCTACCTCGATTACTCGCGCGAGGAGGGCCAGTGGGCCCCCAACGCCCACGGCGGCAACGAGGACCTCGACAACGTCGCCTTCCTCAAGGAGCTCAACGAGGTGCTCCACGCACGCGAGCCGGGCATCGCCTCGGCCGCCGAGGAGTCCACGGCGTGGCCGGGCGTCTCGCGACCGGTCTACCTGGGCGGGCTGGGCTTTGGCTTCAAGTGGAACATGGGCTGGATGCACGACACGCTGGACTACTTCGCCCACGACCCCGTCCACCGCCGCCACCACCACCACGAGCTGACCTTCAGCCTGGCCTACGCGTTCAGCGAGAACTTCGTGCTGCCCCTGTCCCACGACGAGGTCGTGCACGGCAAGGGCTCGCTGCTCGACAAGATGCCCGGCGACCGCTGGCAGCAGCTGGCCAACCTGCGCACCCTCTACGCCTACATGTGGGCCCACCCCGGAAAGCAGCTCCTGTTCATGGGCTGCGAGTTCGCCCAGCAGCGCGAGTGGAGCCACGAGCGGTCGCTGGACTGGCACCTGCTCGACGACCCCGGCCACGCCGGCATGCAGGCGCTGGTGCGCGACCTCAACCACGTCTACCGCGACCAGCCCGCGCTGTGGCAGCGCGACGGCGACCCCGAGGGCTTCGAGTGGCTGGACCCCAACGACGCCGAGGGCGGCACCATCGCCTTCGCCCGCTGGTCCGACGAGGGGCACGACGTGGTCGTCTGCATCATGAACCTGACCCCCGTCCCCCGCGATGCCCACCGCCTCGGCCTGCCGCGCGCCGGGCGCTGGCGCGAGGTGCTCAACACCGACGCCACCCCCTACGGCGGCTCCGGCGTGGTCAACGAGGAAGTGGTCTCGACCGAGGCTGTCGCGTGGCACGGACGGCCCGTGTCCGCGCAGATCTCCCTCCCACCGCTCGGCGCGGTCTGGCTGACGCCCGAGGGGCAGGGCGGCCGGTAGCTACAGGCCCAATGGGTCGGTGACCGGCTCGAGCGTCTCCTCGACCATCAGCGCGCCACCGGTGAGCTCGTCCAGGCCTTCCGCCAGGTCGGTGACCGGGCCGTCGCCACCACCGGAGGGGGGTGGTGGGACAGGAGCGGGCGGCGGGGCGGGAGCGGGCGGCGGAGCAGGAGCGGGCTTCGGCGCGGTTACCGCGGGCGGGCTGGGCGGCGAGGGGGCCGGGCTCGGCGCGCCGCCGGAGGGACCGGAGCCGCCGGAGGGGCCGGAGCCACCCGACGGAGCCGAGCCACCCGACGGACCGGAGCCACCCGACGGG
>JANDLV010000080.1 GCA_024330185.1 Candidatus Siliceabacter maunaloa
GCGTCGAATTCAATGGGCAGATTCTTGAAGCACATTGGCTATAGCTCCTATCGGGTCCTGACCCGGTCGCCCAGGACGTCGGTGCCCTGGTTGTGGTCAATGCCCTTCTGTCGAAGGATGTCGCGGCTGGCGGGCAGCGGCTGCTTCTTGTTGCGCTTGCCCTGGTGCACCGAGCCGCGGTACTGGAGCTTCTTGTAGAAGAAGGCGTTGGTCTTGTCGAACGCGCTGGGCTTCCCCTTGTCGTCGGCCCAGCCGGAGGGAACCTCGCCGACGCTGTCCCACAGCGCCTCGCGGTTGCCCGACTTCATCGACATCCGCCGCAGCCGCCGGATCGCGCCGCCGTTGATCTTGGTGAGGCCGCCGGAGATGAACGACCCGGGCGGGGCCTTGTAGAAGGGGCTGTACTTGTCGGGGAAGCCCGGCATCGTGCAGCCGATGCACGCGCCGCCGGCGACCATGCACCCGCCCATGCCGTTGATCGCGCCGCGCTCGACGATGTTGCACTGCACCACCGGGCCCCAGCAGCCGATCTCCACCAGGCACTCGTTGTCGCCCTCCTGCTCCGCGAACACGCCCTCCTCGTAGTAGCCCGCCTTGGGACAGTGACGGTGCACCGTCTCCTCGAACAGCCACGCGGGACGGCCAAGCTCGTCGAACTTCGGCAGCGGCGCCAGATTCTGCAGGAACAGGAGCACCGCGGCGACGGTCTCGGTGAAGTTGTCGCCCACCGGCGAGCAGCCGGGGACGTTGACCACCGGTACGCCGAGCGCCGAGCGGTAGTCCTTGCCCAGGAAGTCGGTCAGGCTCATCGAGCCGGTGATGTTCCCGGCCGCCGCGGGGATCCCGCCCCACGTCGCGCACGTCCCGATGGCGACGTAGGCGGCGGCGCCGGGGGCGAGCTTCCACAGCCAGTCGGTGACGCGGTTGGGCTGGTCGGTCTCTGAGTCCGGGTCGAAGCCGCCGGCGCCCATCGCGGAGAAGTAGCCCAGCTCGGTCGGGAAGGCCTGATCGTCGGGTACCGAGCCCTCCAGCACCACGACGTACGGCGCGCCGAGATTACCCTCGACGGCCTTTTTCATCGGCCGGGTGAGCTCCGTGCCCGCTCCGGGGTTGAGCACCGGGTGGTGGAGGATCACCTTGGGCAGGTTGGGGACCCTGCCGAGCAGCAGATCCTCGACCGAGGGGTTGGTAGCGCCCGTGGCGGCGATCGAGCAGCCGTCGCAGCTCATGCCGGCGATCCAGAAGACGTGCACCTCGTTGAGCGGGCCGTCGGGGCTACCGCCGAGGCCCCCGAGCCCGACCGGGTAATCCGCTCCGAAGACAGCGCCCGCATAGGGCACCGTTCGCAATTTGCCCCCAAAGGGACTCGGATCGTATGTCATAGTCTCGCTCCTCCCCTCCCAGGCTGGTCCTGCTGCTGTGTGCATGGTACACCTACGTGACATTCCGGCAACATCTCCTAGAGTACCCGGCACCGCACCGCTCCATGAACGGGCACGGCACGTGGTCGCCCCGCCGGCGAGCAGGAACGCCTGAATGAGCGACGAGCGCAGCGGCTACGTCCCCGTCCACACCGGGCTCGTGCGCGACACCCTGGTCGCGCGCATCTTCGGGATCGTCGAGGGTCGCCGCGAGGACGGGCCGCCCGCGCCCGTCGCTGGCGTCCTGGCGGCCGATCTGGGTCTCGCTGGGGGCGAGGCGCAGCTCGAGGCCGATCTGCGCCACGCGGGCTACCTCGCGCGGGTCGTCGAGGTCGAGCTGTTCGAGCCCGCCCGCCAGCCGGCGCAGTGGCTCGAGGGCATGATCACCGAGCGCTTCATCTCGACCGCGAGCTGGGACGAGGCCGTGGCGGGCACCTGCGCGCAGCTCGCTCGCTCCGAGCCGCTGGGCAAGCCCAGCCCCGACGACGAGACGGCGATGAGCTGGCGCGTCCCCGGGCCCGGCGGCCACGTGCGCCACTTCCTCGCCCGGCGCACGATCGAGGACTAACCTCGGCGCGAGCAACGCCACGGGTCCGGTGGTGGAGGACCCCGCCGAGCTCAAGCGCCCGTGGCTCTACGGCTTCTACGTGCGCGCGTGCGAGGAGACGCTGCCGGAGGGGGTGGTGCTGGGCGAGGGGGAGTGAGCTTTGGGCGGGCGTCGCCAGGAGGCCTGCCCGCGGGGGGGCCCCTCCGCGACACGCCACGATCAGAGGGGCGTGGGCCGGTCAGCCACCGATCATCTGATTCACCAGTTGCCGCGGAGTCCATACCACCTGGAGCGACAGCTCCGCCTCGATGAGGTCACGATCCCCACTGACGAGGGCATCCACCCGCTCCTGACGAGCGAGCGCCACCAGGTAGTCGTCGTTGCGGTCTCGTGTCACCGCCGGCTGGTCGGCCGGGTCGTCGACGATCGACGCGTGGCGTCGCACGCGTTCGACGAACTCCCGGGCCGTGCGCTCGTCCAGATACCGCGAGAACTTCGGGCGCAGCAACACCCTCTCAAGCTCGGCGAACAGCCGCGGACTCGCCACGACTTCGATGTGATCATCTACGAACGCGCGCAACACGAGGTCGGGCGCGGCGCCACGACGACCGATGAGGGCATAGACGAAGACGCCGGGGTCGACGACGACCCGAATCACACAGCGTCGCGCTCGCGCCGCGCCGCATAGAGCTCCTCGTACGCCAGGCGGTTCGCCTCATCCTCGGACAGGTCAGATCTCGATTGGGTCCCATCGAGGAGACGTCCGAGGAGGTAGGCATTCAGCGCATGCTCCACCACGGCGGTGTCGCTCTCGCCGTCGAGACCGAGTTCGGTACGGGCGCGCTCAACCATCTCGGCGTCGAGCGCCACGGTGACTTTGCTCTCCCGTGTGGCCATACGGTGACGGTAGCGCTTGGGGTCGACGCCTAACCCGCGAGGGGCTGTCTGCCGGTTGGCGCCGCGATGCCCGGTCACCGGCGAGCGGCCATCCTCGCCGAGCGACACGTGTGGCGCTGCCGAGCGTGCGCGACACCCTGGTCGCGCGCATCTTCGGGATCGTCGAGGGGCGCCGCGAGGACGGGCCGCCCGCGCCCGTCGCTGGCGTCCTGGCGGCCGATCTGGGTCTCGCTGGGGGCGAGGCGCAGCTCGAGGCCGATCTGCGCCACGCGGGCTACCTCGCGCGGGTCGTCGAGGTCGAGCTGTTCGAGCCCGCCCGCCAGCCGGCGCAGTGGCTCGAGGGCATGATCACCGAGCGCTTCATCTCGACCGCGAGCTGGGACGAGGCCGTGGCGGGCACCTGCGCGCAGCTCGCTCGCTCCGAGCCGCTGGGCAAGCCCAGCCCCGACGACGAGACGGCGATGAGCTGGCGCGTCCCCGGGCCCGGCGGCCACGTGCGCCACTTCCTCGCCCGGCGCACGATCGAGGACTAACCTCGGCGCGAGCAACGCCACGGGTCCGGTGGTGGAGGACCCCGCCGAGCTCAAGCGCCCGTGGCTCTACGGCTTCTACGTGCGCGCGTGCGAGGAGACGCTGCCCGAGGGGGTGGTGCTGGGCGAGGGGGAGTGAGGGGAGCTGGCAGTCCAACCGTCCTCGCGGGGTCCGGGCCGGCCCCTGGTGGGGCCGGCCGGGACCGTCGCTGTTTAGGGGGTGCGGGTTTGGCCTGCGTTGAGTTCGTAGGCCAGTTGCTCGCCGCGGATGCGGCGTTCGAAGAAGCCGGTGAACTGGATCGACAGGTAGCCGCCGCATTGCGCGAGCTGGGCGGGGACCTGGTCGTTTTCCAGTTGCCAGTCTCCGTCTTCTTGGATCTCGGCCTGGGCGAGGTGGACGTTGGGTGATCCGTCGGGATCGACGTAGGAGTAGCGCAGGCGCACGACGCCTTCGGCGCGGTCGGTCACGCTGCCCTGGCCCGAGAGGCGATCACCGATCAGGCTGATCTCCTCCACATCCAGCTCGGCGCGCTGGGAGGCCGCGCGCAGACGCACGAACTCCGGTCGGGTGTCCGCGTCGCCGAGATAGGTCAGGTTCAGGATGCCGGTGCCCAGCTCGGCCTGACCGGCCGTGATCGACTCCATGATCCGGATCTCGTCCAGCTCGGTGTCGGCGTTGGTCACCTCGGCGTCGAAGGTGTCGCGGCGCTCGTCGCCCTGATAGGTCACCGCCACGTCAGCGCCCCGCGCCCGCGTGGTGATCGGCGCCAGCACATCCAGCTCACGATCCTCACGCAACACCCGCGCTCGCGACACCCGCAGCTTGGCCGGGTTGAGATACCCCACCGCACCCGGCTGACCACACGGACCGGCACCCGACGACGGACCCGGCGGCGGACCGCCACCCGGCGGCGGGCCCGGCGGCGGACCGCCACCCGGGGGCGGACCACCCGGGGGCGGACCACCCGGGGGCGGACCACCCGGCGGCGGCTGGCCGGGGACGTTGGACAGGAAGAAGAACACCTTGCCCTGATCCTGGGTGCCACCAACGTCCTGGGAAACCGCGGTGGCCACGTAGTCGGGCTCGCCGTCCCCGTTGAGGTCGCCCGGCGCCTTCGAGCTGTACCCGAGCCCGCTGCCCCCGTTGCCAGCCTCGCTGGCCTGCGCCTCAGATAGCGGCAGCGCCAGCGTCTTCAGGAGCGAGCCATTCCTGCCGTCGAAGACGTAAGCCTCGGTGTTGATGCTCGACAGGCCGCTGAGGTAGAGGTCCGGCGTGTCGTCCTTGTTGTAGTCGGTCCGGCTCGCCGTGAAGCCGAACGCCTCGCTCGGTGTCGGCGAGGGGTCTCTGACCTCGTACGCCACGACGCCGTTGATGTTGCTGCCCGCCCTGGCCGCGGCCAGCGTCCTCGCCCCGTCGAAGACCCAGGACCGCCCGGCTGACTCCTCACCGTTCGGTCCATCCTGGAGGAAGCCCGATCCGTAGAGGTCGGGCACTCCGTCCCCGGTCACGTCGCCCGGGGTGTTCGGAGCCACGTCGATGAGCCCCCAGAACGCGTTTGCTGGGCCCCTCCCCATCATACTTGCGTCGGGGACCGGCTGATCAATGCGAGCGAGGAGCTCGCCGGTCCTGCCGCTGAAGAGGTATACCCGGCCGAAGAACGACGGGTTCTGGAAGGGCCGCTTGAGCGAGTAGGCAGCGGTCGTGTAGTCCGGGACCCCGTCCTGGTCGATGTCGCCCACGCTCTGTGAGACGCTGAGGTTGCCGCAGCGAGCCGCGTCTCCGCCGTCGGAGCACTGTGGGGGCTGCCGATCAGCGGCCGGTACGTTGATCGTGCGCGCGAGGTCTCGGGTCGCGCCGCTGAAGATGAATGCTTCACCCTCGTTCTTGCGGCAGGTCTCGGGGGGATCGGCGAGCCCGAACCCGCAGCCCGCCGGCACGTCGTTGGCCGGCGAGCCGACGATGAAGTCGGTGACGCCGTCAGTGCCAGGGTTGCCGTCGGCACCGACGATGTCGCCGGCCGATCCCAGCCGTGCTCCGAAGGTCGCGAATACTCCCTCGTCGGGCTGGGGGCTCGGGTTGTCCAGCGTGTCGATGAGCTCGCCGTCGGTGCCGTCGAAGACGTAGGCCCTGCCCTGGGCTTGGTTGCCAGCCACGTTTCGGTAGGGCTCCCCCACGACGAGGTCGTCCACGCCGTCGCCGTTGAGGTCGCCCGGGAACACGCTGAAGAAGCCGAACTCCCCGTCCGCCTGAGGACCGTCGGGGGAGGTCAGCGAGTAGAGGAGCTCGCGGGTCCTGCCGCTGAACACGTCGACCTTCCCCGCGTCCACTTGGCCGTCGACGTCGACCAGTCGACTACCCACGGCGATGTCGCTCACGCCGTCACCGTCAAGATCGCGCGCGTCGGTGACCCGCTCCCCGAACCGAGCTCCGACCTGCGTATCCGGGGAGTTAACCTCCGCCAGCTGATAGTCGGTGGCTGGCGTCGCGGCGCTGGCGCTCATGACGGCGACCGCCAGCGCGGCGCACGCCAGCGCCGCGAGAGCGAGCAGTTGGAGGGCGGACCGCTGCCCCTTCAGGGGCAGCACGGCACGACGACTAGAGAAACGCTTCATTTTCCTCCCTGCAAGGTGGCCGATCCCCGGACGGAGACCGCTGGAGCATGGCACTAATATCACAAGTATCAGGCGTACGCACCACCTCCAGAAGATGCGTAACACACATAGCTGAGCCTCGCAGGCCAATGGCGACCGGGCTAGCTAGCTGTACTTGACACATAGCGTTGACCGGGCGTGGAGCGGTCGGTTTTCCGCTACGGTGCGCGACTGCGGGCTCGGCCCGGCAACTCGACAGGGGGTCAATTGAACTCGTTGCTCACGCCCACCGACGTGTTCTCCGCGGCCAGGGGTTGCGCGCGTCGCGCTGCTTGCGGCGGGTTGTCGTCGCGAACGGGAGTGGGGGTCGCTGTGGCGGGCCTCGTCGCGCTCGGCGCGGTCGGGGCGGGTCCGGCTCAGGCGGCTTTTCCGGGGGAGAACGGGAGGGTGGCGTTCACGGCCTTCGATGGTCCCCGGAAGGACATCTTCACGATCGCGCCTGACGGCTCGGATCTGCGCAACCTCACCAACGATCCAAATACCGACGCCGATGCGGCCTATTCGTCTGATGGCTCGCGGATCGCGTTCTACAGCGTGCGCACTGGTCGCTCGGAGATCTATACGGCGGCGGTCAATGGCACCGGCCTGACGCAGTTGACCAACGTCGCGGGCGGCAACGTGGAACCGGCGTTCTCGCCCGACGGGTCGCGGGTCGTGTTCACCAGCTTTCGCGACGGGAACTCGGAGATCTTCGTGATGAACGCCGACGGTTCGGGCCAGACGCGCCTCACGAACGAACCGACCGTCGACTCGGAGCCCGTCTTCTCGCCGGACGGGTCGAAGATCGCCTTCCAGAGCTTCCGCGCCAACCCGGATCCGCCCGCGCCCGAGATCTACATCATGGACGCCGACGGCGACAACCAGACGCGCCTGACGAACAATCCGGAAGGCAACGGCGATCCGGACTTCTCCCCCGACGGATCGAGGATCGTGTTCACGAGCGTGCGTGACGGCAACGACCCCGACGGGGGAGTGGTGGTCGGGGGAGAGGTGGACCGGCGTACGCCCGAGATCTACAGCGTGAACGCCGACGGGAGCGATCCGACGCGCCTGACGGACGACACGAGGGTCGACTCGGAGCCGGTCTTCTCGCCGGATGGGTCGAAGATCGCGTTTCGCAGCAATAACCGGG
>JANDLV010000081.1 GCA_024330185.1 Candidatus Siliceabacter maunaloa
TCCCCACGCAACACCCGCGCCCGCTCCACCTCGATCTTCGCCGGGAAGAGCACCACGAGATCGTCGAAGAAACCGGGCGGCAGGCCGAACAGAGGCGGTGCCGGCGACGGGGAGGGTGCCGGCGACGGAGGCGGCGGTGCCGGCGACGGGGAGGGTGCCGGCGACGGAGGCGGCGGGGACGGATCCGGTCCCGGGCCGGGCGGCGGCGGCGGGGGCGGCGCCTCGAAGGTGAAGGACCCTGCAGAGGACGCCTTGCCACCCTCGTTGACGACCGAGATCCTCTGCGACCCGCTGCCGGCGGGCGCCACAGCCGTGAGCTGGCCGTAGGAGTCCACCGTGAAGCTCGCAGCCGGCGTATCGCCGAACAGCACCGAACTCACATCATGCGTGAATCCCTGGCCGGTGATCCTCACCGAGGTGCCGCCGCCTGTTGTGCCGGTGCCCGGGGCGAACTCGTCAACCCGTGGCTCGGGCGTGTACAGCTCGGTCGTCTTGTCGTCGTTGTTGCCGGCCACCAGCACCTTGCCGCAGTCGTCTCCGCATACCGCCGGGTCCGCCGCGAACCCCGTGGGGTCACTGGACAGCACCACCGTCTCGTAGGACCCCGTCTGAGGGTGTCCCGAGCCACGGGAGATGTTCAGAAGTCCCGCAGAGTTCCACGTGTTGTCGACTGGATCGAACAGCTCGGAGGTCAGGCCGCCGCGCCCCCCGTCGGCGAGGAGCACCTTGCCGCTGGGGAGCAGCGCGGTGTCGTGGTTGTTGCGAGCGGCGCTGATCGGGCGGTCGGTCAGCGTCCAGGTCCCTGTGTCCGGGTCGAAGAGCTCCGCAGTGTCGCCGGCCGCTTGCGGCGCATCGGCACCGGGCGGTTCCCCGTTGAGGGTGCCGGCGGCCGCCAGGACCTTCCCGTTGTCGAGCACCACCAGGCTGTGCCGCTCACGACCGATGTTGAGGTCACCCGCAGCGCTCCAGTTCCCGCTCGCCGGGTCATAGATCTCCGTGGCCGCCCGGTTGTTCCCGGTACCGCCGGCCAGAAGCACACTCCCGTCGGGCAGCAGGACGGTCGTCGTCAGACGGGCTGTGTGCTGGTGAGACCCCGTCGTGGTCCACTGCTCCGTCTCGGGGTCGTATAGCTCCGCCGAGCTCAACACCTCGTTGTTAGAGGCCAGGCCGCCTGAGACCAGCACCTTGCCGCAGTAATCGGGCGGCGAGCCCTCCTGGCACTCGGGGCCGTCCAGGAGCGTCGCGGCATGCTGGCTGCGAGCCTGATTGAGGTCGCCCGCCACAGGGGTCCACTCGTCGCTCTCCGCATCGTAGATCTCGGACGTCGCCAGTGGCGTACGAGCGCTGGCGCTGTTGGATGACCCACCCGCAACCAGGATGTCACCGCAGTAGTCCGCCGGTGAAGCGGTCCGGCATTCCGGTCCGTCCAGCCGCGTCGCCGAGTAGGTGCTGCGAGGGACATCCAACGGGTCGGTCGTGCTCCACTGTCGCGTCGTGGGATCGTAGATCTCCGTGGTCGCGATCCCGTCGCCGAACATCGCGTTCGTGCCCCCGATCAACAGGGCCCTGCCGTCGTCCAGCAGCTTCATCTGCTGGTCGTAGTGAACGGCGTCGAGCGAGTCGGTGAGCGTCCACAGGCCCTCCGCGTACTCGAACTCGGTCACGGGGTTGGCGGGCGATGTCCCGTCCGGAGCGGTGATCGTCACGTTTACCTGCCCCGCGGCGTGAGCTGGGCTCACGGCGGTGATCTGCTCGTCCGAATCGACGGCAAAGCTCTCTGCGGCGGTGTCGCCGAACCTCACCGCAGTGGCGCCGTCGAAGCCCGTCCCGGAGAGGACGACGGTCGTCCCGCCTCCCACAGGGCCTCCCCTGGAGCGCACGGAATTGACCAGGGGCGAGGTCGGCGTCGGGCTGATCTTCGCCACCCACGCGTCCGCGAAGCTGGCGTAACCGCCGGACTGGGCGGCGTTCACCGCCGGCAGCGAGTCGGTTTCGGAGAAGTAGTCCGTCCGCCCGCCGATGTACGCGTTACCCTCGTCGTCGGCCGCGACCGCGTTGCCGAAGTCCCGTGATCCTCCACCGTAGATCGTGGAGTAGATGACCGAACCAGCGGGGTCGAACTTGGTGAGGTACGACTCGTAGTCGCCGGTTCGCACCTGCACGGGATCCTTGATCGGGAACCCGCCCAGAGTGTTGCCGACCGCGTAGGCGTTGTCCTCGGAGTCGACCGCGATGTCGGTGCCGTTGTCGTAGGTGTTGCTGCCGTTGTAGGTCGAGAAGACGGCGTCCGAGCCTTCGGGATTGAGCCTGGACACGAACGAGTCGGACGCGAAGGGTCCCGGAGCATTGGCCCTTTCGGGCTGGTGTGCACCCACGGTCGTCGGGAAGTCGGTCGAATCCGTCTCACCGGTGATGTAGGCACTGCCGTCGGAGCCGATGTCGATCCCCCGCCCGAAGTCCGTTTGGGCGCCACCCGCGTACGTCGCGTAGTCCAGATCATCCCCGGCGGGGTTGAGCTTGGCCACAAAGGCATCCTGGCCTGCCTCCAAGGTCTCCTGGAAGGCGCCGGGGGTGCCGAAGATGGCAGGCGAGCTCGTGCCACCGGTCACGTAGGCGGCACCATCGGAACCCACCGCCACACCGGCCCCGGTGTCGGCTTGCGGTCCGCCGAGGTAGGTCGAATAGTCGAGGTCGGTCTCATCCGAGTTGAACTTGGTGACGAACGCGTCGCTGGGGGCGGTCGGTCCGGCCCCGCCGCCGAAGTCGGGCTGGAAAGCGCCTGGCGTCGTGGGGAAGTCATTCGTCAGGGCCGGGGTCGCAGCCGTCCCCCCCACGGGCCTGGTGGTCCCGGACAGGTACGCGTCGCCCGAGGCGTCGAGGTCGATCCGGGTCGCCGTGTCGTTGCCCGAACCCCCGAGATAGGTCGAGGACACGAGGTCGCTGCCCTCTTCGTTGAGCACAGCCAGGAACGCGTCAGTGCCGCCGCCGTTAGCGTCCTGAAAGGCGTCTGGCGTCGTTGGGAAGTCCGTCGAGGAGGTGAGGCCGTACACGAACGCCCTCCCCGTGGAATCCACTGCCACGTCGGTCGCGCGGTCCTCGCGGCCCTCGCCGCCGCCTCCCAGGTACGTCGAGTAGAGAACCGTGTCGCCGGCGGGATTGAGCTTGGTCACGAACGCGTCGCGGATGCCGCCGCCGAAGTCGGTCTGGAGCGCACCGTCGGTCGTCGGGTACGGGGTTGGGTCAACCGCGTCCGTGAAGCCGACCACGTAGGTGTTCCCATCCTCGTCCACCGTGATGCCGTTCGTGGTGTCGAGGCCACCGGAAAAGAATGCTGCGGGGTCTGGGTTGCGGCCGCCCAGCGGTGTCGAGTAAGCGATCGTGGGGTCGATCACCAGCGGACGGGAACGATCATAGGCCCCGATGCGGAACCCGACGCGACGTCCGGAATCCTGCAGCACGTATTCTCCGGCGATGCGCCGCCTGTCGGCGCCGTCGCCCTGGTAGATGATCGGGCGCTTCTGGCGGATCGTCTTGCCGGGCGCATGGATGAGCAGCTCTCCGGCGTCGGTGATCGACAGCCTCTCGGAGCCACCGAACCCGATCCCGATCTGCGCGGGGTCGGATCCCGGCGCGACGATCATGTCGTACTGGAGCTCGTGCTGGTTGCCGCGGTAAACCATGTCCACGCCCGGGTAGACGCCCTTGTAATGGACCTGCGCGAAGGATGGAACGTCCGTCTGCCACCGCTCCCGGTCCGCGCCGACCATGTAGTTGCTGGCCCCCGGTAGTTGGTTCGCCCCGGACACCACCGGGTCGGGGTTCCCACCCACCAGATGCATCCCCACCACGGCCGAGGATCCGCTCGAGGGGACACCGCCCGAGCCCTTGGTGTTCGCCAGGGACAACACGGCACCATCGCTGCCCAAGGCCATCGTGTACCCGGGTCCACGCGCCAAGAAGTTGACCCTGCCGGAGACCTGCCCGCGATTGGCCTCGAAGCGCAACGGCAACTGTCCGAACTGCCGGTCGATGTCGGCTTTGGAGTCTTCACCCGCCGGCGAAGGAACGCCCACCAGGGGGCCAAACGCCAGGAGAGCAAACACCAGAACACCAGCGCACGCCATGCCCACAACCAGTCCCATCGAGACTCGTGTCGTTCCACCGGCCATCCAAGAATCCCCCTCGTGGTTTTTAGGGTCGCGCTCCATCCAATGAGGCGACCGCGCGCCGGCACTCTATGCATAGAATCGGCTCCGAGGTAAGGGTCAAACACACCTAGCCGAACAACCTGTACGCTGCGCTCGGTGAAGCGCGGGCTAAAGGTTTCGGTGATGGCGCTCGGCGCTCTGATCGCGCTGGCCGTGACGATCAGCGCCCTACCCACCGGCGCAGCCGCCGAGCAGGCCTCTCAGCCTTCGCAGGCTGCGGCGGGTGGGCTCGACGCAGGCCGATTCCACTCGTGCGCGATCCTGCCCGGCGGGGGCCTGCGCTGCTGGGGCTACGGCCTCGACGGCGCGCTGGGATACGGGAACACCGCCACGATCGGCGACGACGAGACGCCTGCCGCCGCCGGGCCGGTCGACCTCGGTCCCGGACGCACCGCCAAAGCGGTCAGCGCCGGTGATGTTCACACCTGCGCACAGCAGGACGACGACGCCGTGCGCTGCTGGGGCTTCGGCGGCGACGGACGGCTCGGGTACGGCAACACCGCCAGCATCGGCAGGAGCGAGTCGCCCGGCACGGTCGGCACGGTCGACCTCGGTCCCGGACGCACCGCCCGGGCGATCACCGCCGGGCGCGCTCACACCTGCGCCGTGCTCGATGGCGGCGACGTGCGCTGCTGGGGCTTCGGCTTCGACGGCCGCCTCGGCTACGGCACCGACCGGCCCGAGGACCAGAACAACATCGGCGACGACGAGACGCCGGGCTCCATCGGCCCGGTCAACCTCGGCGCCGGTCGCACCGCGACGGCGATCACCGCGGGCGACGCCCACACCTGCGCCGTGCTCGACGACGGCAACGTGCGCTGCTGGGGCTTCGCCGGCAACGGCCAGCTCGGATACGGCAACACCGAGAACATCGGCGACGACGAGTCGCCCGACACGGCCGGCCCGGTCAACCTCGGACCGGGGCGCACCGCCAAGGCGATAACGGCCGGGAACTTCCACACCTGCGCGGTGCTCGACGACGGCAGCGTGCGCTGCTGGGGCTTCGGCGGCAACGGGCGGCTCGGCTACGGCAACACCGACAGCATCGGCGACAACGAGACGCCCGACACGGCCGGCCCGGTCAACCTCGGACCGGGGCGCACCGCCAAGGCGATCACCGCCGGTGCCGACCACACCTGCGCGGTTCTCGACAACGACAGCGTGCGCTGCTGGGGCTTCGGGCGCAACGGCGCACTGGGCTACGCCAACACCGCCACCATCGGAGACGACGAGACGCCGGCCGCCGCTGGACCGGTCGACCTCAGCCCCGGCCGCACGGCCGTGGCCATCACCGCCGGCGGCGACCACACGTGCGCGCGTCTCGATGACGACAGCGTGCGCTGTTGGGGTGACGGGGTCAACGGCGAGCTCGGCTACTGCGCCAGGCATGTGATCGGGGACGACGAGACGCCCGGGTCGGTCGGTCCTGTCGACCTCGGCGTTCCAGGTGCCCGCGGCGCCGGTTGCGCACCGCCCCCTCCTCCCCCGCCGCCTCCTCCCCCGGCCCCGCCAGCGCCTGTGTCTCCATCCCCCCCGCCGGAGCCTGCGCCTCCACCGGCGTTGCCTTCGCCTCCGCCCGCGCCGCCGTTGCCGTCCTTGGCGTCCCCGCTGGTGCTCTTCCCGGCGAAGATCGAGGTGGAGCGGGCGCGGGTGTTGCGTGGGGATCGTCGCCTGAGTGTGTTGGCGCCGATCACGGGGCGGGCGGCGGGTGAGGTCGAGGTGGAGTTCTTCGCGGCCCAGGAGCGCGTTGAGTTCAGCGAGGACATCGATGCGCAGAACCGTCGGGTGCGTTTCAACCGTGCCATCCCGGCTGATCAGGCGCGGTTGGGGACGGGGATCCTGACGATGACCTATCCCGGTGATGGGGACACGCGTCCTCAGGAGGTCCGTCTGCGCGCGGCCTCCCAGCAGGCCAAACTCGAGCTTGACCGTCCGGTCATCGAGGACGGCCGCCTGAAGGCCGACGGGACGATCAGCGGCCGCGCGCGAGGGATCGTGCGTCTGCAGCTGCAATACGTCGTCGATGGCGACACCGAGACCATCGAGTTGCGCGGCGAGATCGACGACGGGCGCTGGGAGATCGACGAAGCCCTGTCAGAAGAGGCCCGGGACGAGATCGCGCGACGCAGCGGCACGGTGCATTCCTACACGCTGTTTACCGGCTACTTCGAGCGGCGCATCCGCGGCGAGATGCAGTCCTTCCAAGTCCTCGGCGACCGCTGAACCACCCAACCGCACACGACCGCCTTTTGCACTGGCGTCTCCATCGCGCGCATTCGATCCGATGGAGCTGCCGGGCGCGGGTGAATGACGGCACCGGGGATCAGGTGGTCGGAGATCCGAGCAGCGTCGTGTCGAATCGGCGCGGGCCGCGGGGGTCCAGGCAGACCTCTGAGGCCGGCCCTGGACCGTCAGCCACGATCAGGGCCGTCGGGTCTGGCCGGCATCGAGCTCGTAGGCCAGCATCGCGGAGGCCTGAAGATGGACTGGCGTAACGGCGACCTGGAGTCGCTGCCCTTCGCAGACGGCGAGTTCGATGCCGCTCTGTC
>JANDLV010000082.1 GCA_024330185.1 Candidatus Siliceabacter maunaloa
CGCGGCTCGTCTTTTCGCCAGTGGGGCGATGTTGGGTGGCGTCCTACAGACCGATGCGGACCTGACCACCGAGCAAGCCGACCAGGCCCGGCGGTCCTTCCGAGAGAAGACGCAAGGGCTCAGCAAGGCGCACGAGGTGGCGGTGCTGCACCGCGGGCTGAAGCGCTCGCGCCCCTCCTCCCCTCGGTCGCGCTCTCCGCGCGGCGGCGCACCGCTCTGGGGACGGCCGCTCGAGGTCAGCTCCCGGGCCAGCACCTCGCGCAGACGCTGGGCCAGCTCGTCGGCGCGACGGCGCACCTCCTCGATCGGAATCTCGTCGTCGTCGAGCTCGCGGAAGGCACGGCGAACCTCGGCCACCTGGCGGCGGCCCTGCCCGGTGAGGCGCACGTTCTCCCCACCCCCCACCACGAACTGGTAGGCGCCGGCGAACGTAGCGCACGACGGGCACTCCTCGTTGAGGGCCACGGCGACGTTGGTCGGCTCGACGGTGTCGGGCGCCCCCGACACGATCAGGATCTGCACGGAGATGGCCACCGTGCGACACGCGTCGCACTCGCCCGTGGCCACGGCGGTGTTGGTCTGGTCGATGGTGTCGTCCATGACACGGCGCACGGAGAAGGCCAGCTCGAACAGCGACGCGCCGTCGCGGTCGTTCTCCGCCACCGCCTCCTGATCGCCGGCGCCGCGGTCCTGCGCCACTGCCGGCGGGGCGGCGGTGAGCAGCACGATCAGGGCGGCCAGGAGGAGGATGCGCAGCGATCGGCTCATGGGACCTCGGGGGTCGTCGGGGTGGTCGGCGGCGGCGTGGAGGGGGTGGTCGGGGTCGGTGCGCCCCGGGGGGTCGTCGAGGTCCCGGGGGCCTGCTCGGTCGGCGAGCAGCCGCTGCCATCGGCCCCTCCAGCCGTTCCGCACTCCTCCTCGGGCGCGGTGGGCGCCGCGTCGTCCTCGCCTTCGCGGCGGTCCTCATCGCGTGCCTCGCGGTCATCGCCGGGCGCGAGACCGACCTCCCCGCGCTCGTCGTCGCGTCCACGGCCCTCCTCGCCGCTGCGTCCCTCCTCATCGTCCTCGTCGCGTTCGTCCCTCCCGCCGCCGCGATCGTCGCCCTCGCTTGCGCCGCCGTCGCCGCCGGGCTCCCGCCCCTCTGTGCCGCTCCCGCCCTCGCCCTCGCCCTCGCCCTCGCCCTCGTCGGCGAACGGGTCGTAGCTGCCCTGCGCGGGGTCGTAGTCCGTGTAGGCGAACGGTGCGCCGCCGAGCTCTGTCGAACGCTCCTCGGTCAGCGCCGGGCGACCGGTCGGGACCTCGGCCAGGGAGGCGAGCGAGGACTGCAGCGTGCCGCGCTCCATCGCCTGGATGGGCCGGTACTCGCCGTTGGGCCACCACGTCACGAGGGCCAGCGCGGCCGCCGCCGCAGTGCCGACCACCAGGCCGCCGCGCAGCGCCGGGCGCTCGTCGCTGGCCCGCCACGCCCCGCCCGCGGCGCGCTTGCCCACCCGCGTGGTGGTCAGCGTGATCGCCGCCAGCGGCAGCACGAGCATCACGATCTGGAGACCGCCGGTGGTCGCCTCGAGCACCCCGTCGGCAGCGGTGAGTCCCGCCCACTTGATGGCCAGCGAGTCGTAGGCGGTGGCGAAGGCCCGCGGCGCCTGCACCAGCATGATGGCGAATGCGCCCAGGAGCACGGGCACCAGGGTGCACACGTACGCGGTCACCACGCCGCGCGCCCACGGCTTGAGCTCTGTCACCCGGTCGTCGGCCTTGCGGCCCGGGATCAGGCTGCGCAGCACCGGCTTGATCCGGGTGAGAATGTCCGGCACCCCGGTGAGATCGCTGAGGATGTAGTAGCCGTCCAGGCGCAGGAACGGCAGGAACTGCTGGAGCATCGAGAAGGTCTGCGCGACGGCCAGCAGCAGGATCCACTCCGCGCCGATGAGGAAGTACGCGCCAACCGCGGCACCGGCGACGATGGTGTTGAAGTAGACGCCGCCCAGGTCCACGCGCAGTCGCCCGGCCTTGCCCAGCCGGTAGGCGTCGGTGACGTCGGTGAAGAACGCGGGCCATACGATGTAGAGGCCGACGCCCATCACGCCCGGCCTGGCGCCGCCGTAACGCGCCGCCGTGGCGTGGCCGATCTCGTGGAAGGCCGTACCCACGACTACACCGGCGAAGATGGCCAGCATGGTGGCCGGCTGGTAGATCAGCCCGCGCAGCGGCTGGCCGACCCCGTGGACGAAGAACAGCCAGCCCATCGCGGCCAGGAAGATCGCGACGAACATCACGATCAGGGGCGGCCAGAACAGCGGCTTGAAGACGGTGGTCAGCGCGTGCGTGACCCGCTCGGGTATCACCGCCGTGCGGAAGGTGAGCTGCAGAATCTGGTGACGCGCCCGCGCCACCCGGGGCTCGGAGCCGTCCGCGTTGGCCAACACGCCCAGCGGGCGCAGCTTGCGCTCGACGAGGAAGCGGACGTTGTCGGCGCTCACCCGCCGGCCGATGCGCTCGCCCACCCGCTCCGCGATCGCGTGCTCGTCGCGCTGCCCGTCGGCCGCCTGCGCGATCTCGAAGAGCACCAGGCTGAGCTGGAGCACCTGCCCGTCGGCGCGCCGCGCGATGTGCGGCGCCTCCTTGAATCCCGAGCCCTCGTACTCGCCGATGAGGTCGATGCCCTCGGCCAGGCGCGGACGCGCACCGCCGGCCGCGGGCGCGGAGGACGGCGTCGGGGGGTCGGTGGTGGTGGCCAAGGAGGGCTCTGGGCACGCAGAGGGGCGGCCCTGTGGCCGCCCCTCGTGCGATCGGGTGTGTCCCGAGGCCTAGTTGGCCTGATCGATGTCCGCGGTCTGCTCCGCGTTGGCGATCGCCGTGGCGTCGTCGGACAGCACGTTGGCCGCCACCGCCGCGTTGACGGGCGCGGCGACGTTCGCGTCGACCAGCGCCATCGCCTCGCGATCGGGCAGCTCCTCGGCGCCCTGCGCCTCGAGCTCTTCCTGGGACAGCTCCTGCGTGCGCTCAATCTCCTGCTCGCCCATGATGGGCCTCCTGTCGTCGGGGGTGGTGGGGTGAAGCTCGGGTGCTAGTTGCTCTGGTCGACCGCGGCGTCTTGCGTAGCGTCAGAGGCCGCGACGGCGCCGTCGGAGAGCACGTTGGCCGATACGGCGGCGTTGATCGGGATCGCCACGTTGGCGTCGACCAGGGCCATCGCCTCGCGGTCGGGGAGTTGCTCGGCGCCCTGCGCCTCGAGCTCCTCGCGGGTCAGCTCGTCATGCTCGTCGGCCATGCCGGTCCTCCTCGTTGTCGCTCTTGTGTGTCGACACGCGTACCCGCTGCACGGACCGCGTCACGCGCCCGCGCCGCCCGGCGTTGGCCGAGACGACGACGTTTGCGTCAGGCCGGTCGCGCAGCCTGCGGACCAAGCGGTCCAGTAACTGGGCTGAGCGTGCCACAGAGTGTCTGTACCCGGTGAACGGGGGCCGACGAACCTAAATTCCGTGTGTCTCTCATCCGCCTCTCACGTTTCTCTCATCTGCTGCCCCCTCCCCGTTCGCTTCCGAGACCTCTCACGCCTGGTCCAGCGCACGGCGCAGCGTCGCCAGGCCGTCGGCCATGGCGGCCAGCCGCGGCCCCAGCTCGGCGGCCAGGCGGGCGCGCTCGCCGGCCCCGTCGGCGGTCAGCCGGTAGAAGCGCCGGCTGCGTCGCTCGGGGTGCTCCCACTCCCCCGCCACCAGGCCGTCGCCCTCGAGCTGGCGCAGCAGCGGGTACATGGTGTTGGGGTTGACGTTGAGCAGGCCGCCGGTCAGCTCGCCCACGCGCTCCATGAGCTGGTTGCCGTAGGACGGCCCGTCGCCGAGCAGGTGGAGCACCAGCAGCGGCAGCAGCCCCGCGCGGCGCAGCCCGGCGACCAGCGGATCGCCGGAACCCACCCCGCCCGCCCCCGTCGCAGCGTGCGCACCCGCCGCTTGGCGCGCCTCCTCGAGGGAGACGGCGCCGGCGACGGCGTGCTCGGTGCGTCCGCGGCCCCGGGTCATGGACGCCATTCTCGCGGATCCGAGACGACATCAGGACATCACGCCGACTATGCTTCGATGTATGAGGACCACACTCACCATCGACGAGGATGTCGCCGTCGTCATCGCGCGGCGGCGCAAGCAGCGCGAGACGGGGCTCAAGGAGGAGATCAACCACCTGCTGCGGGTGGGCCTGGCCCACGCGGACGCCCGAGAGGCGGAGCACGCGGAACGCGAGCCCTTCCGTACACGGACGCTGTCCACCGGCAGGATGCTCTTTCCAGTGGACGACGTGGAGGCCGCGATCCAGCACGCCGAGGGCCCCTGGCACAAGTGATCCTGGTCGACGCGAACCTCCTCGTCTACGCGGCCAACCCGGGATCGCCCTTCCACGCGGTGGCCCGCGACTGGCTCGACAGCCGTCTCACAGGCGGCGAGTCGGTCGGCCTTCCCTGGACGGCACTGCTCGGCTTCGCCCGGCTGTCCTGCACGCGTGCCGTCCTCGACCCACCCGCGACGCCGCCCGACGCCTGGGCGACCGTCACCGACTGGCTCGCCCATCCTCACGTCTGGGTTCCCCAGCCCACCCGCCGTCACGGCGAGATCGTGGGCCGCCTGCTCGAGCGCGAGACGCGCGCCGACCTCATCCCCGACGCCCACCTGGCCGCCCTGGCCATCGAGCACGGGCTCATCCTCTGCAGCGCCGATCGGGACTTCGGGCGCTTCGAGGGACTGCGCTGGGAGAACCCGGTCGCCGCCGACTGAGCGATCGGACGCGCTCGCCGCGCACGCCTCGCCGCCTCCCGCGACCATCAGGCGCAGCGCCGCCAGCAGCCACAGTCCGCCTACGCGTGCTGCGCCGCAACCGCGCCTTGTGCGCGTCGGGCGCTTGGTGAGGACGACCTCAGAGCCGTACTCGGAACCGATCCTCGGAGTCGTAGCCGCCGCGACAGCTCGCCCGGCGGAACGTCACCGCGACGCGCACCGGCTTCTCCCGCCCGCGCAGGACGGATCGGCCCGTACGGGTGAGCACCGCGGTCACCTGGGCCTCACGGCCGCCGGTGCGCTTGGCTCCGCGGGCCAGCAGTCGCCCGCCGAACGTGTGCATCTCCACGCGGACCCGGCAGACCGGAGGGTCGAAGCGGCCGCGCCTGACTTCGAAGCGCGGATGGCCGTCGGTCATGCGGGGGCGACTGGCGTCGAGTCCCAGCAGATCGACGTCCTCGCAATCCTCCGGCAGCAGCCGGGTCTCGCGGCCCCCGACGAGATCGTCTCCGGGCCCGCAGGCCAGGCTCCGTACACCATCGTCGACGGTGATCGTGTCGTCTCCGGCGCCGGCCTCGACCGTGTCGCGGCCCGAGCCGGCGACCCGATCGTCGCCGTCGCCGCCGGCGACCTCGTCGGTCCCGCCGTTCCCTGCGAGGTCGTCGTCGCCACCGCCACCACTCAGCACATCATCACCCTGGGCGCCGCTCAGCGTCTCGGCGCCGGCGCCGCCACGCAGGACGTCGTCTCCCATTCCGCCGGACACCTCCTCGACGCCGGTCACCAGGTCGCCCTCGCCGCGCACGCCGGCGGGTCCGGCGGCGCCGAGGTCCACCTCGACGCCTCCAGGGCGGCCTGAATAGCTCACCGAGTCCCGACCCTCACCGCCGTCCAGCACGTCGGGCGCCGGGGAGGCGCCGAGCGCGTCACCCTCCATGTCGTCGTCGCCTCGGCCGCCGAAGAGCCGATCGGCTCCCTCCCCGCCGATGAGGGTGTCCTTGCCGGCCCCGCCGCGAAGGACGTCCGCGCCAGGACCGCCCGTGAACCGCGACAACGAGCTCCCGACAGCTTCGAGCACGTCGTCTCCTCCGCCACCGTCCGCGCGCACCACAAGCTCGCCGGGCACCGACAGACGATCGGCACCATCGTCGAGACGGACGTCGACGCTCAAAGACCCTTGAAGCTCGCCGCCACAGCGCACGCTCTGGGCTCCCTCGGCGACGCACCCTTCGCCCGCCTTCAGCGGCACGCTGCCGTCGCGTACCACGACGTCCTGCCCTTCGCGGGTCAGGGTGATGTCGTTGGACTCCCCCGGCTCTGCCGCGACCCGCACCATGACGAGGACTTACTCGGTGCCGCGATCATCGGCCTCGACCATCCGGGTCGTGGCGGTCGCCGCCCACGCCTCGCCGCCTCCCAGCGCGACGAGCGCCAGCACTGCGACCGCCCACAACCCGCCCACGCGCCCCATGCCGGCAGAACGCGCGGGCGGGTTGCAAGTTGCGGTTGTTACGCAACCACGGCAGCGGGCTCACTGGCGCGCCGGGGCAGGAGCGTCTCGCGCGCGATGACCAGGCGCTGGATCTGCGAGGTGCCCTCGTAGAGCTGCATGATCTTGGCGTCGCGCATCAGCTTCTCGACCGGGTACTCCTTGATGAAGCCGTAGCCGCCGT
>JANDLV010000083.1 GCA_024330185.1 Candidatus Siliceabacter maunaloa
CGGCGCATCCGCGGCGAGATGCAGTCCTTCCAAGTCCTCGGCGACCGCTGAACCAGCGAACCCCCGAGTGGTGAGACATACAGCAGCTGGCTCGATTAGGCTCCGAAGGAGTTGAAGCCGACGGAGCAGCAGACCCCGACAGCCCCAGGCCGCCTTCGCCTTCGGCCGATGCTTGCCCTGCTCGTGCTGGCCGCCGTCGTCACCGCTCTCCCCGCCGGCGCGGCGGCCGAGCAGGCCTCGCAACCCACTGTGACGGCGGCGGGCCAGCTCGACGTCAGCGGCGGCACCAATACCGACCCCTCCGGCCACACATGTGCCGTGCTCGACGACAGCAGCGTGCGCTGCTGGGGCTTTGGCGTCGGCGGCCGGCTCGGCTACGGCAACGAGAGCGCGATCGGCGACGACGAGACACCGGGCTCGGTCGGACCGGTCGACCTCGGAGCGAGCCGCACGGTCGCGGCGATCAGCGCCGGCGCGTTTCACACGTGCGCGCGGCTGGACGACAGCAGCGTACGCTGCTGGGGCTTCGGTGGCGAGGGCCGGCTCGGCTACGCCAACACGGCGACGATCGGCGACAACGAGACGCCGGGGTCGGTCGGACCGGTCAATCTCGGAGCGGGTCGCACCGCCACCGCGATCAGCGCCGGCGGGGGACACACCTGTGCCGTGCTCGACGACCGCAACGTGCGCTGCTGGGGCTTCGGCGACGACGGCCGGCTCGGCTACGCCAATACGGCGACGATCGGCGACGACGAGTCGCCGGGGTCGGTCGGACCGGTGGACCTGCGGACGGGCCGAACCGCCACCGCGATCAGCGCCGGTAACGCTCACACCTGCGCACTCCTTGACGACGGCAACGTGCGTTGCTGGGGCCTGGGTTTCACCGGCCGCCTGGGCTATGCCGACAACAGGACGATCGGCGACGACGAGTCGCCGGGCTCGGTCGGCCCGGTCGACCTCGGCCCGTTCCGAACCGCCGCAGCGATCAGCGCCGGCAACGGTCACACCTGCGCGTTGCTCGACAACGGCAGCGTGCGCTGCTGGGGCTTCGGCGGCAACGGGCGGCTCGGCTACGCCAACGAGAGCACGATCGGCGACGACGAGTCGCCGGGGTCGGTCAGACCGGTCGACCTCGGAGCGGGCCGCACCGCCGTGGCGATCAGCGCCGGCGACGCCCACACCTGCGCGGTTCTCGACAACGGCAGCGTGCGCTGCTGGGGCTCTGGCGAACACGGCCGGCTCGGGTACGCCAACACGAACGACATCGGCGACGACGAGACGCCGGGGTCGGTCGGACCGGTCGACCTCGGGCCGGGCCGCACCGCCGTGGCGATCAGCGCCGGTGGCCGCCACACGTGCGCGCGGCTGGACGACGGCAGCGTGCGCTGCTGGGGGGCCGGCTTCACCGGTCGGCTGGGCTACTGCCACGAAAGGGACATAGGCGACGACGAGTTCCCGGGCTCCGTGGGACCGGTGAATCTGGCGACGTCTGAGTGCCCGCCGTCGCCTCCTCCGCCTCCTCCACCTCCACCTCCGCCTCCGCCCCCTCCTCCCCCGCCGCCTCCTCCCCCGGCCCCGCCAGCGCCTGTGTCTCCATCCCCCCCGCCGGAGCCTGCGCCTCCACCGGCGTTGCCTTCGCCTCCGCCCGCGCCGCCGTTGCCGTCCTTGGCGTCCCCGCTGGTGCTCTTCCCGGCGAAGATCGAGGTGGAGCGGGCGCGGGTGTTGCGTGGGGATCGTCGCCTGAGTGTGTTGGCGCCGATCACGGGGCGGGCGGCGGGTGAGGTCGAGGTGGAGTTCTTCGCGGCCCAGGAGCGCGTTGAGTTCAGCGAGGACATCGATGCGCAGAACCGTCGGGTGCGTTTCAACCGTGCCATCCCGGCTGATCAGGCGCGGTTGGGGACGGGGATCCTGACGATGACCTATCCCGGTGATGGGGACACGCGTCCTCAGGAGGTCCGTCTGCGCGCGGCCTCCCAGCAGGCCAAACTCGAGCTTGACCGTCCGGTCATCGAGGACGGCCGCCTGAAGGCCGACGGGACGATCAGCGGCCGCGCGCGAGGGATCGTGCGTCTGCAGCTGCAATACGTCGTCGATGGCGACACCGAGACCATCGAGTTGCGCGGCGAGATCGACGACGGGCGCTGGGAGATCGACGAAGCCCTGTCAGAAGAGGCCCGGGACGAGATCGCGCGACGCAGCGGCACGGTGCATTCCTACACGCTGTTTACCGGCTACTTCGAGCGGCGCATCCGCGGCGAGATGCAGTCCTTCCAAGTCCTCGGCGCTCCTTAGCTCACCATGAACCCAACCCCGCGCGACCGGTCCGGAACCACGCCAGGCCGGTCGCGGCGGTCTTCCGCCGGTGGGCGTTCACTCCTCCCGCCGGCCGCCCGGCGCGCTGCCGAAGAGCTGACCGCGCAGCAGCATCCACACCCCCAGGGCAAGGATGGGTGGCCCCGCGCTGAGGTGCACCAGGGAGACGTCCCAAGGAGCGGCTCCCTCAACGGCGTCGAGGATCAGCGGCGTATGGGTCGCGGAGATCCAGAGCCCCGTCAAGAAGGCCACCCCGCCGGCGCCCAACGCGACCAGGTTGCCGGGCGATCCGCCGCGAGCGACCAGTAGGGCCACGCCGGCGAGCATGATGGCACCGGGGACGACGTGGTCGGCGATCTCCAGCCGCGTCGCCACGTCGAGCTCGAGCCCGACCGCCTCGGCGAGCCACGGCACGGCGATCGTCCACGCTGCAAGACCGGCGACTGCGGTCGCCCACCGGGCCCGGAAAGTGGCTGACATCGATCGCATTGTGCTGCACCGGCTACTCGCTGCGCTGCGAGGTCACCGCAGGCAACGTCATCGGCGCCAACTTCGCACCACTAGGTGACCGACGCACTTACCGGGCTGTCCGAGTGGCGGTATAAACCCGGACCGAGGCGCTCATTGCACCCCTTTCGGGGAGGTCGGCGTGTAATTTCTTCGGGGGGTTCACATAGTGTCGAGGTCAAGTCGGGCGGCCGTCGTAGTGGCCGGCATCGCGCTGTTGTCGGTCAGCATCTTCGCGAGTGCGGCTTTTGGGGCCCTTCCTCGGACCTACGATGTCCAGCGCATCGACAGTCCCAACCCGGCACAGAGCGGCATCTTCGGACAGGGCCTCATCGGTAGTGGCGATCTCGACGGGGACGGCAAGAACGAGATCCTCGTGCCCCAGAACGGTACCGGCCCCGGCCGCGACGGGCAGATCTTCGTCTTCAGCGGCTCGACCGGCGCGCTCATCGACACGGTCGACGCGCCGGATCCGGGCAATCCGACGGACGCGACCGGCAACAACCGCGCCAACTTCGGCCTGTTCACCAGCACGATGGAGGATCTCGGCAGTTGTCCCGGTGGCACGTCGGGCGAGGACTGCGCCGACCCGAGCGCGACGCCGGACGGCGTCGACGAGATCATCACCGGCTCCACGGGCGTCGACGTCCCGACCGCCGGCGCGCCGGACGGAGTCGCGGAGGACACGGGGCGCGCCTACGTCCTCGACGGTGCGACGCGCGCTGTGCTCAAGCGCATCGACATGCCGGAGGCCGACCGCGAGGAGCACGCGAACTTCCCGGCGGGCCCCCCGAACCCCCACTCGCCGAGCTTCGGTCGCACGGTTCTCGCGCCCAAGGGCCTTCCGCCCTGCGAGGGCAGCGCCGGCGTTGGGATGTGCGACGACCTCCCGGAGGCCGTCGCCATCGGCGACATGGACCAGGGCGGCCTGGCGGACCTAGTGATCGGAGCGCCCACCTACGACGAGACCGGCGCGAGCAACCCGACCTGCGATCCCGGGCAATGCCATGAGGCCGGTCGGGCGTACGTCTACACGGGGGAGGACGTGATGGATCCTGCCAACGGCGGAGCGGCGACGCCTCTGGAGGCCCCCCTTCGCAGGCTGAAGAGCCTCGTCGCCCAGACCGACGACGACACGTCCTCCGCCCGCACCAACAGCGAGCTGTTCGGGCAGGCCTTGTTCCCGATCGGCGACGTCGGTGGCTGCGCCGAGGACATCGCTCCGGGTGAGCTCTGCCCGAACGACTCGAGCACCAACGTTCCCGACGGCAGTCCGGAGGTGGTCATATCGGCCTTCCGAACGGATCTCCCGAGCAACGCCGACGTACCGAACCCCGAGTTCTTCGACGTTGGCGTCAACATGCTCGTCGACGGCCGCACAGGCTCGGTGCTCTCCATCTACCAGCATCCCGAGCCCCAGTCCGGCTCGATCTTCGGCTTCACCCTTCACAACGAGCCGGCGGCCGGGAACCTCGGCAGCACGGGGCTGCCCGACGTCTTCATCCCGGCGATGCGTCAGAACGTCGACTTCACGGCCCAGGGACGCGGCTACATCATGAACGGCAACTTCAAGGCCGGGGCGAACGGCCTGAACTTCGCCCAGGTCAACGATCCCACGCCGGGATCCGGCGGAAACTTCGGCGTCTCCTCGGCGGGGGTGGGCGATCTCGTCTCCGATGCGGACGGGGCGCCGTTCAACGAGCTCCTGGTCGGAGCGTTCGGGCCCCATAACCCGGGGACGAACCAGAGCATCATCAACGACATCCACATCTTCAATCCCGTGACCGAACGGGTTCTTCAGTCCATCCCGGATCCCGACCAGCAGCCGGGCAGCTCGTTCGGCACGGCGCTGGCGCCGATGGGCGACCTCAACGACGACGGCTTCCTGGACTACGCCGTCGGAGCCGATCTGTGGGACGCCGACACGCCCACCGGTCGCAACCAGGGCCGCATCTACATCCTGCGAAGCGACGACTCCCCGGCGCCGCCCCCGCCTCCGCCCCCGGTCGACCCGCCGGGTCCGCCGGGTCCGGCGGGGCCGCCGGGGCCCCCAGGGTCCCCGGGTCCCCCAGGCCCCCCGAGTCCGGCCGGGCCCCCGAGTCCGGCCGGGCCGCCGGCGCCGCAGGGACCGGCGGACGGAACGTCGCCGCCGGCCTCCGATGAGCAGGTCGAGCCGATGGGCACCCTGAAATTCACGTCGAAGCTGCAGGTCGAGCGTGCGCGGGTGCTGCGTGAGGAGCGTCGTCTGGATGTGTTGGCGCCGATCACGGCACGGGCGTCGGGTGAGGTGGAGGTGGAGTTCTTCGCCGCCCAGGAGCGCGTTGACTTCACCGAGGACATCGACGCCGAGAATCGCCGCATCCGTTTCAACCAGCAGATCCCGGCCGACCAAGCGCGGCTGGGCACGGGGATCATGACCATCACATACCCCGGCGACGGGGACACCCGCCCCCAGGAGGTCCGTCTGCGAGCGGCGTCCCAGCAGGCCAACCTGGAGCTGGAGCGTCCGCGAATCGAGGATGACCGGCTCAAGGCCGAGGGCACGATCAGCAGCCGCGCTCGGGGCATTGTGCGCCTGCAGCTGGAGTACTTCGTCGATGGCCAGACTGAGACCATCGAGGTGCGCGGCGAGATCGACGACGGGCGCTGGGAGATCGACGAGGCCCTGTCCGAGGAGGTCCGCGACGGCATCGCGCGGCGCAGCGGCACCGTGCACTCCTACACCCTGTTCACCGGGTACTTCGAGCGGCGTATCCGTGGGGAGATGCAGTCCTTCGAGGTTCTCGCCGACCGCTGAGCCACCGAACCGGAGAACAAGCGCCAAAGAAGACGCGGGACCGGCTCAGCGCAAAGCGAGGCCGGTTTCGCGGGGATGCTGCTCAGTCGGAACCCTCCGCCGGACTGAGCCAGGCCGGGTTCGGCGGCGGTCTCGAAGCCAGGTTCTGTCCTGGAGGAAGTCGAGACTGTATCGATGTCTGCCCCCAAGAAGTATCCCGATGAGCTGCGTGAGCGCGGGGTTCGCCTGGCGCTGGAGTCCCAGCGGCCGATCGCGCGTGTCGCCCAGGATCTGGGCGTGCATCGCGAGACGCTGCGCCTGTGGGTCCGCCAGGCCCAGGCCGATGCTGGCTCGCGCAACGATCGCCTGACCAGCGATGAGCGCGAGCGCCTGAAGGCGTTGGAGCGTGAGAATCGCGAGCTCGGGAAGGCCAACGAGATCCTCAAGGCCGCCTCGGTGTTTTTCAGGGGCTCTCGGCATCGATGTGGCTCGGTTGACGGTCGAGTCCGTGCCGTGAGCGGCGGTTTCG
>JANDLV010000084.1 GCA_024330185.1 Candidatus Siliceabacter maunaloa
GGGCGCGCAGGCCTCCGGCGCGGAGGCCGGCGGCGCACCTGCGGCCGCTGCGCAGAGCAGCCCGTCCCCGCCCGCCTCGCCGGCGCCGCGCCCCGCCGCCCGGCCGCCCGCGCAGGCCAAGCCGCTCAACGCCCTCGCACTGCTGTTCTCGGTCCTGCGCGACCGGGTCAAGGCGCTGGTCGCGCGGCTGCGCAACCGCTGAGCGGCGCGAGCTCGTCCTCGCGCTCCAACAGCCACCCGCCGATCGACGTCACCAGCGCAACGCTACTGGTGCAACGCCAGGAAACGACTGAGGGCGCCGCTCTGGCGCCCTCAGCCCATCCACCCCCATGGATTCCTTTCCACGACTGCCCCCTCCCGGAGACGGCGGCGCGACGGCCTCCCAGCCGTTCCATGGCGTCTGTCCTGACGCCGTCCGCCCCGTCGTCCCCGGCCCTTCTGACGACCTGGCGGAGTATTCACGCCCTCGCGCCCGCCGTCACTAGGCACCCCCACCCAGGCTTTGCGAGGGGGGGCCCGGTAGCCTGCTCACCATGGCCCGGATCGGCGTGCTCACGGGAGGCGGGGACTGCCCCGGCCTCAATGCTGTCATCCGCGCGATCGTCCGCAAGGGCATCGACGTCCACGGCCACGAGCTGGTGGGCTTCCGCTACGGCTGGGCGGGGGTCCTGGCCGGCGAGAGCCTCCCCCTGGACCAAGAGGCCACGCGGGGCATACTGCACCGCGGGGGGACAATCCTGGGCACCTCGCGGACCAACCCCTTCAAGGAGGCCGACGGGCTGGAGCGGGTGCAGGCCTCGCTCGAGCGCCTCGGCGTCGACGCGCTGATCCCCATCGGCGGAGAGGACACGCTGGGCGTCGCCCGCAGGCTCGCCGACGCCGGGATCGACGTGGTCGGCGTGCCCAAGACCATCGACAACGACCTCGCCGGCACCGACTTCACCTTCGGCTTCCAGACCGCGGTGCAGATCGCCACCGACGCCATCGACCGGCTGCACACGACGGCCGAGTCACACAACCGGGTGATAGTCGTGGAGGTCATGGGCCGCCACGCGGGCTGGATCGCCGCCTACTGCGGGATGGCCGGCGGCGCCGACGTCGTCCTGGTCCCCGAGCGGCCCTTCGACCTCGAGGAGGTCTGCGAGAGCCTGCGCCGCCGCCAGCGCAGGGGGCGCACGTTCTCCATCGTCGTGGTGGCCGAGGGCGCCACGCCGAAGGAGGGCGCGGCATGGACTCAGCACGCGGGCACCGACGCCTTCGGCCACGCCCGCCTGGGGGGCATCGCCGTCCACCTCGAGCGCGAGATCGAGGAGCGCACGGGCTTCGAGACCCGCATGACCATCCTGGGCCACGTGCAGCGCGGCGGAACCCCGCTGGCCTACGACCGCGTGCTGGGCACCCGCTTCGGCGTCGAGGCGGTGGACGCGGTGACCGAGGGCGACGTCGGGCGGATGGTCGCGCTGCGGGGCACAGAGGTCGTGCGCGTCGACCTCGACGAGGCGCTGCGCGAGCCCAAGCTCCTGGATCCCCGCCTGTTCGAGACGGCCGAGGTCTTCTTCGGCTGAGGGCCGGGGGCTGCCCCCGGCCTCAGGTCTGCCCCACCGCCAGCGCGGCCGCGACCGGGACGTCGTCCTCGTCGGGCGACAGCAGCGCCACGCCGACGCCGAAGCGCACGACGCCGATGCGCCGCGAGCGACGCTGACCGAGCACGAGCGTCGGGCCCGGGTCGGGCGCGTAGTCGCGCCTGCCGGGGAAGGTCACCCAGGCCTCGAGCTCGCCGCGCACGCGCGGGCGCACGACGTAGCCGGACTGCTCGCTGCGCACGACGAACCAGGCGGCGTCCGCGAGGTCGATCCGATCGCCCCGGCCCAGCGCCCGGTGCGCGTCCTCGCCCCGCGGCTTGACGATCACCTCGGCGTCGCCGCCCCACGAGGGGAAGCACGCCTCCCAGCGCCGGGCCCGCTCGCCGCGCACCACGATCGTCCAGGCCAGCTCGATGGACTCGGGCAGGAAGACGTGGCGTGTGCGGATCTCCACTCCCGAGCGGCGCACGGTGCCGTTGGTCTCCAGCGCGTCGAACTTCCCGGCGTAGGCGTAGCGCGGATAGCGTGCGGCGTTCTGGGTTATGCGCCGGCGCGAGCGCCCCTTGCGGTGCACGATCTCGATGCGCGGACGCTCGCCGGGCTTCTCGGTCTCGCCGCTCTGGCTGTCGGCCAGCGTGCCGCCGGCCGCGGCTAGCACGCGCAGGCCGAAGCTGGAGGGCGTGTCGCCGCCCAGGGTGCCCGCCACGTTGCCACGGCCGTCCATCAGCCGCGCGGGCTCCAGGCCGCCGTAGCCCACGGCGCGGTGGTTGCGCGTCAGGATCGCAGTCGAGTAGGCCGGGGTGGTGATGGCCACGCGCCCGTCGTCGGGATCGAAGGAGTACACCGGCGGCGGGGTCCGCGCGCGCGCCTGGTCGAGCCCCGACGAGACCGCGCGCACCGCGTTGGCGGCCACGCGCGCCGCGAAGAGGCTGCGCGCGGAGGAGTCCTGCCCGCGCTCGGCCAGGCCGAAGAGCGACGGGTCGACCAGGAAGTCCTCGCGGTCCCGGGAGTCGTCGAGCCAACGGTCGTAGAGGGCCAGGCCCGAGTCGTAGAAGGACTTCGCCCACGCGCCGTAGGACTCGTAGTGGTGGAACTCGGGCGAGAGCGCGATGGCCAGCAGCCCCTGGTGGGCCAGCATCCAGGTCTTGCCGGTGTGCGCGCGGCGCAGGCCGAAGCCCGTGTCCCAGTTGAGGTAGCCCGCGTGGGTCCAGTAGCCCAGCAGCGTGCGCTCCACCCACGCCTCCAGCACCCGCCGGGAGTGGCCCGACAGCGGCGTCATGCCCGCCGCGCGCGCCTGGCGGTGGAACAGGATGAAGTGGATCGTCTCGTTGGCGTACTCGGCGCTGTCGAGGTTGAGCCGGTCGTGGCGACCCGCCTTGGGCAGGTAGGTGAACTTCCACCCGGCGCCCAGGTTGGGCGTGCCGCCGCGGTGCTCGGGCCGCGTGGCGTGGGCGCAGAAGTTCTCCACGTGGCGACGGAAGTCGCGGAGCAGCAGCTCGGGGTCGCCGGTGAGCTGCGCGGCAAGCGCGTAGAGCTCGCAGTTCCAGTTGATCTGGTTGAGGCGCACGTTGGGGTAGCGGAAGAACGAGCCGCGCGCGCAGCGGTCGACCTGGTCGACGATCCGGTCGCGCACGGCCTGGTCGAGGCCCAGCGTGTCACCCGCCCGGTGGGCGAGGGCCAGCGCCTCGGCCACCTTGGGGTCGATGGCCTTGTCCTGGTAGGCGCGCCCGTTGCGCAGGCTCTGCGTCCATCCGGGACGGTGGAACATCTTGTCGCGGTTGCGCGGGAACTTCACCCCGCGCCACGGCGCGGGGCTGGCGACGAGCTGATTGACCAGGCTCACCGCCCGCAGGTCGTTGCGCGACTCGCCCGTGTGCCCCAGCAGCGCGGCCGTGGCGTGGACGGTGAGCAGCGTCGCGTTGGCGGCCGTGGACACCGGTGAGGCCACGGGCGAGTAGGAGCCCTCGCTGTCACGCCAGCGGCGGTCCATGCGGTCCATGACGCGGTCGGCCAGCGCCCAGTAGTCGGCGGCCATCCAGTCGATGCCGGCGGCCAGGGCGCCCGGCGCACTGGCCGCGTGGGCGGGAGCGGGCACGGCCACGCGCGCCGCGAGCGGGCCGAGGGCCAGGCCGCCGGCGACGAGGGCCGAGCGCCCCAGCACGGCCCGGCGGGTGAGGGAGGAGGCTTCCATGTCCATGTCCGTCTTATACGTCGGCCGGAGGGCCGATCGGTGACACCAAGGTGGCGATCGCGCCACCCGCGGTCCGCGAACGTACCCGCGGTCAGCCGCTCCCCGTGCGCATCCAGCTGTAGCCCATCCCTCGAACGGTCACGATGCGCTGGCGCCCCACCTTGCGGCGCAGGTACCCGATGTAGACCTCCACGACGTTGGAGCCCGGGTCGTGCTGGTAGCCCCACACGCGCGAGAGGAACTCCTCGCGGGTGACCACGCGCCCGGCGTTGCCCAGCAGCACCTCGAGCATGGTGAACTCGCGCGCGCTGAGCTGCAGCGGGCGCTCGCCGACCGTCGCCCGGTGGTCGCGCAGGTCCAGCACGACGTCGTCCACCACCAGGCGCGGGCGCTCCGCGCTGGCCGCGTCACGCAGGCGCACACGCACGCGCGCCAGCAGCTCGTCGAAGCCGAACGGCTTGGTGAGGTAGTCGTTGGCCCCAAGCTCCAGGCCCTCGACCTTGGTGTGCGAGTCGTCGCGCGCGCTGAGGATGAGCACGGGCAGCCGGCGGCCCTGGGCGCGCAGTGCGCGCAGGACCTCCATGCCGTCCAGGCCGGGCAGCCCCAGGTCGAGGATGAGCAGGTCGAAGTCCTCGTCACGGGCAAGGGCGACGGCGCCGGGCCCGTCGCCGACCACCGTCGCCGCGTAGCCCGCCGCGGTCAGGCCGTCGTCGAGGAAGGCGCCCAGGCGCTCCTCGTCCTCGGCGATCAGGATGCGCTCCACGAGACCTCCTCGTCGTCGTCGGGTTCGGGCGCCGGAGGCGGCCCGACCGGCAGGTGGATGGTGAAGCGTGCGCCCCGGCCCACCCCACTGCGCAGCTCGACGCGGCCGCCGTGGGCCTCGGCGATGGCCCGCACGATGGACAGGCCCAGGCCCGCCCCCTCGGAGCGTCGCCGGCCGGCGGCGCCGCGGGCGAAGCGCTCGAAGATGCGCTGGTGCTCGGCGGGATCGATGCCCGGGCCCTCGTCGGCCACCCACAGCCGCGCCTCGCCGTCGCCGTCGCCCAGAGCGCTGCCGATCGCGATGCGCGTGCCCGGTTGCGTGCTCTGCGCGGCGTTGGCGGCCAGGTTCATCAGAGCCTGGGTGAGCCGCTGGCGGTCGCCGGTCAGCCGGCCGGGGGCCGCAGCCTCCAGCTCCCAGCGCCGCTGCCCCAACGCCCGGGCCTTGGCGTAGACCTCCTCGGTGAGCACGTCGAGGTCGAGGTCCTCGACGGCGAGGAAGTCGCTGCGCTCGGCCTTGGCCAGGGTGAGGAGGTCGTCGACGATGCGGTTCATGCGATCCAGCTCGTCGGTGACCAGCTCGATGGTCTCGCGCCCCTCGGGCAGGCGGCGGCCCAGGAGCTCGAGGTGGCCGCGCACCACCGTGATGGGCGTGCGCAGCTCGTGCCCGGCGTCGCTGACGAACGCTCGCTGGGTCTCGAAGGCGGCGTCCAGGCGGTCGAGCATCTCGTTGAACGTGCGCGCGAGCACGGAGATCTCGTCCTGGCCGGCGACCTCGATGCGCTTCGAGAGATCGGTTTCGGAGATGGTGCGTGCGGTGTTGGTGACCTCGCGCAGCGGCGCCAGGATGCGCCCGGCCAGGACGTAGGCCAGCAGCGACGCGCCGATGAGCACGCCCAGGGAGACGCCGGCGGCGAGCTGGGCGGCCTGGTCGACCTCGCGGCGCTCGCGGCCCAGGGCGGCCACGGCCACGTAGGCCCCGCGCCGCTCGCCGGCCACCTGTACGGGCACGGCCACGTAGGCCAGCGCCCCGTCGGGCCCCTCGAGCTGGCCCTGGCGAGGCTCGTCCAGGCCGCTCAGGCCCGCGACGGTCCCGAAGGCCGAGGGACTGGAGCCGGCCGTCGTGCGATAGGGCCGCCCGCGGGCGAAGGTGTACCAGTCCTCCTCCCGGTCGGGCACGTTGCGCGACAGATAGACGTCGAACAGACGTCGCGCGCCGACGAAGCGCTCGCCGGTCAGTGGGTCGACGCCCTCGCGGGCCAGCGTGCGGAACTCCTCGATCTCCTGGGCGAGGGAGGTCTGGAGGCGATTGTCGACGCTGTCGAGCAGCAGCGCGCGCAGTAGGACGGTCGAGACGAGCGTCGACGCGGCCAGCAGCAGGACGAACGTGGCCAGGATGCGCGTGCGTGTGTCACCCAGCAGGCGGGCGCGCAGCTTAGTCATCGTCCCCTTCGTCGTCGCCGTCATCGCCGCCGTCGTCATCGCCGCCGTCGTCATCGCCGCCGTCGTCATCGCCGCCGTCATCGTCGGGGGCCGGGGCGGGGGGTGCGGGGGCCTGGGGTGCGGGGCCCTGGGGTGCGGG
>JANDLV010000085.1 GCA_024330185.1 Candidatus Siliceabacter maunaloa
CGAAACCGCCGCTCACGGCACGGACTCGACCGTCAACCGAGCCACATCGATGCCGGGAGCCCCAGAAAAGCGCTGAGGAGCTTCTGCCGTTCGTCCGAAGCTTGGCGAGCTTCTTGGCAAGCGCAGCCTGGCGCTCCGCGGCGACAGCCCGCCGCTCCGCGATCTCCGCTTCGAGCTCAACCCCGACCGCTCGTCGAGTCAATTCGGCTCGGGGGCCTCATGGTCGGATGGAGGCCGTCTTCTGCGATTCTCTCCCTGCGAGCCCGAGCAGATCGCCAGTGTACGACGCAGAGTGCCGGAGAGCTTGGGGGTAGATTTCCGCGCGCATGGCGTTCTGGGGGCCTGAAGTCGAGTGGCACGAGCGCGATGTAGTCGTACCGGCCTTCCGACAGTGGCTTGAGGCTCAAGGATGGGAAACGGAAACCGAGACAGGGTTCGTGGACGTGGTGGCCCACCGAGGCAACGAAACCATCTACGCCGAGGTCAAGGGCCGAACGAAGAGCCGCCCGGGGGCGGGACTGGACACGCTATACGGCCAGTTGCTGAGGCGAATGCCTGCCGAGGAAGTCGGCGACCCCAACACGAGGTTTGCGGTCGTGGTCCCGACCGGTGCGGAAGCGGCCGCCCTCCGGGTCCCGAGACGAGTCCGGGACGTTCTGCGGATCGACGTCTACGCAGTGAGCGACGATGGCCAGGTCGAGAGGCTGGCTGACGAGCCCGACGGCGGGCGGGTCAACATCGTTCCGCGGGTCATCGGCGAAACGGAGTTGGCCCACCGCATCAAGCGCACAGGCGGAGGCGCCCGTCGGCCGCGTGTCACCGAGGAGCAGTTCTACGCCCAGATGCGTGAGGCCTGCCGACCGGAGCTCGCCGAGCGCGTCCTCGCGCTCTATGAGCACGCCAAGGCGCGCAGGTCCCGTCAGAAGTTCGGCCTCCAGTCCACGACCGTGTGGCTGGGCGAGCACGAGGACCCCGAGATCGCCAACCCCCTCACCCTGATCTTCTCCTGGAACAACGGCGGCGAGATAAGCATGAGATTTGTGCACTTGCGGGAACAACGCACACCGGAGGAGATGGAGCGCCTCGTGGAGCTCCTACGCCGGCTGCCGGGGACCACGGAGGTACTCGACGAGGCAGTCGCCAAGGGTTACCGCACGTCCTGCATCTTCCGTCCCGAGCGGGTGCTCGCCACCGACGAGGACCTCGAGGCGTTCAAGCGCGTCCTCGACGAGGCGGCGGTGCGGGCCGCCACGACCGATTGAGCTTGGGGCGGCGGTCTGCGGTTGGGGTTCGGCGCTCGCACGCCGCTGGCGAGCCCCGAGGCGGAACTGCGGGAGAGGGTTCTCACCACGCGACGGGCTTCTGCTTCGGACGATGAGCGGCAGTGCGGCCACCGCGCGCCGGGCGCTTCTCCTTTGCGCGAGCTGCGTTGGCCGGACGTCCGTCTCCCACGCGATGCTGTGGGTGTGCAACTGATCAGTCGCTTCTACGGCGGCGGTGATCGCGATTGCGACTGGCGAGATCCTTCGCGGGCTACTGCTGACCGGCGGCGTGTTCGCGTCAATTCGCGACGACCGCGAGGTCTTCGAGGCCGTCGCTGTGGAGCGTGAGTTCGGCACGGGTCAGGTGGCCCGGTGACGTGACGTCGATCTCGATCCCGACGTGCTTCGCGGAGACCACCCGCCCGCTTCTGGACCTGCTCTGCCTCGGCGAGTGGTCCGGTCTGCCTGAGTTCCCGCGATCGAGTACCCCCGCTCCCCGCGGCAGCCCAGCAGGGCAATCGAGCCGGACGGGTCAACCCCTATAGGCGCCCCGGCCCGATAGCGATCTCAGTCGCCCAGGTAGCGGCGGATGTCCGCGAGCAGCTCGGCGGTCGACGCGTAGCCGCCCTGGTGGACCCCGACGAGCTCGCCGCGGCGGTCGAAGAACGCGGTGACCGGGAAGTTCTGCCCCAGGCCCAGGCGCTGCGCGACGTCGCCGTCGACGTCCTCGATGCTCGGGTAGGGCACGGGCTGGCGGGCCAGGAAGCGCCGGGCCGCCTCGCCGGAGTCCATCGCGTTGACCCCGAGGAACCCAACCCTCGTCCCGACCTGCCGGGCCGCCTGCGCAAAGGCGGGGAACTCCGCCTTGCACGGGCCGCACCAGGACGCCCACTTGTTCACCACCACGGGATAGCCGCGCAACGCGCGCAGGCGCGCTTGGAGGTCGCCGCGCTCGATCGTGTTCCCCCGGGCATACAGGCGCGCCAGCGGCGCCGGAGCGCCGGCCAGCGCACGCTGCTGCTCGGCCAGCGGCGGGTTCTGCTGGCGGCCGGGCGCCTCGCCGCCCGCCTGGGAAAGGCCGACGACCACGACCACCGCGAGGACGACGAGCGCGAGGGGCAGCAGCAGGCGACGCATCCCGACAGCGTCGCAGACGCCTGCCGTCGGGCTGGACCCTCGCAGCGGTCTCCCGCGGCCAAGAGCGCGCGGCGACATGACCTCTCGATACGCGGTGGCCACCGACCGAAACCGCCTGGCCGGAGCTCGAGCGGATCAGCGACTACATCGACGTTCGCCGCCGGCGCGGTACACGAGGTCGACCTGGCCGGGCTATGCAGAGCGGCGGCGTGTTCGCGTCGATTCGCGACGACCGCGAGGTCTTCGAGGCCGTTGCTGTGGAGCGTGAGTTCGGCACGATCGAGTGGCCCGGTGGCGTAGATATCGATCCCGACGTGCTTCGCGGAGACCACCCGCCCGCTTCCGGACCCTCCGCCCCGGCAAGTCGTCCAGCCTGCCTGAGCTCGCCGCAATCGAGCATGCGCGCTCCTCCTTTGCGCGAGGAAGGGCAGTCTGCCTTGAGGGTGGCCCCGCGCCTCCTGGGAGCGTTGGGCGTTCCGCGCACGGGAACGCGCGTCACAGCGCACGCCGAGGACGCGGCGTCGGCGCGCTAGGTTCGCGAGGTGCTCTTCGTTCTCACGGGTTCGAGCGCTGCCGGAAAGAGCGCCGTGCTCCCGGCAGGCGCTCGACGAGATCGCCTACTGTCGCCCAGAGCTTGAGGGTCTCCTCGTCGTCGAGGTCTATGTCAATTACGGCCATGACGCGAGAGCGCGCGCGGCCTCACGACGGGCACGCGGCTCGTCGCCCTCGAGCAGGTCCAAGAGGACCGCGGCGCGCGGCGCGCGGCGATCACCATCGCGGTCCAACAGCGGCCACACCCCATCCGGCACCCAGCGGATACGAACCGGCCCCGCCCCCGCCGTCAAGGCGTGCTCATCGACGATGGCGTGGCGACGGCCGATCGGTGCATACATCTCAACGGCCGAAGCGGGATCGACCAGGCCGACCGCATCGCCGACCGAGACACCCGTGGCCAGCACGTTCGGCCGGCCGAGGATTCGCTTGAGTTCCGACGGGTGGATGTCGAACTCCTCCTCCTCTGCCCGGGCGCGCAGACGGGGCGCATGCTCCGGCAAGGGGTGGTCGCGCAGCCAGGCGCGCACGCGCGACCAGTAGCGGTCCCGGCCGGACGCGAGCTGGGCCGCGGCGTCGTGTCCGGAGGCCAGCAAGAGGACCGCCCAGGCCATCTCCGGGGAGAGGGGCCGGCCACCACCGGGCGGCTGCCTGGCCATCCGCTCCACCGCTCGCTCATCCAGCCACCAGCTAGGCCCGCGCTTGACCGCGCGGAGGCGACCCGATGCGATGTGCTGGCGCACCGTGGCAGGGCCGACGCCGAGGCGGTCAGCGGCCTCACGGGCACTGAGAAGGGATGCATCGGGCACGGACAGAATGCTAGCGCCAGCGCAAGCGTTCTGTCCTAGCGGACCACTTGGAGGGCCGTGGCGCGGCTGCGGTTGCCGAGGTGCCCGGGCGGATGGCCGTGGAAGCGCGTGACGAAGGTGTAGGCGCCTGGACGGGACGGCCGGTAGGAGAAGTCGTACGCGGGATCGGCGCGCGGCGGCTCCCTGACCGCTGCCGACGCCCGTTCCGCGAGCCCTCCGGCGGCCAGGCACAGGGGCCCGCGTGCCGGGCCGCACCCGAAGATTCCCGGTACCGGGCTCGGCCCAAGGGTGAGAACCTGCTCGTCCACGAGCTCTCCGTCGCGGCGGATCTCGAGGGTCACCGGTAGGCCGGCGTGCGAATGGTGGGACACCCACCCCGTCAGCGCCCGGCTCTGTCCCAGCCGCAGGTCCTCCTCGCCGGTGCTGAGCCCGACCTCCACCCTCTGCTCGGTGGTGGCCAGCCGGCTCGTCATCGGCTCGTTGCCGGCTGCGTCCCCGGTGAAGCGCGCCCGGTAGTCGGTGGTCCACTCCGGCCGGGCCCCGGCAAGGCGGAACGTCCCGTCGGCGCCGACGCGGACGCCGTCCGCGGGCTGCCCCGCCACGCGGGTGAACGCGCCCCGGACCCACGGGCGCTTTTCGAGGATCACCCGCCGCCCTGCGAGCGGGCGGCCGTCCGCCGCGGCGAGTCGCCCCCGCAGGTCCACGGTGGCGGGCCAGGTGACGCGGCGCTCCGATCGCGTCAGGCTGAGCCGGGTGTCGCCGCGCAGGAGCACCGAGATGTCGTCCGACCCCCGGTTCGCCGTCGCGAGGTCGGCCCTCCCGTCACCGTCGAGGTCCTCGGCGGCGATGGCCACCGGCCGCGGCCCGACGCCGTGGTCGCGAGGCGACCCGAAGGTACCGTCCCCCCGGCCCAGCAGGATCGACGCGCTGCCCGCGTAGTCCTTGCCGTCGACGTAGGTCGTGTTCGGGTTGTTGGCCACGGCCAGGTCCTGGTCCCCGTCGGCGTCGAGGTCCGCGACGGCCAGCGCGAACGCGGCGACCCCCGCGCTCTGGCGGGGCCGGCTGTCGAGGGTCCCGTCGCCGCGGCCCAGGAAGATCGAGATGTCCCTGCTGTCGCCGTTGCCGACCGCCAGGTCGGGCTCTGCGTCGCCGTCGAAGTCGCCGGCGATGACGTCGTAGGGCGTCGTCCCCGTCGGGTGGATCGGCCCCGCGCGGAAGGTGCCGTCGCCGTTGCCGATCAGGAGGGAGAGGTTGTTCGACGCGCGGTTGGCGACGGCGAGGTCGGGCGCGCCGTCGCGGTTGACGTCGACGGCCTCGAGATCGTAGGCGTCGCCGTCGCCGCCGACGGCCGCCCGGTCCCCGGCCGCGTAGGTCCGCGCCGCGCCGAACGAGCCGTCGCCGCGGCCGAGAAGGACCGAGACGGTGTCGTCGCGGCGGTTGACCACCGCCAGATCGCCGTGGCCGTCGCGGTCGAGATCACTCGTGACCAGGGTCCGAGGCTGTTCGCCGACGGCGTAGCGGACGGGCCGACCGAGTCCCCCGCGACCATCGCCCTTGAGCACGGAGACGCCCCGGGAGAACACGTTCGAGACGGCCACGTCGACCCGGCCGTCCTCGTCGAAGTCCCCGGTCACCGCCGTTCGCGGGCTGTCTCCCCCCGGGAACGTGCGCGACGGGGCGAAGGTGCCGTCCCCCTCGCCGAGCAGGACGGTCACGTCGTGGGAGATCGTGTTCGGGCTCACGATGTCGAGCACCCCGTCGCCGTTGAGGTCGGCGGTCTCGACCGAGTACGGGAGGTCGCCGGTCCGGTAGGTCCGCTCTGGACCGAGGTTGATCGGCGTGGCCGCACTCGCGCCCGACGCTCCGGCGAGAAGGACGGCGACGACGACGAGCAGGGCAAAGCGCAGCATTACCACGACGACAACTACGACCTCTCGGCCAAGTCGGATCTGCTGCCCGCACTGGGCAGCGGCCGTGTGATGGTGCCCGCTGTCGCAACGGGACGCCGAAACGGTGGCGGCCGGTCGCCAGGCGCCAGGCGCCAGAGCCAATGAGCTAGCAGCCGAGCAGCGCCTCGGTGGAGGAGCACTCGCCTGCCGCCGGCTCCGGCTCGGGCGCGGGCTGGGGCTCCGGTGTATCGGGTGTGGTGGTGGGGGGCTGCGTCGGCGTCGGGGGCGGCGGCGCAGGCCTGGCCGGCGGGTCCTCCTGAGCCGAGGGCGGCGTCGACGGGCG
>JANDLV010000086.1 GCA_024330185.1 Candidatus Siliceabacter maunaloa
GCACCCGGGTTCTGCTCTTGGATCGGCGAGAACTGCGGCGGGGTGCTGCGTTGCCACAAGGGGAGGAGGGACCGCGCTTCAGCGATCGTCCCGGTACTTCCCGGGTGGGGTTTCCAGCCATGCGGCTACTCGCATGGGCCAGCGCGGGATCAGCGAGAAGATGGCAGCGACGGCTGTAAGGAAGGGCGACCGCTACTACGACACCGCCCATGGCACGATCGCCCACGTGCTGCCGAACGGATTTGCTTCTGGCAGGACACTTCAGGTCGCTACCGATCCATTGAGTGGGCGACTCGTGACGGCGATCCCCAAGAGCCCGACGTGGAAGCCGGATCCGTCACGCTACAAGCCGTTGGGGCCAGGGAGCTGACGGTGACGCGCAGGCTGATTCTTGAGGTCGATGAATCCGTGGGGGCTGGCTATATCCAGCTATCTCCTGGTGCCCGGTCCAGCGTCGCTAAGAGCGTCTCGACCGACGATCCCGACTCGTTCTCCGAGCTACGCGGCGACATCGTCCTGGATCTGGATGAGAACGGCTACGTGGTGGGAATTGAGATTCCATCGGTGGCCCAGGTGCTTCCGCCGGAGCTTCTTGACTGACAGGCTGGGATCTGGCTCGGTCCCTACGCCGCGAACCTCCTCGCCTCATGGCGAAGGAGGATCCCCTCGAGCACGTTCCTGACCATCGCCCGCTCCTCCTCCGAGAGCTGGCTGGCGGCCTCGAACTGAAGCCGCAGGTCATCGGAGGGCCCGCGCTCGTCCTCGCGGAAAACCAGCGCATCCGCGCTCACAGAGAGCGCGATCGCTAGCTGGCGCAGAACGTCGAGGGTCGGCGTCGAGCTCCCTCCCTCATAGCGGCGGATCTGCGAGACGTGCACGCCGGCCCGGTCGGCCAGCACCTGCTGGGTGAGGCCGCGCTCCTTGCGCAGGGCGGCGAGTCGCTTGGGGAACTCCACGAGGAGCGGGACGATAGGCGCGCCCCCTTCAAGCACTTGACTCGACATAGCGGATACGATAGCTACTATCTCGCAGAATGTCTACTTGACAGGTTTGCGCTGAGAGCCAGATGGCACGAGTCCCAGAGGAAGAGATCGAGCGGCTGAAGGAGGAGATCAGCCTCGAGCGGCTGGTCGAGGCCTTCGGGGTCGAGCTTCACAAGCAGGGCTCCGACCTGGTCGGCCGCTGCCCCTTCCACGAGGACCGAACGCCCTCGCTGGTCGTCACCCCACACAAGAACCTCTGGCACTGCATGGGCGCCTGCGACCGCGGCGGCTCACCTATCGACTGGGTGATGGCGGCCGAGGGGGTGAGCTTTCGCCACGCGGTCGAGCTGCTGCGCGACGGGGTCGCTCCGTCCATGGGGCCGGTCGCGGCGCGCACCGCGGGAGCGCGGCCGGCGAGGTCGACGGTCGCCAAGCTGCCCTCGCCGCTTGAGCGCGCCGCGGACGATCGCGAGCTGCTCGGCCGGGTCGTCTCCTTCTACGCGCAGACGTTGCGCGAGTCGGCGGAGGCGCTGGCCTACCTCGAGCGCCGCGGCCTGCGCCATCCGGAGCTGATCGAGCGGTTTCGGTTGGGCTATGCGAACCGGACGCTCGGCTACCGCCTCCCGGCGCGCAACCGCCAGGCCGGGGCGCAGCTGCGCGGCCGGTTGCAGCGCCTGGGCGTCCTGCGCGACTCCGGGCACGAGCACCTGTCGGGGTCGCTGGTGATCCCCGTCTTGGACGAGCACGGTCAGGTCGTGCAGCTCTACGGGCGCAAGATCCGCTCGGACTTGCGGCCGGGGACGCCGCTTCATCTCTACCTGCCGGGGTCGCATCGCGGCGTCTTCAACCGGCCCGGCATAGAGGCCGCCGCGGGCGAGGTGGTGCTCTGCGAGTCGCTGATCGACGCGCTGTCGTTCTGGGTGCACGGGCAGCGCCACGTGACCGCGGCCTACGGGACGCAGGGGTTCAGCGCCGAGCACCTCGCCGCGCTGAAGGCCAACGACGTCTCGCGGGTGCTGATCGCCTTTGACCGCGACGAGGCCGGCGACGCGGCCGCGGTCAAGCTCGCGACGCGGCTCGCGGCTGAGGGGATCGACTGCTTCCGCGCCGTGTTTCCGGCCGGCCAGGACGCCAACGGCCTCGCGACGTCGGCCGAGGATCCCGATGCGGCGCTGGCCGAGGTGCTGCGCGCCGCGGCGTGGATGGGCCAGGGCCGAGCGCCGGCGCGCACATCGCCGGCTGCGGTCGCCACCGCGCCGGCGAGCGCGGCTCCCGCGCCCGCCGAGCGCGAGGCGCCGGCTGGGGGCGGCGAGGAGGAAGAGCTCGCCGGAGAGCCGCCGAGCGCAGCGGTTCCCGTCTCAGCCGCCGAAGCGCCGGCATCGCCGCTGCCGGCCGGGCCCGCGGCCGGCCCGGCGGTCCGCCTCGAGGGCGAGGAGCTGCACGTCGTCCTCGACGATCGGCGTTGGCGGGTCCGCGGCCTGGCCAGGGTGACGAGCTTCGAGGTGCTGCGGGTCAACGTCCTGGTCGCCCGCGACGACGAGCGCCGCGGCCACGTCTTCCACGTCGACAGCCTGGACCTCTACTCCGCGCGGGCCAGGGGCGTGTTCTGCCGCCAGGCCGCCGACGAGTTCGGCCTCGCCGAGGAGCTGGTGGCCCGCGATCTCGGGCGGGTGTTGATGGTCTGCGAGGAGCGCGCCGAGGAGGTGATCCGCGCCGCGCAGGAGCCGGCCCGGCCGGAGGTCGCGCTCACCGACAGCGAGCGTGAGGCCGCGCTGGGGCTGCTGACCGACCCTGGCCTGGTCGACCGGGCGATCGCCGACTTCGCGGCGGCGGGGATCGTCGGCGAGCAGGTCAACTGCCTGGTCGGCTACCTCGCCGCGGTCTCGCGCAAGCTCGACCGGCCGTTGGCGGTGATCGTCCAGTCGACCTCAGCCGCCGGCAAGTCGGCGTTGCAGGACGCGGTGCTCGGGTTCGTCCCGGCCGAGGAGCGCGTGAGCTTCTCGGCGATGACGGGCCAGTCGCTGTTCTACATGGGCGAATCGGACCTTCAGCACAAGGTGCTGGCGGTCGCCGAGGAGGAGGGCGCCGAGCGGGCCGCCTACGCCCTGAAGCTGCTCCAATCGGAGGGCGAGCTGCGGATTGCCAGCACGGGCAAGGACGGCACCACCGGCCGGCTGGTCACCCACACCTACCGCGTCTCGGGGCCGGTCGCGATCTTCCTCACGACGACCGCGGTCGACGTCGACGAGGAGCTACTGAACCGCTGCGTCGTGTTGACGGTCGACGAGGACCGCGCGCAGACCCAGGCGATCCACGCGCGGCAGCGCGAGCGCGAGACGCTCGACGGCCTGATCGCCGACCGCCGCCGGCGCGAGATCCTCAAGCTGCATCAGGACGCGCAGCGGCTGCTTGAGCCGCTGGCGGTGGTTAACCCCTACGCAACCCGCCTGGCGTTCTCCGACGCGCAGACGCGGACGCGCCGCGATCACCTGAAGTACCTGACTTTGATCCGCGCGATAGCGCTGCTGCACCAGCACCAGCGCCCCCGCAAGAGCGCGTCGGTCGAGGGGCGCCAGGTCGTCTACATCGAGGCCACGGCGGATGACGTCCGGCTCGCCAACCGCCTCGCGCACCGCGTCCTGGGTCGCTCGCTGGACGAGCTCGCGCCCGGCGCGCGCAGGCTGCTCGACCTGTTCGAGCAGCTCGTCGCCGAGCACGCCGCCCGCGACGGCGTCGCCCGCGAGCGCGTCGAGTTCACCCGCCGCCAGCTGCGCGAACACCTCGCCCTCGGCGACACCCAGCTCAAGGTCCACCTCGCCCGCCTGGTCTCGCTGGAGCTGATTCACATGACCCGCGGCGCGCACGGCGCCTACACCTACACGTTGGCCTGGACCTCCGACGACGCGCAGGCCGCCGGCGCGGGCGGCGCGCTGTTGCCCGGGCTGATCGACCCCGACCACCCCGGCGAGCACGACTACGACGACCAGCCCGACCCGGATCGGTCGGCCCCGCTGGGGGATCGGTCGGGGGCCGGTCGGCCCCCGGTCGGCCCCCGGTCGGGGTCGGCCACGACGGCCGCGCCAGACCAGAAGCTCAGCAGCAACGGGGCATCGGCGGCCACGCCGGGCGGATCGGTCGGCCCCGAGCCCGAGCAACGGTTCCCGGACTCTTCGTTCTCAGCCGCCTCGGTCACGGTCGCAGCTCAACGCGCGGCGGGCTGACGGTTGCCGCGCCGCGGGGAGCGCAAGCCGAAGCCGATCGCCGGCGACCCCGCCGACCCGGCCGGCTTCCCTGCCCTGACGGCTGAGTTCTTGGAGTCGATGGGCGTTCGCGGCTACAGCCCGCGCACGATCGAGAACCACCTCGCCGCCTTGGGCTATGTCGCCGCCTGGCTCTCAGAGCGCGGGATCGGCCGCCCGGCCGAGGTGACCAAGCCGATGCTCGACGCCTACCAGCGCCACCTCTTCCACCGCCGAAAGCCCGACGGCACGCCCCTGTCGTTTCGGGCCCAGCACTCCCGGCTGGTTCCGATCCGCGCGTTTTTCAAATGGCTCGCGCGTCAGAACCGGATCCTCTACAACCCGGCCTCGGAGCTCGAGCTGCCCAAGCTCGAGCGGCGCCTCCCGCGAGCCGTGCTCAGCGCCGAGGAGGTCGAGCGGGTGCTCGCGGTTCCCGACGTCGCCGAGGCGGTCGGGCTCAGGGACCGGGCGCTGCTCGAGATCCTCTACGCGACCGGCATCCGCAGATCAGAGCTCGCCCGCCTCGCCGTGTTCGACCTCGACACAGAGCGCCTCACGCTCACGGTCCGCCAGGGCAAGGGCCGCAAGGACCGCATGATCCCCACCAGCCCCCGCGCCGCCGCCTGGGCCGGCCGCTACCTCGCCGACGCGCGGCCGAAGCTGGCGGTCGAGCCCGACGACGGAACCCTGTTCCTGACGGTCGACGGGACGCCGTTCGGGGTCGACCGCCTCACCGGCCTCGTTGCCTCCTACGTCCGCCGCTCCGGGGTCGGAAAGCCCGGCGCCTGCCACCTGTTTCGCCACACGATGGCCACGCTGATGCTCGAGGGCGGCGCCGACATCCGCTTCATCCAGCAGATGCTCGGCCACGCCGACATCTCCACAACCCAGATCTACACCCAGGTCTCCCTGCGGCAGCTGCGCGCGATCCACGCCGCCACCCACCCCGGCGCCGCCAACACGCCGCGCCGCGGCAGGGGCGAGGACCGCCCCGCCGCTGCGTTCGACGCCGAGGTCCTGCACCTCGTCCTCGATGCCGAAGCCGCGACCGAGCACGCCGCAGCTGAGCCGCCCGCTGACGAGAGCAGCCACAGGACCCCGAGCCGCCCGCCTCAGCCCTGAACCCGGCCGGCCAGGGGGCGGACTGACCCCCGGACCCGGGGGCGGACCGGCCCCCGGACACGAGTCCGCCCCCCGACCACCCGCGAACCCACTCTGAGAGCGGGGCCGCGCACCCGCCTCACCCCGGACCATGCCCCCCCAACGCCTCTCTTTTCAGAGTCGTCGAACGGTCATGGTCCGGGGCAGGCGGAAGAAGAGTGATGGAGGAGGAGCGGAGAGGAGGCGGTCGGAGGGTCGTGAAGGTCGGGGGGCTGGGAGGGTCCGGAGCGGGAGAAGCGGGCGGTTGGAGAGCAGCAGGGAAGCGCGCGCGTCGGGAGGCGGTGGCAAACTCCGAGGGCGTGCTCAGGCGCCGGCTGATCCCCCTCTTCCTAGCCGCCCTGGCCGGGCTGGCGCTCGGCGGCCCGGGCGCGGCAAGCGCGTCCGGCCAGGCCGCGGTTGAGGCAAAAACCCGCGTCGAGGCCTCCGACCCCGCCGCCCAGCACCACATCGGGGGCCAAGCCGCCGAAAAGCCCAGCACGCGCCGCGGAACTACGACCCCGAGCGCCAGGATCGCGTCGGGCTACCGCGTTGCCACAAAGGCAGGACCCCCGATCAAGCCCGGCACGTCGGGCGGGCCGACGGCTG
>JANDLV010000087.1 GCA_024330185.1 Candidatus Siliceabacter maunaloa
CGATGCTCGGCATGGGCAAGCTCGACATCGCCGCGCTGCGCAGCGCGGCCGACGGCGCCCCGGCGAGCTGACACTAGGCTCGGCGCGCATGACCGCCTGGGAGTACACGACCACCGTCATCACGCACGGCTTCATGGGCCGGCAGAGCGACGAGCTCGACCGCGAGAAGTTCCAAGAGGAGCTCTCGCGCTCGGGGCCGAGGATGGGAGCTCGCCACCGTCTTACTCGACGTCAACCTGCATAGCGAGAAGGACGGTCACGTGATCGTCTTCAAGCGACGCGTGGAGTAGCTCGCGTCCGCGGTGAGGCGTGACTCCACGCCGCCGCCCCGAGGCCGCGGAAGGGCCTTGACCTCACCACAGCGGCGGGCTTCTCGGAGCTCCTCTCGGGCGAGCTACCGGAGCGCCCGCCGCTTCGCGCACGAGCGCAACGCCTCGCTCTCGGCGACGCCGTGCGCCAGGACGGCGCCCTGCAACGCGATATCGGCGTTCTCGTAGTGGGGTAGCTGAGCGGTCGACCCAGTGCGCCCTCGAGCCCGCCCTGGTCGCGAAGCTGATCGGCAGCCTGGGCGGGCGTGCCGCCGATGATCGCCGCACGCAGCCCGAGCGCGTCGACAGGCTCGAATCGCCTCGCCCGCGCCTTCCTCGTCTTGCATCTGCGCTCTACCGTGGTGTGCGCGGAGTCCGGGTCGTGCTCGGCGACGATCCTCAGCGCCTCGGGGTGATCGGCGACCACGCGCTCACCGATGGTGCGAATCCGCTCCCGAAGCTGCTCGGTCGGCGTGATCCGAAGCTCACCGCCCTCGAGCTCCTCGATGAGCACCGGCGTACCCGCCGCGTAACCGCGCGCTTCGAGCTCACGAGGGATCGAACCACGTTGCTGTTGCCGACGCGATGAACCTTGACGATCTTCATGGACCGAGTACACACGCGGATATCCGACGCCTCTACGTTCGGGATGGTCGCCTGAAGCCGCTGGAGGAACGGAGCCCATCCGAGCGCGCGATCCTCCGATACCGCGAGGCCCGCCTTTCGCCGGCGCTACCCGGCCAGCACTCGGGGTCACCCCTCTGGTTACCAGAGGTCGCGCTGACATGGGTCACCCACTCGAAAGGGGCGTGGCTCAGCCGCGCGGCCGGCGGGAGCGGCCCGTCGTCGCGCGCGCGCGACGACGTATCCAGGGCGGGGCGTGGTCCCGCGACCAGGCGGCGAGGAGCGGGTCCGCGACGGCCCAGTCACGATCTCGTGGCTGCCAGACGGCGCCCACCTCGCGCAGCTTGGTCAGGGCCGGACGTATGCGCCCGTCGTTGAGCGGTAGGGAGTACGCGCCGAGCCCGGCCGCGATCGCCGCGATGACTGGCTGCGCGATCGGGTGGACAGCGCGCAAGGCATCGAACTGTCGCGCCGTGTGGGCCTCGGTCAGCCCCTGGAGCCTCCGCCACGCGGCCACGGTTCGCAGCGGCTCGTCGGCTTCGTCGACGTGGCCGGTCAAGTCAACGACCGACCACACGTAGGCCGGTACGCCGCCGGTGATCTCGGCCGCGGTGCGGATGGTCGTCACCGACGCGTCGGTCCAGGGTCGCGCGACGGCCAGGTCGTCGACGTACCGGCTTGGATCGGCGCGTTGCAGTCGCTCGAGTTGGCCGCCGCGGTACAGCGGGTGCTGGGAGTCGCGCAGGGCCCGCTCGAGCGCTCCGGCGAGGCGGCCGATGAGCAGGAGCTGGAGTCCCGGGAGCCGCTGGGCGGCCGCGCGGAGCGTCGCCAGCGGGTCGCCGGTCGAACGATGTGGTCCGCCGGCGACGCCGTCGAGGTGATCGAGGGCGAGGACGACCGGACCGCCGGCGACCTCGTAGGTCAGCTCGAGCGCGAGGTCCAGGACGTGTGGGCCCGTCCCCGTGCCGGTGCGGACGGCCTCGATGTCGACGCCCTGGTGGCTGAGCGTCCGGTGCAGCCGCAGTCCTTCGAGGTCGGTCGTCGGAGCGGCGCCCGTCCACCACGCCGCGGCCGCAGGCCGCAGCGTCGTGACGGCGGCGTCGGCGATCGCCATGGCGAGATCGAGCTCGTCGAGGATGCCGCGCGCGTCGGCGTAGACCGCCGGCGTTGCGAGCTCGGGCAAGAGCTGGCGGACGATCCCGGTCGTGCCGCTGAACGGGTCAGCGGCGAGCACGACGACGCCGGGCTGCGCTTCGAGCACCGCTAGCAGCCGGTTGTATTCGCTGAGGTGACCGATGAGCGCCCGCGCCCGGTCGGCGCCGGCGACGTCGGTGTCGTCAGAAATCGTGGCCATCGTCGTGCAGCTGCTTCTCGGCGGCCTTGATGCCATCCTGCACGCAGAAGCTGTCCGTCTCGCCGCCGAGCCGGTGGGCGGTGAGGGCGGCGTGGCGGGCGGCGGTCATCATCGGGTAGGGCCGTTCGGCGCCGTAATCCAAGAGCTCGTCGAGCGGCGCCTGCCCGATCGGGTGGCCTGCCTGCTCGAAGTGGCCGGGCAGCTCGTCGCGCCACACGGTCCGGGCGATGGTCGGGGCCAGGTCACGACGATGCACCAGCTTGCCGAGCCCGTCGCTGGAGCCCAGCAAGGTCTCGAACGTGCGCTGGTTGCTGCCGTCGACGAGGACCACGGCGTCCTGCTGGCCAGCGTAGAGGTCGCACAAGTCGGCCGTGAGCTCGTCGCGGTCGGCGTAGTCGTGCGCGCGCTGCAGCTCGTCGAAGACGATCAGCACCCGCCCGTCGGCGGCCATCTTCAGCGGCAGCTCGAGGACCGCGCGGCGCGCCGACGCCACCGGCTCGGGCCCAGGGCCGAGAGGTCGAGCGGGATGCCCTGGCGCTCGAGCAGCTTCTGCACCAGCGGCGTGGCGACCTTGGCGAGGCGAGAGCCGGTCCCGGCGCCCAGACAGCGGTCGACGACAAGCTGGCATAGGTCGACGGAACTCGAGCGCTCGGGCACCTCGACGAAGACGACGCGCATGTCGTGCTGGTCGCGCAGCTTGGCCTGGGCGGCGCGGCAGACCGTGGTCTTGCCGATGCGGCGGTCACCGGCGATGAGCACGTGCACGCCCTCGTCGAGTACCGCGACGAGGTCATCGACCTCGCCAGTGCGACCGACCATCATGTCGGGGTCGGCCGGCCCGCCGGACGGGAACAGGCGGCCGATTGGGAGATTGGACATCGTGTGTAGCACCCTACCAAAACGTATGGCGCGACATACGAAATCATAAGGTCCCGCCTGTGCGTGGTCGCCCAGGTGACGACGGCGCGATCACGCGGATGAGCAGTCCGGTGAAGTCGACTGGAGCAATGCCGCAAGAGGCGAGGGCTCGGCAGCGGCCGCGAACTCGTGTGGCCACAGCGCGCTTCCGCGTTTCGTCCAAAGCGGTAGCCGAGACAGCCGGCCCGTGAGGCTCCCCGTGTCTCGGAGCGGCAATAGCGGTATCCCGGTGGGATGAGGGCCAAGGCGATCTGCGATGGGCGCGGCAACGCGGGGACCGGCGCCCGAGCTTGCGTGCTGATCTTGGAGACCGGCGAGACGATCGAGAAGGCCGAGAAGATCGAGCCGACGACGAACATCGTGGCCGAGCACCTGGCGATCCAGCTCGCGCTCGAGATGGCAATCGATGCAGGTGTCCGACGGCTCGTCGTCTGGAAAAACTCGCGGAGTCCGGTCAACTACGTCCTGGGGACCTACAAGGTCAAGCAGGACCATCTTCGTCCCATCGTCAATCGAACGCGCGAGCTTGGTCTCCGTCTGGAGTCTTTCTCCATCGAGTGGGTTCCTCGTGAGAAGACCGTCCTTCCAGACAGGCTCTGTCGAGAGGTCGACAAGCGCCCTGGAGCGCGTTAGGCGCGTGCACACAGAGTGAGGTTGTAGGCCGCTCTTGCCTCGAACCAGCACCGGTGCGCACCGCAGATGTCAGCCGTCCAGCCGCATCCCAAGCGTCCGGTCGGCCAGATCCGGCTATCGGCTCAGTCTGTGCGCGGCCGTTCGGCCTAGCACTCCGTTCGGCCGTGAGCAGGCGGTCGGCCTGTTCAATCTTCATCGACGTCGGCGTCTTGCACATCCTCGGGCGGTATGTCCACAAACGGCGCATCGTCTGGGACGCCTTGCTCGCCGAGATCTATGCCGTACTGCTCGATCAGGAGCCACCGCTGGTACGAGTAGTCCGCGACGGCCACCGCCCGCGACAGCATGCGTGCGTTGAAGGTGGCTCCAAGTCCGATGCCCGCAAACGGGATCGCGCTTGCCAGTTTGGCTTGTGTCACTCGCCGCGACTGCTGGGCGAGCACCTTCTTGATGATCAGTGCAACGACGTTGCGATCCAGTTGCGCCCATGTCGTGCCGTGGCGCACCATCAGGTTGACGAGCTGGTCAAGTTGCCTGTACGCGGCTTGTTTCCCTGCGGCGCCCGTGGCGGTGGTCGCGGTTCAGGACACTCATTGCCCTGATCCGCTCCTTCGGCCGGCTGATGTCGAAGCCGTGGTACAAGGCCGACTCGAAGATCGCGCGCGATGCGGCCAGAGTGGTGAAGGCCGCGTCGGCGGCCATCGCCGTCAATACCGCACCGGCGCCCGGAGCAGCGCCGACGCCGGAGGCCGCTACCACTTCTCCGCCGGTTATGGCGACGCCGGCGGCGACGCCCGAGGTAACGCCGGAACCCACGTACCGGAGATATCGCGAGTTGGCAGTTGGACGCACCTCGTCGATGCGCTGGAGGGCAAGCCGTCTAATCTCGTCGATGCTGCCGACATCGTGTCCGGCATCGCCGTATGCACCCAGGATTCGGCGCGTAGGTAGCGTTGAACCTGCTACGACGGCGAGGGCCCCGGTTGCGGTGTCGAGCGCCTCACCAAGCGCAGCTTCGAGGGCCTCCGCACCGGGTACGTCCTTGGCACGTTCGGCGACTTTGCGTCCTCCACGAGAGACGGGTTCGCGCACGGCCTTGGGGTAGCAGGCGCCGAGCCCTGCGGCGAACGTCACGCTCTCGCGCGCGCTCGGCGTCCGCCCAGGCGCGACCGTCGTAGTCCGTAAAGGATGGCGTTGTTGCATGGCGACGACCGGGCGCTCAGAGGATCTGCCCGAGGTCGCCTTCACTCACTGTGACCTCTTCACCATTGCCGTCGAGCTGGACGCGCGCCCAGCCTTCATCCACGCCCGAGCGTCCGAGAAGTCGACCCCCCACATCGGTGATGACGCCCGACGCCAGCACCTCGCCCTCTACGAAGACGGACACGCCTACCTCGTACCGCTGCTCCTTGCTCATGCCGCAGCTCCCCTCGTGTTCGCCTCTCGCCTGGGGGCCCCGCCCATAGCGAGCGAGCCTTGAGACGCCTTGCCCAAAACCTACTTCGCGGACTAGCGGGCTTGCGCTGCCTATCGAAGTCAAGTAGCGATGTGTGGTGTAGCTGCTGATCGGTCCGGGCTCTGACGTTCAGCGGCTCAGGCTGCGGCGGGGAGCTCGGTCACCTCCTCGG
>JANDLV010000088.1 GCA_024330185.1 Candidatus Siliceabacter maunaloa
CTCGTCCGGGCCGTCGTCGCCGCCCTCGCGACGGTCGCGGCGGTCGCGTTCCTCCTGGCGCTCGCGCTCCTCCTTGCGCTCTTTGCGCTCCTCGCGCTCCTTGCGCCGACGCTCGGGGGCGAGCAGCTGCCGGCGGACCGACGCACCGTAGGCGTCGTCGAACTCGGCCACGAGGCCCTCGTCGACGCCGCAGTTCAGGCAGAAGCCGTCACGCTCCCAGGCAACCGCTCGCGCAAGCACCTCACTTGCGTAGGTCACGCCGAAGAGGTCGTGTCCGTAGTAGCTGTAGGCCCCCTGCCACGCGCCGGCATCCAGCGAGCTACCGGCGCCCGAGTCGCTGAGCAGCGAGCCGGCGGCCATGATCGCATCGAAGTCGTCATAGACCGAGGGGTGAGAGCGCGTGCGGTGCGGATAGCGCTTGGGGCGACTCCCGGCTCGGAACGCGTCGCGGTAGGCGTCCCAGGTGCTCACGGGGCCGTTGGTGACGTTGAACTGCATCGGGCCGGCGCAGCAGCCGAAGGCGTTGAGACCGCGATAGGTGCCCGGCGCCGTCGAGAATCCCGTCTCCTGGCGGTGGACGGAGGCGATCAACCGCCAGTTGACGCCGAAGCTTCGCTCCGCCTCGCGGTACAGCGGCATGAACCCCTTCTCAGCCTTCGCCGGGACCTGCCTGCTGGCATTGCGCCGGTAGTAGTCCTCCCCGCCCCGACGCGGCCGGCCTTCATCGCTCTCGGCGACCGGCCTTCGGTCGTCCATCGCCGACACGTCCCCAAGCGCGCCGCCCACCGGCGCCGGCACGGCGGGGCGGGAGCCCTCCACGACCCCACGCGACGACGACGAAGAGACCGCACCCATCCCCACGGCCGTGGCGGCGCCCGCGAGAGCGACGACGACGGCCAGCAGCGCGCGGCCGCGCCGGCGCCCGACAGAAGCCAGGAGACGAGTCGGCAGCGCCATCGCGGGCAGCTTTGCACAGTCGCCTGGCGGTCGGCGCTTCTTCAAGCGGCATATGACTGCTCCTTCCTCGGCCGGCCTCGCTTCCCGAGTACGGCGCCACGTCGCCCGCAGGCCTCGGTTCGCCTCCTCACCCCGCCAGCGCGGCCTTGCTGCCACTCAAAGGTCAGGCGCAGCGACGACGTAGCAAGCCTCATAGCGAACGACGAAGCACCGGGATGCGTCGCCCCGAAGCTTGGGGGGCCCGCCGAAGGACGGGAAGCTCTTGTGCTCCGGACTTCCGACATAGGAGACCCGCTCAGCCAGTCCGGCCAGGCTCGTTCCGGTCGGCGGATCGCTTCGTGTACGCCGCGCTGGGCGCTTTCGACTTGGGGCTCTCACGAGTTCGGTTCCTCGAGAGGCAGTCTGCCGTACCGGTCGATCTGGTGTAACCATCGTGGAAGCGAGCCTCAGGGCCGCGGTTCATGCGCGACGGCATTCGCTTCCCGTCCAGGCTCCACGCCAACCCGGCGCCAGGGCACGGTGGTCGTCGATCTGGCGGAACGTGCCGCCGAAGATCCCGCCACACGATCGAGCGCAAGCACCTGCCGATGGCCGTGCGACAGAGCTGCCCGCTTCTTGCGCGAGCCTTGTCGCTGGGCGACCATGTTGGGGCCATGGCGTACGACGAAGACCTCGCCAACCGCATCCGCGAGCTGGTCGGCGGCGAGCCCGACGTCACCGAGAAGCGGATGTTCGGCGGCCTGGCCTTCCTGGTCGGCGGAAACATGTCCGTCGCGGCCAGCGGTCAGGGAGGCCTGATGGTGCGCGTAGACCACGAGGACACGGACGCCCTTCTCGCGAAGCCGCATGCCCGACCATTCGAGATGCGGGGTCACGAAATGCGAGGCTGGCTGCGCGTCGATCCCGAAGGCCTGCAAACCAAGCGCCAGCTCGCACCATGGGTCACGCGCGGCGTCGCCTACGCACGCTCGCTTCCCGTCAAGCGCTAGGACCCACCGCCGGGGCGTATCTGGCCGGCCAGCGGCGGTGAGGCCTCGCGCGCTGGCGCCATGTCCATGTACTCGGGTACTCGTCGAGGGCGTTGCCCGTCACCGCGCGTCGGTCGCAACGTCCGCCGACATGAGTTGGGTCTGCTCAAGCGAACGGCCGGCCGAGTCGAAGCTGCATTCGATGACGCGGATGAAGTGGGGCGTGGCGAGTCGCAAGCAAGGTCAGATTCCGTCGGGGTCATACCGGTCCAGGTGGGGCACGTGGCTGAGCGACTCCGGAGGCTCCCGCCCCTCAAGCGGCGCGTGCTCTCGTCAGGGTCGGACGCTCTGCCCGAAGCGCGGCACGCCGCAGTGATGCCGGCGACGGCTGTCGGTGAGGCGTGACCGCCATGAAGGTCGTCGGGACAACCCCGGTCACCTGTAGGCCCGGCGCCAACAAGCGCCCCTCGTACGTGAGATGGAAGCAGGCGCTTCACGCCGCTGCGGCTGTTGCCGCAGCCGGGGCGCGCCCGACGAGCTGCGAGCTGTTCTCGCTGCGGGGCATCTTCGGGCCGGTCACGCACGCGGGAAGCCCGATGAAGGGCGACGAGCGCATCGATCATCTCGACGTACGCCGCCAGCTCGTGCACTCCGATGCCCAGGCCGGTGTGCTCGCAGAGGTCTGGGCGCTCGAGGCCTAGTTGCTTGAGTAGTCCCGAGCGCGGCTGGCGAACCGAGCGGGATGGAGAAAGTCTGGGCTATCGACGTTGGCTGTATCGTGTGGCGCCGTGGCGGATCAGTTCGCTGGACAGGTCGCTCTCGTCACCGGCGGCGGTCGCGGGATCGGTGCGAACATCGCACGCGAGCTCGCCGAGGCCGGGATGCGGGTTGCCACTGCGGCGCGAACGCGTGACCAGGTCGAGCGGGTTGCAGAGGAGATCGGCGGCCTCGCGCTCGAGGTGGACGTCTCGGACGAGGCGTCGGTCCGACGGATGGTCGAGGACACCGAGCGCGAGCTCGGCGCGATAGACCTCCTCGTCAACAATGCCGGCATCGGCGTCCGGCCGGATGCGCCGCCGATCTGGGAGGACGAGGACGCTGGCGAGTGGTGGCGCGTCTTCGAAGTCAACGTGCTCGGACCCTACCTGTGCTGCCGCAGCGTTCTGCGCGCAATGGTCGCGCGCGGTGGTGGGCGGATCGTCAACCTCGGCAGCGGGGGCGGCTACCTGCCGCTGACGCCGGGCAAGGTCGGCAGCACCGCCTATGGCCCCAGCAAAGCTGCGCTGCACCGCTTCGGTGAGGTGCTCGCCGGCCAGCTTGAGCCACACGGCATCGCTGTCTTCACGATCAGTCCCGGACTTGTCCGCACGTCCCTCACGGAGGCGCTGGGCGACGACGCCCCGTGGACGCCGCCTTCGCTCGCGCCGCAACTCGTCCGCGCGCTCGCCTCCGGTCGCGCCGACCGACTGACCGGCAGGTACATCCACGCCGAGCATGACGACCTCGAGGACCTGATCGCGCGCGCCGACGACATCGTCGAGAAGGATCTCAGTGCAATCCGCCTGCGTCGCTTGATTCCCTGAGGGCTGTCGTCTACCTCACCCGCCACGGCGGTGGCGGATCGCTCGACCTCCGCGAGCGCCAGTCCAGCGCTCACCCCCACCCCCTACGGCCGCTACGCCGTCACGAGTGAGCCTCAGGCCGCTCAGCGGTCCATGACGTAGGCGTGGGCGTCCTCGATGACGCCCGCGACCTCGTCCCAATCCACGCTGGGCAGGTCCAGCCGCAGGCCGACCCAACCGCGATGACCGACGTAGGGCGGCACGAAGAAGCGCTCCGGGCCTCCCCCGACCAGCGCCTCCTGGAGCTCCCTCGGCCCGGCCGCCCACAGACACAGCCGCCCCTCGTGCCACTCGCGCTCGTCGTGCACCGAGGCAAACGTACGCCCCTTACGCCCCTCGGCGGTGAAGAACGTCGGCGAGCCGTGCGACGCACGCTCGACCACCCCCGGGAGGGCCAGGGCGACCGGGCGGATGCGTTGCATCGCGGCGTCCAGCCGCGGTGTGCTCACGATCGGATGGGCCACAGCCAACAGCGTGCCATGCCCAAGGCCCCGTCGCCAAGGCCGATCGTCTTGGCGAACCCGGAGCGGGTCTCGGCCACCGCGACCTACGGCGTGTCCGGGTCGCTGTCGAAGGCCCCGTACTCGTCATGCAGCCTCCACCACTAGTACGGAGGGCCCTGCGGGTGGCCCTCCGGCGAGTCTTCCCACGTCTCCTGCGCCCCACCAGCAGCTCCGCCCGAGCGCGCTCCCACTCGGTCGCGGATACGATCGGCGGAGCCTGCATCGTCCTGTGCCCCCTCATGCCGCGAAGTCCGGGATCGCGGCGCGGGCGGCGGCCGCGCGGCCCTCGGGCTCCTCCCAGTCCTCCTGGCGGCCCAGCGCGGTGAGATCGAGCAGCGCGTAGGAGCCGCCGAACCACTCGGCGCCGCGCCCGAAACTCGAATAGGTGTGAAACACGCGGTCGCCGTCGCGCAGGAAGCAACTGCTGCCCGGCTGCTCGATCGGGTACTCGGCGTCGAAGTAGTAGGCGGTGCCCGCCTGCTGGTGCTCGGCCAGCGTCTTGTAGTTGTAGGCGACGAGCGCGACCGACTCGTCGACGGTGACGCCGAAGTCGTAGTTGAACTGGCTGCCGTGCGAGGAGTACCACGGGAACGTCCAGCCCTTCTCGGCCTTGTAGCGCTCGATCTTCTCGATCGGCGCGCGCGAGACGTAGGCGAACGACGTGTCACGCGCGTGCAGGTGCTCGAGCGTCCCCTCGGCGATCTCGTCGGCGCCCGCCGAACAGCTCGCGCAACCCCGCTCCCAGGCCGGGTCGAACATGAAGTGGCCGACCATCAGCTGCCGCCGGCCCTCGAAGAGGTCGAGCAGGCCGACCTCGCCGTCGGGCCCCGCGAAGCGGTACTCCGTGTCGATCTCGACCATCGGCAGCCGGCGGCGGTCGGCGCTGAGCGCGTCGCGCGCCCGGGTCAGCTCCTTCTCCCTGGCCAGCAGGTCCTTGCGGGCCTTGAGCCACTCGTCGCGAGAGGTGATCTTCGGCAGGCTCATCTCTGGTCTCCTTCGGTCGGCGATAGGCGTCATTGCAGGGTATAGACCGGTTGGGGTGCTCGAACTCATCGCTGGTCCGCACAGCCGGAGTGCAGCCGCGCCTGTGCATGATGAGGTTGCCCGGATCGTCGTGGAACTTTGACGGCGATCCCATCGGGATTGTGATG
>JANDLV010000089.1 GCA_024330185.1 Candidatus Siliceabacter maunaloa
CCGGCCTACATACCCCGGCGGTCAACCAATGCAGGCGACCGGCCATAGGGTCTAGGCAACAAGCGCGGCCCCCGCTTCGGCTGGGGCCGCGTCGTCTGTGGTCAGCGACCGCCAGGTGAGCCGCAGACGCCGAGGGGAGTCGGCGCCCGCTCAGCCCGCGCTCTGCTGGAGGTGGAGGTGGTCCTGGTGGACGTCGTCGGTGAAGGAGCGGAAGCCCGGGGCCAGGTCCCACGGACTGCCCAGTTGCCGGGCGCCCCCGGCGAGGAACGACTCGGCCAGCTTGTAGGCGGACGAGTCGGTCGTGCGCTGCTCGATGACGGGCTCGCCGTCGACGGCCCAGATGTCGGCCGCGAGCCCCGAGCCGTGGGCGCTGGGCGTCTCGCTGGCCCAGACGTTGGGCGGGTGGCCCGAGTCCAGCACCGCCACCGAGAGCTCGCGATCCCCGGCTGCGTCGGCCAGCGCCGACAGCAGGGAGGGGGCCACCTCACCGCGATGGATGTCCCAGCGTGCGCTGTCGGGCAGGGTGATGTTGGAGCTGTCCAGCACGCGCTCTGCGGCCTCGGAAAGGTCATCCGGACGCTCACGTGGTGACCCGCCCACCGACGCGATGCGCTCCAGTGTCCACGGCCCGCCCGAGCGGCGCAGACGCACGTCGAGCACCCGGGTCACCGAGCTGCGCTGTCCCTCGCGGTCCTCGAGCGTCTGGCGGGTGACCACCATGGCGCCCAGCGACGTCGGCGTCACGCCCGAGAGCTGCGGGTAGACGATCTCTCCCTCCGACCGCATCCCGGGCTCGACGACGGGCTCGATGGCCTCGGCCAGCGCTGCTTCGCCGGCCGTCGCAGGAGGCAGCGAGTCCACGACCTCCCGCGCGGTGGCGCCGCGAGCGTAGGTGACGGCGCGCTGCGCCGCGCGGCCGGCCACCCGCTTGGCGTTGGCGTACTCCTCGGCCTCGATCGGCTCGTAGAGCTCGATCTCCGGCCGGGCGTCGGAGGTGGGCGTGTCGATCGGTCCCACTATCGCCTGGGTCGGCCGCTGCTCGGACGTGGGCGTGCTCTGCGCGGACCTGTCGTCCGCGCAGCCCGCGAGCGCGGCGAGCGCACCCGCCGCCAGAAGCATCATCCCTAGTCTCATCCGGTTTCGTTCTCCTTCGTCAGGGCCCGCGTCCACTCCTCCATGGGGAGTCCGTCGTGAGTGCGACGGGTGGTGGTGCGCTCCCAGCCCAGTCTGGCGTAGAAGGGCCCGGCACCCTCTGATCCCTCGAGGGTGGTGAGGATGGCATGGGTGGCTCCCGAGCGACGGGCCGCCTCCTCGAACGCCTCCACGAGCGCGACACCGGTGCCAGTGCCCCGGGCGCTCGGCACGACGGCGACGTGACTGAGCACGGCCGGCGGGCGGCTCTCGGCCGCCTGTGCCCGCTCCTGCGGCCGGTGACGGTGACGAAACCAGCCGTGGGCGTAGCGACCCACGCGCGTGCGCAGGAAGCGCAGCGCCAACCGCGGGCGGACCGCCAGCGCCAGCGCGCCCCGCAACGCCAGGTTCATACCGCGCCTGCGCAGCACCCACTGCATGTGGTGCGCCGGGTCGAGGATGCCGACCAGCGCCCCGGCCGGATGACCGCCGAGCGTAGCCACCAGAGCAACGGCGTGGGAGGAGTCCAGGAACGTGGCGTGGTAACCCCGCAGGAAGCGCGGCCCCAGGTCGGCGAAGAACCCGTGCGGCAGGGTCTGGGCGTGCAGTGCGGCGCTGAAGGCCAGATCCCGGCGGTCGAGCGGCCGCAGCCCGGCGGCGCCGGGTGGAACGTCCACGAAGTGGGGCGGCGAGCCCCCCGGGCGGGTACCTGGCGCCAAGCGATCGCTCACACGATGAGCGCGAGAAGGACGAGCACGACGACGACCACGCAGGCGCTGGCCACGGCCATCGCCATCTTGAGGGTCCGCCGGCGCGCCGCCACGGCGCGCATGCTTCGCCGCTGGCGCGTGCTGGTGAAGATCATGAGGAGACGCTCGGGCATGGCACTCCGACAGAGTGTAGGCGTGGAATGCTCGTCGGCGACGGTCAGGATCTGCAGTGCTCGGGGATCGCCGGCCGGGCTTCGGCCTGAGTGATGCCCGCGCGGGCGGTGGCCGGCACGATGGCGGCCAGCGCCACGGTGAGGCCGACCATGGCCAGGGCGAGAGCGACGCCGACGGCGCGGCGCCAGGCCGACGAGTCGTGGCCCTGGAGCAACTGTCCCACGCGGCGGGTGGTCCCACCCCCGTCGAGGGCCGCTGCGGCGGGCCCCGCCGCGGGAAGGGCGCCGGCGGCCTTGCAGATCGCGCTCGCCAGTGCCCTGCCGTCGTGCCGGCGGGCCACGGCCCAGGCGTCCGCGTCGCGCTCGAGGTGGAAGCGCAGCTCGACCATCGCCGGGCGGGTGCCCGGCAGGACCCGGGCCAGGGCGCGACAGAGCTCGGCGACCACTAGCACGTAGCGATGGCGCCGGGCGATGTGGCCACGCTCGTGCTCGAGGCTCGCTGCGAGCTCGTCAGCCTCGAAGGTCATCAGGGCGCCCAGCGACACCACGACGCGCGGACGGGCCAGCCCGGCGGCTGCGACCAGTACCCGGTCATCGCCGACGACGAGGCTGTCCTGCGGACCGCCTGGCCGTGCCGCTCGCCCGAGCCAGCGGCGGACGGCCAGGGCGGCTCGCGCCACGCCGAAGGCCACGGCAACAAGGGACGCGCTCGCTCCCATCGTGGGGAGCAGGATGGCGGCGTCTGCGACGGCGTGCCCGTCCAGGAACAGATGGGTCGACACGAGTGGCACCACCGCGTGCCAGCACCAGTGGGTGAGGGCGTAGAACAGCTCGGTCGCCGGCAGCCAGAACACGACGAAGGTCACCGCGAGCAGCGTCGTGAGGGCTCGCAGGGCCAGCGCGGACAGCCAGATGGTCGCGCCCGCGGCCGGGGTCACGTGGTCCAGGCGCAGGAGGTGTGGAGCGATGATGGCCAGCGAGATGGCGGTGACGAGAGCGAGAGTCACCGGCCGCGGCGCTTTCCCTCGAGCTCTTTGGACAGGCGTCGCAGATCGGCCAGCTCGCGTGCGTCCATGTCTCCGACCAGGGAGGCCAGCGCTGCCTGGCGTGCGTTGGCCGATGCCCGCGAGAGGGCGTACTGGACGGAGCGCGTCACGTACTGGGCCTCGCTGACCACCGGGCGGTAGACGTACGCGTTGCCCTCGCGTACGCGTCGCAGGAGCCCACGATCAGCCAGGCGGTTGAGGACGGTCTGCACCGTGGTGTAGGCGCCGCGGTAGCGCGAGGGCAGTGCTCCTCGCACCTGGTCGACGGTGCCCGACTCCAGCCGCCACAGGGCGGCCATCAGCTGGGTCTGCAGTTCCCCTTGGATCGGTCGATGGTCAGCCATGGGCGCCCTGCGGGGAGTATGAAGCTCCTAACCACGCGATTACATCGGACCTACGATCTGTAGGAGCGCTAGCACTCCGTCGACCGGTTGTGCTTTCATAACGCTCTGTCAGCCGAGTCTGGGGTCGCCTTGCGGTTCTGGATCGGGGGAACCGAGGTGGCCGGTTGAGGTCACAGGGGCGAATCGCCGTGTTTTTGCGGTGTAGCGCGGTCTTTGCGCGCGAGCCCGTCAGCTAACCCCGTAGGCCAAGCAAAGATCCCTCTAGGAGACGCATTCGTGTTTGCATCCCACTTGGCCGTGTCGGCCGACCAGGCGCCCGAGCGAGACCTCGCTTGTGTCGATATCTGGACACGCTCGATCGAGCGTTCGCGTCGTCGTCGTGAGTTGGCTGTGGTGCATCGCAGGCACGCTCCGCGGCGCAAGGCGAGTTCTCTGGCTTTGAGCGCTGCCCTGTTGGCTTCGCCGATGGTGCCGCTGGCTTCGGCGCAGTCGGGCGGTTCGGGTGGGACGACGACCAGCGAGGACAGTGGGCCCGGCGAGGCTGAGCGTGTGCGGGCCGGCGACGCGATTCTGCGTAGTGGTGACACGGGTTCTGCGGTGGTCGCGGTGCAGCAGAAGCTCGCCGTCGATGACGATGGGGTCTTCGGGCCGGTGACCGAGGATGCGGTCGAGGGCTTTCAGGGTCGTGTGGGCCTGTCGGTGACGGGCGAGGTCGACTCGCGGACGTGGACCGCGCTGTTCCGCGGGTCGGTGTCGTTTGTGCCCGAGGGTTCGCCTGAGGCCAAGGCCATCCAGGCCTCGGTGTCCGCCGAGGCCGAGATCCAGCCCGAGGCCGAGATCCAGCCCGAGGCCGAAGTCGAGGCCGAGCCCGAGGCCCGCGCGACGAGGGCGGTCGCTTCGGCCGACGAGGGCGAGGCCCCCTCCGACAGCGCTTCGGACGACGAGGATGACGCCGAGCCCGCGCCGCAGCGTGAGACGGCCGCCTCGGATGACGACGACAGCGAGGCCGACGACACCCGGGCACAGGATACGGAGGAGCTGGATGCCCGGGAGGGCGGCGCGCGCCCCGAGGCCGGCGTCGGGGAGCCCCGCGAGGAGCCTGAGCCCGACGTCGAGGTCAGCGACGAGGTCGCGGTCTCCGGCGATGGCAACTGCGCCACCGGTGAGCTGGCCGCGCCGACGCAGGGCACGGTGACCAGCACGTTTGGTGATGGGCGCAATCATGGCGGGGTGGATATCGCCAATGCGATGGGCACGGCGGTTCGTGCGGCGTTGTGTGGGACGGTGACCCAGGCTGGCGCCCAGGGCGCGTATGGCAACATCGTCTGCGTGAAGCACACGTCGCAGTTCTCGACGTGCTACGCGCACCTGTCGAGCATCAGCGCCCGTGAGGGCGCGTACGTGGAGATCGGCCAGACCATCGGCAGGATGGGCTCCACGGGGCGCTCCACCGGGCCCCATCTGCATTTCGAGACGCGCATCAACGGGCGGGCGCACGATCCCCAGCAGTATCTGGATGGTGAGCGTCGCGTCCCGGGTACCAGCACGGGTGGCGGCGAGGCGCGCGCCGCGTCTGATGACGGTGGGTCGCGCGAGGCCCAGCGCTCCAGCGCATCGTCGTCCTCGAGCTCTGGGTCGGGCTCGGGCGAGACGCGCACCGCGAGCACCCAGGAGGCCCAGTACACCGGGACCGGTGGCGGCACGCCG
>JANDLV010000009.1 GCA_024330185.1 Candidatus Siliceabacter maunaloa
GCGCTGCGGCCCCTGCGCGCCGGCGCCCTGTGCCTGTTCGCCGGGGTGACCCTCGCCCTCGCGGCGGGAACGCTGGGTCTGGGGCCCGGCGGCGCGCGCGAGGGCCTCTGGGAGCCGGCCGTCTCCCGCCCGCGCGGCGGGATCGCCGGAGAGGCCCTTTTCTGGGCCTCCAGCAGCCTGTTCTCGACGGTCGGCGCGCACATCCTCGCGCTGTTCCTGCTCGCCGCCGCGGTCCTGCTGCTCACCGGCGCGACGATCGCGGGCGTGGTGCGCACCACGGGCACCTCGATCGCCGATCACACCAGGATCCTGCGCACCCCGCGTCCCAAGGGCGAGGAGCCGTCGCAGGACGAGCCCGAGCAGGCGCCTGATCCGCCGCCCCAGCCCTTCGGGCCGCCGGAGCCCGAGGGCCTGGAGCCCATCGTGCGCGCAACGCACGTCGAGGCGCCGTCCCTGGACGCCGTGGAGCGCTACCCCGACCTGTTCGGCGACGGCACGGCCCTGACCCCGGACGACCTGGAGGCCGAGGAGGAGCCCGAGTCCGAGCCCGCGGCCCGGGCCGAGGCGGAGCCCGGGCCCCCGTCGCTCGACGAGCAGCCCACGGTCTCCATCCGCGCCGAGGATCTCACCCCGCAGGGCCGCCTGCGCGGCACGGTCACCGACGACCCCGCGTTCCAGTGGAAGCTGCCCCTGCCGCGCCGCGTGCTCACCCGTTCCACCGCCGAGCAGGCCCAGGGCGGGCCAGACGACGTCCGCGTGCAGCAGCAGACCGCCGCCCAGCTGGTGGAGGCACTGGGGCACTTCGGCGTGGAGTCCAAGATCGTGGGCACGGTCGCCGGCCCGCACATCACCCGCTACGAGCTGCGCCTGGCGCCCGGCATCAAGATGAGCAAGGTCGCCCAGCTCAAGGACGACCTGGCCTACGCCCTGGCCGCCGTCGACATCCGCATCCTCGCGCCGATCCCCGGCAAGACCGCCGTGGGCATCGAGGTCCCCAACCTGCGCCGGCGCATCGTCCACCTGGGCGACGTCTTCCAAGAGGCCCCGGAGGGCTGGTCGCCGCTCACCGTCTGGCTGGGCAAGGACGTCGCGGGCAAGGCCATCGGCGCCGACCTGGCCAAGATGCCCCACATACTGGTGGCCGGCACCACCGGCGCGGGCAAGTCGGGCGCGGTCAACGCGATGCTCTCCAGCCTCCTGCTGCGCGCCACCCCGCACGAGCTGCGCCTCGTCCTCGTGGACCCCAAGCAAGTTGAGCTCAATCACTACGAGTCGATCCCCCACCTGCTCACGCCGGTCATCACCTCCCCGCGCAAGGCGGCCAACGCCCTGCAGAACCTGGTCAGGGAGATGGAGGACCGCTACGCGATCATGGCGCTGGCCAAGACGCGCTCCCTGCCCGAGCTCAACCGCCACCGTGGCGGGCGCGGGGATGCGCCGCTGCCCTACATCCTGTGCATCATCGACGAGCTGGCCGACCTGATGATGGTGGCCCCCGCCGACGTGGAGGACTCGATCATCCGCCTGGCCCAGAAGGCGCGGGCGGTGGGCATCCATCTCGTGCTGGCCACGCAGTCCCCCCGTGTGGACGTGATCACGGGGATGATCAAGGCCAACGTCCCCTCGCGGATCGCCTTCGCCGTGTCCTCGCAGACCGACTCGCGGGTGATCCTCGACCAGAACGGCGCCGAGTCGCTGCTGGGCCAGGGAGACATGCTCTTCTCGCCCGTGGGCTCCAGCCGCCTGCAGCGCATCCAGGGCGCCTACATCGACGAGGCCCAGATCGAGCAGCTCACCGACTTCTGGCGCCGCCAGGGTGAGCCTGAGCTGCGCGAGGAGCTGCTCGATGAGGTCGAGGCCCAGGAGGGCGGGGAGGACGCGCCGGGCGAGTTCGACCCCGACGAGGACCCGCTCCTGCCCGACGCCATCCGCCTGGTGGCCGAGATGCAGACCGCCTCGACGTCCATGCTCCAGCGCCGTCTGCGCCTGGGCTACACCCGGGCGGGCCGGCTGATCGACATGCTCGAGCGCCGCGGCGTGATCTCCGGCTACGAGGGCTCCAAGCCGCGTCAGGTGCTGGTCGCCCAAAGCGACGTCGACCGGGTAGTGGCGGCGCTGGGCGAGCGCGCGGACGAACCGACCACCGAGGTCGAGCTGCCCGAGTCCGAGCCTGTCGGCGCCGAGGATCGGGCACTACCCTCCTGATCACAATGGCGGACATCGGCTCCACTCTGCGTGAGGCGCGCATGCGCGCGCGCATGGACATCACCGATCTGGAGACGCAGACCAAGATCCGCGCCAAGTACCTGCGCGCGCTGGAGAACGAGGAGTGGGAGCTGCTGCCCGGCCCCGCCTACGTCAAGACCTTCCTGCGCACCTACGCGGCGGCGCTGGGCCTGGACTCCCGCGTGCTGGTCGAGGAGTACAAGCTGCGCTTCGAGAACCTCTCGGACATCGAGCAACAGCCCATCGCGCCCACCCGGGCCACGACGGGTCGCTACGCGCGCAAGCCGACCGCCCCGCCGCGCGGGCTGGTCGTGGGGGTGGTCGTCGTGGCGCTGCTGGCCGCGCTGTGGGCGCTGGGCACCGCGGGCGGCGAGGAGGGCGACCGCAGCGCCGGGCAGGCCACAGCGCCGCAGGACGCCAACGGGGGCGGCGAGGAGCAGCCCGAGGGCGGGGGCGACGAGGAGGCCGAAGAGGAGCCCGAGGACGCCTCGGAGGAGGAGCCCGAGGAGGTCCGCCTGCGCCTGGAGGCCACCGGACCCGTCTACGTCTGCCTGGCCGACGACAACGGCATCCTGGTGCGCGGCGAGGAGCTGGCCGCCGGCGACGAGACCGACACCTTCGAGGCTCGGCGCTTTCGCATGATCCTGGGCAACAACGCCGTCGAGATGATCATCAACGGCGAGCGGCGTGACGTCCCGTCTTCGGACGACCGCATCCTGCTCGCGCTGACCCAGGGCCAGGGCCGCCAGCCCCTCCCCGAGTCCAGCGCGCCTGACTGCACGTGAGCGCCCGCGCGGCGATCCTGGTCACCGGCACCGAGGTGCTGACGGGCCGGGTGAGCGATCGCAACGGGCCGTGGCTGGCCGACCGGCTGCTGGAGCTGGGGGTGGACGTCGCGCAGACAGCGATCGTGGCCGATCGCCCGCAGGAGCTCCTGGCAACGCTGCGCTTCCTCGCCGATCAGGGGGTCGACATGGTCATCACCAGCGGCGGCCTCGGCCCGACCGCCGACGACCTGACCGCCGAGGTCGTGGCGGCGTTCCAGGAGCGCCCGCTGATGCTCGACGAGGCCCTGGAGGGGCGCATCGCCGAGATCCTGCGCCCGCTGGCCTTGCGGTTCCCGGACCTGGACGTGGACGCGGTGCGGGCGGGCAACGCCAAGCAGGCGCTCGTGCCCAGGGGGGCGACGGTGCTCGAGCCGGTGGGCACCGCGCCGGGGCTCGTGGTGCCGCCGCCGGAGGGCTCGCCAGGCGGCCCGACGGTCGTGGTGCTACCCGGTCCGCCGCGCGAGCTGCAGCCCATGTGGGGCGATGCTGTCGTCAAGGACGCCTTCCGCGCCGCCACCGCGGGTGCCGGCGACCTGCGCCAGCGGACGCTGCGGCTGTTCGGCCTGCCCGAGTCCGAGATCGCCGCGACGCTGCGCCAGGCCGTGGCGGACGGGGTGGCGCTGGAGCGACTGGAGGTGACGACCTGCCTGCGCCGCGGCGAGGTCGAGGTGGTCACCCGGTTCGAGCCGCCGGCTCAGTCCGTCCACGACGCCCTGGCTGACGTGGTGCGCACGCGCCACGCCGACACCCTCTTCTCCGACGACGGGCGGTCGGTGGACGCGATGGTCCTCGACGCGCTGCGCGGCCCGCCGGCGCGACGGATCGCTGTAGCCGAGTCGTGCACGGGCGGCCTGCTGGCCGCGCGGCTGACCGAACGGGCGGGCTCGTCGGAGGTGGTCGCCGGCGGTCTGGTGGTGTACGCCAACGAGGCCAAGGTGTCGCTGGCGGGGGTGGATCCAGGGCTCATCGCTTCGTTTGGCGCGGTGTCCGTCGAGGTGGCGCGGGCGCTGGCGTCGGGTGCTTGTGACCGCTTCGGCGCCGACGTGGGGGTGGGCGTGACCGGGGTGGCGGGTCCGACCGGGGGCACCGAGGACAAGCCCGTGGGCACCGTGTGCCTGTCGGCCGTCCTGGCCGACGGCGGCGGTGCCCTGACTCACCGCGTCACCCTCCCCGGCGCGCGCTTCGACGTGCGCGATCGCTCCACCACCGTCGCGCTGCACCTCGTCCGCCGCCTGCTCGCGGGCGAGCGCGACTGACGCTTGACGAGTCACCGCGACATGGACGTCAGGAGTGGGAAATTCTCGCGATCAGAAGTGGGGACTATTACGCGACCACTGCCAGATTCGGCCTGGTCCGCGCGCGGCAGCGCCGCCTGCCGCGCGCCCCGCGCTGCCCGAGCACGAGCGCCTGCGCCGCGAGCGGTGCACGCGGGGGACCGTGGCCAAGCTCGTAATCGACGGCCCGGTGGTGGTCCGCGAGCCGACGGACGTGGCGGAGCCCGAGGGCTCGACGGGCTGAGCCGCACCTCGGGGCGCCTATCCCGCGGTACTCCACGTCAGATCTGACGTGGAGATCGCGACTTCGTCCCCGATGACCAGATACCTCGAGATCGACATGCCGGCGCACTTCGCTCTCGAGTGCTTGACCGACACAGGGGCGTGGATCGACCACGGGCTTTATCGCGCCCAGGATTTCGGGCGCACCGACGACGGCACGAACTGTTGTTGGCCAGCGGCTGGTCGCGGCTGTACCTGCGGTGTCTGCGACAGGACGGTTGCGTCATCTACGTGGTGGATGGCGCCAATCATTCCTAACACGTACCAGTACCGCCTGGTTCCCTTTCCAAGCAAGCGCTATTGGCCGTCGGGCGAGACGTCGCCTTGAGCGGCTGACGCTCACATGACCATTCGCATGATCAGCCCGGTGTCGTCGGTCTCGCCGCCGAGTTCCTCATGGGCGCCGCGGCGGACGCGAAGGGCCGTGTTGAGTGCGGCCAGAGCGTCGAGCGCGTCGCCGGTCTCGACGGATCTGCCATCGGGCCCGAAGGCGACGAGCTTGTCGAGCAGGCCGGGAAAGCGGTCGCAGAGCAGCTGCAGACGCTTGGCCTGGCCGCTGACGCTCTTCTTTCCGCGCAGGATTTCGCCGTCGGCGAGCACCTTGAAGGACAGCTCTGGATGGCATTCCCAGAGCCACGACTGGGCTCTGGAGTCGGCCTGCAGGTACTTGTCGGCCTCGCTGACCTTCGGTGCAATGCCGAATGATTGCGCGCTCAAGCCTTTGACCGCGGGATCCTTGAGCTTGGCAGCGGCTACAACTTTGCGCGCGTCCTGGTAGGTGGCGGCGCCAGCTAGCGATCGTGACGGGGGCGCGAAGACCGCACTGGCGCGGACACCGAGCAGCTTGCGCGCCTCTTTGTCACAAGGGCGCGGTTCGACCACGTTCAACAGCCCCATCGGAATGTCGACGGTGACGGGGACGCCATCGGCACCTTGCCCGCGCAAGGCCGCGATCTCCTCGAAGGTCTCGACGAGCTGCAGCTCCACGTGCGTGACATCCGTGGGGTCACCGTGGCCGAGCGCGGCCAGCCATCCGCCACGCGCTCCATCGACACCGACGGCGAGCAGCTGTCCCATTGAGCCGAGGTCTATCAGGGAGCTGGTGCGAATGCGCGGTGCGGCAGCGCAGCGCGGGCTGAGCCGCGCGTCTCGCTGCGCAGATCCGGCACACGGCGTGACAGTCACGGCACGCCGCCGGTCATACGGTCGTTCCGTCCGACGCCGCCTTCACCATGGACGGCCGACCGCTTGAGAAAGGCAGCCCGATCCCCCATGGCCGTGACTGACACCGAGAAGGCCGCGAAGGCCCGCGACACCGCCCTGCAGGGCGCGCTGACGCAGATCGAGCGCCAGTTCGGCAAGGGCTCCGTCATGCGCATGGGCGACGAGGGCGCTCAGGTCAAGGTCAACGCCATCCCCACCGGCGCGCTGTCGCTCGATCTGGCGCTGGGCATCGGCGGCATGCCGCGGGGGCGCGTCGTCGAGCTCTTCGGCCCTGAGTCCTCGGGCAAGACCACGCTGGTCTACCACGTGCTGGCCGAGGCCCAGAAGCTGGGCGGCGTGTGCGCGTTCATCGACGCCGAGCACTCGATGGATCCGCTGTACGCCCAGCAGATCGGCCTGGACATCGACGAGCTGCTGGTCTCCCAGCCCGACTACGGCGAGCAGGCCCTGGAGATCGCCGACATGCTCATCCGCTCGGGCGCCGTCGACGTCGTCGCCATCGACTCCGTCGCCGCCCTCACCCCCCGCGCCGAGCTCGAGGGCCAGATGGGCGACCAGACCGTCGGCCTCCAGGCTCGGATGATGTCCCAGGCCATGCGCAAGCTGGCCGGCACGCTGAACCGCACCCAGACCCTCTGCCTCTTCACCAACCAGATCCGGGAGAAGGTCGGCGTGATGTTCGGCTGCCTGTCCTACAACACCCGCGTCGCGCTGGCCAACGGTAGCAGTGAGATGATCGGCAAGATCGTGAACCAGCGTCTGCCGGTCGAGGTCATGTCGATGGATCCTCAGACCGGTGAGGTTTCGCCGAAGCCAATCGTCGAGTACTACGACAACGGCACGACCGACGACTGGCTCCGCCTCGAGGTGGCTGGCGGGCATGGAAAGCGTTGCTTGACCTGCACGCCCAACCACCTGATCTTCACGCCGGAGGGCGAGCGTCAGGCCTATGAGATCGAGGAGGGCGACGAGGTGCTTGTCGCCGTCAAGCAGTACGCGTTGAGCGAAGACCAGATCAAGCTCATCCTCGGCAGCCTGCTCGGGGACGGATCGCTGCGCTACGCCGCGTCGCGCAATGCGAGCTTCCGGGTCGGTCACGGCAGCGAACAGCTCGCCTACTGCGAGTGGAAGCGGGCGATGCTCGCACCGTTCGCCCATCGAATCGGAAAGACGGGCAACGGCATCGGCTTCGACACGCTGCCCATGCGGCAGCTTGGCTGGCTGCGCGACGCGGTCTACGCCGTGGATGGCCGCCGCACGGTCAGCGATGAGCTCATCGAACAGCTCGACGCCCGCTCCATCGCGTCCTGGTACTGCGATGACGGCACGTTCGGCGGCAACTACAAGCGCTGGGGCCACGGCAAGCCGACCATCTGCTGTGCGGGCCTGAGCAACGCCGACAAGGAGCGCCTGGCCGACCGGTGCGAGGCACTCGGCATGAGCCGTCCGACGGTCACCGACCGCGACCTGCTCTGGAGCGGCGAGCGTGCGCGGACGTTCCAAGAGGTCATCGCACCGTACGTCCATCCGTCGCTCGAGTACAAGCTCCACCCTGAACTGCGCGGTCGCTTCGCGTGGAACGCCTCCGCAGACCTGCGTACGGACCTCGAAAGCCGGACGAGCCTGCGGGCAGCGCCCATGAGGGTCGCGCGCAAGTACCAAGTGAAGCCGCCGAAGTCGCGCGGTGGAGCACGATTCGACCTGCAGATCCAGGACAATCACAGCTACCTGGCTGGAGGGATCGTGGTCCACAACTCGCCGGAGACCCAGCCCGGCGGGCGCGCGCTGAAGTTCTACTCCTCCCAGCGCCTGGACATCCGGCGCATCGAGACGCTGAAGGACGGCACGGAGGCGGTGGGCAACCGCGTGCGGGTGAAGGTGGTCAAGAACAAGGTGGCGGCGCCGTTTCGGCAGGCGGAGTTCGACATCGAGTTCGGCAAGGGCGTGTCGACGTCAGGCTGCCTGATCGACCTGGGCATCGAGCACGACGTGGTGACCAAGTCGGGCTCGTTCTTCTCCTACGGCGACGAGCGCCTCGGCCAGGGGCGCCACAACGCCAAGGGCTTCCTCGACGAGCACCCCGAGGTGGCCAAGGAGATCGAGGACCGCATCTACCGCGCGCTGGGCATCGATCGCGACCTGGTCGCGCCGATCGACGGCGACGCGGCCGCCGCCGCGGCGGCCGCTTTGGCCGCCGAGACCGCGGGCACCAACGGCTCCCCCGACGGAGTCAAGGCGGCCTAGTGGCCGCCCCCGCAGCTACACACCGTTCCGGGGACGACCACTAGTGGTCGAGGCAGCTCACACCGCCCGCTCAGCGGCGCCCGACCCCGAGGCCCGCCGGCAGCACGCCCTCGACCTGGCCTACCGACACCTCGGACGCCGGGATCGCACGGTGCTCGAGGTGCGCCGCCACCTCGAGGGCAAGCGGGTGGAGCCCACCGCTATCGAGGCGGCGATCGCCGAGCTGTGCGAGCAGGGCTACCTCGACGACGCCGGCTACGCGCAGCGCTTCACCGAGGACCGGCGCCTGCTTGACGGCTGGGGCCCTGACCGCATAGAGAGCAAGCTCGCGAGCGCGGGCGTCGACGCGGAGCTGATCGCCCGCGCGCTTGCCGCTCGCGACGAGAGTGACGAGCTGGAGGTGGCGGTCACCCTCCTGCGCCGGCGCTTCGCCGAGCCGCCCGCCGACGACCGCGCCCGCGAGCGCGCGCTCGGCCTGCTCGTACGCCGCGGCTACGGCCTCGAGCTCGCCCACGACGCGGTACGCGCGCTGGAGCGGTCGCAGGCCGCGTAGAGTCCTGCGGGCTGCAGCCGTCCCAGCTCGCGTGAGCCTCGGCGGGGCGGTTCTCCGGCCCCTTCGGCGCACCTGGGCGCGAGCGTCCACGCGCCACCCCTCGCGCTCCGAGCTCCATCCCTCCCGTCCTGAGCACGCGGCGTTTGCCTGCGACCTCCCGTCCCACTACGATGGTCGGAGAACAGGACGGGCCCGCGAAGCCCCTGAAACCGCAGCAAATCCGCCACTTTTCCGATACTGCAGGCACTCGGTCGATGCGACAGCAAACCATACAACGACGACCAGGCTCACAGCCCTCTGCCACCGCGCCGCCCGGCGCGCTCGGGGGATTCGGCGTGGGGCGAACGCTCCGACGCTGAGCTGCGCGTTCCAGGGCCCGCCGCTCGGCCCGCTCCGAACCCAAAGAGACGAACACCGTCAGGGCGTGGCCGTGCCCGCCCTGCGGGGAGAGGACGAGCAATGGAGATCATCGGCGCCGCAGCCCTCGTGGCCGGAGCGCTCGTGGCCGTCGCCTGGCTGCTCGTACGCAACGGCGGCCTGTCCGGCGGATCCACCGCCACGGCACAGCGCGACGAGCAGGGTCGCGTGCTGGCCGAGCGCCAGGCCGAGCTCGCCCGTCTGGAGGAGCGTCTCAACGGGCGCGCCTCCGAGCTCGACCGCCGCGAGACCGAGCAGAACCGCCGTGAGGACCTTCTCGACGGCCAGCGCGACAAGCTCGCCGAGCGCGAGGGCGAGACCGCGCAGGCGCTCGAGCGCGCGTGCGGCATGAGCGCCGCCCAGGCGCGCAAGACGCTCCTCGAAGAGGTCGAGGAGCAGGCCCACCAGGACCGCGCGCGCCTGTTGCGCCAGGTCGAGGAGGAGACCAAGCGCACCGCCGAGCGCAAGGTGCGCAACATCCTCTCGGTGGCCATGCAGCGCCTGGCCGCCAGCCACGCGGCCGAGACGACGGTCTCGGTGGTGCAGCTCCCCTCCGACGACATGAAGGGGCGCATCATCGGCCGGGAGGGGCGCAACATCCGCGCCCTGGAGAACCTCACGGGCGTGGACTTCATCATCGATGACACGCCCAACGCGGTGGTGCTCTCGGGCTTCGATGGCGTGCGCCGCGAGGTTGCCCGGATCACCCTCGAGCGCCTCCTCCAGGACGGTCGCATCCATCCTGCCCGCATCGAGGAGACCTTCTACCAGGCCAAGTCCGAGCTGGACGAACAGCTCGTCAAGGCCGGCGAGCAGGCCGCCTTCGACGCCAACGTCCAGGGGTTGCACGACGAGGTCGTCAAGATCCTGGGGCGCCTGCGCTTCCGCACCTCCTACGGCCAGAACGTCCTCGCGCACTCCGTCGAGTGCGCCCAGCTCGCCTCGGTGATGGCCCACGAGCTGGGCGCCAGCCCGCGCACCGCACGCCGCGCGGCGCTCCTGCACGACATCGGCAAGGCGGTCACCCACGAGATCGAGGGCCCGCACGCGCTGGTGGGTGGCGACCTCGCGCGACGACACGGCGAGGACGAGGCGGTCGCCCACGCCATGGAGGCCCACCACAACGAGGTCGAGCCCCAGACCGTCGAGGCGGTGATCGTCCAGTCCGCAGACGCGCTCTCCGGCGCGCGGCCGGGCGCCCGCGGCGAGTCGCTGGAGTCCTACGTCAAGCGCCTGCGCGAGCTCGAGCGCCTGGCCATGCGCCACACGGGTGTGGACAAGGTCTACGCCATGCAGGCCGGCCGCGAGATCCGCGTCATGGTCGCGCCCACCGCGATCGACGACGACGCAGCACTCGTACTCTCCCGCGACATCGCCCGCGAGATCGAGCACGAGCTCGAGTACCCGGGCCAGATCAAGGTGACGGTCATCCGCGAGTCGCGGGCGGTGGAGTACGCGAAGTAGCGCAGCGGCACGGCGCGGACCCGCAGACCTACCCCAGCCTCTTGAGCCTCGGCCAGAGCTGATCCCACGGCTGCGCCGGCCCCGCGCACAGCGCGAGCAGGGTGCCGTCCTCCTCGTTGTCGACCCCCTCGGGCGTGTCCACGCGGCCTGCCGGCCGGCACCCGCTGAACCGACGGTCGAGCTGCTCGGGCGCAAAGCCCACCGCGAGCACCGGGCCGGATCCCGAGGGCGCGGTTGGGGAGCCGGGTGGGCGGCCGGGTGGGCGGCCGGGTGGGCGGGCCCAGTACCAGTAGCCGTTGTGGCCGCTGTAGGCGCGCGACAGGCCGCGCGCGGGGCCGTAACGGTCGATCGCGCCGGCCTGGCCGTAGTTGAACGCGACGATCACCGGGTCGGGCGCGCCGGGCGGGAGCCTCTGTGCCGCGCCCGCGACGGTGTCGACGAACTCCGGCCAGCCGATCGTCTCGCCGACGTCCTCGTTGGCCGCCAGCACCGGACCCGTGGAGCCGGCGGGGAGGACCGGGAGCGCGATGACGGCCGACACCACGGCGCTGAGGGCGATCGCGAGGCCGAGCGCCCCGCGGCGGACCCCGGCCCGGCCACGGTGCAGCCACCGCTCGAGCTCGATCGCTCCGGCGGCGATCAGGACCGCGAACATGCCAGCCAGGTAGTAGGGCTTCCCGGCGGTGAGGAGGAAGGCGACCGCGAGCAGCAACCAGCAGACGGCGAAGGGGCGAAACGGGCGCAGGCTCGGCCGGCGCAGGAGCGCGAGGAGCCCGGCGATCCACACCGGGGCCAGGACCGGGCTCACCAGCAGTAGCTGAAAGGGCAGGAACGCCCAGCGCGACTCCGAGCTCGTGGAACCGCCCCCGGCGATCGAGCCGGCCACCTCGAGCTGCGGCCAGCCCTGGCCGGCCTGCCACACCAGCCAGGGCGCCCACAGCCCGACCGCGATCAGCGCTCCCAGCCACAGCCAGCCCGACCGCAGGACCTGGCGCGGCCCGACGGCCAGCGTCCCGGCGAGCAGCCCGGCGGCGAGGAAGGCGATCAGCGGCTTGTTGAGCAGCGCCAGGCCGAAGACCAGTCCGACGACGAGCCACCAGCGCGGGTCGGCGCCGCCCAGCAGCCGTGCGAACAGCAGGCAGACCAGGGTCCACGCCAGCAGGTCGAAGGTCGTGGTGCTGAGCAGGTGCCCGGTGACCAGGAGCACCGAGGCGACCGCCGCGATCGCCGCGCCGAGAATCTGCGCTGCGCCGGTGCCGCCGAGCTCGCGAGCCATCATGCCGGTCAAGAAGACGGTCGCTCCTGTGGCCAGCGCCGCCGGGATCCGCAGCACCGTCAGCGATCCCGGCGCGATGGCGTTCATCAGCGCCGCGATCGCCGGGGTCAGCGGTCCCTGGTCCGGATAGCCGAAGGCGAGGTTCTCGCCCGCAGCGAGGAAGTAGAGCTCGTCGCGGTGGTACCCGTAGCCGCCGGCGAAGGCGATCAGCGTCACGACCACGACAGCCGAGATCGCCAGCAGCGGCCCCATCGCAAGCGGCGCCCGTCCCCGTGCGAGACCGTGGTCCGGGCGGCTGGAAGGGTCTTTGGGCACCAGAGGACCATCATCCCGTCCCGACGCCGCCCGTGGGTCTCCCACCACAGCTACCCTGCCGTCACGGTGAAGCGCTACCACGTCACCACCTTCGGGTGCCAGATGAACCAGCACGACTCGGAGCGCATGAAGGGCATGCTCGAGTCGCTGGGCTACGCGGAGGCCGGCGCGCCCGCCGAGGCCGACCTGATCCTGTTCAACACCTGCTCGATCCGCGAGAAGGCCGACGAGCGCTTCGTCGCCCATCTGGAGCAAGCCAAGGGGCTGAAGCGCGCCGACCCGCAGCGCATCATCGGCGTGGGCGGCTGCTGGGCTCAGTCGGTCAAGGAGGACGTCTTCCGCCGCTTCCCCTACGTCGACGTGGCCTTTGGCCCCGGGCAGGTGCACAAGCTGGCCGAGTTCCTGACCTCCGACTCGCTCACCGCCCAGGGCTTCTTCGAGTTCGGGGGCTTCACGGGCCATCTGCCCGCCAAGCGCGCCCGCGACTTGCAGGGCTGGGTGCAGATCAGCGTGGGCTGCAACATGAACTGCAGCTACTGCATAGTCCCGTCCACCCGCGGGCGCGAGGTCAGTCGCCCGCTGGTCGAGCTGGTGGCCGAGGTGGAGCGCATGGCCGCCGATGGCGTGCGCGAGGTGACGCTTCTGGGGCAGAACGTCAACGCCTACGGGCGCGACCTACGCCCGCAGCGAACATCCTTCGCGGAGCTCCTCGGCGCGCTCGACGGCATCTCCGGCCTCGACCGGGTCCGCTACACCAGCCCGCACCCCAAGGACATGCGCGAGGACGTCGTGCTCGCCCACGTGCAGCTTCCCACGGTCTGCGAGCACGTCCACCTCCCGCTGCAGGCCGGCTCCTCGCGCATCCTCAAGGCCATGCGCCGCACGTACACCCGCGAACGCTATCTCGACCGCGTCGCGCTCATCCGCGAGCACGTGCCCGACGCCGCGCTGACCACCGACGTCATCGTCGGCTTCCCGGGGGAGAGCGAGGAGGACTTCGTCCAGACCCTCGGGGTCTGCGAGGAGGTCGGCTTCGACGGCGCCTTCACCTTCATCTACTCCCCGCGCCGCGGCACCGAGGCGGCGACGTTCACCGAGGGCCTGGTGCCCCACGAGGTCGCCGTGGAGCGCATGGAGCGCCTCGTCGAGGTCGTCCAGCGCCGCGCCCGCCAGCGCGCGCAGCGCTTCGTCGGCCGCGAGCTCGAGGTGCTCGTCGAAGGGCCCTCGCGCACCGACCCTGCCCGCCTGCGCGGACGCACCCGCCACAACAAGGTCGTCAACTTCGACGGTGTCGCCGCACCCGGCGATCTCGTCGGGGTGACCATCGTCGCGGCGACCAGCCAGACGCTCACCGGAGAGATGTCGCTGGTCGCCGCGGCCGCGGCCCGCTGAGCGGTCGTCGACCAGCTCGCCGGCGCCGAACGGCCCGTCGGGGCCCCGGCGGGCGAAGTGGATGCCCAGCGGGGAGCCGTGACCCTCGACGCCCGGCGTCTCGCGCAGGCACCCGACGGCCACGCCCTTGGGCGATCAGGGCGCCGATGGATCCCGCGGCGTCGAGCTGTTGCGGCGCCCCGAACCGTCCGTCGGCGTCGGCGAGCCGGCCCTCGGCCAGGGCCTGTGGCGCCTCGAGCGTGCTGGAGCCTGCGGGCAGGACGGCCGCGGCGGTGTCCACGGTGCCGACCGGGCCCTCAGTCACCGGGTAGCCCCGCCAGGCCAAGACCATCGCCTGCGCGCGCGTGCGCGGCTGAGCGCCGACCGCGATCTCCGTCGGCCCCTGGATCTCGCCCGGCGGCGCGACGCGGGACTCGTCCTCGACCTCTCCGCTCCCCGTGTCGACGGCCCGCACGGCCAGGCGGCCTGGCCGGTCAGCCACCGTCTCACGGGCGTAGGCGACGACCGCGCGACCGCTTGCGTCGACGCCCACGGCGGCGGGCGTCTGGCTCACCACGTCCTCGCGCTGGACGGTCGTCACCGGTCCGAACCCGGCGCCCGCCGGGCGGACCGCGATCTGGATCTCGTCCGAGCGCCCGGCCACGATGTGGTGCCACGCGGCGATCGCCGCGCCCGACTCGTTGACCGCGAGCACCGGCGCGCCGCGCAGCGTCCGTGGGGCACCGAGCTCGCGGCCGTCCCCGAACCGCGACAGGTCCGCCTTGCCCAGCCGGTAGCCGAGCTGGACGGTCGGGAAGCCACGGTGGTCGCCGACGCGCTTGGCGTCGAGGTGCGCGATCCACGTGCGCGCGTAGCGGGAGGAGGCCACCGCGAGCTGCGAGGTGCGCACGCGGACCGGCCGCGTGCCAGCCCGAGCGTCAGCCGCGCAGGTGACCACCCGGTGGCCGGCGTCGACGAGCGCCCCGATCCGACGCTCCGGCGCAAGCACGCACGGGCGGCCGCCCCCGCCGACCGGTCCGTCATCCCGGTGTGCGAACATGTGTTCGATGCGCTGGAGCAATCTGGATGTCCGCGAGGCCGAGCAGGCCCCCCTTCCTGGCTACCGCGAAGCCGTGGTTCGTCATTTCGACGCGCCCGAGGCGCTGGACACCCGCTTCTACGAGGTCCACGCCAAGTCCGCGCTCAACCGTGTGCCCAAGTCCTCCAAGGTCCCGTTTCGCTGGACGATCAACCCGTATCGGGGCTGCAGCCATGCCTGCGTCTACTGCCAGTCGGGCGACACGCTGGTGCTGATGGGAGACGGTCGTCAGCGCAAGCTCGCTGAGTTGCGAGTCGGTGACGAGATCGTCGGAACCCAGCTGCTGGACGGCAGGCGGCGCTTCGTGCGAACGCAGGTGCTCGCGCGTTGGCCCACGATCAAGCCCGCGCATCGGGTGACGCTCGACAGCGGCACGGAGCTGGTGGCAAGCGGCGACCACCGCTTCCTCAGCGAGCGTTGGTGGGAGCACGTCAGCGGCGAAAAGGACCCCCGGCGCGGTCCCCACCTCGCGGTCGGGCGGGCGCTGCTGGGACCCGGCACCGACGGGAGCCGGCCGGTGCTGGACGGTCAGGAGGTCGTGTCGACGCCGGGGCTGCGGGTCGCCTCGATCGAGCCGCTGGGCAGGCCGATGCGCCTCTTCGACATCACGACCGGTACCGGCGACTTCATCGCCGATGGGGTCGTGAGCCACAACTGCTTCGCCCGACCGACGCACACGTATCTGGGCTTCGACGCGGGGCGCGACTTCGAGAAGGAGATCGTGGTCAAGGTCAACGTGCCCGAGGTGCTGCGCGCGGAGCTGCGCCGGCCGTCGTGGGCGCGCGAGCACGTCGCTATGGGGACCAACACCGATCCCTATCAGTGGGTCGAGGGGCGCTACCGGCTCATGCCCGGGATCTGGGAGGCCCTGCGCGAGGCGCGGACCCCGGCATCGGTGCTGACGAAGTCGCCGCTGCTGCTGCGCGACCTGGAGCTGATGCGGGAGCTGGGGGACGTCGCGGACGTCAGCGCCAACCTGTCGGTGCCGACGCTGGACGAGAAGGCCTGGCGGGCCACCGAGCCCCACACGCCACATCCACGGGCGCGGCTGGAGGCGGTGGCCGAGCTCAATCGGGCGGGGATCCCCACGGGCGTGCTGGTGGCGCCGCTCATGCCCGGCATCAACGACGCGCCAGAGCAGGTCGAGGCGCTGCTGGCCGCCGCCGAGGAGGCCGGCGCGGTGGGGATCGGAGGGATCGCCCTGCACCTGCGCGGCGAGACGCGCGGGGTGTTCATGGACTGGCTGCGCAGCGCGCGGCCCGACCTCGTGCCGCGCTACGAGCGCCTGTACGCGCGTGGCGCCTACGCCCCGCGCGCAGAGCGGGCGCACCTAGCGGCCCTCTTGCGCCGGTCCGGAGCGCCGTCGCCCTCGCGGCTCGACCGCGGCAGCGAGAGAGAGACGCCCACGCCGGTGCCGGCGCGGTGGCCCGAACCGGTCCAGGAGCGCCTGTTCTGACCACGCGATCGAGGGATGTGCCGCGCTGAAGCGCGGGCGATCGTTCGATCGTCGACGCATGGGCGCCGGGGGTCGGTCACCCTCCGCGCGCACGCCGGGTGCCGCCTGCCTTGTCCGCGGGGGGGCGCTCAGCCTGAACCACGGCGTCGTGGCGCTCGCGCAGGCTGCGGGCAAAGGCCAGCGTGGACGGAGCGATATCGGCGTCGAGGAGCTCGTAGCGTGTGGCGAGCTCCGCGCGCAGCGCCTGCGCGGCGTCCTGCCACGTGACGCCGGGGACGATGTCCTCGGCCGCGCCGACTGTGCGCGGCTCCCATGAAAGCCCGAGAGCCTTGTGAACGGGCACGAGCACGTCGCGCACCCGGTCCGAGCCCTGCACGAGCAGTAACCCCTCTGTCCACGCGGCCCGGAGGCGCACGCGCTGGGCGAGGCCGGCGAGCTTGACGCCGCCCGCGTGCAGGCTCCAGGCGCCGGGGCAGTACTCGCCGGGCAGCTCGCCGCGCTGGGCGTCCACGCCCACGCGGGCCAGCGTGCGGCGCAGCACCCCGGCCATGGTCTCGAAGCGTCGGGTGGTGTCCTCCGCGACCGGCGCGGCGAGCCCGAAGACCAGCGCACCCTCGTGGGCGGCCGCCGTTCGGCCGCCTCCCACCCGCATGACCGCAGCGAAGCCGGCGGCGCGAGCCGTCCCGACGGCGGTCGGGAAGCCGGGCAGCAGGCGGTCCAGGCGCCCGAAGGAGACGCCGGGGCCCGGCGCCCACAGGCGCAGGACGGGCGGGCCGCCCAGGACGACGCCCTCCAGGACCGCCGATGAGAGCGCAGTGTCCAGCACCGGGTCCTCGGGCACTGAGGCGGTGAGGACCGTCAGGGGGCGGCGCACGCGGTGGCGGTGCTCGATCGTCAGGCCGCCAAGCGTCCGAGTTCCACGAACGCACGCAGTTGCAGGCCGAGGTGGTGCTCATCGGCGGGTCGGCCGGGTCGGGCCAGTGCGAGCCCGTAGCGGACGTTCTCGCGCAGCCACACCCTCATCAGCGAAACGGCGGCCTCGTACCAGTCGACGACAGCGACGAGGCGTCCCTCCCGGCACAGCAGGTTGCGCGGGTAGTAGTCGCCATGGACGACCGCGGTGCGCAGCGCGCTGGAGGCCGCCGCCCACCAGCGATCCAGCTCGTGGTCGACGAGCTCGCACGGGTCGTCGGCGGGATCCCAGACGTCGGGTCCGTCGGGGCCACCGGGAGGACGCGGGCCGCCGGGCCAGTCCGCCAGCGATGAATGGATGCATGCGAGCACCCGGGCGCTGTGGTCGACCAGCGCTGCGTCGCCGGTGTCGAGCGGGTCGCCGTCGATGAACTCGAACAATGTCACGGGCCGGCCATCGTGGCGAAAGAAGGTCGCGCCGTCCGGTGCCGGGAGCGGCGGGATGGCCTGCGGCGCGCCCGCGGCGGCGTGTCGGATGACGCGGTGGGTCCAGGCCAGCTCCTCGCTCGATCTCCACGCCGGACCGATGTGGACGATCCTCGCGCCCTGGTCGGTCTCGACGCGCCAGACCAACGCTTCGTCGCCCTGCTCGATCGGAGAGGCATCGTGAAGCACCAGCCGGAAGCGCCGCTGGATCACCTCGGTCAGCGCGTCATGCATCGGCGCGCAGGCGGTGTAGGTGATGCTCGGCGGCTTCGCGCAGCTCGGGAGCCCGGTCGGGGTCCATCCAGCACCAGACCGCGACGCAGAGGCTGCGAAGCCTGCCCATGAGCTCGAGCAGGTCATGGTCGACGTGCGGGAATTGCCTCAGGGACTCGCCGCCGAGGCAGGCGACGTCCCACTCGAGCGGACCCAGGCAGGCCGCCTCGAAGTCGATCCAGCACGGACCGTCGGGCGTGGCGAGCACGTTGCGCGAATGGGGCTCGCCGTGCAGGGGGCGGGCCGCAAGGTCGTGAGCGCTCAGGGCGGCTGACAGGCCGGCGTGCGCTTCGGTCAGGAACGCGCGGTCGCTTGCCGGGAGCGCGGGCAACGGATCCGTGGCAAGGATCCACGCGGCGTCGTCGATCTGGGCGCTGAACGATGGCAGCGGGCCGTCGTAACCGTTCAGCGCGGCGTGCAGTTCACCCAGGCTGCGGCCCGCGTCGGAGGCCTCGACCGTGCGAGCGGGATCGTTGGCGCAGTAGTCCCAGAAAGTCACCACCAGGCCCCACGCGTGATGCGGACCGGCCGGCAGCGCAGACGCAGGGCGGGCGCTCGGCGCGCGGCGGACAGCCAGGAAGCGCCCGACTTCGAGCTCACGGGTGAGCGACGCGGCCGCGCTGCGCCGGTGGCTGGACATCCCGACCTTGGCGATGATCGGTTCCGGGGTCAGTTGCAGGACGACGTTGTTGGAGTGGTGCAGCAGCCGGGGACGCTCGAGCACGAGGCCGTAGCGGGTGGCGACCTCGGTCGCCACCCCTTCGGCGAGCGCGAGACGATCGTCCTCGGGCCAGCTCATCTCGGGTGGTCCCCGGCAGACCAGCGGCGATCGCGGACCGACATTCCTCGCCCTCGAGCGCTCGCCTTGGGGCTTGTGGTCATGGCTTGCGTGCGACGACGGCGTAGTCGTTGACGCTGTAGAGGAACGCGTGGTGGTTCGCGAGGCGCCGTAGTCCCGTGAGCCACGCTTCGATGGCGTCGTTGTCGATCGCAGGGTCACGGCGACCGATGTTGGCGACGGCATGGGCTGCCTCGTGTCCCGGCGAGCTGGGCTCGAGCGAAGTGAGCACGTTGACCCACGCGTGGATGCGCTCGACCTCGAAGGGCGAGCGAGCGGCGATGCCGCCCAGTCTCCGCCCGATCGTGCCGTCGGATTGATGCATCCACTTCTGGGTGGTGTCGCAGTAGCAGTGCACGAGTCGACGGGTGAGCGCGAGGTCCTCGGAGGCGAAGACGATCGTGTCGAAGTCGCTGTGGCCGAGTACGAAGAGCCCGCCGGGAGTCAGGACCCGCCAGACCTCGGCCACGAACGCGTCTGGCTTCGTGAGGCACTCAAGGACGTTCTGGCAGACGGCGCGGTCCGAACTGGCCGTCCTCGAACGGCAGGGGTTGCGCAAGGTCGGCGACGACGAGGCCGAGGCGCCGATCTCCGGCGAGAGCGTCGGGTGCTGCCTGCTGCCGGAAGTCGGCACCGACGAGCAAGCCTTCGGGCCCGAGCCGTGCAGCGATCTCGATCAGGGTGGCGCCGCGGCCGCAGCCGAGATCGACGGCGTGGCTGGTCGGCTGGACGTCGAGAAGGCCGGCCAGCTCGCGGTGGCGCTCGGGAGCGAACATCGCCTGTGAGCATGGCGAATCGCCGCTTTGCGAGGCTGCGTGGCGCCTACCCGCGCCGGTCGCGCTGGCCGGCGGCCAGCTCGTCGGCGACGCGGTCGGCGCCCAGCAGCCGGTTCACGCGGCTCACCGGGCCGGGGGCCAGGCCGGCGAGCGCCGCGCCCACCCGCAGCCCCAGCGGCGCGACGTCGACCTCGCAGCGGTCGCACTCGATGGCGCGGACCACGCCGCGCGCGACATCCTGAGGGCTGCTCGTGCCCACGAACCACGGCAGCCGCGCGCCGGAGTCGTGGAACATGCCCGCCTCGCGGACGAAGCCGGGGAAGACGCACGAGACACCGACGCCCGCCGGGCCGAGCTCGGCGTGCAGGGCGGCCGAGAAGCCGCGCAGGCCGAACTTGGTGGCCGAGTAGACCGAGCTGCCCTGGGTCGCGGCCTTGCCCGACAGGGACGAGACGAAGACCAGGTGGCCGGGGCCTCGCTCGACCAGGCGCGGCGCCAGCGCGCGGGCAAGCTGCATCGGTGCAATGAGGTTGACCGCGACCGCGGCCTCGATCTCCCGTGCGCTGAAGTCGCGCAGGCGACCCGATGCGGGCAGGGCGGCGTTGGCCACGAGCACATCGACCTCACCGGCCTCGTCGAGGAGTCGCTGTACGGCGGCCGGGTCACCCAGGTCGCCGGCCAGCGTGCGCCCGCGCACCTCGGCCCCCAGCGCCTCGAGCACGTCGGCGCGCCGCCCGCTGAGCACGAGCGTCGCCCCGCGCGCCGCCAGGGCGCGCGCGATCGCGTGGCCGATGCCTCCAGTCGCGCCCGTCAGCAGGACGCTGCGCCCGGCGAGCTCCATTCGGCGCGCCACCCTATCCGCACCGTTGCGGAGCCGCCCTGACGGGGCCGCAGTGGCGGGGTCATCATGACCCGGCCGCCGTTCGCGGGGTGGCGTCAGCCGCCGGCGAACACGGCCACCGTCGCGGTGAAGCCGTGCAGCGCCGGGCGGCCGCCCGCCGGGCCGATCTCGCCGGCGGCGAAGAAGCCCGCCGCCGGCGCTGCGAGCTCCTCGGCGAGGACCCGGGCATCGTGGTGAGGATTGCCGAACAGGCCTGCTCCCCGGCCGTTGCAGGTGAACATCAGGGCGCCGGCGGGGCGCTGCTCGCCCAGGGCGGCGCGGCGCAGGGCCAGCGACTCGTGCAGGTCGCGGTCGGCCGAGTCGGCGTCACGCACGTGCAGGCGCACACGCAGGCCGGGCTCGACCGGGGCCCCGACGGCCAGGACGCCCGTCTCCTGCTCCGCCCCCGCTAGGCCAACTAGCTGGTAGGCGTCCGACGCAGGGGCCTCGCCCGTCAGGGTCGCCTCGCCCACGCGCATCCCCAGCAGCAGCCCGCTGCGCGCCCGCGCGCGCTCAGGTCCGGGCAGGGCGTCCACGACGTCGCGCAGCATGGTGAGTGCCGCGACGCCGTCGAGCTCTTCGATGCGCCGTGCGCCGCCCGCGGTGATCGTCAGCTCCGGGCCGACCGCCGCGGCACCCTGCGAGACGCAGGGCAGCAGCTCCACGTCGTCCAGGCGCAGGCCCACCGCACCGGCCTCCACCACCTGGTCGTCGCAGAACAGCGCCGCCGCGCCCTCGGCGGTGCGCGCGCTGGCCAGCCCGCCCAGGACCGGGACGCCGCCCGCCCGCCGGTGCAGTTCGCCCAGGATGCCCTCGGTGGGAAAGGACAGCGGATCGGGCAGCAGCAGGCAGCACGCCGCCCCGGTCAGGTCGGGCAGGCCGCTGATCGCAACCCCGCCCTCGGCGGGCGTCGCCCGGCTGTGGAAGGCCTGTGCTCCGCCCCCGGCAAGATCGGCCGCCCACACCGCGATCGCGGTGCCGCCCTCGACCTCGCGCGCGTCGGCCAGGACGCCCCCGGCGCCGCAGCCCGCCAGCGCGACGGGCGCGAGCACGTCATGAACCGCCTCCAGCGTGGCCTCGGGCGCCGCGAGGTGCGCCCCGGCGGCGAAGACCAGAGCCACGTCCGCGCTCCCGCCGGCCAGCCCGTCAAGGGCTGCGGCCGCCGCCTGCGCGGCACCGGACCGCGCGTCTGGATCGGTCGACAGCCCGCACCCGATGCGCACGCCCACAGTCAGGACGATACCCGGCGACGGAGGGTGAGGCTCATACTGCGGGCCGTGCCCGAGGTTCTCGCCCTCTTCGGCCCCACCGCTGTGGGCAAGACCGCGGTGGCCGTCGCGCTGGCGCAGCGCCTGCGGGCCCGCGGGGACGATCCCGTCGCCGTCTCGGCCGATGCGCTCCAGGTCTACCGCGGGCTGCAGATCCTCACCGACACGGCATCGCCCGCCGAGCAGGCGCTGCTCGAGCACCGCCTGCTCGCGTTCGTGTCGATCCGCGAGCGCTTCAGCGTGGCGGAGTACCAGCCGCTGGCCCACGCGGAGATCGACGGCCTGCTGGCCGCCGGGCGCACGCCGATCGTCGTGGGCGGGACCGGGCTGTACCTGCGCGCCGCGCTGGCGGGCCTCGAGCTGCGCCCGGCTCCCGAGCCGGGCGTGCGCGAGCGCCTGGAGGCCGACGCCGACGTCCGCGGCCTGGCCACCCTGCACGCGCGCCTGGCCGAGGCGGCGCCGTGGGCCGCGCAGCGCGTCGCGCCGACCGATCGCAGCCGCGTCGTGCGTGCCCTGGAGCTTCACGAGCAGGGCGCGCTGCACCCGCCGCCCGCTCGTAGCGAGCTGTGGACCGCACGCACCCGCCACCCGACCCGCCTGGTCGGCCTGACCATGGAGCGCGAGGCGCTGCGCGACCGGATCGACGAGCGCGTGGACGCGATGCTGGCCGCGGGAGTGGCGCAGGAGGTCCGCGCCGCCGCCGCGGCCCGGGCGAGCCCGACGGCCCGCGCCGCCGTCGGCTTCCGCGAGCTGCTGGACGGCGACCACGAGGCGATGCGCCGCAACACCCGCCGCTACGCGCGCCGCCAGATGACCTGGCTGCGCAAGCTGGCCGGCGCGCGTCTGGTCGACGTCACCGGCCGCGCCCCCGAGGACGTCGCAGCACAGATCCTCCCGTAGGGTCCGCGACGTGCGCCTCGAGAAGTGGCAGGCCCTGGGCAACGACTACCTCATCGCCGAGCGCGACGCGCTGCCGCTGCCGCTCACCCCGGCCCGGGTGCGCCGCCTGTGCGACCGCCACGTGGGTCTGGGCGCCGACGGGGTCCTCCAGCTCGAGCCGCCCGACGCGGCCGGCTTCACCGCGCGCCTGCGCATCTTCAACCCCGACGGCTCGGAGGCCGAGCTGTCGGGCAACGGCGCCCGCGAGGCCATCCTCTACCTGCGCTGCCGCGGCTGGACGGCGCAGCGCACGTTCTCCGTCCAGACCGTCGCGGGAGAACTGCGCGCCACGATCGCGGACGACCTGCGCTGCGCCCGCGTGGCCATGGGCCGCGCTCGGCTGCACAGCGCCGACTACCCGGCCGGCGGCGAGGACGGCAGCGGCCTGCTGCCCGACGGCAGCAGCTTCCAGCACGTCTCCATCGGCAACCCGCAGTGCGCGATCCACGTCGCCGACCCCGCCGCGCTGGACGCCCTGGACCTCCCTGCCATCGGCCCGGCCATCGAGCATCACGACGCGTTCCCCAACGCCACCAACGTCTCCTGGTGGACGGCGATCGACGCATCCACGATCCGCGCGCGGATCTTCGAGCGCGGGGTGGGGGAGACGCGCTCCAGCGGCACGGGAGCCACCGGCGCCGCCGTGGCCCACGTCCTGGGCGGCGGCTTCTCGCCGGTCACCGTGCGCCTGGACGGGGGCGAGCTGGAGGTCGACGTGGGCGAGGACTTCCATGTGGACCTCACGGGCTGGGCCGTCGCCGTCTACGTCGCCGACGTCAGCGACGAGCTGCTGGCCGACCTGGCCACCGACGCCTAGTGCCCGCCACCAGGGCGAGCGCTCACACGCTCACGGCGTGCTCGCGCAGCGCCGCGTTGAGCGAGGTCTTGAGGTCGGTGCCCGCAGAGCGCTCGCCGACGATCAGCGCGCAGGGCACGCGGAACTTGCCGGCCGGGAACTTCTTCTTGCGCGTGCCCGGGATCACGATGGCGCGCGGCGGGACCTCCCCGCGCAGCTCCACCGGCTTCTTGCCGCGCACGTCGATGATCGGGGTGGAGGCGGTGAGCACGACGTTGGCGCCCAGCACGGCCTCGCGGCCCACGCGCACGCCCTCCACGACGATGCACCGCGAGCCCACGAAGGCGCCGTCCTCGACGACCACGGGCGTGGCCTGCAGTGGCTCGAGGACGCCGCCGATGCCCACGCCGCCGCTGAGGTGCACGTCGGCGCCGATCTGCGCGCACGACCCCACGGTGGCCCAGGTGTCGACCATCGTGCCCGCGCCGACGTAGGCGCCGATGTTCACGTAGGAGGGCATGAGCACCACGCCGCGAGCGAGGTAGCTGCCGTAGCGCGCGGTGGCGGGGGGGACGACGCGCACGTGGCGCCGCTCGAAGTCGCCCTTGAGCGCGAACTTGTCGTTGTAGGCATGGGGACCGACCTCTATGGACTCCATCTTCCGTGTGCGGAAGGCCAGCAGGATGGCCTTCTTGGCCCACTCGTTGACGTGCCAGTCCTCGCCGCTGCGGAAGGCGACACGGACGTGGCCCTCGTCCAGCAGGTCGAGGACCTGGTCGACTGAAGCGGCCGCCTCGTCGTCCAGCTCGGACGTGGGCTTGTCGTAGAGCTCCTCGATGCGCGCGGCCAGCGCGCCGAGGTTGACGTTGGGGGTGCGCGTGGTCATGGCCCCATAGTGGCTCATGCGCCGCCGGCGAGGCGGTCCGCCGCAGCGGCGCAGGCCTCCAGCGTGGGCACGAGCGCCACGCGCACGTGCCCCTCGCCACCGCCGCCCAGGTACGAGCCGGGGGCCACGACGATGCCGTGCTCAGCCAGCAGGCGTGTGGCCAGGGCCTCGTCGTCGCCGTCCGCAACGGCCAGCCACAGGAAGAACGTCCCACGGCCGCCCACGGGCTCCAGCCCGGCGGTGCGCAGGGCGGGGAGGAGGGCGTCGCGCTTGGCGCGGTACAGCGCGCGCACCTCCTCGACGTGTGTCTCGTCGCCCCAGGCCGCCACCGCCGCGCGCTGAACGTGCTCCTGGGGCGCGGTGCCGGTCGAGGGCCGCAAGCGCTTGGCGGCCGCCACCAGGCGCGGGTCGCCGGCCAGGAAGCCACAGCGATGCCCGGGCATGGACGAGCGCTTGGACAGGGTGTTGAGCACGGCGACGTTGTGGCGGTCGGGGAGCTGGAGCGCGGAGGGGGGCGGGTCGCCCTCCAGCCAGAGCTCGCTGTAGGCCTCGTCGCAGGCCAGGACGGCGCCGGCGCCGGCGCACCGGTCGGCCAGCCGCCCCAGCAGCGCCAGGTCGGCCACCGCACCCGTGGGATTGTTGGGCGTGTTGACCCACAGCACGGCCAGGCGCTCCCAGGCCAGGGCGTCGAGGTCGGCCGGGGCAGGGAGGAAGCCGTTCTCGCGGCGTAGAGGCAGCTCGACCACCTCGGCGCCCGCGAACTGGGCTCCACGGGCGGGGACGGGGTAGCCCGGCGTCGTCACCGCGACGAGGTCGCGCGCGCCGCAGCGGTCAACGACGATCTGCGCGAGCTGGAAGATAGCCTCCTTGGAGCCCAGCGTGGGCACGACCTCGGTGTCGGGGTCCAGCGCAGCGCCGAAGCGCCGCGCGACCCAGTCCGTCACCGCCTCGCGCAGCGCGGGCAGGCCGACGGCCAGGGGATAGGTGGAGACCGGCGCGATGCCCGCGACCATCGCCTCGCGAATGAAGGCCGGGGTCTCCTCCCGCGGCTCGCCGACCCCGAAGTCGATGACCTCGACCCCGCGCCCCACGGCAGCGTCGACGCTCGCGCGCAGCCGTGCGAAGGGATAGTCGCCCTGCGCGGCGAGGAGGGGGTTGAGCGGCAGCGAGGGCTCGGCGCGCGCCGAGCCCGGGGGGCCCAGGCCCGGAGGCCCCGCGCCCGGAGGCCCCGCCCCCGCCGCAGGGTGCGCGCCGGGCGCGCCCGCCTCCGGGCTCACCCCGCCCACCCGGCCAGCAGCTCGTACACCCCCACCAGCGCCGCGATGTCCACGCGCTCCTCGCGCGTGTGGGCCATGGCCGGGTCGCCCGGGCCGAGGTTGATCGCGGGCAGTCCGTGGGCGGCGAACTCGGCGACCGGCGTCCAGGCCTGCTTGGCCTCCACGGCGAGGCCGCCGGCCTTCACCAGCGAGCGCACCAGTGGGTGGTCGGCGGCCACGGGCGCCGAGGGGGCGTCGGAGTCGACGTGCAGCTCACCGTACGGCTCGCACCAGCCGCGCAGGCGCGCCTGCGCGTCGGGGGCGGCCATCCCCGGCGGGTAGCGGTAGTTCACGTGCGCGGTGGCCACGTCGGGCACCACGTTCTGGGCGATGCCGCCGGCCACGCGGGTGACCGAGACGACCTCGGTGAACGTCAGGCCCGCGAACTCGTGCGCGAGCGGCCCGAGCGCGGCCAGCGCCGCGATCCCCGCGCCCGCCCGGTGCACCGCGTTGTCGGCCAGCCAGGGGCGCGCGGAGTGCCCGCTGCGCCCCCGGAAGGTCCACGTGGCGTTGACGTTGCCCAGGCATCCGGCCTGCACCGCTCCCGCGGTGGGCTCCATCATCGCCACCAGGTCGGCCCCGAGCAGGCCTGCCTCGCGCTCCAGCAACGGCGTCAGCGCGGACTCGGCCACCGGCAGCTCCTCGCGCCCAAAGAAGACGTAGCCCAGGTCCACTGCGCCGCCGCCGCCGCCGGCGCCGGCCAGCGCCAGCTCGAGCATCACCGCAAGCGACCCCTTCATGTCGGCGGCGCCCAGGCCGTGCACCGCGCCGCCCGCGACCCGGCCCGGGCGGTTGCCCTGCTCCGGCACCGTGTCCAGGTGCCCGGCAAGGAGCACGAGCGGCCGCTCCCGGCGTTCGAGCACGCCGGCCAGCACGCACGTGTCCCCGGCGTCGCGCACCGCGACGCCGCCGGCCTCCAGCGCACCGAGCACGAAGCCGGCCAGCGCCCCCTCGTCGCGGGACTCCGAGGGCACGTCGACGAGCTCGAGGGTGCGCGCGGCGAGGCGCTCGGACGGGGTCGGGGCCACGGGTGCGCCATCCTCCCAGGGATGCGCTACTGCGGGATCGACGTCTCGGCCCGTCCGGGCGCGCAGCAGCTCTGCACGCTGCACGAGCGCCGTGGCGCCGAAGGCACCGAGCTGGTGGCCAACTTCTACGAGCCCGGGGATGTCGACGCGGTCACGCGCACGGTGCTGGGATTCGGCGGCGAGGCAGTGGTGGCGGTCGATGCGCCGACCGGCCACCGCCTCGATCTGTTGGCCGAGGGCGCGCCGCTGCGCGAGGCGCTTGGCCTGCCCCCGGGGCGTTTCGAGCGTCACCGTGTCTGCGACGCGCTGCTGTTCGCCCGGCGCATGCCGCTCTATCCGGTGCCGACCACGGAGGGCGCCCAGCGCGCCTGGGAGGCGTGGATCACCAACGGCTTCGCCGTGGCGCAGGCGCTCGACGGCCTGGGGCGCTTCACCCCGGCCGCACCCGACGGCGGCCTGGAGGGCGCCGTCGAGCACGGCGCGCTGCGCTTCGGGCGTCTGTGCGAGGCCTACCCCGAGGCCGTGTTCTGCGCGCTGCTGGGCCACCGCCCGCCCTCCAAGCGCACGCCCTGGGGGCTGCAGCAGCGCATCGCCGCGCTGCGGGTACGGGGGGTGGCCGACGACGACGGGGGCCTGTGGCACCGCACCCTGGCCGAGCTGGACGCCTGCGCGGCGGCCTTCGCCGCGCACGCGCTGGCCACCGGGCAGGGCCGCTGGGTGGGCGACCCCGACGAGGGCGTCGTCATCCTGCCCGTCGGGGATCTGCTGGACGCCTACCATCGCCTGCCGCCGCCCCAGCGGGTCAGCCTGACGCCGGGTGGGTTTCCCGCCCCGGGTCCGGGGTAGCGCGCGGGTGAACCCAAGCGGAAAGGAGGGCCGGCCACCGTGCTCACCCTCACACCGACGGCCTCTGAGGCCATTCGACAGCTGACCGACCAGGTTCCCACCGAGGATGCGACTCCGGGCGTGCGCATCGCGCCGGGCATGGCGCCCGGCGGCGAGGGCACCGCGCTGGAGCTGTCGCTCGTGGAGGCTCCCGAGTCCTCCGACCAGACGATCGAGACCCACGGCGCCACCGTGTACCTCGAGCCCGAGGCGGCCGAGCTCCTGGAGGACAAGGTGCTCGACGCCGAGATGCGCGACGAGGGCGTGGCCTTCGAGGTGCGCGAGCAGGGCGCGATGGGCGACCCCGGCATGAACGGAGAGGGCTTTCCCGCCTGACACCGCCGTCGAGTGCCCTATGTGTGTACCATGTGCGTGGTCTGCGCATTATATGTGTTCAACCGAAGGGTATCGATGGCTGAGCTACCTCCCGACCTCGTCCGTGTCTCGGCGATCTTGCCCGAGCCGTCTGTGCGCGAGCTGCGCGACCGGGCCGCAACCAAGGGCGACAATCTCACGCAGGGACTCAAGTCGGCGATCTCGACGCAGCTCTTCCTCGAGAACGAGGTCGAGGCGGGCGGCACTGTGCTCGTGAAGCGCAACGACGGCACCGTCGTGGAAGTCCGCCTGCCGTGACCGGCGATGCCGGTGGGGGCGCTCCGGGTGGCGCGCCCCCGGTCCCGGCCGCGGTAACGCCCGTCGCGCCAGGTGAGTCGATCGCCGACGCCCAGATCGAGCCCGCGCCCGGACTGACGGAGGACGAGGTACAGCAACTGCGGGCCGAGCGTGCTCCGACGACCACACCGTATGACCCGTCCCGCGAGCGCGAGAAGGTTCGGACGCGCCTCAGCTACGCGATCTTGGCGTCCACCGGAGCCACCGGTATCACGATCGTCGTCGGCACGCTCGCCGGCGCGGACGTCGACACGGTCCTCAACGGCGTCTTCACGCCGCTGATCGGACTCTCGGGTGCCGTGATGGGCTTCTACTTCGGAGGACGCGACACGAACTCCCGCTGAGGCTGGGGTGCGCATCGAGCCAGGCGTAGACTGCGAGGGGTATGCAGCGCAGCCGCAACGGGCGCTCTGACCCCCGCCGCCCCCGCGACGGCGCCGCGCCCACCCGGGCGCGGCAACGCGCGTACGCAATCGCAGCGCTCCCCGAGGGCGAGGATCTCGGGGAGCTGCGCGAGCTGCTCAAGACGGCCGGGGTCGGGGTCGTCGGACAGGCCGTGCAGCACCGCGAACGTCCGCACCCCAACACCTACCTGGGCCCCGGCAAGCTGCTGGAGGTCAAGGAGGCCCTCAAGGGCGCCGACGCCACCCTCGTCGCCTGCGACGACGAGCTCAGCCCCCGCCAGGAGCGCAACCTGGAGGCCGAGCTGGGCGTGCCGGTGATAGATCGCACGGCGATCATCCTCGACATCTTCGCCGGGCACGCCAACAGCGCCGAGGGCAAGGTCCAGGTCGAGCTGGCCCAGCTCGAGTACAACCTGGCCCGCATGCGCGGGCTGTGGACCCACCTCGAGCGCCTCGGGGCCAGCGCCTCCCAGCCGGGCATCGGCACTAGGGGCCCGGGCGAGACGCAGATCGAGACCGACCGCCGCCTGGCGCGCGACCGCATCACAGCGCTGCGCCGTCGCCTGGCCGGGGTCAAGGGTGCACGGGCCACCATGCGCGCCGAGCGCGAGCGGGCCCACCTGCCCAAGCTGGCCATGGCCGGCTACACCAACGCCGGCAAGTCCACGCTGCTCAACCACCTCACCGGCGCGACCGTCGGCGTGCGCGACCGCCTCTTCCACACGCTGGATCCCAGTACCCGCGTCTGGCGGCTGGGCGGGCGCGATCACCTGCTCACCGACACCGTCGGCTTCATCCGCAAGCTGCCCCACCAGCTCGTCGACGCCTTCTCGGCCACGCTGGAGGAGACCGTCGACGCCGACCTCATCCTCCACGTCATCGACGCCTCCGAGCCGGAGGAGGAGACCGCTGAGATGCTGCGCGCCGTCGACGAGGTGCTCGAGGGCATCGGCGCCGGCGGCCAACCCCGCCTGCTCGTGCTCAACAAGGCCGACGCCCTGGACGCCGAGCGTCGCGAGGAGCTGCACTTCGTCCACCCCGACGGCATCCTCGTCTCCGCGCTGACCGGCGAGGGGACCGAAGTCCTCGGCGAGGCCGTCGAGCGCGAGTTCCGCCGCACCCTGCGCAGCGTGGAGCTGCTGGTGCCCTACGCCGAGGGCGCCCGGCTGGCCGAGTTGCACGAGCTGGCCGGCGCCCTCGAGCGCACCGACACGCCCGAGGGCGTGCGCGTCCGCGTACGCCTGCCCGCGCAGGTGGCCCGGCGCTTCGAGCGCTTCAGCGCTCTCCACGCCTAGGCCTTCCCGCGCTACTCGTGGGCGCCGGGCCCCTTTCCGCCCCCGTCGGGGGCCGCGTCATGGCTCTGGGGGTCGTCCTGGGTCTCCGGCGCGCTCGGGACAGCCGGCATGTCGGTCGCCGGGTCCCGGCCCGCGTAGCCGGCCGCGCCCGGGCTGGTGTCCTCTCCGGGGCCCTGCTCGTCCAGGGTCTCGTCGCTCACGACGTTGGGGTTCGGCTCGTCCGCTCCGAAGGGCGCCTGGGGCTCCTCGGTTCGGATGTGCTCGATCGCCTCGGTCGGCTCTGAATCGGAAGACTCGCTCATGCTTCGCTCCTTGGTGGTGGACCGCCGCTCGGGACGGGCATTGCGTTCAGTTCTACCCGCCCGGCGCCTGATGGGCACCTGAAGGCTCTCACGGGCCGGCCTCAGCGCTCGTCGCCGCTGCCCTGCAGCGCCCCGCGCTCCTCGCGTGAGCGCAGCTTGTCCAGGTTGCTGCGGGCGATGGCGTCGAGGTCCAGGCCCGCCTCGGTCGCGAGCTGGGGTAGAGAAGGTTCGCCGCCGCGTCCGGATAGACGGCCGTGACGCGGGAGCGCAGCCGACCGCGCCTCACGCTGCCTTGACGACCTCGACGTCGTAGGCCTCGAAGGCCGGGTCGGCCGTGAGCAGCCGCATTCGCTCGACCTGAGCCTGAACGATCAGGAGGCGGTCGAACGGATCGCGGTGGTGCAGCGGCAGCGTCGCCACGTGCACCGCGTGGGCGTGCTCGACGGCCAGGGGCAGGACACCGCTCGTCTGCATCCGCCGCGGGACGTACTCGGCCGGCGGCGTGGGCAGCGGGAGCTTGCCCAGGCTGTACTTGATGGCGATCTCCCATGTGCTCGCGGCCGAGAGGTAGAGGTCCGTGTCGGGGTCCTCGAGGAGCTCGCGCGCCGCTTCGCCCAGTCGCTGCGGCTCGGTTCGCGCCCAGAGCCACACGTGCGTATCGAGCAGGAGCCTCACTGCTCGAACGAGCGCTGGACGTCGTCCGGGAGGGGGTCGTCGAAGTCGTCGGGCACGACGAACACGCCGCGGTCCTCACCGAGCTGGCGCTGGGGGCGTGCGAAGGAGACGAGCTTGGCGACAGGCTTCCCTCCTCGAGCGATCACGATCTCCTCGCCCCCTGCCACGCGATGCAACAGCTTCGAGAGCTGCGTCTTCGCCTCGTGCACGCCGACCGTGGCCATGCGCGAGATCATAGACTAAGTCGCGGACTAAGTCACCGCTCGTCGCCACTGCCCCGCAGCGCCCCGCGCTCCTCGCGTGAGCGCAGCTTGTCCAGGTTGTTACGGGCGATGGCGTCGAGGTCCAGGCCGGCCTCGGTCGCGAGCTGGGCGACGTACCACAGCACGTCGCCCAGCTCTCCGGCCAGCGCTTCGCGACGCTCGGGCGAGAGCACCCCATCGTCGTCGCGGATCATCTTCTTGACCTTCTCGGCCACCTCGCCGGCCTCGCCGCACAGGCCGAGGGTGGGGTAGAGGAGGTTCGCCCCCGCGTCCGGGTAGACGGCCGTGACGCGGGAGCGCTCCTGGTAGTCGGTCAGCTGCAAGCGGGCTAGCCCTGGACGAACCCGAACTGGCTCAGGTAGTCCGCGGCCACCTGCTCGGGCTCCTCGCGGTCGACCGCGACGCGGGAGTTGAGCTCCTGCATGACCTCCTCGGTCAGCGGCTCCTGCACCGCCTCGATGACCGCCTGACCCTCGGGGCCCATCGCCTCGGCGATCTCGTTGCGCACGCTGAGCGTGACGTTGTAGGGCGGGAACAGCATCATGTCGTCCTCCAGCACCGCGTACTGGTCGGTGGCCAGGTTGCCGTCGGTGGTGAAGATGAACGCCGTGTCGGCCTCCTCGGTGTCCAGTACCTCGTAGGGCGACTCCGAGGAGACGAACTCGCCGAACTCCAGGCCGTAGACCTGCTCGACGCCCAGCAGGCAGTCCGTGCGCTGGCGGCACTCCGGGAAGCCGCTGATCGACAGGTCGCCGGCCCGGCCCTCGAGCTGGGAGATCTTCGTCGGGTTGCCCAGCTCCTGGGCGGTCTCCTTGAGCAGGCCGATGCGGTAGGAGTTCTCGAACGGGGTGGGCGGTAGGGCGGTGATCTCGTCCTCGGCGTAGGCCGCGCGCGCCTGCTCGTAGGCCTCCTCCTGGTCACGTGGGACCTCGTCGAGCTCGACGTCGAAGAACGAGGTCAGCGCGGTGCCGGTGTACTCGGGGTAGGCGTCGATCTGGCCGCCGGTCAGCGCCTCGTAGGCCACGACCTCGGAGCCGATGTCCAGCTCCTTCTCGACGTCGTAGCCGGCCGCCTCCAGGGACTGGGCGTAGATCTCGCCCAGGATGTACTGCTCATCGAAGTTCTTCGAGCCGACGGTGATGCTCGTCTGCTCGGCGCCCGGGATGGGCTCGATGACACGCGACTGCTCCTCGCCGCTGCCCTCGGGGGGCTGCTGGGCGCTTCCGCCGCCCTCCTCGTCGTCGCCGCCGCAGCCGGCGACCACGAGGGCCGCGAGCAGGGTGGCCAGGAAGGCGAGCATGATGCTGCGATGACGTCTCACGATGGTTGAACGCTCCTTCTGGGAATGAGGCCGAACAGGCGACGCTTCGCAGCGCCGCCGGGATTGGCGGCGAGCTTGAGACCCTTCGGGGTCACCACTCGCTGCACGCCGCCCAGCCCCGCATCGCACGCGAGGGTGATCAGGGCGACGACGATGGCGGCGGCCAGCTGGCCGGTCCCGCCGTACACGTTGAAGTTGATGATGGGAATGCCCAGCGTCTCGACGTTGGCGTAGGGCGCGATCGTCGCCGTCGCCACCACGTTGACAGCCGAGGTGCGGATGCCGCCGAAGATGGTGGGCAGCGCGATCGGTAGCTCGATCCGGGTGAGCACCTGCCGCTCGCTGAAGCCCATGCCCCGCGCGCTGTCCACGGTGTCGGGGTCGACCTGCGAGGTACCGACGTAGGCGTTGGTCAGGATCGGCGGGATGGCCAGCAGCACGAGCACCAGCGCCACGTTGGCGAATCCGATGCCCACGAAGGCGATGAAGAACGCGATGAGGGCCAGCACGGGGACCGCGCGCCCCACGTTGGAGATGCTCACGGCCAGGAACTGGAAGCGGCCGATGTGACCGAGGTAGATGCCGATGGGCACGGCGATGGCCACCGCGACGGCGAGCGAGACGAACGAGAGCGCCAGGTGGGTGAGGGTGAGCTGGCCGAACTCCTCCAGGCCGCCGACCTGCACCGTGCCCGCGCGCGACTCGCGCGACTCGAAGATGAACTCGAAGGCCGAGAAGAAGTCGCCGATGATGGCCAGCTCGGTCATGCGGCGACCGCCCGGCGCCAGGGCATGAGCGCCCGCTGCAATCCCAGCACGGCGAGGTCCAGCGCGGCGGCCAGCGCGACCGCGAGGCCGCCGGCCACGACCACGTTGGACTTGAAGTTGATCTGGGACTCGATCTCGGCGCCCAGGCCGCCCGCTCCGGCGAAGAAGGCCAGCGTGGCCAGGCCGACAGTGGTCGACGCGGCGATGCGCAGGCCGGCGAGGATCTCGGGTAGGGCCATCGGCACCTCGACGCGCAGCAGTGTCTGCATCGGCGTGAGCCCCATCCCCTCGGAGGCGTCGACGATGTCGGATGGCACCTGGCGCAGGCCGTTGGCCACGTTACGAAAGATGATGAGTTGCGTGTAGGCGACCAGGGCGATGATCGCGGTGGTGTTTCCGCGCCCTGTGAGCGGCAGCAGGAGCAGGAACAGCGCGATGCTGGGGATCGTGAAGAGGATGCTGGTGACGGCGGTCAGCGGGCCGGTCAGCCAGCGCTTGCGGTGGGCCAGCAGGCCCAGCGCGAAGGCGATGACGAAGCCGATGGCCAACGAGACCCCGGTGAGGTACACGTGCTGGAAGAACGGGTCGACGTAGCGGTCGAAGTTCTCGAGGATCCAGCTCGGGCAGAAGCCACCCTGCGCGACGCAGTCGAGGTCGTCGGGGTCGCGCTCGGTGAAGAACCCCTCGGGGACCTGCGCCAGGGGGATCTTCGCGCTCACGGCGAGCTGCTGGCCTCCGCAGCGAGCTCCGCGCTGTCGGGCACGTCCTCGGGCCGGATGTTCAGCGCACCGGCGATGGCGCGCAGGGAGAGGATGCCCTGGACGCGACCCTGGTCGTCGAGCACGGGCCCGTACATGGTCTGGTTGGCCAGCAGGTCGGAGAGGGCGTCGCGCAGGATGTCGTCCATCTCGACGGTCGGCTCGGCGCGCGAGCGCAGGTCCTCCATCACCCGCTCGCCGGCCAGGCCGCGGTCGCTGAGCCAGCCCAGCGGGCGGCCCTCGTCGTCGACCAGCAGCGGGAACTCGAGGTCGGCGTCGGCCAGGCGGGCGCGCACCTTCGCGGTGCTCTCGCCCTTGTGGCACAGCACGCCCTTCCACAGGTCGATGTCGCGCACGCGCTGCAGCGCGAGGCGCTTGAGCGCGCGGTCGGCGCCCACGAAGTCCTCGACGAAGGGGTCTGCCGGGTACATGAGCAGCTCGGCGGGCGAGGCGAACTGGGCGAGCTTGCCGCCCTTGCGCAGCACTGCGATCTTGTCGCCCATCTTGATCGCCTCGTCGATGTCGTGGGTGACGAAGACGATGGTCTTGCGCAGCTCGGCCTGCAGGCGCAGGAACTCGTTCTGCAGACGCTCGCGGTTGATGGGGTCGATGGCCCCGAAGGGCTCGTCCATCAGCATGAGCGGCGGGTCGCCGGCCAGGGCGCGGGCCACGCCGACGCGCTGGCGCTGGCCGCCCGAGAGCTGTGCGGGGTAGCGCTCGCGCATCTCGGCGTCCAGGCCGATGAGCTCGAGCAGCTCGTCCACGCGGTCGCTGACGCGCTGCTTGTCCCAGCCCAGCAGGCGCGGGACGGTGGCGATGTTGTCCCCGATGGTGCGGTGGGGGAACAGGCCGATCTGCTGGATGACGTAGCCGATCTCGCGACGCAGCTCGGCGGGGCTGCGGTCGGTCACGCTGCTTCCGTCGAGCAGGATGTCGCCGTCGGTGATCTCGATCATGCGGTTGACCATCCGCATGGCCGTCGTCTTGCCACAGCCGGAGGGGCCCACGAGCACGCAGACCTCTCCCGCCGGTACTTCCAGTGAGAGCTTGTCGACCGCGGGCTCGTCGGTGCCGGGGTAGCGCTTGACGAGCTCGCGCAGCTCGAGTGAGGCGGCGTCCGAGCTCACGAAGCCCGCATCCTATATGTAACGAGGACGTAAAGGGGTCGGGCTCGTCCGGGCACGGACGTGGGTCAGAGGCCCGCCGCGCGGCGGGCGGCGGCGTGCGCGGCGTCCTCGAGGCGGTCGTCCAGGGGCATGAGCGTGCCGGGCTCCACCCCGATGGCGGTGGCCACCAGCCAGTCGGCGAACCACGCGTTCTTGGGCAGGAGGGGGCCGTGCAGGTAGGTGCCGATGACGCTGTGCCGGCGCACGCCCTCCGCGCCGCCGTCACCGGTGTTGCCGTGGCCGCGCAGCACCCGGCCAAGCGGCTGCTCGCCGGCGTCCAGGTGGGTGCGCCCGCCGTGGTTCTCGAAGCCGGCCAGCACGCGGGGGCCGTCCAGGCCGGGAAGCTGGACCTCGATGGCCACGTTGCCGATCAGCCGCTCGCCGTCGCCGCGCACCGTGTGCAGGTCGACCAGGCCGACGCCGGGGACGTCCTCGTCGCCCAGGCGGTAGCTGTGGCCCAGGAGCTGCAGGCCGCCGCACACGGCCAGGACGAGCGCCCCGCGCGCCGCCGCCGCGTGCAACGCCTCGCCCTTGGTGGCGACGAGGTCGTGAGCGCACAGAACCTGGTCGCGGTCCTGGCCGCCGCCGAGGTAGAAGAGGTCGTGGGCGTCGGGGTCGATCGCCTCGCCCAGGCCGGCGCCGGCGAGCGCGAAGCCGATGCCCCGCCAGGCGCACCGGCGCTCGAGCAGCAGCAGGTTGCCGCGGTCGGCGTAGATGCTCATGAGCTCTGGGTACAGCGCGCAGACACGGACCGTTGGTGGGCTCACCGGGGCATCTCCAGCAGCACGACGTCGCTGCCGACGTGGTCCTCGGTGCTCGCGACGGCGCGCGCCGGCAGCGGGCGCAGGCCGGCGCGGCGGCCAGCGGCTCTCAGCGCGGCCGGGCTGACCGCGTCGAGCAGGATGCGGTCGAGCTCCACCATGCGCGCGCCGTCGGGTGCGACGGCCTCACGGCGGCGCTCCAGCCAGGCGCCGCCCCCGGGATCGGGGCGCACCGCGACGGGCTGGCTGGTGTAGAGCCAGCCGCCGGTCTCGAGCATGTCCGGCGGTGGGAGCTCCAGCTCGACGGAACACCCGTGGGGCCCGCCGTCGCAGCCACGTGACGGCTCCGGCACCCGCTCGGTGAAGGGCACCGCCTCGGCCAGCGCGGCGGCCAGCAGGCCGCCTGGGCGCAGGTGCGCGGCGGTGCAGCGCACGAAGCCCTCGACACCCGCGGGGCCGCCCAGGAGCTGGACGGTCTGCATGGGGGCGAGGACGAGGGCGAAGCCGCGGTCCAGGGCGAAGGTGCGCGCATCGCCCGTGACGGTCTCGACGCTGAGCCCGTCGCGTGCCGCGCGCTCGCGCAGCACGGCCAGGAGCCTCTGGTCACGGTCCAGGGCGACGACCTCGTGGCCGGCGCGCGCCAGGGCCAGGGCGACGCGCCCCGTGCCCGCTCCCACGTCGAGGATCGGGCCGGTCGGGCGGGTCGTGTCCGCGGCCAGCTCGCGCCACAGGGGCAGGTCGGCGGCGTAGGTGCCGCACTCCAGGTCGTGCCACAGCGCCGTGGTGGGCGGGCCGCCGGTCGTGGTGCTCATCCGAAGGCGCTCCCGGCCAGGCCCCGCGCGACGAGCTCGCGGCGCAGCTCGAGCAACGCGGTGTAGGTGGGCAGCACGTAGAGTGGGCCCTCGCCGCCGGCAACCGCGGCGTCCAGGCCGCCGGCGATGTCGTCGACCACGTGCAGGCGGTCGGTCGGAACGCCGGCGTACTTCAGGCGCAGCGCCAGCTCGGCCGCGCGCGTGCCGCTGCACGTCGCGCGGCGCAGCCGGCAGGCCAGCAGCTCGAAGTCGGCGTCCCACACCCAGCTCACGTCGCGCCCGTCGGCGGTGCGGTCGTTGAGGACCGCGAGGAGGTCGTGCTCGCCCTCCTCCAGCGCGAGGGTGCGCAGCACCTCGTTGGCCCCGGCGGGGTTCTTGACCAGCAGCACGCTGACGGGTCGCCCGCCGACCTGGACGGTCTCCGCGCGGCCGAAGGCGGGGGAGACGGCCTCCAGGCCAGCGCGGACGTCCTCCAGGCCGGCTCCCAGGGCCAGCGAGAGCGCCGTGGCGCCCAGGGCGTTGTAGACGTTGTAGAGGCCGGGGAGGGGAAGGGCGACCTCGACGGTCCCCGCAGGCGTGCGCAGCGTGATCTGCGCGCTGCGCGCTCCGTTGAGCACCACCGAGGTCGCGGCGACCTGCGGCTCGGGGCGGCGGTTGTCGCCGTTGGGGCAGTGGTAGTGCCCCAGGTGGCCGAGGAAGACCGTGTCGTAGACGTACGGGGTCCCGCAGCGGCGGCAGTGCTTGGAGTCCGACGCGTGCGAGAGGCCGGCCAGCGCGACGCTGACGTCCTCGACGCCGAAGAAGATCGTCTCCCCGTCGGCCCTGGAGGACCCGCGGGGCCCGCCTTCGGCAGCCTCGGCAACCGCTCGTTCCCGTCCGAGGTCGGCCACCAGCGGGTCGTCGGCGTTGAGCACCAGCGCCCGGGGCCCGCCCGCGCGCACGACGCCGGCCCAGCGCTCGGCGATGGTCTCCAGCTCCCCGTAGCGGTCGAGCTGGTCGCGGAACAGGTTGGCCAGCAGCAGGGCACGGGGACGCAGTTGCGCAGTGACCCGGTGCAGCCAGAACTCGTCGACCTCGAACAGGCCCAGGTCGCCGGCGATGGTGCCGCGCTGCCCGGCGGCGCCCAGCAGCGAGGCGGCCACGCCGCCGGCCATGTTGGCCCCGGCGCGGTTGTGCACCAGGCGCGCCCCTGTGCGCTCCATGATCGCGGCCACCATGGCCGCGGTGGTCGTCTTGCCGTTGGTCGCCGAGATGACCGCGTTGCCACGGGGCAGGCGGGCGGCGAGCTGCGCGATGGCCCGGGGCTCGAGGCGCAGGAGCAGCTTGCCGGGGAGGCTGGTGCCGCCGCGGCCGGCCCGGCGCGAGAGGGCTCCAGCGGCGCGCGCGGCGGCAAGCTTGGCGCCCAGGGCGGGGCTCATGGCGCCTCGGGCGGGACGAGGACGTGCACGGCGTCGGGCAGCGCGCGCAGGACGATGGGCGTCGCGCCGATCGGGTCGCCGTCGGCGTACACGGTGAAGGGGCGGTCGGCGTCGACCTCGACCCCCCGGGCGCGAAGCACCTCGACTCCGGGCTCGTGAACGTGGCTGCCGGTGAAGACCTTGGGCAGCGTGCGCAGGAAGCGCAGGCGGCCCACATCGCCGATGGTCACCACGTCGAGCAGGCCGTCGTCCAGGCGGGCACCCGGAGCGAGCATCATCCCGCCGCCGTACACGCCGGAGTTGCCCGCCGCGACCGTGTAGCCGAGCGACTCGAGTCGTTCCACGCGATCGCCCGAGCGGGCGGTGAGCGTGAAGCGCGCGTCGCGCCAGGTGGCCAGCGCGCGCAGCGCACCGTAGACGTAGACGAGGTTGCCCAGCCGGGAGGGAGCGGCGTTGGCGAGCCGGTTGGCCTCGGAGTCGAAGCCCAGGCTGGCGATGCCCACGAAGGCGCGTCCGGGGCCGCCGCCCACGGTACGGGCCTCGCCGAGATCGATGGTCCGTGGGACGCCGTGAGCCAGCAGTGCGGTGGCCGGCTCGATCTCGCGTGGGAGGCCCAGCACGCGCGCGAGGTCGTTCCCACGGCCCCCGGGGAGCACGGCCAGCGTTCCGACCGGCGGCTCGCGCAGCACGTCGGCCACGCAGGCGGCCAGCCCGTCGCCGCCCAGCGTGGCGACCACCTCGCCGTCGCGGGCCGCCCGGCGCGCGAGCTCGCGGGCGTCGTCGAGGTCGCGCGTGTCGTGGGCGTGGAAGGGCACGCCCAGTTCGCGCAGCACCGCTTCGGCGCGCACCCTCAGGCCGGCGGCGCGCCCGCCGCCGGCGGACGGGTTGACCAGGAGCGCGACCGGATCCACGAGGCGCCTGACCCTAGTGGTCGTCGCCGGAGATACGTGCCGTCGCCGGTGGTCGGCGGCGCCGGCTGGCGTCGCACGGTGATCCGGGAGTGTGCCTCTGGCACATGACCGGTCGCCGGGTGGCGCCAGGCGGTGATCGCCGGCCGCCGGAACGGTGCGTATTTGCGGGGGCGGCCACTAGAGGGTGGGCCAGCGCGCCGCCCTTCCTATCCTGCGGCGCAATGCGACCCATCACCGTCGCCACGCTGGTCAGCGTGGGCGCCCTGGGCCTCCCCGCGTGCGGCGGCGAGGAGGAGCCCGGCGCCGCGGCCCGCACCAACACCCGGGCCACCGCCCCCTCGGAGGCCATGAGCGGCACGGGCTGCCGCCCGGTCGAGGCGCCCGCGCCCAAGGGGGCCCAGGATCTCGAGGCTCCGAGCCTGGCCCTGCGCGGCGACGATTACACCGCGGTGATGGAGACCAACTGCGGCACGATCGAGATCCGCCTGGCCAACGAGGACGCCCCCGAGACCGTGGCGTCCTTCGTCTCCCTGGCCCGCATGGACTTCTTTGACGGGCTGACGTTCCACCGCATCGCCCAGGACCCCAGCGGCGGCGACTTCGTCATCCAGGGCGGCGACCCCGACGGCACCGGTCAGGGCGGCCCGGGCTACAGCGTCGTCGAGGCGCCGCCGCAGGACGTCGCCTACGACCGCTACACGGTGGCCATGGCCAAGACGGAGATCGAGGATCCCGGCACCTCGGGCAGCCAGTTCTTCATCGTCACCGGCGACAGTGCTCAGCTGCCGCCTGACTACGCGCTGCTGGGTCAGGTGGTCGACGGGGGGGACACCGTCGGGGCGATCGCCGACGTGGAGACCGACCCCACCACCGAGATGCCACTCGCCCCGGTCGTGATCCAGGACGTAACGATCACCGAGGGCGACGAGGGCCAGTAACTACCTACTTCGTCGCGCTTTGCACCCGGGCCTCGGTGGCCTGGGCCTGCGCCCGCTTCTGCCGTCGCCGCCCCACGATCGAGAGCACCCCGAGCGCGGCGATCACCACCAGCAGCCCGAGGACCAGGGCGCCCCAGAAGCCCACGCCGCCGAAGGGCAGCGCGACGAGCGAGACCAGGCCCCAGCCGACGGCCAACAGCACGAAGACGATGAGCAGCACCAGCGCCACGCCGCGCAGGCGCGCGGCGGTGCCCGCGCCCGGGGGCGGGGACAGCAGACCCATCAGGCGCAACATGAAGAGCTGGCGGCCGGTGGGTGCCTGCTGGCCGAGCTTCTCCATCGCGCTCTTGAGGTCGTCGGGCCGGCGTTCGGCCATGGCCAACGAGGCTTCGGCCATGCGGCGCAACTGCATGCGCTCCTGGGGCCGCGAGGCGGCGATGGCCTTGCGAAAGTGCTCGCGGGCGCGCTGGGAGTCATAGCGCTCGGCGGCGCGCGCGCCCAGGATCGCCTGCGCCGCCGCCCGTTGGCCCGTCTCGGCGACGAGCTCCTCGTCCGAGCGGGTCTCGAGCTGGGCCATGGCGGCGAGCGCGGAGCGCTGCTCGATCTTCATCGGACGCTGCTTGGGAGCCATCTGAGCTCAGAGTGTAAAGGGCGAGGGGCCCGCCTCGGGCAGGCGGGCACTGACGGCGGAGCCGTTGGTCGATGACGGCCCTCGGCACCCTCTAGGGTTCCGCCCGATGCGTCGTCCCACCGCCATCGCCGCGCTGATCGCGCTCCTGCTGATCGGCCTCGCGGTACCCGCAGCGGCCCAGCAGGGTGAGCCCTTCGGGCCCGGCGACTCGCCGTTGACGCCCGCACCCGAGCAGCCCGCGCCCGCTCCGGCGGAGCCCCTGGAGCCCGACGACGACGGGCTCGCGGGCTGGCAGATCGGACTCCTCCTGGGGGCCACCGTGGTGCTGCTGGGCGGCATCGCGTTCTCCATCGTCCGCGACGCGCGCCGGGCGGCGCCGGTCGATCACGACGAGGGGCCCAACCCCGACGAGGAGCGGGCCGAGCGCGAACGACGGCGCAAGCGCAGCTCGTCGCGGCGCAAGGGCAAGGCCGCGCGCGCCGCGCGGCGGCGCAACCGATAAGACGTCGTCTCGTTGGAGGGGGCTGGGCGTGACGGGCGAGCTCAGCGCACCCGCGGGCCGCCGGACTGCGCCCGAGGCGAGCGCGCGCCCTGGCCACTCGTGACGCCGCTGCGGTCGCGGCGCAGGCGGCCCTGCAGCTCGCCGAGGTCCAGCTCACCCTCGACGATGGCGCCGATCGCGCCGAACACCGTAGCGCCGACCAGGCACAGCAGCGCGTAGCCGACGTTCTCGGCCACCCAGACGGCGACGAACAGGAAGCCCAGGAGGGCGGAGAACTGCTTGTTGGTCATCGAAGCTCCATTCGGGGACCGGCCTCGAGGCCGGTCAGGGTCACGTTCACGGGCAGGATGGGAAGGTCGTGGCGCTCGAGCTGGGCGCGCACCCGGCGCTGGACGTCGGGCAGGACATCGGCCACCTCGCCTGGGCGGTTCAGCGCCACGCCCACGGCTACGGCCTCGCCTTCGAGGCGGCTCGTGGCGCCGGCGACGGCGGGGTGCTCGCCGGCCGCATGCGCGGCCAGCCGCTCGACTGCGCGGGCGCCGACGTCGGTGTGGCCGTGGGTCTCGTCCTCGCCGCCGGACAGGTGCATCGTCCCGCGGGCCAGGTAGGGGCGGGGCAGCGCCTTGTAGGCCACCCAGCCCAGGACGATCGCGCACAGGATCCCGGCGGCGGCGACGATCGCGCGCACCGTCGAGTCGATGTCCTGCGCGGTGAGGCCGGCCAGGAACTCGTAGGTCGTGGCGTAGCCGCTGATGGTCTCGATGTCGCCGGGCGCGAACTTGAGCGCGAGCAGGATCAGCATCACGCCGTAGAAGATCAGGGCGGCGGCGAAGGCGATGGTCAGCAGCCGGCAGATCCACACGGCGGGGGCAAGGGAGCGGGTGCGCACGCGCTGGCGCACGACTACTGGACCCTGGTTCCGCGCTCGCCGCGACGCGTGCGCACCTTGGCCCGTAGCGGGAGCTTCCCGGTCAGCGGCTCGAGCGCGGCGGTGGCGGCGCTGCGCACGCTCTCGGGATCGGCCGGGCGGGTACGGTGGGCGGTGACGAGCAGGCGCCCACCTCTGCGCCTCCGGGGGCGCACCTTCACCCGGGCGCGCGTCACGTCGCCGGCGTCCCGGACGAGCGCCTCGCCCACGTGGCCCAGCGCGCGTCGCCGCGCGGCGATGTCGCCTTCGTCCCCGCTGTGCAGGGTGACCAGCCGCTCGCGGCGGGGCACCAGCACGCCGGCCAGGAGCGCCAGACCCAGCAGGACGGCGCCCGCGCCGCACAGCGTGGCCACGACGGCCACCGGGCCGTCGGCCTCCAGCGAGGCCAGCCGGTCGCCGACCGCGCGTTCGAGGGAGGGCAGCCCGATCAGCTCGGCCAGCCAGGGGAGGCTGAAGCCCGCGCCGCTGCCCACCGAGGCGATAGCCGCCGCCAGCCCGGCCAGGGCCAGCGCCGCGGGCAGCAGGACTGCGACGACGCGGGCCAGCGCGCGCAGCAGGAGGATCACCGCTGCGCCTCCAGGGCCTCGAAGCGCACGTCGACGCGGCCCAGATCATCGGCAAGGCCGTCGCGCCGCGCGGCACTGGCCACCGCGTCGCGCACGGCGTCGGCCAGCGGGAGGAGGGGCACCAGGCGCGCGGCGAGGTGCAGCGTCAGGCCGTAGCGGTCCCGGTCCTGCGCCACGACATCGACCCCCGCGAACAGGGGGCCCAGCGACGACAGCCCGGGAGTCGGGGCGGCGAGCCCGGCGACCCCCTCGACGCGCAGCGCGGCGTCGAGGGCGGCGTGGGCGAGACGGTCGCGTGGACCCTGCACGCGCGGCGGGGACGTCTCGACGCGGGCGGAGGTTCCCTCGACCGGCGCGGGGGAGGATGGTGACGCCTGCGCGGCGTCCGGCCGGGACTGTCCGTCGGCCACCGTGGCCTCAGGCCACGCGCGTCTGGGACTCGTCGTCGTCCTGGGCGTCGTCGCCGGGGAACCAGAGGTCGTTGACCGCGATGTTGACCTCGGTGACCTGCAGGCCGGTGATGCCCTCGATGCGCCGGGTGACGTTGTCACGGATGCCCTCGGCGACGCGCGGGATGGACTCGCCGTACTCGACGACGACCACGAGGTCCACGGCGGTCTCACGCTCACCCACCTCGACGCTGACGCCGGAGTCGCCGCCGATGCCCACGCGCTGGGTCATGGCCCCCAGGGCGCGGCCCACGCCGCCGCCCAGCGCGTGCACGCCGGCCACCTCGCGCGCGGCGATGCCGGCGACCTTGCTGACCACCGCGTCGGCGATGGACGTAAGGCCCTTCTCGCTCTGCAGGGACGGGCTGTTCTCGCCCCCCGTGCGCCGGGCGGGGCTGTTGGACTGGCCAGTGCTCTGCTGCGTCGTGGCGGTGGACTCGGCCATGGGCTGCTCCTCCTCGGTGGTCTGCACTCGAACGTCACTCCGGCGATACCCGAGGGCGAGCGGGATCAACCGCCGGACGGGGCCGGGCGGGCGGCTGTGGCAGACTGGCGTCCGTGGATCCCCGGACCGGAGAGGACTTCGACGTGCGCGTCGAGGCACGTGACCGTGAGGTCTGGGTGGTGCCCGTCGGCGAGCTGGACGTGGACACGGCGGTGGAGCTGCAGGAGAGCCTGGGGCTGGCTCTGCGCAGCGACGCCGCGACCGTCGTGCTCGACCTGCGCGAGCTGGCCTTCCTGGACTCGACGGGGCTGAGGGTGATCATCGAGACGTGCTCCGCGAAGGAGGGCCCGCCCGTGTCCCTCGTGCCGGGCCCCGAGCCGGTGCAGGCCGTCTTCAACGTGACCGGCCTGGCCACCGAGCTGCCCTTCCGCGAGCCGTAGGCAGGACCAAGTCGTCGTAACAGCCTGGTGACGCGGCGGCGCGGCCGGCCGTCTACGCTCCCGCGCGCCATGGAAGGGAGACGATGGGGGCGTGGGGTGCTGGCCGGTGCACTGGTCACGGTGACCTGCGCGCTCGCGCCGGCCGGCGCACCCGCGGCCGTGGACCGCGACGAGCGCCTGCTGCCCGACCACCGCATCGTGGGCCTCTACGGCATGCCGGGCAAGCCGAGCCTCGGCGCGCTGGGCAGCCATTCCTGGCGCGGCGCCCACGAGCGGGTGCGCCGTATGGCCGCACAGCACCGCACCACGAGCCGCCCCACCGTGCGCGCCTACGAGGCCATCGCCACGCTCGCCACGCGCGAGGCCGGCCGCGACGCCACGTACTCGCGCCCGGTGTCGCTCATCATGCTGGCCGGCTGGCTCGAGCAGGCGCGCCGCGCCGACGCGCGCCTCATCGTCGACCTGCAGCCCGGGCGCGCCGACGCGCTCGAGCAGGCCCGTGCGCTGGAGCCGCTGCTGCGTGAGCCCGACGTCCACCTCGCGCTGGACCCCGAGTGGGAGCTCGGCCCCGGCCAGCGTCATCGCAAGGGCCGGGTGGGCTCGATGAACGGGCGGGAGATCGACAGGATCGCCGCCTGGCTGGACGACCTCGCCGCCGAGGAGGGGCTGGCCCAGAAGCTGCTGCTCGTACACCGCTTCCGGGCGTCGATGGTGCGCGAGCCCGGTCGCATCGGCGAGCACGAGCGCGTAGAGGTGGTGATGAGCATGGACGGACACGGCACCCGTGGCGGCAAGCGCGAGCGCTACGAGGACCTGGCAGCCTCCACGCCCGACCTCTACAGCGGCATGATGCTCTTCCAGAGCCGCGACAGCGGTGGGTTGTTCACGCCCTTCCAGCTACGCCGGCTCGACCCCGCGCCCGACCTGATCTTCGTCCAGTAGCGCGGCGCTCAGCGCACGCCGGGCAGGCGGCGCAGCAGGCGCAGGCTGGCGGTCATCGCCTTGCCCCACGGCCGCTGGCCGACGAAGCGCGGCGGCGCGATGGGCAGTACGCGCTGGAGCGCCACGGTCTGCTCCTCGGTGTACTTCTGGATGCCGTGGGCGCCGTGGCGGCGGCCCAGGCCCGAGCTCTTCATGCCGCCCATCGGTGCGTCGACCGAGGCCCACGCCGCGGCGTAGCCCTCGTTGACGTTGACGGTGCCCGCCTCGAGCTGCGCGGCCACGCGCCGGCCCCGCGCGGCGTCGGCGGTCCACAGGCTGAAGTTCAGGCCGTAGTCGCTGGCGTTGGCCCGGGCGATCGCCTCCTGCTCGGAGGCGAAGGTCGACACGGCGGCCACGGGACCGAACGTCTCCTCCTCGAAGCAGGTCATGCCCTCGCGCACGCCGTCCAGCAGCGTCGGCTCGTGGAAGTAGGGGCCGATGTCGGGCCGCGGGCGCCCACCGGCCAGGACGGTCGCTCCCTTGGCCGTCGCGTCCTCGACGTGCTCGCGCACGGTCTCCAACTGGGTGCCCGACACCAGCGAGCCCATCTCGGCGCGGTAGTCCAGCCCGGCGTCGAGCTTCATGCCGCGCGTGCGCTCGACCAGGCGGCGCGTGAACTCGTCCGCCACCGAATCGTGCACCATCAGGCGCTCGACGGAGATGCAGAGCTGGCCTGCGTTGGAGAACAGCGCGCGGGTGGCCCCGTCGACCGCCTTGGTCAGCGACGCGTCGTCCAGGACGATCATCGCGTTCTTGCCGCCCAGCTCCATCGAGCAGGGGATGAGGTTCTCCGCCGCCTGCGCGGCCACCTTGCGCCCCGTCGCGGTGCTGCCGGTGAACATGAGGTAGTCCGACCCGCCGATGAGCGGCTCGCCCAGCTGCGAACCGGCGCCGGTGACCACCTCGAAGAGGCCCGGAGGCAGCCCCGCCTCCTCCAGCAGCGCGGCGCCCCACAGGGTGGAGAACGGCGTCTGGCTGTCGGGCTTGACCACCACGGCGTTGCCCGCCGCCAGCGCCGGGGTGGCGTCGCTCATGCTCAGGGTGAAGGGGTAGTTCCAGGGCGCGATGATGGCCACCACGCCGATGGGGTGGCGGTGCTCCTGGGCGGCGGTGAGGAAGGGCAGCGCGCCGCGGCGGCGGTGGCTGCGCAGGTGGCGCTGTGCCGTGTTGGCGTAGTAGCGCGCGACGATGGCGACGTCGAGGATCTCCTCGAAGGCGTGGCGGCGCGCCTTGCCCGACTCGAGCTGGATGAGGTCGAGGATCTCGGCCTGACGGGACAGCACCAGGTCGTGGAAGCGCAACAGCACCCGCTTGCGCTGCGCGAAGCTCGTCCGTCGCCACGTCCCCTGCGCGACCCGGGCACGGGCGATGGCCGTCTCGACGTCGTCGGCGGTGCATCGCGGCACCGTGCCCAGCACCTCGCCGGTGAAGGGCTTCTCGACCTCCATGCGCTCCCGGCCGCCTCCCGCGGCAACCCGCGCGGCGAGCGCTTCGAGCGTGGCTCGGTCGATGCGCTTCGAGCCGGTGGGCGGGCGGGCAGCGGAGGTGGAGGAGGGCGGAGATGCGGTGGTCATGGGCCCACGCTACCCGGCCGCCAGCATGGTATTCTCCTGCCATGCGCACCACCATCGACGCGGCAGGACGCATCGTCGTCCCGAAGCCGGTGCGCGACGACCTCGGGCTCGCTGCGGGGACCGAGCTCGAGCTCAGCGTCGTCGACGGTCACATCGAGATCGACGTTCCAGCGACCCCGATGCGCCTGGAGGAGACGGAGCACGGCGTCGTCGCCGTCGCCGATCGCGAGATGCCCACGCTCACGACCGAGCTGGTCCGCGACACGCTCGAGCGCGTCCGCCGTTGATCGTTCTGGACACGTCCGTCGTGGTGGCGAGCTTCGGCGCATGGCACGAGCACCACGAGGTGGCACGCACGACGCTGGGGGAGCGTCCGCACCTGGCCGCCCATACGGCATTGGAGGCCTACTCGGTGCTGACGAGGCTGCCGGAGCCGTTCAGGGCCTCGCCCGCCACGGTCGTCGAGTTCCTGCGACGGACCTTCACGACGCCTCGCCTGACGTTGCCCGAGGAGGCGCAGGCCAGCGTGCCTGCACGACTCAGCGAGCAGGGGGTCTCGGGGGGCGCCGTCTACGACGGGCTGATCGCGCTCACGGCGCGCGCGGCGGGAGCCCAACTGCTCACGCTCGATCGCCGCGCACTGACCACCTACGCGCGAGTCGGAGCGGCGGCACATCTCCTGGTCCAGCCGGCCGGCGGCGACGCGCCCGTGTGATCAGGGCATGCTCGAGCTCGCTGCGGCTCGTGCCCGCCAGGGCGTGGCCGTCCGCCACCACGCGCGCTGGTAGCGGGAGGATGGCCTCACCCAGGCGGTGTTGGAGGGCTCGCGCGAGCGGGAGGCAGCCCGTGGGGAGCGCTGGACCTTCGCGCTGCAGGACGACGCCGACGTCGTATGGCGCCTGGTCGACGTGTGATCCGGACCGCGAGCCCTCGCCGTGCGCCCGGGCTGCCACGTCATCCCTCTGTGGCCCCGTCCTCGTCGTCGCCGCGGTACATCGGCTCGTCGCTGAGGTAGGCCGCGCGCACCAGCGCATGGGCCGCCAGGGGAGCGGTGATTAGCAGGAAGGCGGCGATGAGGACGGCGCGCGCGATGACCGGCCCGTCGCCTGTGAGCAGCGCGGCCAGAACGAGCGCGACGATCCCCAGGGCCGCGCCCTTGGCGGTGGCCTGGACCTCGGTGTAGACGTCGGGCATCCGGTAGATGCCCAGCACTGAGATGGTGAGCAGGAGCAGGCCGAAGACCACGAGGACGCCGGCGGCCACGGAGAGCACCGCGTCCATCAGCCGAAGAGCCTCCCGCGCCCGTAGTAGCGCGCCGCGGCGAGGGTGGCCACGAAGCCCAGGAGGGCCAGGATCAGCGCGGCATCCAGGAAGTAGGACACGCCGCGCGAGGCCGAGTAGAGCACGAGCAGCCCGATGAGCACGAGCACGAGCGTGTCCAGGGCGAGGATGCGCGCGACCGACGAGCGTGCGCCGACCACGCGGACCGCGCACGCCCCCAGCAGCACGACGAGCCACACCAGGGCGATGTCGACGAGCGTGTCCATCAGGGGAACACCCGCTGTCCGTAGCGCTCGCGTAGGTGGCGGAGGCGTTCGCGCACCGCATCGGGGTCGCTGGCGTCGATGGTGTGGATGAGCATGATCTGGCGCTCGACATCCATGTCGACCACCACGTCCCCGGGCGCGAGGGTCGTGAGGACGGCCGCGGCGGCCATGCCGCTCTCCGAGCGGCTTTCCATCGGCACCTCGACCATGCCGGGGCACGGCAGTGGGCGCAGGCCGAGCACGATGAGGCCTACCGACCATGTGCCTCGCACGACCTCCCCGGCCACCGCGGCGAGGAGGACGGGGAAGAAGGCCACCCGCCGGGCAAGCTCCCCCGCGGGCGTGTCGTCGGGCCCGCGTAGGCCGCGCACGGCGGCCAGGCAGGCCGCGGAGAGCACGAGGCCGGTGGCCAGGTCCGCCGGCGCGAAGCTCGCCAGCGCCAGCGCGTATATCAGGGTGAGGCTGCCCAGGCGCAGCGCGAGGCTCATCTCTGGCCTCCGGTCAGCGTGGCGGCCGCCTCGCGGCTCACGGCCAGCAGCGGCTCGGGCCACAGCCCCAGCCCGAGGACCACGAGCGCCAGCAGCACCCCGGGCACCTGCAGCGCCCGCCCGCCGGAGGTGTCGTGGCGGTCGCGCCAGAAGTCGCGCTGGTAGATCTGGAACATGTAGACGAACGACAGCGCCCCGCCCAGGAAGATCAGCGCCACCAGGACGGCGCTGCGCGCGTCGATCCCCGCCCGGAACAGCTCGACCTTGCCGAAGAACCCGGCGCTGGGCGGCACGCCGGCCACGCTGAGGGCGCCGATGGCGAAGCAGGCGCCCACGAGCCAGCCGCGCACTCGTGCGGTGAGGAACAGCAGCGCCTTGTTCAGCGCGTTGACGATCGCGTAGAGGATCGCCGCCGCGTAGCCCACGGGCCCTCCCACGGCCAGCGCGATGAGGACGTAGCCGACCTGGCCGATGGCCGAGTAGGCCAGTACCTCCGAGGCGCTGCGTCGCGAGATGGCCTGGATGGCCCCGTAGACGATGCTCGCGCTGCCCAGCACCGCCAGCACCCCGGCGCCAGCCGCGAAGAGGTCGGGCAGCAGGTCGCCGCCGAAGCGCAGCAGCCCGTAGCTGCCGACGTTGGCCACCGCTCCGCTGAGCATCGCGGCGACGCCCGGCGTGGCGCCGACGTACACCGGCGGCAGCCAGAAGTGGAAGGGGAAGAGGCCGAGCTTGATCGAGAAGGCGACGAGCACCGAGACGCCGATGAGCGCCACGGCGGTTGGCTCGCTCTGGGCCAGCGCGAACCCGACACCGTCCATGTCCAGGGTCCCGGTCACCGTGTAGATGGCCGCCAGGCCGATCAGGAACAGGAACGTTCCCAGCAGGTTGACGATCGCGAAGATGAACCCGGCGCCGATCTGGTGGCGCTCGCCGCCGTAGGTGCTCGCCGCGTAGGAGGCCACCATGGTCAGCTCGAAGAAGACGTAGAAGTTGAAGATGTCCGCGGTGAGGAACACCCCGGTCAGCCCGGCGCCCATGAACAGCACCAGCGCCGGGGTGTGCCGCGACTCCAGGTCGTCGACCACCTCGTAGGCCAGCCCGGCCAGCAGCACGCCCATCGAGAGCACGGCGAACACGACGCCCAGCGCGTCGGCACGCAGGGCGATGCCCACGCCGGCGGGCCAGTCGCCGGCCACGATCGTCCGCGGGCCGTCGACGAGCACGTGGGCCTGCAGCACGCAGAGGGCGACGAAGCCGGCGCCCAGCACGCCGACCGCGAGCCAGGCCACGCAGCGACGGCGCCCGTCCAGCAGCGCGGTGACGGCCGCGCCGGCCCACACCAGCCCGAGCGGCAGGGCGAGGCTCATCGGCCCTCCGCCTCGGCCACGTCGTCGTCGTCGCGAGCCTGTTGATCGATCTCACGCGCGTGGCGGGCCTCCTCCTTGGAGAGCTCGTCGAGGTCCAGCGTGTCGTAGCCGGTGTAGACGCGGTACACGAGGCTGAGCAGCAGGGCGATGACGGCGAAGCCGATCACCAGCGCGGTGAGGGTCATCGCCTGCACCAGCGGGTCGCTGATCTCGCCCTCCACGGGCAGGATGGGACTCTCGCCCCGGGTGCCCCCGCTGGCCATGAGCGTCAGGTTGGCCGCGTTGGCGATCAGCACGATGCCGGCCACCACGCGCAGCAGGTCGCGCTTGAGGGCCAGGTAGGCGCCCGAGCCGGCCAGCACGCCGGCGGCCAGGGCGAAGGCGAGCGTCATGTGGCCTCCATCTCCTCGTAGGCGCGGGCCACGGCGTGCACGATCCCCACCACGGCGCCCAGCACCAGGACGAAGACCGCGGCGTCGAAGGCCACCGCGGTCATCAGCTCGAGCTTGCCCACCGTCGTCACCTCGGCGCCCGCGGGAGGGGAGTGCGTCAGGATCGGGTCGCCGCGCGACAGGGGCACCAGCGCGACGGCGAGAGCGCCCAGCAGCGCGACGAACGCCGCATGGGGGAGGAGGCGCACGGGCAGGGTGCGCTCGACCTCCTCGCGCCCCAGCGTCACGTACTGCAGCAGGATGCCCAGCGCGGCGACCACGCCGGCGCTGAAGCCGTCGCCCACGTCGGCGAAGCCCTTGACCAGGATGGCGATGGCCACCACGAGGATGGGCGCCAGCAGCATGCGCGCGACGACCCGCGTGACCACGCTGCTCACCACAGCCTCCCGCGACGCAGCAGCTTGGTGACGCCCAGCAGCGCGACGGCGACCACCGTGATCTCCCCCAGCGTGTCCAGCGCTCGGAGATCGGCGAGGATCGCCGTGACGACGTTGTCGGCGTGGGCCTCGGGGGCAAGCTCGGTCAGCCGCCGGGCGGCGTCACCCTCACCGCCCGTGCGCGAGAGGCCTCCCCAGACCAGCACGAAGACCGTGGCGCCGGCGACCAGGCCCACGGCGGGGTCGCGGAAGCGGGTGCCCCGTCGCTCGCGCGTCGCCCGCATCTGACTGCGCAGAACCTCCCGGGGGATGAGCGAGAGCACGCCGATGAACAGCAGCGCGACGATCGTCTCCACCAGCACGGCGACCAGCGCGACGTTGGGCGCGCCCAGCAGCGCGTAGACGACGGCCAGCGCGAAGCCGACGGTCCCCAGGGTGAGCACCATGGTCAGGTGCCCGCGCGGGCGCGTCGCGGCCACCGCGACGCAGGCGGCGAAGCCCAGCATGAGCACGAGGGGCAGGTCCCCGAGGCTGAAGGAGCCGACCGCGTAGGCGCCGACGGTCGGCGTGAGCACGAAGGCCAGTGCGAAGAGCACCCCGCTGGGCAGGAAGATCGCGGTGACGCGACCGCGGAAGTCGCGCACCTCGAGGTCGTGGACGCGATCCGACAGGCCGTTGAGCGCGGCGAGCCCCGCCGTGTAGGCCCGCTCGGGGCCCAGTCGCTCGCCGAGCCGCGCGACCGCCTCCGCCGCTGCGGGCACCGCCCGGTGCCCGGCGTGGACCAGGGCGCCCAGGGCGAAGGTGGCCAGCGCGAGGAGGTTCTCCGCGCGCAGGTCGAGGTAGTAGCGCGCCTCCACGGGCACCGCGGCCAGCAGGCTGGGCGTCGCCGCGTCCTGGGCGATCGCCGCGAACGGAGCGGGCACCAGGCCGGCGACCAGGCAGATCGCCCCCAGCACGCCGACCGGCGCGACCATGGCGCCCGGCACCGGGCCGGCCTCGGTGCGAGGGGCGCCGAGGAACAGACCGGTCCAGAAGCGGGCCATGTAGGCCAGCGTGAGGACGGCGATGAGCAGCGCCATGGCGGCGAACACCCATCCGCGCTCCAGCGCGGCCTTGAACAGCAGCTCGTCGGCGAAGAAGCCGACGGTGAGGGGCAGCGAGGCGACCGTCGCTGCGCAGGCCAGCGACCCGGCGGCCACCACGGGCATCGCCCGCGCCAGGCCCCCCAGCTCGGACAGTCGCTGGGCGCCGGTCGCGCGCGTGACCGCGCCCGCGGTGAGGAACAGCGCGCACTTGGCCACCGCGTGGGTGACGACGTAGAACGCCGCGGCGCCCACGCCCGACTCGCCGCCCAGCCCGTAGAGGAAGACCACGTAGCCGTACTGGCTGAAGGTCGAGTAGGCCAGCACCTGCTTGAGGTCGTCACGCGACAGCGCGAGCACGCCGCCCACCAGCATCGAGGCGAAGCCCGCGACGACCAGCGCGTCGAGCAGCACCGGGCTGAGCTCCAGCAGCGGGTAGACGCGGCCGATGAGCAGCACGCCGGCGGCGACCATGGCCGCCGAGTGCAGGTAGGCCGAGACCGGCGTGGGCGCGACCATGGCCCGCCCGAGCCAGAAGTGGAAGGGCACCTGTGCGCTCTTGGCGAGAGCGGCCAGCGCGATCAGCGCCCCCGCGACGGTGACCGTGGTGCTCGACTCGGCCACGCGGAACAGCTCGGGCAGCGAGAACGTGGCGTAGCGGTCGTAGAGCAGGAGGGTCCCGATCAGCAGCGCGACCGCGGTGATCGCCGTGACCAGCAGGGCCATCAGCGCGGCGCGCCGGGCGCCGCCGTCCTGGCGGTCGTAGGCGATGAGCAGGTACGACGCGACCGCGGTGAGGTCCCAGAACAGGAAGAGCAGGATCAGGTCCTGGGCCAGGGCCAGGCCGACCATGGACACCATGAACATGCCCAGCAGCGCGTAGAAGCGGGGCTGCTCACGCACCGACCGTCCCTGCTGCGCCAGGTGGTGGGGGAGGTAGCGCCAGGCGAAGACGAACACCGGCACCGCGACCCCCGTGGCCATGAGGGCATACATCGCGGCGAGGCCGTCGAGGCGCAGGTGCAGGCGCAGGTCCAGCGTCGGCGCCCAGGGAACGTCGACCTCGCCGCCGCCCGTGAGCCAGAGCCATAGCAGCGCTACGAAGCCCGCACCGGCCATGGCGAGCACCGTGGCCGGTGGTGCCCAGGTCCGCATGGATCCCAGCCCCTACCCACCGAGGGCCTCCCACGCACGTCGATCCGGTCCACCAACCGGTGGTACACCGCTGTGCATGCCCACCGCGCGTCATCGCGTCCAGGTCACGGTCGACCCGGAGCTGGCGGCAGCGCTCGACGTGCTCGATCCCGCCCCGCAAGCCGGTCGCGCCAGATCCGCGACCTGGCGCTGCGCGGGGCCGAGACCGAGCACGGGGACGAGGCGACTCTCGCGCAGGTGCTCGGCCTCGAGAGCGTGCGCCTCTCGGACGCCGGCTGAGAGACGTTCCGTCTCGCCGCGGTCAGGTTTGCAAGACAGGGCCCGGCAGGAGGCGGCGGGCGGGCGGCGAACCGGAGGGCGTGCTGGCCATGCTCTTCACCATCGCCGTCCTCGGCGCACTGGGGACGTGGGCCGTCGCAGCGGGCATGGTGCGTGCGGGCCGGCGGCTGGCCATCGACTGGCCGGCCACCCTGGTGTGGCTCGGCCTGGCCGAGTGGCCGCCCGAGGAGGGTGTGCTGACCACGGCCGAGCTCGCGGCCGCGCGGGCGCAGGCCCGCCGTGCGCGGGCGGTGGCCGCCGGCGGCGGCGCGCACGTGCCACCCGCCGCGGCGTAGCGGTGGTCGTCTCCGTTTGCCCCGGCGGGGCACCGGAAAGGCTGCCGGCATGTCCACCGCGTCCGCCGTCCTGGGCAGCCTTGCGCTGCTGGCCGTCGTGCTCAGCTTCGGGCTGCTGTTCTTCGTGGCCCTGCCGGTGGGCCTCCTGGCCATACTGCTCGCCGTCGTGGCGCGACGAAAGGGGATGAGGGCCATGGTCGGCCTGGTCACCGGCGCGCTGTCGACGGTCCTCTCGCTGCTCGTCGTGGGCCTGATCGTCGCGGTCGTGCTCTTCCTCGACGGGCTGGACCTCAGCGGCCTTCCCGACGGCGTGCGCGACGGGATCCCCGACGACGTGCTGCGCGAGCTCGAGGGGGCGTGAGAGGCGCCGCTCCACGGCGGCGAACGCCGTGGTCGCTGGGTGCTTGACATGTCGACGCGATGAACTCATCATCTGTGCATGGGCCTGATCCAGATCCGTGACGTTCCCGAGGACGTCCACCGCATGCTCAAGGTGCGGGCGGCCGCGGCTGGGACCTCGCTGAGCGAGTATGTCCTGCGCGAGGTGACGCGTGCTGCCCGCGCGCCCACGCCCGAAGAGCTCGATGCGCGCCTCGCCGCCCGCGGTGGGGCCGGCGTCACGACAGCCGACATCCTCGACGCGAGGGACAACGGCCGGCGAGAGTGACGGTCGTTGCCGACGCCTCGGTCGTCGTCGCGTACCTGCTGGGCGAAGGCTCGGACGTCGAGCGCCGAGCCATGCTGGACGACGTCCATGCGCCGTCGCTGGTCGATGTTGAGGTGACGCAGACCCTCCGTGGCCTCCTCCGCGGGTCGAAGATCGACCTCGCGACCGCGGACAACGCTCGCGTCGAATGTCTGCAGCTCGCGCTGCGTCGTCACCCCGACGCCGCCCTACTGGGCAGAGCCTGGGCGCTACGCGACGTGTGCACGACTTACGACGCCCTCTACGTGGCCCTCGCCCAGGCCCTCGGCGCATGGCTGCTCACCCGCGACGCCCGCCTCGCCCGAGGGGTGGCCGGCCTCGTCCACGTCGTGGGCGCAAGCAAATGAGTATCGCCATCGCCGTCCGCGACGTGCCCGTACGACGCCGGCTACGTCGCCCTCGCCGAGCTCACTGACGCGACGCTCGTCACGCTCGACCGACGAATCAGCGGCGCACCTGGCCTGCGCTGCACCATCGCAACCCCGGACCCGAAGGATCCGTGACCGGTCGCTGGCTGCCGCCGAGCGCTCAGTGGTAGATCTGCTCGGCCGCCTCGGCGGCGGCGCGGAAGGCCGCCTGGACGGCGCGGCGGACGATGCGCAGGCGCGGGCGCTTGAGCGCGTAGCGCTTCGGGGACTGCGCCACGGCCTCGTACATGTAGGCGTCCATCGCCACCTCCAGCTGTATCACGTGGACGTGGCCCTCGGGATCATGGTGGCTGCGGGTGATGAAGCCGCCGGAGTAGGGCACGTCGCTGGCGATCGTCAGGCCGAGGCCGTGCCCGCTGGCCTCGTTGCGCAGCGTGGTCATGAACGAGTCGATGATCGCCCCATGGGCGGAGGTGCCGTCCAGGGTCCCGGCCACGAAGTCGGCGCGATCCTCGCCCTTGTCCGCGACCCGGCCGAGTCCGGTCGAGGTCATCGAGTGGCAGTCGAAGAGCAGCGCGTAGCCGCGCTCCCGGCGCATACGGTCGATCAGCCGGTCGAGGAGGCCGTGGTAGAGGTCGTAGTAGCCGAGGACCTCTTCCTCCTCCTCCGGCGTGTAGGGCTCGCGCAGCATCAGCGTGTCCTCGACGCTGTAGTACTCGTGCGCCGGGTTGGTCAGATGACGCGGCAGCTCGCCCTCGTCGGCCCCCTCGCGGGTCCGGTTCATGTCGACGAAGAACGGCGCCAGGTCGGAGCGGAGGTGCATCCCGTCGGCCATCTCGTAGCAGAGGTCGCTGTAGAGGTCGATCTCGACCAACGCGTCCTCACCGAGCCGGAAGCGGTCCCGGAAGACCTCGGGAACGAAGACGCCGGCGTGGGGGATCGAGACGATGTACTCGGGGCTACGGGGGTCGAACTCGATCAGCTCGCGGATACCCAGGTCGAAGCGGTCACCGCTGAGGACGTCGTAGACCTCGCGCTGACGCTCGTGGACGGCGTAGAGCTCCTCGACCTCCGGCCACCGCGTACCGGTCGGGAAGTGCCCCGGCTTCTCCGCCTTCCAGGTGAGCGCCGTCACCTCCTGCTCGACGCCTGTTCCCAGCAGCTCCTTCTCGAGGCGGTCCATGACGACCTCGCCGAGGACGATCTCGTAGTTGCGCAAGAGCCCCTCCCCGCCGGGAAAGGCGTTGATCTCGAGAATCCGTCCCGAGTCGAGCATGTCGACGGAGGCGAGGCGGCACTCGGGGAAGCTGCGCTTGAGCGCGCGGGCGATCGATTCCTGCTCCGGCGTCAGCGTGATCCCCACCTGGTCGGCCCCGATGCTCGCGTTCGTCCTCCACTCGCCCTCGACGGGGATCCGCCGCAGCGCGCCGAGCAGCTCGTCGTCGAAGAAGGTCACGACGAGGTCGCCGTCGCCGACCTCGGCGCAGAACTCCTGGATCAGGACGTGGCCGTAGGCCTCGACATAGCCGGCGACCTCGTCCTCCAGGCCGGGGTCGTCGAAGGCGAGCCGGTGGACGTCGGCGCCGCAGCCGTAGCCGTAGCGATCCTTGAGCACGAAGTAGGGCTCCTCACGGGGGAGGCGCTCGATCGCCTCGATCGCCTGCGGCAGCGTCGCGGCGGAGAAGGTGACCGGGTGGGGCAGCTGCGGGCCGCGCTCGACCGGCGCGTACTTGTCGGTCGTCGAGAGCGTGGCCTCGACGGTCTCGAGCACCTTGGCGTGGGCGGCTGCCCACTGCAGCACCTCGATGTTGACGGTTCGCTCGGTGCGGATGTCGTCGCCGCGCACGACGAAGAGCTGTACCTCCGTCAGCGGGACGGTGCACCTGTCGACCACCCTCAGATGGCGGTGGGCGTGAAGCGGCTCTGTGCGATCCCACGCGGGATCCAGCTCGAGGATCGCCGCCTCGGCGACGTACTCCCCGTCGCGCTCGTGCAGGTCCGCCATCGAGAAGTGCAACAGCCGATGGTCGCGCACCGCGGCCACCGAGAGGATCTGGTTGACCCCGCTGTTGTAGAGGTCGACCGCGAACTCGGAGTAGGTGACCCGTGCGCTCTCGAAGCCGATCGTGAGCGGACCGCCGGGGTAGTACGCCTGCTCGAAGGCCTGCTCCGAGGGGAGCTGTGAATCATCCGGGCCGGCCACGAGGATCGGCGAGTGTATTCGCGTCACGCCCACCACCTGAGCCATGTGAGGCTGCCCGACTGGCCGTCGATCCCGGAGCCGCGCATGGGGTGCCCTTCGACGTCGACCTGGGCCCGGGGCAGGACGGCGAGGTCGTGGGCATCGGGCCCCAGGGCGAGGCCCGGCCGACGTCGACGACGTCGCTGCTGCTGCGCCATCGCATCACCACCGGCCAGCGTGGCGCGGCCAACGGCCCCGGCCTGCTGGTCGACACCGCCACCGACAACGCCGTCACCGTCACCGCGACCTCCCCGAACCAGGGCTCCACCGGCCCGACGCGCATCACCCGCAACGACGACACCACCTACAGCGACGGGGCTCCCGGAAGCGGCGGTGGGTCGCTGCGACTGGAGCAAGAGCCGTTCATGGGTGGCCTGGATGGCGGGAAGGTCGCCACGGGCCTCGATCTGAATGGGCGGGCCGAGGCCCAGGGCGTGGAGATCGACGGGGCGTCGGGCTGAGGTGCGCAGGATCGGGCTGGAGGACGACGGCGTCTACCTGCGCCGGCGCTACGCCGGCCGATGAACGTGGTACTCGCTGCGCGAGGGCTACGACCTCGACGCTCGAGGCGGCGCAGCTGATCCTGGACTTCACCTCGCGCTGAACCCCGGTCCGTGTCGTCGACCCGCAGGACCTACTGACCGCATCGCAGTGGCAGGTGTCTTCGTTAGCCCCAGAGCGCAGGGCCGCGACATCTCAGTGCCGGGGACCGATGAGTTTGGCCTAGTGGCGCGGTCTACGGGCCATGAGCGATTTCACGCAGTCCCACACAACCCTCTCGAACATCGGCGTGGCCATGTTCGCCGTCGCCGACCAGGACCGGGCCCTGGCCTTCTACACCGAGAAGCTCGGCTTCGAGGTGCGCGGTGACACGCGCTTCGGTGAGCACGACGAGATGCGCTGGTTGGAGGTGGCCCCGCCTGGGTCGCGAGCGCGTCTGGCTCTCAACCCGCCGATGGGCGGCGAGCCCGGCGGCAGCTCGATCGGCGTGGAGACGCCGGACGTCCTGGGCGAGCACGCGCGCCTGAGCGCCATCGGGTGCATCGACATCGATCCCGAGCCGATGCGCACGCCCGGCGCTCCGCTGCTGTTCATGCTGCGCGACCCCGACGGCAACCACATCGCCGTGGTCGAGGAGCCGCCCGCCACCTAGAGGTTGGCCACCATCGAGGCCTCGGCCAAGCCGCCTGTTTCGGGACCTACGCCGAACGGGCTGACCCACGGCACCGTCTCGGTGGGAGAGAGAACAGACCCCGTGCTACAGGCTGCGCTACGTTGGTCCATGTGGCGTCGCGTACCGTTCGAGCCCGACTCGCGGCCGCCATGACCCCACCGAGCACGAGCCCGGAGGTGAAGCCGACCGACGAGACCGTGAGGTAAGCGCCCTGTGCCGCTGTCCTTCGTCGTCGTGCTCACCGTCCGATCTCTGGGAGCGCCGGGCCCATCGACGCCACGTCGAAGACGTCGATCAGCGGCACCCCGCAGCGGATGACCAGCAGCAGCCCCTTGCTCTCCGCCGCGCGTCGAATCAGAGAAGTCCGCGCGCCGCTCGGCGTTTCAGTCATGGGAACCCTCCATCCGTCTTGGGAGCTCGGTCCGGGTGAGCTCGGTGAGGGCAGCCAGGAGGTCGTCCTGGAAGGACTCGCTCGTCACCGCGGGGTTAAACCGACCGAGCTCCGCGACCCGGTGACCGCACCGGCGTCTGGTGGTAGTACATGGCTCCGCTGTGCAGCGCCGCTTCGTCGTCGGAGACGGCCAGCCACGCCTGGGTGACCGACGCGGCGTCGAGGTCATCCGGGGCGCCGGCGCCGCCCATCTTCGTCGCGACCCACCCAGGCGAGACCGAGCTGGAGACGACCTGGGGCCACCGGCGTGCGATCGCGGCTGCAATGGTCGCGTCGAACAGCTTGGAGTCGGAGTACGCCTGGACCCCGTCCCACGGCCGGCGCGTCCAATCCAGGTCCGACAGGTCCGTGCTGCCGCCCTCCTGCATCCCGAGCCCGCTCGGTCCTTGGGCTGGCTATGCGAGATGTGGGCTTGCACACTGCCAATCCACGCGGTCGGCCTCCGTGTCCTCCAGACGCCCATCGCGGCAATACCTCCGTTGGCCCACCCTGCCGGAGCGTCGCTGGTCCAATACGCGTGGAAGACCTCGTGCTTCGATAAGCGAACGTACGAGCCATGGGCACCCCTCCCGAGATGCCGTCACGCTGGTCACGTCTTCCTGCGGCAGCTCATGGCGGAGTATAATATTGCCGTAGATGTAGATCACATCGCTGAGCAAGCAGGCCTCCTCACGCACCGTGCTGTCTGGAGCAGGGACTCGTCATGGCTGGCCCTCCGGTACCACCAACGCGTACCGCGGATTTCGCGCCGATGCTAGACCAAGCCCTTCATGGCCGACTTCGCCACCCGGCTCGAGGGGACCGGTGAGTACGTCGGCGGCCAGGCGCTCTCGCCCGAGGGCACGTTCGTCCGGTACGACGGGGAGGGCCGACCGCCGGTCACCGACGGGCCCTTCGCGGAGACCAAGGACCTGATCGCCGGCTGGATGGTGATCGACGTCGACACCTACGAGCGCGCGCTCGCACTCGCCTGCGAGTTGTCGGCAGCCCCCCGGAGCCGGCGGCAAGCCGATCCACTAGTGGCAATCAACAGACGGTGAGCAGCGCGTCGGACGCTCGTATCCCGGTTTACGTAATCATCGTTATCGAGCATCGGAAGCCGTCGAAGCCTTGACCGAGCTCGACGACCTGTTGAGCGACACTTGGATGTCAGTTTTCCACCTCCATCGGAATCGTGCCGTTCGGACGCCTCGTCGAGCAGCTCATGATCAGCGAGCCCTATGGCGTGGGTCGGAGTTGCAGAAGCGGCGAACGACCCCCGGGACATCGCGGCACCCCTGCGCGCTACGATGACGCACATGGAGAGAGTGGGCATCCGCGCCATGCGACAGAACCTCAGCCGCTACGCCCGGCGTGCACGTGGCGGGGAGTCATTCGTGGTCACCGACCGCGGCTCCGAGGTGGCGCAACTCGTTCCGGCGGCTACGCACGCCTCGGCAGTCGATCGTCTCGTGGCCGAGCGCAACGCCCGGCGCGGGCACGGCAGCCTGCTGGACGTGCTCGAAGAACTGAGCGAGCCGATCGCCGGACCTCCGAGCAGCGAGGTACTGGACGAGATCCGCGCCGACCGCGCGTAAGTGCCGGACTACCTCGATACCTCGGCGTTCATCAAGCTGGTCAGGTCCGAGCCCGAGAGTCGCGCGTTGCGCGGCGAGATGACGACCGGCGACGCGCTCGTGAGCAGTGCGCTGCTCGTAGTGGAGGCCCGCCGCGCCGCGTCCCGATACGGCACGGTCGCCCTCGTCCGGGCGCGCGCCGCACTGAGCACGATCACGCTACTGCCCCTCGACGACGCAACGCTCGAGACGGCAGCCGACCTCGAGCCGCCCGAGCTTCGGTCACTCGACGCGCTTCACCTCGCCGCCGCGCTCAGCCTCGCCGGCGAGCTCGGACGCGTCTACTGCTACGACGCCCGGCTCGCCACTGCGGCAAGAACGCTCGGACTCGACGTCCGCCAGCCCCACTGACGCGAGCGCTCCCGGCTACTGTCACTCGACCGTCCTACAACGACCTGTCGCCGGTCACCTCCGTGTCACGGGTTCGGTCACCTGAGCGGCGGGCTGCGCCGCCGCCCGGGGGGCGGCGGTCAGTCGGGAGTAAGTGGTGTCGTCGTTGCGGGTGATGCGCGTCGGGCCGGTGGAGCCCTGGTTCGGGGAGGTCGCGGTGACGGTGACGGCGTTGTCGGTGGCGGTGTCGACCAGCAGGCCGGGGCCGTTGGCCGCGCCACGCTGGCCGGTGGTGATGCGATGGCGCAGCAGCAGCGACGTCGTCGACGTCGGCCGGGCCTCGCCCTGGGGCTCGATGCGCTCGAAGCCATAGAAGCTGCGCCCGGCCGAGCCCGTGGGCCCGCTGTAGCTGGCAAAGCCGCCGGGCGAGCTGTCGCCGAAGTCGGCCTGGCTGAGAACCTCGCGGTCGCTGGAGTCGACGTCATCGGGGCGCACCTCGCTGGTCCCGGCGATACGGCCGCTCTGCGGGGTGCCCGTCGAGTAGTTCCACACAAAGCTCAGCCGCCGCCCGTAGAGGTCCAGGCGGGTCGGGCCGGGCAGCCCGTCGGTGCCGCGGCTGCCGCCCTCCTCGCGCACCGATCCCCCATCGCCGTCGAGGGGGCGGGTGTAGATGTAGGGGTAGGTCCCGCGGGTGCCCGAGCGCTCCTCGTAGACACGCACGAAGACGACGCGATCACGCCAGATCGACGGCAGCACCTCCGAGGCGCCGTCGGTGCTGGCCCCGGCGATGCGGGTCTCGTTCTCGGCGTCGAAGTCGTAGCGAAACACGTCGCAGCCCCGGCCCTGCGGTCCACGCCGGGTAGGGGTCGCTGAACACGCGGGCACCGAACTCGTCGCGCACCCGGATGACGTCGGGCTCGGTGCGACAGCGGCTGTAGACAGCCACGACCTCGCCGTCCTGCCCCGGGCCCAGGTCGACATCGAAGGGCACCCCCATGCCGCGTGCGAGCGTCTTGAGGGTCGCGCGGTCAGCAGAGAGCCAATGCTTGTAGTCCTCCCAGCCGTTGGGAGTGAACACCAGCCTCATCGCGACAGCGGGTGCTCCTCACGATCACCGCCTTGGGCCTGGGCAAGGCGCTCCACCAGTCGACGGGCGTTGGCGGGAGACCGCAGCAGGTGTGCGGTTTCTTCCAACGCTTCGTAGTCCTGACGGGAGAGCAGCACAGCGTCACCTCGGCGAGACGTGAACTCCACGGGCGTGCGATCATTGTTGACCTGCTCGATGAGCGGAAAGAGCTTCTTACGGGCTTCGGACGCTGTGATCGGCATGGCTTCCTCCTCGTGGTACGGAATACCGTACTACCTGCCTCGGCCAGCGACCTGTCTCGATCAGCGATCGGTTGCGGACACCGGAGGGTCGGGCGTCGAGAACGGTGTCGCCTTGGCCCCCTCGTCGTATACCACCATGGTCCCGGCGAGGTGGTCGTGCCAGCCGCGGCGAGTGGACGAGAGCAGGATGGCCAGGAAGCCGAGGCCCGCGGGCAGCAGCGCCAACGGGATGGCGAACAGTCGCTTGAGCGCACACCGCAGCCCGATCTCCCGCGACCCGTTGTGCTCCAGGTGGATGCTCAGCAGGCGCATGCCCGGGGTCTGTCCCACCAGCGCCCAGAACGCGGCGAACACCGATCCGCCTATCACGACCGCGAGCGCGCCGTAGCTGAGCACCCCGAGGAGGGGGAGGCCGGCGTCTCCCCCGGTGGCCGCCGGAACCAGGGAGGCAAGCTGGCCAAAGCCGAACGAGAGTGCCACGCCGATCAGCGCGAGGTCCATCGCGGCCGCCACTGCTCGAGTGATCAGGCCGACCTGGGTGGTCTCGGAGTCGTGGCCCGGCTTGCTCAGGATCCGGTGGATCAACTCCTCCACAGCATCGTCGATCGCCTCGGTGATCGCGGTGAGCCGGCGGCCCACGTCGGTCACCAGGCCCATCCCCTGCTGGGCGATCGCCGCGCGCACCTCGGGCGCCTCGGCAACGCGTTCCACCAGCATCTGCGCCTTCGGGCCGGCGAGGAGCTCACCCCAGACGCGGTCGGCCACCTCCGTGTCCAGTGCCCGCACGATCGCGGCGGCCACCTCGTCGCTGGTCAGCGCCTGCTCCAGCGCGCTCTGGACGGCGTTCTGCTCGACGATCACCCGCACGATCGCCCGCTCGACGGCAGGACTGCGCAGCGCGCGGACGATCGCCTCCTCGGCAGCCTCCTCGATCGCCCGGTCGACACCGGTGGCGCCGGCCAGGCGCCCGGCGCCGCGGGCCCCCGCGCCGAGCACCCGGGCGGCAGGGGAGCGCGACCTGGGCGTGTGCTCCACCTCGCCGCTGGAGTCGACGCTCATCCGGGCCTGACTGTAGCGAGCGGGTCCTGGCCCTGGAACATGGGCCGCGCTGCCGCCAGGATGGTGGAGCGATGACCGCCGAGACCCAACAGGGCGTTCACCTCGCCGACTGGAAGCCGGCGCGGGCGCCGGAGCACCGAATGCTGCAGGGTGACCGCGTGGCGCTCGAGCCGCTCGAGCCGGATCGCCACGCCGACGACCTGTTCGCCGCCGCGCAGGGCCCGGGAGCCGACCCCGGCCTCTGGCGCTACCTGTCCTACGGTCCCTTCGCCGAGGCGGGTGAGCTGCGCGCCTGGCTCGTCGAGCGTGCCGCTTGCACCGACCCGCTCTTCCTCGCCGTGGTCGACCGGGCGACCGGCCGGGCGGGCGGCGTCGTCTCCTACCTGCGCATCGAGCCCGCCCACGGCTGCATCGAGATCGGCCACATCTGGTTCGGCGCCGAGCTTCAGCGCACGCCGCAGGCCACCGAGGCGATCCACCTGCTCGCCCGGCACGCGTTCGACGACCTGGGAAACCGCCGCCTGGAGTGGAAGTGCAACGCCGCCAACGCCCGCTCGCGTCGCGCCGCCGAGCGCTTGGGCTTCACCTTCGAGGGTGTCTTCCGCCAGCACCTGATCATCAAGGGCCGCAATCGCGACACTGCCTGGTTCTCGCTGCTCGACTGCGAGTGGCCCACCGCACGCGCCGCCTTCGAGGCCTGGCTGGCGCCGGAGAACTTCGATGCCGACGGCCGCCAGCGTCGCCCGCTGGCCGCGTTGCGTTGAGCGGCGCCCGATCAGGAGTTCGCCGCCAGCACTCCAAGCTCACTTGAAGTTCAGGGCGAGACCTGCTCCCCTGCCGCTGTGGCCACCCTGCTCACCATCGGCGAGGTGTCGCGGCGTAGCGGCGTGGCAGCGTCGGCGCTGCGCTTCTATGAGGAGCGTGGGCTCATCACCTCCGAGCGGGCCGGCTCGGGACATCGGCGGTATCCGCGGCCGGTGCTGCGGCGCATCGCGTTCATAGTCTTCGCCCAGCGGATCGGCTTGACGCTCGACGAGATCGGCGCCGAGCTGGCCAGGCTTCCCCCCGACCGCGCGCCCACGCGCCGTGACTGGTCGCGCCTGTCGGGCGGGTGGGCGACCCGGATCGACCAACGGATCGCCGAGCTCGAGCGCCTCAAGGACGGGCTCACGGAGTGCATCGGGTGCGGCTGCCTGTCGCTGGAGCGCTGCAAGCTGGCCAACCCCGACGACCGGGCGGCGCGCCTGGGCCCCGGGCCGCGCTACTGGGTCGGCGACCGGCCGCCCCGCTGAACCGCTCGCAAACTCAGGACGGCGCCTGGCCGGGCACCGGGATGGGCTCGGAGATGCACTCCTCGACGCCGCCCATCTCCTCGGCCAGAGCGTTCGACGACCACGACCACGTCGGTTCGCGCTGCATCGCTCACGATCGCCCTCCGGCTCCCTCGTCGCGTAGGGCCCGTCGGCTCCACCACGGCCTACCCGCGAGACCCTCAGGGGCAGGCTTCGAGTCCGAGCGGGTGGACGGAAACCTCATCCCGGAGCTCTGCTGATCGCTCGAGTAACGCCTTCGAGAGGTGTTGCATAGCGCTATGCTGAGCGCATGCCAGTCCAGCTCGTCACCCGGGTGCCGGACTCCCTCGCGCAGGCCATCGACGGGTTGGTGGAGGCCGGGGTGTTCGCCTCGCGCTCCGAGGCCGTCCGCGCCGGCCTAGAGGCCGTCGTCGAGCGGAAGCGCCGTGACGCTGTCGGACGGACGATCGTCGACGGCTATCGCCGCATCCCCCAGAACAGCGATGACCTCGGGCGGCCGGACGCCGCAACGGCGGCGATGATCGCCGAAGAGCCCTGGTGAACGCGCCCCGACAGGGCGAGGTGTGGTGGGCGGAGGCGCAGGACAAGCGTCGCCCTGTCCTGATCGTCACGCGCAACGAGGCCATCCCTGTCCTTCGTCGTCTCGTCGTGGCCCCGGTGACCCGGACGGTTCGCGACATCCCGACGGAGGTGGCGCTCGGGGAGGACGAGGGTCTCCCCCTGCGGTGTGCGGCCTCCTTTGACAACCTGCAGCCGGTCAACCGCCACCTCCTCACCCAGCGCGTCGGCGGACTGCCCGCGACCCGTCGCGACGACCTCTGTCACGCCCTCGACGCCCTCGCCGACTGCTGACACAGACCCCGAAATCCCCATGCCGCCGGGCTGCGCGCTAGCGTTGTCGCGCTTCGTCACCCACTTCCGAGGAGTCGCGCAATGACCAAGCAGGATCTCGCCAAGGAGATGGCCGACAAGGCCGACATCGATCAGGGCAGCGCCAAGGATGCCCTCGACGCGGCCCTGGAGGCCATCAGCGCGGAGCTGTCGCGCGGCGGCGAGGTGTCCCTGGCCGGCTTCGGCAAGTTCTCGGTCAGCGAGCGCTCGGCCCGCGAGGGGCGCAACCCCGCGACCGGTGAGACCATCCAGATCAAGGCCAGCAACGCCCCGAAGTTCACGGCCGCCTCTGCGCTGAAGAAGGAGCTCAACGGCTAGCGCTGCGGCCTACCGCATGGCCTCGGCGGCCAGCTCGGCGATCACCCGTGAGAGCTGGCCGCCCTGCCATGCGAGGGGCGAGCTGCCCTCGTCCTCGACCACGAGGCGACCGCGGGGCAGCAGCTCCGCGTAGGTGCTGGCCGTGCGCAGCGGGTGCGTCGGGTCGGCCGCGTCGCGGCTGCCCACCACCACCGCGGGCTGCTCGAGCCCCTCGAGCTCCTCCAGCGCCGCGAAGGGCCGCGAGCGAGACACGGCGGCCACGGCATCGGCCACGGCGTCCAGGTGCTCGTGGTGCTCCATGCGCTGGCGGATCACGCGGGTGACCGTCTCGCGCCACTGCTGGGGCATGGTCGAGAAGTCGCTGGCCGCCAGGAAGCCGTCAACCCCGTCCTCCCTCAGCCCGCGGGCCAGGCGGTCCCAGGCCTCCAGGCGATCGGCGCGGTCGTCCTCGCCGGGGACGTGGGCCGGGGTGACGAGCACCATCCCCGCCACCCGCTCGGGGTGGTCCAGCGCGAAGCCCACGATGGTGTGGGCACCCATCGAGGCGCCGGCCAGCACGGCGCGGTCCAGGCCCCGGTCGTCGAGCACCGCCCCCAGGTCAGCGGTCAGCAGCGCGTAGTCGTAGGCCGCGGCGTCCGGCGCCGGCGACGACGCCCCGTGCCCACGCGCGTCGTAGGCCACCACGCGGTGACCACCGCGTTCCAGCACCCGCGACCCGTGGACGACGTAGCGCCGCGAGGCGGTGAGCCCGTGCAGGAGGACCACCGGGGACCCCTCCCCCGCCTCCTCGCCGGCCAGTACGACGCCATCCGGGGAGGTGACGGTGAGCGCGGGCACGGCCCCAAACCTAGGGGAGCCGACGGCCCGCACGTGCCGCCGCAGACGGGTCCCCTACTCTCTCCACGTCCATGGCGATAATCGATGTCACCGAGGAGACCTTCGTCGCCGAGGTTCTCGCGCGGTCCCGCGACCTGCCCGTGGTGGTGGACTTCTGGGCGACGTGGTGCGGTCCTTGCCGCCAGCTCACGCCGGTGCTCGAGGAGGCCGCCCGTCAGCGCGAGGGCAAGGTCGTGCTGGCCAAGGTCGACACCGAGGCCAACCGGCAGGTCGCCGCCCAGTTCGACATCCAGAGCATTCCGGCGGTCAAGGCCTTCCGCGGGGGCCGCGTGGTCTCGGAGTTCACGGGCGCCCAGCCGCCCGCCCGCGTGTCCCAGTTCTTCGACGCGCTGGTACCCAGCGAGGCCGAGCAGCTCGTCGCCGCCGGCGACGAGGTCTCCCTGCGCCGCGCACTGGAGCTCGATCCCAACCGCTCGGACGGCGCCCTGGCGCTGGCCCGCCTCGAACACGAGCGCGGCGAGCACGAGCAGGCGCTGGCGACGCTGGTCAACGCCAGCGGCTTCGCCGTGGAGGGCCTGGCCGCGCGCATCCGCCTCGAGCAGGCCGGCACCCCGCCGCTGCACGACGCCTTCCGGGCGCTGGACGCCGGCGAGCACGAGCGCGCCATCGACGCGCTGCTCGCCGTCCTGCCCGACTCCGACGGCCACCGCGACGACGTGCGCCGCGTCGTGGTCGGCGTCCTGGATGACCTGGGCGTCGAGCATCCTCTCGCGCGCGACGCGCGCCGGCGCCTGGCCGCCGCGCTCTACTGAGAGCCCCAAGCCCTTGCGAGCGCGTGCTCACGCACCAGCGCTGCGCTGCGCTGCGGCTGCTCCCAGAAGAACAGGTGCCCGACCCCGTCGAGGATCTCCAGCCGCGCGCCGGGGATCGCCTCGGCGACCATCTCGCCGTTGTGCACCTCGATCAGGTGGTCCTCGGTGCCGTGGATGACCAGCGTGGGCACGTCGAGCGACACGAGACGGTCGGCGGCGTCGAAGGCCTCGATGGCCTCCAGCTGCATGAGGAGCACCGACACCGACACGGGACGGTCGAGCGTCACCGCCTTGAAGCGCTCGAAGTTGGCCGGGTCGGCCCGGTGGGCCTCGGAGAGGCTGACCTCGAACCCGTTGACGACCGCGCGCTCGCGGTCGCCGGACATCACCGCCTCGCTGATCGACTCGATGACCTCGGGCGCAGTCCTGACGGCCCGCTCGCCGCCGAACAACGTGCAGCCCAGGGTGAGCGTGCGCACCAGCTCCGGGTGCCCCAGGGCGAGCTCCTGGGCGATCATCCCGCCCATCGAGACGCCCAGGACGTGCGCGCTGTCGATCTGGAGCACGGCGAGCACCCCCGCCACGTCCCCGGCCAGCTCGGGCAGCGTGAACCGCCCGTCGGCGCGCGCGGAGCCGCCGGTGCCACGATTATCCATCGTGATGACCTCGAAGTCGCGCGCCAGCGCGTCGAGGAACTCGTCGCCCCAGTGGGCGGTGTGGTGGCTCAGGCCCGCGATGAGCAGCAGCGGCTCGCCCGCGCCCCGGCGCCCCACGTGCACCGCCCGTCCGTCGACCTCGATCATCGCTGCCAACCTACAGGGGCAGCGCGAGCTGGTCGGTGACGGGCGGATCGCCGATCGCGAAGGCGGCCACCCGCACGCCCAGCAGCCGCACGGGCCGCGGGGGGGCGTAGTCGCGCAGCAGCGCGACGGCCACCTCGGCGACCACGCCGGCCTCGCACGTCGTCGCGGCCAGCGTGCGTGCGCGCGTGACGGTGGTGAAGTCGTCCAGGCGCACCTTGATGGCGATCGTGCGTCCGCGGCGCTCCTGGCGGGCCAGGCGCTCGCAGAGCTGCTCCGCCAGATCACGCAGGATCGCCTCCTGGCGCGCCGGGTCACCGACGTCGGCGTCTAAGGTGCGCTCGCGCGACTCCGACACGGCGATGCGCACCGGGGTGATGGTCGCCGTGCCCTGGAAGGCCGCCCGCAGGCGCAGATCGCGCCCGTGGTTTGCGCCGAAACGCACGACCAGCTCCCCCTCGGGCGCGGCGGCCAGGGCGCCCAGCGTGGTGATGCCCATGGCCTCCAGCCGCGCGACTGTCTTGGGCCCGATGCCGGGCACCAGCCCCGGCGACGCGGCGGCGAAGCGCGCGCACGCCTCCTCGCGGCTGAGCACCACGAAGCCGCGGGGCTTCTCGGCGTCGGAGGCCACCTTGGCCACCAGGCGGTTGGGCCCGATGCCCACCGACGCCGTCAGGCCCGTGTGCGCTCGGATCTGCTCGACCAGGCGGCGCATGGCCGCGCGCGGGGCGACGAGGCCGTCGAGGTCCAGGTAGGCCTCGTCGAGGCCGACCACCTCGACGCCCTCGACCTGCGCGCGCACGAGCTCCATGACCTGCGCCGAGGCCGCCCGGTAGGCCGGGAAGTCGGGCGCGACAAGGACGGCGTGCGGGCACAGCCGCCGCGCGCGGGAGGTGGGCATGGCCGACCCGATGCCGAAGACCCGCGCCTCGTAGCTGGCCGTGGTGACCACCGCCCGCGGGCCGCTGCCCGAGACGATCACCGGCTTGCCACGCAGCTCGGGGCGCCGCAGCAGCTCGACGCTGGCGTAGAAGGCGTCGACATCGAGATGGGCGATGCGGGCCACCCCTGAAGGATGGCGCGCGGCCCGGCGGCGCGGCCAACGAGCACGCCGGCCGGCGCCGGCACCCCGGACGCGCCGCGGGCGGCCTGAAGAAGGCCGCCCGCGGAAGCCGCTGTCGTGCTTGTCGTCGTTGACGCCCTACCGGTCGACGGCGGCCCATACGGGGCCGTCGCCGCTGTAGCCCAGGGCCTGCTTGATGGCCGGGGCCAGGTCCCACTGGCGACCGCCGACGTAGGGCCCGCGGTCGATGACCCGGGCGGTCACCGTCCGGTCGCCGCGCTTGAACACCACGCGGGTGCCGCAGGGCAGCGTCTTGTGGGCGACGCCCTTGATGTCGCCGGTCAGGGTCTGCCCGCAGGCGGTACGCCGCCCGTAGAAGCCCGGGCCGTACCACGAGGCGCCGTCGCGGCTGAGGAAGGCCATGCGGCCCGGCGTGTCATGCCACCCGGTGTTGATCTCGTCCTCCTCGAAGCGCACGCGCACCTCGAAGGCCTCCGAGCGCTGCTGGAGGTGGCTGACCGTGAACCGGCCGCCCTCGCGGGTGGTCGCGCGGTCCAGGGTGCGCCACCCGTCGCCGTCGCGGCCCTCCAGGACGACCTCGCGGCCCTCGAAGCCGGGAAGCAGCCTGCCGGTCACCCTCGCCGTGCCTCCGGCGCGCACGGCGGTGGCCTCGTCGGCCTCGTCGGCACGCAGCTGCGACGCGATCGTGATCCCCACGGCGTCGCTCGTGCGCTCCGGCGCCAGGCCGTCGCCGTTCACGGCCGCGCGCGCGGTCTCCCGGCCGACGACGACACGGGTCTCGCCGCTGCGCCGCCGGTTCTCGCCCTCCAGCCGGAAGCGGCCCTCCCCGTCGAGCTCGTCGACGTCGAGCTCGATCCAGTCGTCGAGGGTGTCGCCGCGGTACAGCAGCGACACCAGCGTGCCCTCGTCACGGTCCGCGGCACGGCCGCGGACGTCGATCGACTCACCGTAGCGCAGACGGTCGTCGTCGACCTGGAAGGCGATGCCCGCGCCCCGGTCGGGGATCTGCGCGGCGGCCGGCGCGGTGGCCGCGGCGAGGGTTCCAGCAGTGGCCAGTGCCCCGAGCGCCACCGTGGCGCGCGCAGGGCGATTCGTGTGCATCGAGTGCATCGTGTGCAGCTTCAAGAACGCTCCTTTGGCTGCCTACGGGGTTAGCTGACGGGCTCGCGCCGGATGGCGCTACCGCGGCAGTAGCCGCAGATTCGCCCCAGCCGGTCAGACGGTCGCCCGTCGGCCGGCAGTGGGTCCCCCGCTCGCGCCCGTTTCAGGACTGACGCGACTCGGCAGGTCGAACAACCGTTCGCAGGGTACTACCCCTGCATGTCCAGGCGGTGACACCGCCCACTCGACGCAGTTGCGGTGGAGGTCGGGTTGCGAGCCGGCTCGCGGGGCCCGCGAGCCGCGCTCAGGCCGGCAGGCCGGCGCGAGGAGTGCCGGCCACCAGGTGCGCCGCCAGCAGCTCGTGGATGCCGGGCCAGCGCTCTCGGCCCGTGTCCGGGGCGCGGGCGGCCAGCGCCTCCTGCGCCGCGGCGCAGAGCCCGTCGACGGCGTCCAGGATGGGGTCATCGTCCATGTGCTGACAGGCCAGGCGGGCGAGCGCGAGGGCCTCGTCGGGGTCGGCCTGGCCGAAGGCCATCTGGGTCGCCGCGGTGAGGTAGGCCAGGGCGCGGCGCGCCTCGATGCGCGGCGCCGGCGGCGGGCCGGGCGGCGGGCCGAGGTCCAGCGGCGGCTCGCCGGCCAGGATGCGCTCGAGCTGCCCGCCGGCGATGGCGGCCAGCGCGTCGGGGCCCAGGCCCGCCTCTAGCGCCGGGCGCACCGTGGTCACCGTGGCCATGCGCCCGCCGCCGTAGGGCATGTCGCTGGCGTGCAGGATCCGTCCGGGCGGGATGGTCGCGAAGAGCTGGACGAGGTCGTCGGCCTGCCACCAGCTCGTGTCGAACAACAGGTTGGGCAGCTCCGCGGCCGCGGACGCGAGGAGGCCAAGATCGCTGATCCCCGCGTGGGCGAGGATCAAATTCGCGCGTGGGTGGCTCGCCGCGAGGTCCACCGCGGCCTCGCCCAGGCAGGGGATCCCCCGTCCGGCGTGCAGCAGCACGATGCGCCCCTCCCGCGCCGCCGCGGCCACCAGCTCCTCGACCACCGGGTGAGGCAGGCCGAAGGCGTCGCTGCGCGGGTGCAGCTTGATGCCCGCGGCGCCGGCCGCCAGTCCGCGGCGGGCCTCGGCCAGGGCGCCCTTGGCCTTGGGGTCGACGCGGACCATCGCCACCAGGCGCCCGCCGGAGGCCGCGGCCGCGCGCAGCGCCTCGTCGTTGGCCTCGCGGTAGCCGTCGGGCTCGTGCATCGGGAAGGCCAGCGCCCGATGGTGGCCGGCGCGATCGAGCCCGGCGAGCAACTCGTCCGCCGTGGCGGTCAGGCCGTCGGGGTCGTTGTGACCGATGTGGGTGTGGGCGTCGCACCAGCGGGTGCCCGCCGGCAGCGCGGCCATCGCGTGTGCGTGCAGGGCCAGGAGCGCGTCGTCGTAGGGCTCCCCGGGGATCGGCACGAGCGGCAGCCTACGGGCTGGATCGTCCCACTCAGGCGGCCAGGGGAGTGGCGGCCTCGCCGTCGGACCCCAGCACCTCGCGCAGCCTGGTCAGGCCCAGGCGCAGCCGGCTCTTGGCTGTGCCCAGCGGCGCGCCGGTGCGCCGGGCGATCTCGTCGGCGGTCAGTCCGCCCCAGTAGGCCAGGACCAGGGCCTCGCGCTGGGCGGGCGGCAGCTCGCCCAGCGCGACACGGACGGCCGCACGGCCCTCCCGGCGCTCGAGCGCGGTCTCCGGCCTGGTCGGGTCGAGCTCCGCGCGTGCCTTCACCCGACCGCCCTCGACCACGGTCAGTCGGTCGCGGGCGCGCCCGGCGGCCTGTGCCTCGCGCCAGAGGTCCAGCGCGCGACTGCGGGCCATGAGCCGGAGGTAGGAGCCGAGCTCTCCGCGTCGCGCGTCGAAGCGCTGCGGGTTGCGCCACAGGCGCAGGAACACGTCCTGGACGACGTCCTGGGCCTGGGCGGTGTCCTGGGTGACGCGCAGCGCGGCGGCATAGACGCTGCGGGCGTGGTCGTCATAGGTGCGGGCGAAGGTGGCTGGATCGTCAAGTCGCATGATGATGTCCAATGTCTGTAGAGCCAGTGTTGAGCCAACATTATATCCACTGTCAATACCGCCGCGCGCGGGCCGGGCGGGTGGGACGTGACCTGGCCCGCGGGTAGGCTCGGCGCCATGTGCCCCTGCCCCTGCCCCGTGCCCGCACCGTGAGGCGTGTCCTCACGTTCCTCGTGACCCTCGTCCTGTGCCTGGCGGGGGTCGTGGGTGTGCTGGCCTTCTTCAACGCGCGCGACGCGTCCACGGTGGGCGAGCAGCCCCGCAGCCCGGGAGAGGAGCTGCCCCCGCTGGCCGACGAGATCGAGACGCCCGGCAACGTCTTCCTCCGCACGGGCGATGGCGCCGACCTGCCCGGGCTGCGCGCGCTGGGCGAGAAGGTCGCGGGCGAGCCGACCAGCGCGCTGCGGGCCACGGGCCAGGCCGTCGTCGTCGAGCAGGACGCCTCGATCGACGGCATCGAGGCGGTCTCGGCCGGCAGCTCGCTCACCGTGGAGGAGCCCGACGACCCCGAGCTGGAGGAGTTCGTCTCTTTCTGGCTGGGCAAGACGGAGGAGTGATGGCCCGCCCTCTGCGCGTCGCCCTGGGTCAGGTCAACGCCGTCGTCGGCGACATCGCGGGCAACGAGGAACGCATCGCGGACCTGATCGACAGCGCACGCGAGGAGAGCGCCCAGCTCGTCGCCTTCCCGGAGCTCGCGATCACCGGCTACCCGCCCGAGGACCTGCTGCTCAAGGAGCACTTCCTGGCCGACGCCCGGGCAGCCGTGGAGCGCCTGGCCGCCCGTGCGCAGGGCATCGTCGCCGTCGTGGGCTTCCCCGAGCGCGCGGCGGACGTCTACAACGCCGCGGCGGTGCTGGCGCAAGGGCGCCTGGCCGGCATCTACCGCAAGCAGTCGCTGCCCAACTACGGGGTGTTCGACGAGGTGCGCTACTTCCAGTCGGGCACTCGCCCTGCGGTCATCGAGGTCGACGGGGTCACCGTGGGGCTGACGGTCTGCGAGGACATCTGGCAGCCCGGCCCGCCCATGACCGAGGAGACGCTGGCGGGCGCCTCCGTCGTGCTCAATCTCTCCGCCTCCCCCTTCCAGGCGGGCAAGGCGCTGGAGCGCGAGCAGATGATCGCCCAGCGCGCCAAGGACAGCGTCGCCTGCGTGGCCTTCTGCGGCCTGGTCGGCGGCCAGGACGAGCTGGTCTTCGACGGGCACTCCGTGGTCATCGACCACGAGGGCGTGGTGATCGCCCGCGCCCCCCAGTTCGCCGAGCACCTGCTGGTGGCCACGATCGACCCCACGGCCGCCCGCGCCGCGCGCCTGCGCGACACGCGCCGCCGCCCGGCCGCGCGCGGCATCGAGCCGCAGGTCGACCACCTGGGCGCCTTCACCGTGCTGGGCGACGAGGACGCGCCCGCGCCCGGCCCCGCCGGCGAGGTGGCCGACCTGCTCGACGACGAGGCCGAGGTCTATGCCGCCCTGGTCACCGGCCTGCGCGACTACGTCCACAAGAACGGCTTCGGCAAGGTCGTGCTGGGGCTCTCGGGCGGCATCGACTCCACGCTGGTCGCCCTCGTGGCCGTCGACGCCCTGGGGGCCGACCGCGTCACCTGCGTGATCATGCCCTCGCCCCACTCCTCCCCGGGCACCCAGGCCGACTCGCGGGCGCTGGCCGCGAACCTCGGCCTGCGGGTGCTCGAGCTGCGCATCGAGGACCTCATGGGCCGCTACGACGCCCTGCTCGCGGACGTCTTCGCCGACGTGGACCCCGACATCACCGAGGAGAACCTGCAGGCCCGCATCCGCGGCAACCTGCTCATGGCCCTTTCCAACAAGTTCGGCTGGCTGGTGGTCACCACCGCCAACAAGTCCGAGATGTCGGTGGGCTACTCGACGCTGTACGGCGACAGCGCCGGCGGCTTCGCGGTCATCAAGGACGTGCCCAAGCTGCTGGTCTACCGCCTCGTCGAGGAGCGCTCGCGCCGCGACCCCGTCTCCCCCGTGCCCGACGAGATCGTCACCCGTCCCCCATCGGCCGAGCTGCGCGCCGACCAGCGCGACGACGATTCGCTGCCCCCCTACGAGACCCTCGACGCGATCCTCGAGGGCTACGTGGAGGACGACCTGGGCCGCGAGCAGCTCGTCGCGCGGGGCCTTGACGCCGACGCCGTCGACCGCGTGATCGGCCTGGTGGACGTCGCCGAGTACAAGCGCCGCCAGCAGCCGCCCGGGCCCCGGGTGACCTCCAGGGCCTTCGGCCGCGACCGCCGCATGCCGATCACGAATCGGTATGGGGGATGAAGGGCTACCGCCCGGGCCTTCCTCACCGGACGGGCCTCGCTCGTAGGGAAGACTGTCGTCAGAGGGTGCCCGGCGGCGCGAGCCAGACCGAGTCGAAGGTCAGCACCTCGGCGAGCAGGTCGAAGTGGTGGTCGTAGTGCAGGACGTCGAGTGAGCGCTCCTGCGCGGAGGCGGCAACGAGGTAGTCGGCGATCGGTATGCGATGCGAAGCCCGCCTGGCGAGCGCCCGCATCGCACCGCGGGCTGTACGGGCCACGCCCTCGTCCAGCGGCGCGTGGCGCAGCTCGTCCAGTGCAGCCGCCAGCCGGTCGAAGTCCTCCGAGCTTCGCGCCGAATAGAGGATCTCGAGCTTGGTGGCTGAGCTCAGCGCCATCTGGCGCCCGAGCATGGCCGCTGTCCACTCCTCGCGGACGTGCGGGTGGTGGGCCCGCTCCCACGCCGACTTGTCGACGACCACGACACGGTCGCCGTAGGGCTTCTCGGCGCGTTCTACCTGCCGCCCCATGCCTCCTCGTCGAGGCGCGCGAAGGCTTCCCAGTCGATGGCGGGCTGCTCCCGCGTGGACACGGCGACGAGCCACTGGAGCGCGGCCTCCCGTTCCTCGTCATCCCGCGTGTGGCCCTCGGCCACGTGCTGCGCTCCCACGAGCGCGAGGTCATGGACCGCTCGGCTCGCCGAGATCCCCTCCTCGAGGTGAGGAGCGGCGTGAGTGAGCGCCCGCTCGAGCGCTTCGTCGCGAAGCACCTGGATGCGGCGGTGGCTCGTCGGCACGTGCCAAGTGTATCACCGCGTGTCCCACCGCGCGCTACGATTCGGGCGCCGGACGCACGGCGATGGTCACGCGCGTCATCGCGCACACGCGGCCGGCGTCGTCACGGATCTCGACGTCCCAGATCCAGGTGGTACGTCCGCGATGCACGCGCCGGGCGTGCGCGTGGACCGTGCCCTGCGTGATGGGGCGCAGGAACGATGTGGCGTTGGACAGGCCCATCGCGATGCTTCCCTGCGGCATGACCACGGCTGCGGTGGCCAGGGAGGCCAGCGACTCGGCGATGGTGGCGTACAGGCCGCCGTGGACGACGCCCATCGGCTGCTTGACGGCGTCACGCACGGCCACCCGGGCGCTCGCCTCGTCGTCGCTGTGGCCCAGCAGCTCCAGGCCGTAGAGGGCGTCGAAGGTCTGCTCGTAGGGGATCAGGGGCGCCGGCTCCACGGCGGCGGACCTTAGAGCCTGTCTCAGTGGAGCGACCGACGCCTCCGCTAGTGTCCGCAACCGTAGATGGCCGGCATAGAGCAGCTGCCCCCTGACCAGCGCGCCGTGCTGCAGCTCCTGCTCAAGCAGGGGCGCAGCTACGACGACCTGTCGAGCGTCCTGCGCATGGACGCCGAGGCCGTGCGCGACCGCGCGCACCTGGCGCTGGAGGCGCTGGGGCCCGACACCGACCTCTCCGAGGACCGCCTCGACGAGGTCGCCGACTACCTCCTGGGCCAGCAGCCGGCGTCGGCGCGGGCGCAGACGCGCGAATACCTGGCCGGCTCGGCCACCGGCCGCGCCTGGGCCCGTGTGGTGGCCGGCGAGCTGCGCCCGGTGGCGCCGGAGGGCGACCTGCCCGAGATCCCCGCCGACGGCGAGGAGGTCGAGGAGGCCTTCGACGCACTGGAGGCCCGCCGCGAGCGCCGTCAGGACGTCGAGCGCTCGTCGAAGCTGGGCGGCATCCTGCTGCTGGCCGGCCTGGGGGTCGCCCTGGCCGTGGTCGTCGTGCTGCTGATCGGCGGCGGCGGGGACGACGGCGACGGCGACGAGGGCAACGGTGGCCAGGCGCCGCCCACCCAGGCGGAGGAGGAGCCGCAGATCGTCGCTCAGATCGAGCTGTTGCCGCCCGACGGCGGCGAGTCGCCCGTCGCCGTCGCGCAGCTCCTGGCCGCCGACCAGGGGCTGTCCATCCGCATCGTGGCCCAGGGGCTTGAGCCGGTCGACGAGGACCGGGTCTACGCGCTGTGGCTCTTGAACGGGGAGGACGACGCGCAGCTCCTGGGTTTCCCTGAGGGGCAGCCCACCGAGGAGCAGCCGCTGCTGGCCGCGCAGGACCCGCTGCCCCCCGACGTCGGCGAGTTCGAGTCGCTGGTGATCACCGACGAGCCACGGACCGAGGTGGCCGAGGAGACCCCCTCCTCCCCCGGCGAGATCGTCCTCGAGGGCGATCTCCAGCAGGAGCAGCCTCCCGGCGGCGGGGGCGGCGAGGAGCCGCCCGCCCAGGGCGAACAGCCCAGGGGCTAGCCCTCCCGCCCCTGGGCCACCAGCGCGGCAGGTGGTGGGGATCGCCCACCACTCGCCAGATCGCCGGCGCCGAGGCCTCCATGGTGCGCGAGCGGCGCGTGCGGGGCACGCGCTACCCCTCCGCGTATCCGACGAGGGCGCGCACGTCGTAGCCCGCCAGCGCCGCGCGGCCTGCGAGGAACTCGAGCTCGATGAGGAAGCCACAGCCCGCGACCACACCGCCGAGCTGCTCGACCAGCTCGCACAGCGCCTTCGCGGTGCCTCCGGTGGCCAGGAGGTCGTCGTGCACCAGCACGCGCGCGCCGTGGGCCACCGCATCGGAGTGCAGCTCCAGCGCGTCGGTGCCGTACTCGAGCAGGTACTCGGCGCTGACCGTGGTGTGAGGCAGCTTTCCCGGCTTGCGGGCCAGCACGAACCCCGCGCCGACGGCATGGGCGATCGCGGGGCCCAGCAGGAAGCCCCGCGCCTCGGCGCCGATGACCACCTCTGCCCCGACCTCCCGCGCGTGGGCCGCCAGCGCGCCGATCGCGGTGTCCAGCGCCTGCGGGGACGCCAGCACGGGCGTGATGTCCTTGAACCCGATCCCGTCTCTGGGGAAGTCGGGGATCTCGCGCACCCAGCGGCGCAGATCGGCCCCCGCGTCCGCCGCGGCGGAGCTCACCCGGCGATCTTGCGCAGGTCGCGGATGAGCAGCAGGTGCTTGAGATGGGAGGCCACCGCCGCCAGGTTCTCCAACGCCTCCAGGGCCTCCTTGCGCCTCTGCGGGTTGCGCGAGCGCAGCGCCGGCGCCAGGATCGTCTGCAGGAGCTGGGACTCGCGGTCGGCCGAGGTGCGAAAGACGCGCAGGTTGCGCCCGCCCACGCCGTAGCGGGCCAGTTCGGTCACCGCGCGGATGATCTCGCGCTCGGTCTCGTCGAACCACGTCGTTCCCTCCCGAGCCTCGCCGCGGATGACGCCGTACTCCTCCAGCTCGCGCACCAGCCCGGAGTCGGCACGGGTCTCCTCCAGGACGTCCTTCAGCGCGTACAGCGCGCCACCGTCACGCACGCTCATGCTGTGTCGCCGCCCCGACGACTGCGCCGAGGGGCCCGGCTCGGGCACCTCTGCGTCGACCTGGCGCCCCGACGCCAGCTCCTGGCGGATCACGCGCAGGGGCAGGAACTCGTCGCGCTGCAGGCGCAGGATGGTGCGCAGCCGCGCGACGTCGCCCGCGGAGTAGAGGCGGTAGCCACCCGGGGTACGCCGCGGCGCCACCAGCTTCTGGTCCTCCAGGTAGCGGATCTTGGAGATCGAGATGTCGGGGAACTCGGGAGCCAGCGCCTTGCAGACGGCGCCGATGGTCATCGCCTTGTGCGGCGGGGCGATCGGCGCCTCGCCAGCGGCCAGCGTCGCGATGTGCTGGTCGACGGCCATCAGCGCTGCAGGAAGGTGAGCTTGTACTTGCCGACCTGCAACTCGTCGCCGTCCTCGAGGCGCTGGGACTCGATGCGGCTGCGGTTGACGTAGGTGCCGTTTAGCGAGCCCAGGTCGTCGAGGAAGTATCCGCCCTGGCGGGTCACCAGCAGCGCGTGGTCGCGTGACACGGTGACGTCGTCGAGGAAGACGTCGGAGTCGGGCCGCCGCCCGATGGTCAGGCGCTCGCCCTGCAGGGGGAAGCTCTCCCCGACGCGGCCGCCGCCCGAGCGGATGACCAGGGCGGCGCCCTCCCGGGCGACCACGTCCTCGAGCTCGACCGGGATCAGCTCGCCCGTCTCGCCGACGCGGTAGGTCGCGGTGGTCGACTCCCTGGGCGCCTCCTCGGCTCCCAGGAACGCGCCGCACTTGGAGCAGTAGTGGGCCCCCTCCGCGTTGCCGAAGCCGCACTCGGGGCAGTGGCGTGCCATCCGCTGGTGGGAACCCCTGGCCCCTACGCGCTCTGGTCGGGCTTCTCCGCGCGCCCGGTGAGGATCTCGGTCAGGCGATCGACGTCGGCCCCGCTGATGACGTCCTCACCCTGGTCGTGCTTCTTGCGCAGGCGGTTGACCAGCTCTGCGCGCAGGATGTCGATCTTGCCGTGCAGGAGCCGGCGGCGGTAGGAGACCTCGACCTCCTCCTCGGTGAGCTGCTGGATGAGATCCTTCAGCTCCTGGTCGGAGAGGGAGCCTAGGTCGGGGAAGGTGTCCATCACGGGCGGTCAGATCTCCAGGGCAGCGGTAGGAAGAAGGCGCGAGCATACACCCGCCGGGGCGTCAGCTTCAACCTCAACTTGAGGCTTCCCGTGCGCGCAGCTGTCGGGTGCCCGCTTGGATGTACAGCGCGAAGGCCAGCCACGACAGGGCGAGACCCAGGTAGAGCAGCACCGCGCCGAGCGTGGTCAGGCCCACGAGCGCGAAGAAGACGGCGGCCATGGTCGGCCAGACCGCGAGGCGCCCCGGCCAGTTGATCTTCCACTCCAGGCCCTTGCGCAGCCACACCCGGCTGCCCGCCAGCATCACCAGCTCACGCAGCACCAGGGCGGCGATGGCCCAGCGGGGCAGCAGCTCGAACGAAAGGCAGACGACGAAGCCCGCCACGACGAGCAGACGGTCGACCAGCGGGTCCAGCAGCGCGCCCAGGCGGCTGTACTGGCCGGTGATCCGGGCGGCGATGCCGTCGGCGTAGTCGCTCCAGGCGATGACCGCGAAGATGATCGCCGGCGCCGCAGCCACCCCGTCTTGCGTCGAGAAGGCCAGCAGCAGGAAGACCGGGATCAGGGCCAGGCGCCCGGCACCGATGGCGTTGGGGATGGTCCACGGCCGCCACGGCTGGCCGGGCATCGTCTCGGGCGGCGGGGGGCCCGAGCGGTCCAGCCCCGCGAGGCGACGGAAGGTGAGCCGTGCGCGCTCCGCGCGCTCCTCCACCCGCCCACGCGCCCGCTCGCCCGCGGCCTGCGCGCGCTCGCGCGCGGTTGAGGGCGCGCCCGCTGCGCCACCCGGCCGCGCCGGGTGGTCGCCTGCGCCGCCCGCCCGCCGCGAGCGGTCGCCCCCTCCCTCGGCGGAGCCCTCGCGGCCTACGGGAGTGCGTCCCATCGCGCACGCACCGCCTTCCGCGCGTCCTGCAGCGGTACCGCCTCCAGGTCGGCCCGCCCGCGGCGCGCCTGCGCCTCGGCGGTCTCCGACTCGAGGCTCCGTCGCCCGACGGTCAGGCGCAGCGGGCAGCCCAGCAGCTCCGCATCGGCGAACTTCTCGCCCGGGCCGGCGTCGCGGTCGTCCAGCAGCACGGACAAGTCGTCGCCGCGCAGCTCCTCGTAGAGGCGCTGCGCCGCCTCGCGCTCCGCGCCGCCCTCCCTGCCCAGCGGCACGATCTCCACGTCGTAGGGCGCGATGGCCCGCGGCCAGGCGATGCCCTGGTCGTCGGCGTGCTGCTCGACGGCGGCGGCGGCGATGCGCGCCGGCCCGATCCCGTAGCAGCCCATCCAGATGGGCTGCTCGCGGCCGTGCTCGTCGAGGAAGGTCGCGCCCAACGGCTCGGAGTACCTCGTGCCCAGCTTGAAGATCTGGCCCACCTCGATGCACGGCTCGATCGTGATGGCGTGGCCGGCGACGGTGTCGCCCGCCTCGACGCGGCGCACGTCGCCGCGGCGGAAGGGGAAGTCGCGCCCGGGCGAGACCCCGCGCAGGTGGCGGTTGAGCTCGTTGGCCCCGCAGACGTACCCGCCGCCCTCGGCCACCGCGTCGTCGAGGAGGACGGAGACGTTCGCGCCCACGGGACCGATGTAGCCGGGCGGGCCTATGCGCTCGGCGATCTCGCTCTCCCGGGCGGGGCGAAACGGGCCGCCGAGCACGTTGGCCAGCTTGATGTCGTTGACGCGGTGGTCGCCGCGCAGGCAGACCATGATCAGGCCACGTCCCTCGGACATGATCGGGTAGGCCTTGAGCAACGCGCCGGCGGGCACGCCCAGAGCGCGGGCGACCTCCTCCACGGTGGTCTGGCCCGGGGTGTCCACAGGCTCCGGCGCGTCGAGCGCCGGCGGCAGGTCCACCGGCCACGCCCGTGCGCTCGCCACCTCCACGTTGGCCGCGTACCCGGGCGCCAGGGCCACCTCGTCCTCGCCTGCCGGACAGGGCGCCATGTACTCGTGTGCGCCGAACCCTCCCATCATGCCCACGTCGGACTCCACGCGGTACCAGCGCACCCCGCAGCGGTCGAAGATCCGGTCGTAGGCCTCCATCTGCCGCGCGTAGCTGCGCTCCAGCCCCTCCTGATCGCGGTCGAAGCTGTAGGCGTCCTTCATCACGAACTCACGCGTGCGCAGCACGCCCGCGCGCGGGCGCGGCTCGTCGCGCTCCTTGACCTGGAGCTGGAAGAGGGAGAACGGCAGCTCGCGATAGGACCGCACGACCTGGGCGACGTGGAAGGTCATCGCCTCCTCGTGGGTCATGGCCAGCACCAGATCGGCCTCCCGGCGATCGCGCAGCCGGAAGAGCTCGGGCCCCACGTTGTCGTAGCGCCCGGTGCGCCGCCACGGGTCGGCGGGCTGCAGGACGGGCATGAGCACCTCCTGCGCCCCGGCGGCCTCCATCTCCTCGCGCAGGATGGCCACGATGCGTTGGTGCACGCGCCACCCGGCGGGCAGCCAGGACCACAGCCCAGCGCCCATCTGGCGGATCAGGCCGGCACGCACCATGAGGATGTGCGAGAGGGCCTCGGCGTCGGCGGGCGGCAGTCGCTCGGTGGGCAGGAGGAGCTCGGAGAGGCGCATCGACCGCAGACTCTAAGGCGGGGTGGCCCGGTGGCAAGACGCCGAGCCCGGCGCGCGGCAGCACGACCTCTGCCACCGTCCGGCGTTCAGCCCTCATGGCACCCGGGGCGGTGTTCTTGCCGGTCAGCGGCCGTGCGCCCGCAGCGCGCTGAGCGCCCCCGGGAGCACCGCAGGGCGCTCAGTGCGGCGGCCGGCCCGTCGGCGGCCTTTGCGGCCGCTGTAGGTGCGCGAGCTGGTGACCGAGGACTTCACCGTGCGCCGGGCCGGCCAGCCCGAGGAGCCGCGCGGCCCCGTGCGCCTCGTCGCGCTCGTGGAGGCCGGCAGCGCGCCCTTCGACGACGTGCGCCAATGTAAGGACCGTACCATCCTTACAGGGGCCCCAAGCCGCTGTCAGCGCACCCCGAACCGCGTGCCCGCGATGCGCGAGAGCTCGTAGAGCGCCCGCGGGGAGCCCCGGGGGCGAAAGCGCCCGCGCAGGACGGCCTCGACGGGGCTGGCGTTGCGCACCGACATGTCACACCAGGTCTTCCAGTCGGTCTGCACCCTCACGTCGGCGCTCGAGGCCTCGCCCGCGACGGCCTGCGCCGTGCCGTCGGCCACCCGCACGTGCCACGGGTCCGCGTCGCTGAAGCGCCACTGCACGGTGAACGCCGGGGCGGGTGGGCTGGCCACCAGCGAGGCGTCGAAGCTGCGTGCGACCAGGTCGAAGAACTTCTCCTGCGTCTGCGCCGAGGCGTCCGGGCGCCCGTTGGGAGCACCCATGACCCCGGCCTCCAGCAGCGCGACCACGATGCGCGCCGACTCGTCGTCGTCCATGGTCGGGTCGAGCGGGAAGACGCCGGGCGGGCGGTCCTCCAGCGGATAACCGGTGGCCCGCCACTTGGCCTTGATGGAACCCAGGGCGAAGGCGAAGACGTCCTCCATCTCGAAGCCGTACTCGCGGGTGTAGGAGCGGTCGAAGCCGGGCGGGACGAAGACGGCCAGCGCGTAGGGCAGCACCTCGCGCAGCATCTCGTCGACGGCTGCCTTGCACTCGTCGGTCTCCTTGAACGCGTCGGCCAGGCACTTGACCCCGAAGCCGATGTGGCGCTGCTCGTCGTTGGCGACGTTCTCCATGCCCTCCAGGAAGCCCGGCATCTCCCCCGCCCCGGTGAAGAAGTCCTGGATGAAGTGCTGGCCCGGCTGGGCGAGGGTCGCCTCGACGATGAGGTGGTACAGCGCGATGGCCTGGGCGAACCTCGGCAGCGAGCGGTCGCGGCGCAGCTCGTCAGCCATACGGTCGAGGCGACCGAAGACGCCGCGGTAGCCCCAGTTGAGGTGCTCGTCGGTGGTGGCCAGCGTGTCGGCGAGCGTGTCGCCCTCCACGCCGATGACCTCCTGGAAGAAGCGGTGGAAGAACACGGCGTGGCGTGCCTCGTCGACCTGCTGGGTGGTGAGGAAGTACGCCTGCTCCTCGGCGGGGGCGGCATCGATGTAGGGCGACAGGTTGTCGGCCACGGAGTCCTCGCCGTAGAGGAACATCGAGTAGAGCCACAGGCCCGAGCGGCGCTGCATGTCGTTGAGCGAGCGCCAGCCGTCGACGTCACGCGAGAGGTCGATGCCCGTCGCCCTCCACGGGGCGTTCTCCCAGCGGCGGTAGAGATCGTCGTAGGAGACGGAGTCGGTCGCGGCAACAGCCCTCCTGGTGCTCATCGGGCGGACATCCCTGTTTGTGTCGACACGGTGTCACCGAGCATAAGGTCTCCTGTCGACACCTTCCTGGGCTTCGTGGAGGCGCGCCCCGCCGCGTGGCGGATGGTCGGGCGCAACGTGGGCGACCCTGACGCCGCCGAGGTCGTCGCCCGCCTACAGGACGAGGTCACCGCGGCCGTCGCCGCCCTGCTGGAGCAGGAGGCGCCCGCACTGGACCCCACGCCCGACGGCCACCGCCGCGCCGTGGAGATCATCGCCAGGCTGCTCTCCGGCGGCCTGCAGTCGCTGGCCACCTTGTGGGTCGACCACCCCGTAGGCCGTCAGGTGGCGCGCAGCGATGCCTCGTCGAGCTCTACGCCCACGACGCCCGCCATCCGATCCAGGTCGGCGTCCTGTGCGAGGACCGCCGCCCGGTGGCGCAGGGCGACAGCCGTGATCATGCAGTCGACCATCCCTCGTGGCGTCACTCCGGTTGCTCGGCAGCGGCGGTACAGTCGGACGGCTGCATCGAAGTCGGTCACAGCGTCGAAACGCAGGAGGTCGAAGCGCCGCAGGAGGCGGCGCAGAGCGGCCTCGCGCTTGTCGTCACGCGCTCCGGCCAGCACCTCCATCACGACCGGCTCGGTCACCGCGAGAGGACCTTCGTCCTCGATCAGCCCCGAGAGACGCGCGTCGACCACGCTGCCGGTGGCCCTGTCGTACTCGACCCAGGCCGAGGTGTCGGCGAGGATCATCGTTCTCCGCCGGGCGGTGCGTCTGGCGGAGGCTCGCCGATGGCACCCGCCCCGCGCATCGCCAGCGCCTCCGCTCGTGTCATCGGCTGGCCGGCCAGGCGGCGAAGGGCCAGGTCCACGGCCTCGGTCTTGGTCCGCGTCCCGTAGCGATCCATGATCGCCTCCACGTAGGTCTCCTCGATCTCGATGTTCGTCCGCGCTCGCGCCATACACCGATGGTACACGTTACGTGTACATCTTGTGTATGGATGCTCAGGCCCGCGTGAAACGCCGCCCGGCGGTGGGTGAGGCGTCCTCGTCGAGACCCCGGCGGCCGTCGGCCTCTTCGTCGGCGCCCTCCACACCGGCCGCAGCCAGCACGTCCTCCCCGCCGCCGGACTCCTGCGCCTTGGCCTTCTCCAGCGCGGCCATCCGCTCGGGGGTCATCTCGCCCGCGTTCTCGGCCTCGATCTCGGCCAGCCACTCCGCCCCCGCGGCCGCCGAGGCGGCGTCGTCGACGACGATCTCCCTGCGCGTGGCGTACTTGTCGATCTCCTCGAAGAGGACCTCGACGAGCTCCTCGGTGCGCACCTTGCGCAGCGCCTTGCCGCGGCTGAAGATCAGGCCCTCGTCCTTGGCGCCGGTGATGCCGAAGTCGGCGTGGGAGGCCTCGCCGATGCCGTTGACCGCGCAGCCCAGGACGGCGACCTCGATGGGATCGTCGTAGGCGCGCAGGCGCTCCTCGATCTCGGACACAACGGTGTCCATGTCGAACTGCAGACGCCCGCAGGTCGGGCACGCGATGAGCACCGGGCCGCGCTCGCGCAGTTTGAGCGCCTTGAGGATCTCCCAGGCGACCTTGACCTCCTCCTCGGCGTGGAAGGTCGACAGCGAGATGCGCACCGTGTCGCCGATGCCATCGGCCAGCAGCGCGCCCAGGCCGACCGCGGACTTGAGCGAGCCCGACCACTTCGTCCCCGCCTCGGTGATGCCCAGGTGCAGCGGGTGGTCGATGCGCTGCGCCAGCAGCCGGTTCGAGGCGATCGTGTTGGGGACGCTGGTGGACTTGATCGACACCTTGAAGTCCTGGAAGTCGAGGCGGTGCATGAGCTCGACGAACTCCTCCGCGGCGCGCACCAGGGCCTCGACGGGGTTCTCGCGCTCCAGGGCGTGCAGGTGCTTGGGCAGCGAGCCGGAGTTGACGCCGATGCGCATCGGCGTGCCCTTGGCCCTCGCGAGGTCCACGACCTCCCCGACCTTCTCGGGGCCACCGATGTTGCCCGGGTTGAGCCGGATGCAGTGCGCGCCGGCCTCGATCGACTTCAGCGCCAGCGTGTGGTTGAAGTGGATGTCGGCGATGATCGGAATCGGCGACTCGCGCACGATGGTGCGCAGCGCGTCGACGTCCTTCTCGCGGGGCACGGCGACCCGCACGATGTCGGCCCCCGCCTCGGCCACCTTGCGGATCTGGTCCATGGTCGCAGGAAGGTTTGCCGTCTCGGTCTTGGTCATCGTCTGCACGGCCACGGGGGCGCCGCCCCCGATGGGCACGCCGCCGACGTGGATCTGTCGCGCTGAGGCCATGCTGTGAGGATAGGAGGCGCCGGTCCCGAGGGATCCGGCCGAGGTGTGAACGCGACCGGCGGCGTTAACGGGCGACATCCGGCGATAGCCTGGGCCGCCGATGGACCCCGTCAACGTCGCCGACTACGAGGCGCTGGCCGCGCAGCGCCTCGACCCGGGCGTGGCGGGCTACTACGCGGGCGGCGCGGGCGACGAGCGCACCCTGCGCGACAACGTCGATGCCTTCGCGCGCCGGCGCCTGCGCCCGCGGGTGCTCGTCGACGTCGGCGCCGTCTCCACGGCCACCACGGTGCTGGGCAGCGAGGTCGCGATGCCCGTCCTCGTCGCCCCCACCGCGCTGCAGCGCCTGGCCCACCCCGACGGCGAGCCGGGCATGGCCCGTGCGGCCGCCGCCACGGGGACGATCTTCACGCTGTCGACCCTGGCCACGTCACGGCCGCGCGAGGTGTGTGAGCACGCGCCGCCCGCGCCACGCTGGTTTCAGCTCTACGCCTTCCGCGACGCCGCCCTGACAAGGGCGCTGTGCGACGAGGCGGTGGACTGCGGCTTCGACGCCATCGTGCTCACCGTCGACGCCCCGCGCGCCGGGCGGCGCGAGCGTGACCTGCGCACGGGCTTCGCCGTCCCCCCCGACGTGGACATGCCCGCGGTGCGCGCGGCCCTGGGCGCCGGCGCGTGTCCCACCCCGGCCGAGTTCTTCTCGCTGGTCGACGCGTCGCTGACCTGGGCGGCGGTCGAGCGCCTGGCCGGCGAGCTCGACCTCCCGGTGGTCGTCAAGGGCATCCAGACCGCCCAGGACGCCGCCCTGGCGTGCGAGCACGGTGCCGCCGCCGTCGTGGTCTCCAACCACGGTGGCCGCCAGCTCGACGGAGTCGCCGCCTCCATCGACGTGCTCCCCGAGGTCGTAGACGCCGTCGGCGGCCGCCTCGAGGTCCTCGTCGACGGCGGGATCCGCCGTGGCACCGACGTCGCCGTGGCCCTGGCGCTGGGCGCCCGCGCCGTCCTCGTCGGCCGCCCCGCCCTGTGGGGCCTGGCCGCCGCCGGCGAGCCCGGCGCCCGCCACGTCCTCGAGCTCCTGCGCGACGAGCTCCACCTCGCCCTCCTGCTCCTCGGCTGCCCGACGCCGGCGCATGTGACGCGCGAGCACATGGGCTGACCGGCGAGTACACGGGCGCGATAGTACGGAGAGACCGACGAGAGGCTTCCCATTGGCCGAGAGCAACGGCGCGGACGTCCCACGGCTTCGCCGTGTTCACATCCGCAACTTCAAGAGCATCAGCCAGGCAACCGTCGACCTCGGTCCCCTGACGATCTTCGTGGGCGAACGGCGCCGGCAAGAGCAACTTCATCGACGCGCTGGCCTTCGTGAGCGAGTGCCTGAGCGACGCGGTCGAGCTCGCCTTCAAGAGCCGTGGCGGAATCGGGGCGGTCCGGCGCAGATCGGGTGGCCATCCCACGCACATCGGCATCCGCCTGGTCAGCGACCTGGCGGACGGCGCCATCGCCGATTACTCATTCCAGCTAGCGGCCGAGAAGGGGAGCGCTTCAAGGTCTCGCGGGAGCGCTGCCATGTCAAGCCGTTCATGGAGGACGCGCACTCGTTCGAGGTGCGCGACGGCAAGTTCGTCAAGGCGATCCCTGGCATCAGGGCGCTGGTCCCACCAGATCGGCTCGCCCTGTTCGCCGCATCGGCTACGCCTGAGCGTGGACGACGTGGTCGTGCCGCTCGAGGTCGCCCGGGCGCGGCTGCGCGAGAAGCACCAGGTGATGTGCGACCTGCTGCACGGCATCGACTTTCGTCCGCCCGAGGGCGCGACCGCCGGCCAGCAGGCCACCGTCCTCGCCGCCGCCGCCCAGGACGCCGTCGCCCGGTACGTGCTCGACGACGAGCGTACGGACGTCCTGCTCGACGAGCACGCGCAGTACGCCAAGTGGTTCGCCATGGTCTCCCCCAACGAGCCCACGGTCGACCAGCGCTACGACCACGACGTCTTCGCCACGATCGCCAAGGCCCTGCGCCTGGCCCGCGCCGAGGAGCAGGACGGCGAGGGAAGCGGTCCCAGTCGGGAGGCGCGCCGCGCCGTCGAGCAGTTCTTCAGCGCCGGGCTGGCGGGCAGCGAGATCCTCGACGTCTTCGCCATGGCCGGCGACGCGCGGCCGGAGATCAGCGTGCTCTCCGACGACTTCCTCGACGACGTGGCCAGCCGGCTGACGCGGCCCGAGCTGCAGGTCGCGCTGATGAAAGCTGCTCAACGGGGAGATCCGCACCCGCCTGGCCGGCAACCGCGTGCAGCACAAGCGCTTCAGCGACGAGGTCACCGCGGTGCTGGCACGCTACGAGGCCAAGCAGATCACCAGCGCCGAGGTCGTCAAGGAGCTCGTCAACCTGGCGCGCGACCTGCGTCCCAGGCTCGCCGCCACGAGCAGCTCGGTCTCTCCAGGGAGGAGACCGCGTTCTACGACGCGCTCGCCGCCAGGGGCGAGGGCTTCGTCGACGACCCGCGCCTGAAGGCGATCGCCGTCGATCTCGTAGCCCAGGTCCGCCAGGATCTGGCCGTGGACTGGACGCAGCGCGGCAACCTCGAGGCGCGCATCCGCGCTCGCATCAAGCGCCTGCTGCGCCGCCACCGCTACACCGCGCCCGAAGGCGGCGGCGGTCTGGACGAGGCCGCCGACCGCGTCTTCGCGCAGGCACGTGCGCTGTACGAGCGCTGGCCCGAGATCGAGGGCGAGTACATCTAGGTAGCAGGACTGCTACCTTCGACAGCATGGCGACGATCCCCCAGAAGGAGTTGCGCAACAACATCGGCGAGGTGCTGCGCCGGGCCGAGGCCGGTGAGGAGCTGACCATCACCGTGTCGGGCCGGCCGGTCGCCCGGCTGGGGCCGCCCGCTCGACGGCGCTGGGTCGGTGGCCCGGCGCTCGCGGCCGTCTTCGCGACGCCCGCGCCCTGGACGCTGGACGAGGATCTCGAGCGGATGCCCGGCGGGCTCGCCGATCCGTTCGCATGACCGGGGTCCTGCTAGACACCTCTGTCCTCATCGGTGCGCAGACACCCTCTGACCTCGAGGGCGCCATCAGCGCGGCGTCGCTGGCCGAGCTGCACTTCGGCATGCTGTTTACGACTGACGAGGACGAGCGCGCAAGAAGAGCGCAGCGACTCGGCGTGGTCGAGGCTACCTTCGAGCCGATCCCGATCGACACCGCCGTCGCACGCGAGTGGGGACGCCTGGCCGCCGCCGTCGCGCAACGCGGCGGCAAGCCGCGACGGCGCGCGATCGACCTCGCGATCGCCGCAACCGCCAACGTACACAAAGTCCCCCTGCTCACCGCCGACACCGCCGACCTGGTGATCATCGACGACCTGGTGGACGTGCAGTCGCTCGGGTGACGCTCGCTCGCTCCTGAGGCCTGACGACGGACCGGCCCTGCTCGTGCGAGACTGCGGCGGAACTGGACCAAGGGAGAAGAGCCTCGATGAACCAGCCGTCTGCGGGAGCCCAGCCGCCGCACCAGTCATCCGAGCAACCCGAGCAACGGGCGGCGGCGGGACCCGGCGCCGAGCCGCCTCCTCCCGTGCGCACGGCCGTGAAGCTCATGTGGGTCGGGGCAGCGCTGGCCCTGCTGAGCGTGCTACTCCTGCCGCTGCAGACTTCCGCCTTGCGCGAGCAGCTTGCTGACCAGCCCGCTCCGGGTATAGACACCGACGCCCTGGTCGCCACCGCCATCACCTTCGCCGTCGTGATCGGCCTGATCTCGGCGGGCCTGTGGGCGCTGATGGCAGTGAAGAATCGCAAGGGCAGGACGTGGGCGCGGATCACCGCCACCGTCCTCGCCGGCCTGAACATCCTCGTAACCCTGGCCACCCTCACCGGAGCAGCGGGAACGTCGACGACCACACTGAACCTGCTCCTGAGCGTGGTGTCGCTAGTCCTGGCCGGGGTGATCGTCTACCTGCTGTGGCAGCGCCCCGCGTCGGAATGGTTCGACGCGATGAGCCGCGAGTCCGCTACGCCCGCGTGAAGCGCCGCCCTGCGGCCTAGCCGCGCTCGTCCTTCGGCTGCTCCACGGCCTGTAACACCCCGGTGTCCATCTCCCGCCGCCCGCCGCCGAAGCGCTGGTTGAGCAGCCACAGCACGACGCCGATGGCCAGCAGGATCCCCGCGCGAAGGAACGTGGCGGGCTCCTGGGTGGCCAGGACGGCGAGCGACACGAGGACGCCCAGGATCGGGATGGCCCGGGGCGCGACGAAGTGGTCGTGGTCGACGGGGTCGCGGCGCAGGACGAGGACGCTGACGTTGACCACGGCGAAGACGAGCAGCAGCAGGGTGACCGTCATGTCGGCCAGCGTCCCCAGGTCGCCGGTGGACACGAGCGCGAGGCCGATCGCCGTGGTGAACGCGATGGCCACCCAGGGCGTCCGCCGGCCGGGCAGCAGCCGGGCCAGCACGCCGGGGACGATGCCCTCCCGGGCCATGCCGTAGGTCAGCCGCGAGGCCATGATCATGTTGATCAGTGCGGTGTTGGTGATTGCGAAGAGGGCGATGACGGCGAACACGCGGCCGTCGACGGCCAGTGGGCCCAGCGTGGCCACCTCGACCAGTGGGCCGCTCGACTCTGCGAGCCGGTCGGTGGGCACGGCCATCGACGCGACGATGCTGACCAGCAGGTAGAGGGCGCCGGCCACCGCCAGGCCGGCGAAAAGCGCCCTGGGGTAGCTGCGCGGCTCGCGCGCCTCCTCGGCGAAGTTGACCGAGTCCTCGAAGCCGATCAGGGCGTAGAAGGCCAGCCCCGCACCCGCGACCAGGGCGAAGACCGGCGCGCCGTCACCGGTGAACTCCAGCGCGCGGCCGGGGTCGCCGTCGCCCTGGGCCAGGAAGGCCACACCGATCACGGCGATGGCCAGCAGGCCGAGGATCGAGATGACCGTGCAGACGACGTTGACCTTGACGCTCTCGCCCATGCCCCGGGCGTTGACGAGCGCGACGACCAGCAGGAAGCCGAGGGCCACGACGACCGTGGGCACGGTGAAGAACTCCCCGAGGTAGTCGCCGCCGAAGGCACGGGCCAGCGTGCTGGCCGACGTGATGCCCGACAGCATCACCGCGAAGGCGACGATGAAGGTCAGGAACGAGCGCCGGTAGGCCTTGTTGACGTACAGCGCCGCGCCGCCGGCGGTCGGGTACTTGGTGACCAACTCGGCGTAGGCGAAGGCCGTGAACACCGCGAGCACGGTGGCCAGCAGGAACGACGCCCAGATGGCGCCGCCCACGCGCCCGCCGACCTCCCCCACCAGCGCGTAGATGCCGGCGCCCACCATGTCGCCCACGATGAGCAGGAGCAGCATGTTGCGCGAGACGACCCGCTTGAGCGGGGTCGACCCAGCCTGGCCGGACGTGGTGGTCGAGGCCTCCACAACCGTACCCTACCCGGCGGCGAACCTACCACGACCTGACGGGCCGTCAGCGCACCCCGAAGCCCTCGCCGGAGATGATTCGCTCGAGGTCGTTGGTCAGGCCCAGGAGGAAGATCGGGATGATCAGGATGATCCCGATGATCCCGGCGCGCTCCATGACCGCGAACGGGATCCGCCGTCCGCGGATCTTCTCGGCAAGCGCCCAGAACACGTGCCCGCCGTCGAGAGGCAGGAAGGGGAGCAGGTTGAAGATCGCCAGCGACAGCGAGATCAGCCCCAGGATCCGCACCGCGAGCTCGATGTCGAGCTCGATGGCCTGCCGGGTCGCCTCGTAGCCGCCCACGATGCCGCCGAGGTCGTCCCGCGCCTGCGCGGAGTAGAAGAGGCCGGCCAGCGTCTCCCCCGTGACGCGCGTGACCCTCCACATGAGGTCGAGACCGGCCTCGGAGGCCTCCAGCGGCCCGGCGGGCTCGTTGACCCCGCCGATGGCGAAGCCGATCAGCATGCGGTCGGCCTGCTCGTCGTAACTCGGGAAGAGACGCAGCGTGCGCGGCTCCTCTCCCGGCTGGGCCACGGTCATCATGACCGGGGAGGCGGCGCGGCAACCTGACGTCTGCCCCCCGGCGCACGGGTGGCTGTCGACGATCTGCGTCAGGCGCTCACGGCGCTGCTCGGCCTGCTCGATGGTGAGCCCTGCCGCGTCCAGTGCCACGCCGTCGGCCGACAGGATGCGGTCGTCGGGGCGCAGCTCGCCCATGGCCGCCTGGCCGGTGACCTCGCTGGCCGCCACGCCGGGGCGCGGCGTACCGTCGGCCCAGAAGAATCCCGCCAGGATCACGAAGGCCAGCACCAGGTTGACCGCCGGGCCCGCCAGGATGACCACGATGCGCTTCCACACGGGCTGGCGGAAGTAGGCGCGGTGGGCGACCTCCGGCGGGATGGGCTCCACCGGGTTCATCCCCGTGATCTTCACGTAGCCTCCCAGCGGGATCGGGCCGATGGCGTACTCGGTCTCGCCGCGGCGGAAGCTGACCAGCGGCTTGCCGAAGAACAGCGAGAAGCGCTCGACGCGCATCCCCACCCACTTGGCCACCGCGAAGTGGCCGGCCTCGTGGAGGATGATCAGGGTGGCGAAGCCCGCGAAGGCCAGGAACCAGCTCACGCGCTGATCCCCCGGGGGCTCTCGAGCAGCTCCCCGGCCACCGCGCGGGCCTCGCGGTCGGCGTCGTAGAGGGACTCGAACGCACGCACGGGCCCGGCGGGCAGGCGCTCGAGCGTGGACTCGATGACCGCGGGCATCCCCAGGAAGGTCAGGCGTCCGTCAAGGAAGGCGTGCACGGCGACCTCGTTGGCCGCGTTGAGCACGCACGGCGCGGTGCCGCCGGCCATCGCAGCCTCGCGGGCCAGGCGCAGGCAGGGGAACGCGGCCTCGTCGACGGGCTCGAAGCTCAGGTTGGCCACCTCGCTGAGCGAGAGCGCGCGGGTGGGCACGTCCACGCTCTCCCCGTCGTGCAGGGCGTAGGAGATGGCCACGCGCATGTCGGGGTGGCCCAGGTGGGCGAGCTGGGCGCCGTCGGCCAGCACCACCAGGCCGTGAACGATGGACTGCGGGTGCACCACGACGTCGATGCGCTCGTAGGGCGTGGCGAAGAGGTGGTGGGCCTCCATGACCTCCAGGCCCTTGTTCATCAAGGTGGCCGAGTCGATGGTGATCTTGCCGCCCATGGCCCACGTCGGATGGGCCAACGCCTGGTCGACGGTCACCCCCTCCAGCTCGGCGCGCGTGCGCCCGCGGAAGGGCCCGCCGGAGGCGGTGATGGTGAGGCGCTGCACCTCGCCGGGGCGCCGGCCGGCCAGGAGTTGGTGCAGCGCGGTGTGCTCGGAGTCCACGGGCAGCAGTTGGGCGCCGGTGGCCCGGGCGAGCTGGGTGACCAGCTCCCCGCCGACCACGAGCGACTCCTTGTTGGCCAGCGCGAGGTCGATGCCCTCGCCCAGCGCGGCCACGGTCGGCCCCAGGCCGGCCGAGCCCACCAGCGCGTTGAGGACCAGGTCGGCTCCCGAGCCGATGACCAGCTCCACGAGGCCCTCGGGCCCGCCCAGGACCTCCCCGCCGGTCCACGCCTCACCGGCGCGCGCGGCGGCGTCGGGGTTGGCCAGCGCGATGCGCGACACGCCGAAGCGCTGCGCCTGGGCGACGAGGGCCTCCCAGTCGCTCCGGGCGCTGAGACCGACCAGCTCCAGCTCGTCGGAGCGCTCGACCAGGTCCAGCGCCTGCGTCCCGATCGAGCCCGTGGAGCCCAGGATGAGCAGGCGGCGGGACACGCCGGCTCAGCGTATTGCCAGCGCACGATCGGGTAGGACTTCGGCCATGGCTGACCACGGCGCCCCGATCGCCTATATGACGCTGGCCGAGGGCACCCCGGTGTACGCCTCCGACGGTGAGCAGGTGGGCACTGTGCATCGCGTGCTGGCCGACGCGGAGAGCGACATCTTCGACGGACTCGTCCTCGACACCGACGATGGCGAGCGCTTCGCCGACGCCCCCGCCGTCGGCAACCTGTACGAGCGCGCCGTCTTCCTGGAGCTCACCGCCGCCCAGGCCCGTCACCTCCACGCGCCCGACGCCAACCCGGCCGTCATGGAGGCCAACCTCGACGACGCCGAGGAGTCCGAGCTGCGCGCCCGCCTGCGCCGCGCGTGGGACATCGTCTCGGGCCGGTACTGACGGGCCCTGCGCGGCGTTCCTCGAGCGCGTCGAGGATGAGGTCAAGGCCGTGCTCGAACGCGGCCGTGAAGTCGTAGCCGACCTTGGCGACGTGCCCGGTGACGACTTCGGCGAGGTAGGGGAACTCCTCCGCGAGCGCGGCGAAACCCCGCTCTTCGGCGAGCTCGGCGAACTGCCGGACCTGCTCCTCGGCGACCGCTGCGCCTTCCTCGGCGGTGTCGAACGGCAGGCTCTTCTCCTGGAGGGCGAAGCCGTAGATGTAGGCGTCCTGGACGGAGTACGCCTGGATGGCCATCTCGGTCGAGAAAGCCTCCTTCTAGGAGGCAACCGAGGACGGCCTCGTGGAGTCGCAGGCTGGCGGGCCCCGGTGTCAGGCGTGACTCCATGAGGCCGACGGCCCATCGATGACGGTTGAGCACCGCGCGCGTCGAGATCGCCCGCCGGCGCAGCGCGGTCTTCCAGTCGACGTCGGTCGACGGCAGCTCGATCTTGCTGAAGACGACGTCGATCATCCCGTCGAGGAGCTCGTCCTCCTTGTTGGGGTCTTCGGTCGTTTGAGTGGATCGGCTGAAGTCTGAAGTGGGGCGAGGTGCAGGGGATTCTGTCCTGGGTG
>JANDLV010000090.1 GCA_024330185.1 Candidatus Siliceabacter maunaloa
CCAGAACACCATCCCACCGGCCGCCTGATGCCGTCCCTCCAGAAGAGCCGCACCCGAGTCAAAAAGCCTTCGGGTCGCCTTCGCCGGCGGGAAGAGCAGTCGCGGGCGCACCGGTACCAGCTGGCTCCAGCGCGGCTTGCGACACGGTGTGCGGATCCCGTTCAGGGCCGGCGAACGCGTCGCCGTGGGTGAGCAGCAGCTCGTCGATTCTGGCTTGTGCTTTCCCGAGGTGATGGCGTGAGATCACGCGCAGCGGATCGAGCCGGGTCTGCGAGGTCGGATCCGACAGGGCGCGCAGCGCATCGCCGACTTCGGCCGCGCGAAGCTGCCGCGATCTGATCGCGTTGGCGACGTTCTGGTTGAGGGCCGCAGCAGTCTCTGGGTGGGAACGGTGTTCCCAAAGCAGCGTGAGGAGATCGCACCGAGTCCGCGCGAGGTCTGCTTGGACCTGCAGTGCCAGCCAGTACTCGAGGCGCTCCTTCGCGTAAAGGCTCTCAAGTACTTCGAGCCGCTTGTTGCGTCCCATTCTGGCGACGCCGTTCGGGGCTGGTGTGACCCCGGGGGTTCGGTCCGGTGCTTGTGAGAGTTCTACCCGTCCGTGATCATGGGCGAGGAAGGACGCACGATGAAGGCACGCAGGCACACGCCGGAGCAGGTGATCCGCAAGCTGCGCGAGGCCGACCGCTTGTTGGCCGAGGGCAAGGAGGTCGGGGAGGTCTGTCGGCACCTGGAGGTCTCCGAGCCCACCTACCACCGGTGGCGCAACCAGTTCGGCGGGATGAAGGCCGACGACGTGAAGCGCCTCAAGGAGCTCGAGCGCGAGAACGTGCGCTTGAAGCGGATCGTGGCCGATCAGGCGCTCAACATCGACGCGCTGGAGGAGGTCGCGCGGGGAAACTGGTGAGCCCGGCCCGCCGCCGTCAGGCGGTCGCGATGTTGCGCGACCGCTTGAGGCTCAGCGAGCGCCGGGCGTGTCGCTATGTCGGCCAGCACCGCTCCACGCAGCGGCGCGAGGCGACCGTCGCCACCGACGACCAGGCGCTGCGTGGCGAGCTGCGCGCGATCGCCGGTGAGCACAAGCGGTGGGGCTACCGTCGCGCCCATCACGAGTTGTGCCGGCGGGGCTGGTCGGTCAATCGCAAGCGCACCCAGCGCCTGTGGCGCGAGGAGGGCCTGCGGGTGCCCGCGCGGGCGCGCAAGCGGCCCAGGCCGGCCGATCAGCCTGATCGCAGCGCGCTGCGCGCCAGCGGCCCTGACGAGGTGTGGGCGATCGACTTCCAGGCCGACATGACCGCTGACGGGCGGGCGCTGCGCCTGGTCAACGTCGTCGACGAGTTCACTCGCGAGGCGCTGATCATGGAGGTCGGGCGGTCGATCAGCGCCGATGAGACCGTGACCCAGCTGGAGGCACTGGTCGCCCAGCGTGGCCGCGCCCCGGCCTTCCTGCGCTGCGACAACGGCCCCGAGCTGACCTCCCACGCGCTGCGCGACTGGTGCAGGTTCAGCCACGCCGAGACGGCGTTCATCGAGCCCGGCGCGCCGTGGCAGAACCCCTTCGTGGAGTCCTTCCACGCGCGCGTGCGCGACGAGCTCTTGAACGTCGAGCAGTTCGCGTGTCTGGCCGAGGCTCGCGTCGTCGTCAGCGACTGGCAGGAGGACTACAACACGCGCCGACCGCACTCCGCGCTGGGCATGCGCACCCCGGCCGCCTTCGCCAACGACCACACGACGGCCGCCGGGTGACCGGGACCCGTGGCGCGGCGCGCGCGGACGGATCGCCCGCCGCTCGGCTCGCCCTCCGGGCTCGCCTCCCGGCCAGGCGATCCGTCCGCCCAGGCCCCTACCGTCTCGGTCCTACACCCACTCGACTCTCACAGTCAGTGGACCGAAGAACGGGGTCCTTCCAGGGCGATCTCAGCGAGTTTGGCCGCCGTTTCGATCTGTAGAGATGTCACTCGATGCTTGAGGCCCGCGAGCTGCGTGTAATCCGCTTGGCTGATTCCGCGCCGGCGGACGCTCTCTGCGATCTCGAAGAGGATCTCGTTGGCGGCGAGTGCATCCGATAGGCGCTCGCGGTCCTTGTCCTTGACCATGCCCTCGAGCGTTTCGCTCATCTCCTGGAGTTGCTCGGAGATCGCCTCGAGTTGCTGGCTCAGCGCCGCGGTCACGGCGAGCGTGGCCATGTTGGATGCGGCGGCAACCCGCGCGCCGGCCTTGTCGAGGTGCATCGGGCTGAGGTATCCCTTCTCGCCGCGGACGGACGCGAGGAGGTTGCCGGCCTTGTCGTAGACAGGCCTGCCTTTTTCGGCGCTTCTGCTCTTTCCGTGGGTGAGGTGAGCGGCTGAGCGGTCGCGCACGCCGCGCCGCGCCTAGGGTTTCCGGCTTCTTCACGGCTGGAATCGAGAGGAGCGGAAGCGACGTGCGCGGCACAAGGGTATGGGCGGGCCTGCTGGGCCTGCAGCGGGCGGTCGTCGAGGACGTGGGGGTCAGCGAGGAGGGCGAGATCGTGGTCGCTGCACGGCCGGGTTGGCGCGAGCGCGATCGATGTGGGGTGTGCCGACGACGCTGTCCGGGGTTCGACCTCGGTGAGGGTCGCCGTCGTTGGCGAGCGCTGGATCTGGGCACGACCTTCGCCTACGTCGAGGCCGACGCCCCCCGCGTAACCTGCCGTCGCCATGGGGTGGTCGTCTGCGCGTTGCCGTGGGCGCGCCACGACTCGCGCTTCACGAGGGCCTTTGAGGACCAGGTCGCGTGGCTGGCCGTCCACTGCTCCCAGAGCGCGGTCGCACAGCTGATGCGTATCGCGTGGCGCAGCGTCGGCGCGATCTGCGAGCGCGTCTGCGCCGAGGCCCAGCGCGAGGTCGACCTACTCGACGGACTGCGGCGGATCGGCATCGACGAAGTGAGTCACCGCACCGGGCAGCGCTACTTGACCGTCGTGGTGGACCACGACAGCGGCCGGCTGGTCTGGGCGGCCGCCGGTCGCGACCGCCAGACCGTCGAGGCGTTCCTCGATGCGCTCGGACAAGAACGCTGCAAACAGGTCGAGTTGGTGTCGTGTGACATGGCCAACTGGATCGCCGGGCCGATCGCCGAGCGCCTGCCCGACGCGGTGCGCTGCGTGGATCCCTTCCACGTGATCAAGTTGGCCGGCGACGCCCTGGACGAGGTGCGCCGCGAGGTCTGGAACGAGGCGCGGCGCGACGGGCAGACCCAGCTGGCCCGCCAGCTCAAGGGCGCGCGCTTCGCGCTGTGGAAGAACCCCGAGCGCCTGACCGAGCGCCAGTCCGCCAAGCTCTCTGAGATCCAGCACACCAACCGCCGGCTCTATCGGGCCTACCTCCTCAAGGAGCAACTCAGGCAGATCTACCGCCTCGAGCCCGGGCCGGCGATCGCGCTGCTGGACGGCTGGATCGCCTGGGCGCGACGATGTCGTCTGCCCGCCTTCGCCAAGCTCGCACGCACCATCACCGACCAGCGCGCCGGCATCGCGGCCGCCATCGAGCACGGACTGTCCAACGCCCGCGTCGAAGCGATCAACACCCAGATCCGCCTGCTCACCCGCCGCGCCTTCGGCTTTCACTCCGCCAACGCCCTCATTGCCCTCGCCATGCTCAGCCTCGCCGACCTCTGTCCGCCGCTTCCACGGTGAACCGACCCACGGAAACGTCAGGAGCCCCCTAAATCCTCCCTACATCCGCGTGCAGAACCTCTCAGACGAGCAGCGCGCCGAGGCAGACGGCATCCTCGGCGACAAGTCCAGCAGACCGCCAACGCCGGCCAAGATCAACCGCAACAGCAACTATCACCTCTACTTCTGGCTGCATGCCGGGCGCTTCCTGCGCGACGACGGGCGCTTGGCGTTCATCACGAGCGGCGAATGGCTTGACAGCGACTACGGCGCGACGTTGCAGCTCTGGCTGCTCGACCACTTCCGGCTGGAGGCCCTGGTGGAAAGCATGGCCGAACCCTGGTTCTCGGAGGCTCGCGTCGGCACCGTCGTGGTGTTGGCGCAGCGCTGCGTTGATCCCGCCCTGCGTGCCGCGAACCTCGTCCGCTTCGTGACCCTCCGACGCCCGCTGGCGACCCTCTACGGCGGCGCGAGCGATGCGGTCGATCACTTCGCCAAGGTGGACGCACTGCGTGAACGCATCCTGTCGCTCGGTGGCTCGGCCGGTGAGAGCGACGACCTCGATCACAAGACTGTCTCCCAGCGGACGCTACGTGACCTAGGTGACGCACCATGAGCCAGCAGAGCACCCAATCCACCTTGCGCTACGTCGGACGCCCCTGGCGCTCGCGGTTCCTGCGCGCCCCGATGGCCGCCGTCGAGCTGACCGAGCGCCCAGACTTCGTGCCGCTCGGTGCCCTTGCTGATCTAAGCCTGGGACTTAAGACCGGCGCCGATGGCTTCTTCTTCGTCACCTTGCGAGACCAGCCGCGCGGGGGTGATCTCGGCAAGTCGGGGGCACGCGCGCTCGTCGCCGTCGAGGGAAAGAGCTGGACTGGCCAACTCAACGCCGGAGACCTGCGTCCAGCGCTGCTGAACCCTCACGCCCTCCAACGCGCCGGCGTGCGACGCCTACTGGTGCCGGCTCGCACCGACCGTGCCTACCTCGCGCCGCAGGATCGTCCGCCCCGCGCCGGCCTGCCCGATTACATCCAGGCCGGCGAGCGCGCTCAGCCGCCGGTGAACACACGCCCGCTCGTGCGCGACAACGCCGACGGTCCACGCTGGTGGCGCTCCAAGCGCGAGGTGATCGACTGGCGCTGGGCACTGCCCTACAACTCAGGCTACGACTACGGCGCTCACGACAACGAGGCCCAGCGGGTGCTCAACGGACGCTTCGTCGGCGTCAAGCCCGATGCAGGCGTGCACCGAGGTTGTCCGAAGTCTCGTAGAACTTTGAACGGCGGTCCCTCCCGCCCTGTCC
>JANDLV010000091.1 GCA_024330185.1 Candidatus Siliceabacter maunaloa
TATGGGCAGGGCCCCAACGGCAATCCGGGGATGTTTCATGGCTGGAATCCGTTTGAGTTCAACTGCGGGGGCATCGCGTTTAGCCCGGTCAGCAGCACGCCGATGGCGCTCTCGATGGGCACGGGTGGCTGGACGGCGGGCTGCTATGGGCGTTGGCGCTATCACGCGCCGGGCAGCGCGTATGTGTTTGAGATGGATCTGGCGGGGATGTTTCACAACAGCAGCACGGGGATGGCGGTGTTCTATGGGATCCTCAACGGCGATGGCTCGTCGCCGGGCGGGGGGACCTACCTCAACGGCAACGACCCGCCGGTCGACAGCCAGCCAGCGGCGGAGTGGGGGGCGCTCAATAATGTGGCGCGGCGGGTGTGCACGACGGGCTTTGACAACAACGGCGCCCTGTGCCCGTCGAGCACGGGCAACGCGGGGAACTTCGCGTACTTCGGGCTGTACAACAACGTTTCGAAGTACTACCCCGCCACGCAGGCCTCGTGGGTCTATGGCACCACGCTGTATCTCGGTGATCGTGTCGCGCCGGCGCGCCCGACGTTCAGCGGGATCCCGGCGTCGGGGTGGGTGCGCGCGGGCTCGAGCTTTGGGGTCGCCGCGACCCAGGGCGGGATCGGCCTCACGGCGCTGACGGTCAACTTCGCGGCCGGCGGGTACAGCTCCAATCGGTTGAACATCGGCTGCGATCGCTCCTACGCACCGCCCTACGCCCCCTGCCCCCAGAACGCGGGAAGAACGATCACGGTGCCCGCCAACGCCGAGGAGGGCGCGGGCAAGTCGCTGAGCGCGACCGCGTCGACCTACGAGCTGACCAGCCTCACGGGCTCGCGGACGGTCAACATCGACCGCAGCGGACCGGTGATCGATCTCGGTGGGCGCCTGCCGCCCCGCGCGGTGACTACCGCTGAGCCCGATAACACGCTGACGGAGCCTTACTACAGCCTGACCGTCGATGCGACCGACGGCGACCCGGCCGGCGCCAACAGCGCACGGCGCTCGGGCCTCGCATCGATCGAGATCAAGGTCGACGGGCAGCGCAAGCACTACGTCGACCAGGGCTGCACCACGCACAGCTGCCCGCTGAGCACCAGCTGGCAGTTCGTCTCCGACGAGTACAGCCAGGGCGAGCATAGGATCGAGGTCATCGCCGTCGATCACGTCGGCAACTCGACGACCGAGACGCGTCATGTTCGCGTGGACCATCGCATCGGCCGCCTTGAGCACTACGGCTTCGATGAGAGGCAGCTCGATGCGCGCACGACCGTGGCGGTCAACGTGGGCAACGGTAACCTCCTGGTCAACGGTATTGATCGCCAGTACACCGACATGACCAGCTTCTACGCGTTCGAGCGCTTCTTCAACAGCCGCGAGCCCTCGGGCGGTCCAGTCGGCCGTGGCTGGAAGCTCGGTCGCGGCACGGGTGTGAGGCTGCAGTTCGGCTTCGACGGCGCTATCGGCCTTCGGGGACCCAGCGGCTACGTGGCATTCTTCCAGGACCAGCCCGACGGGGCCTACACGGCGCCCCGAGGACTCGACCAGACGCTGACGGCCAACACCGACGGGACGTATACCGTCGATGACCGGGAGGCCGATCGCCAGTTGCTCTTCAGCGCCGCGGGCGTGTTGACGGCCGAGGTTCTGCCCCAAGGGGCGCGGGTCGACTACGCCTACGCCGGCGATCGCCTGGCTAGCGCGACGGACGGTCTCGGGCGCAAGACGACGTTTACCTACGATGGCGCCGGCTATCTCGACGCCATGGTCGAGCACTCGGGCGCCGCGCACCGCTACGATCCCGACGCGGGCGGGTCCCTCAAGAGGTACACCGCGCCCGACGGGGGTGTCACCGGCTACACCTACGCTGAGGGAGACCTCACGAAGATCACGCACGCCAACGGCCTGACATCGATCAGCTACGACACCCAGGGCCGCGTCGCCTCCGTCGTCGACGGTGAGGCGTCCGACAGCTCTGCTCCCAGGACGACCTACGCCTACAGCGCAACCGCTGCTCCTTGCGACGCCGCACGGGACGTGGGTAAGACCGTCGTCACCAACCCAGACGTAGGCGTTCACGGGGTGTCGTGGTGCTGAGCAGGAGTCCTGCGTGCCGCAGGGAATCTTGCGTTCGTGGATCGGGAGCGTGCGGAGGCGATCTATGAGGCTGGGCGTGAAGCGGTCGTGGACGCGCTGGTTGGGGCGTGGGCGGGGCTTGAGCAGGTGACGGGGTCGGTCGGTGCGTTGGGGGAGCGCATCGACGAGCTCGAGCGGCAGGTCGACCGCGACTCGTCTAACCTCGATCCTCGGTCAGGAAGTCGCGTTGAGGTTTTAGCGGGGTGGGAAGCGGAACCGTAGTTCGCGGCCGTCGAGCCAGGGGATCGGGGTCGGCGTGTCGGCGAAGCCCGCGGCGATCAGGGCTGGGTGGTAGGTGCGCACGTTGAGGTCGACGGTGAGCGTGTCTTTGGTGGTGTGGATGGTGCCGGTGGCGTCGAGGAAGTGGCGCCAGAGCTTGTCGGGGGTCGCGCGCTCGTAGCGCTGAAGGCGGCGCGCGAGCAGGCGGTAGAGGTTGCCGGCGGTGACGGTCAGGGCGGCGTCGATGTCGACGTTGAGGGGCAGGCCGCTGGAGAGTGCGTTGAGGTGGAATCCGCTGATGTAGGCGTCGAGCTCGTTCTCGATTGTCATGCGCTCGGCGTAGCGGGCGAAGAGCTGTTTGGTGTTGGAGTCCAGCGCGTTGGTGATGAGCATGGTCGGGTGCTCGCGGCCGATGTTGCGCACGGCGAGTTGGCGCACGGGCGCGTCGATGCCCTTGATCGCGATCAGCTCGTCGTGGATCTCGGGTTCGCGGTAGCGCCCGCGGCGCTGGACGCGGACCTTCTTCCACTCGTTGTCGGGGAGCGCCTCGAGGTCGCGGATCAGTTTGGGGCCGCGCTCGCGCAGCGTCAGCCAACGGATGCCGCGTGCGGTGAGCTGGTTGAGGATCTTGTAGGTCGTCAGCTTGGAGTCAAAGACCAGCAGGCCGGGGTCGGCGCCGGCGGCCTGCTGCCAGTAGTCGGCGAACGCGATCACTTCGCGTGCCTGCTCGGCCTTGGTCAGCTCGGCGTTTGAGTAGACCATCTCCTGGGAGGCGTGGTCCTGGGCAAAGAACGTCAGCACCGCGCGGGTGCGCTGGCTGCGCTGGGGGACGTAGTGCTTTTCCAGCGGGACGTCGGTGCCGTGGTGGCAGATCGCGTGGAAGTCGAGGTTGAAGCCCTGGGCACCCGTGGCCAGCCCGAGCTCGCGCAGCCGGCCGGTCACGCCCGCCAGCAGCTTCTCGCTGCTGGCGCGCCGGGCGCGGTAGGAGTAGCTGGTCAGGTGCGTGGCCTTGGGCAGCGCGGTGAGCCCCATCAGCAGCGCCAGGCCGGGGTCGTCGGCCAACGCGAAGGCGTGGCTTGCGCGCGGCGTGCGCGCGCACTTGTGCAACAGCAGCGTGCCCAGCGAGTGCCACGCCGACAGCACCGTCGTCGACGGGTAGCCACACGAGCCCACCAGGTCAGCGAGGCCGAGCTCGGCGATCGCGGGGGCCAGCAAGAACAGGCCGGCGTGATCGCAGCGCACCGCCGTCGCGGCTGGCCAGTCACCGAGTGCCTGCGCCTTGATCGCCGCCAGCCGCGGCGGCGCGCCACGCTCGGCGCCCGCGCGGCGCGGCAGGCGCTCGATGCCTTCGGCGGCGAGGATCGTCCAGACCGTCTGCGCCGACACCGGCGTGCCGGCCGCGGCCAGGTCGGCGGCGATCTCCTCGACCGAGCGATCCTGCGCGCGCAGCTCAAGCACGCGGTCGCGCACGCGGTCGGCCTTGCGCGCCGACCGCGGCCCGGGCTTGGAAGAGCGAAAGTACTGCGCTCTGCCGGCGCGCAGCTCGCTGGCCATCTGATGCACGCTGGCCGGCGAGTAGCCAAACCGCGCCGCGACCTCGCCGGCCCCAAGGCCGTCGACGAAGTACGCGCGCATCGCCTCATAGCGACGCTGCGCCGACTCGGCAGGCTCAAGGAAATACGCGGCCCCCTCCCGCACACCTCAACCAATCTTCCTGAACAGCACGCTTGTAGCGTAGAGTGATACTCGGACAGCATGTCACGCCCAGACACCGCCAGGCATCCATCAGGCCCGTAAACCCAACGCTTCCCCGCACCTTGCCGTCCTCGCCGCCAACGCGCAGCCAACAAACGACTCGGCCACGACAAGGCCATAGTTCAGACAGTTCCCCTGAGATCAGGCTCGCCGAACGGGCGCCCGAGCCCCAAACAACGGCAAACCCGCCGACAGCGCGCCGACGGCAGCGGCGCGCCTACCCTCCCGAGGATCGAGGCTAACAGTTCGATGGCGCCGTCGTCGGATCCGCCGAAGTCGCGGGCTGAGCGGCG
>JANDLV010000092.1 GCA_024330185.1 Candidatus Siliceabacter maunaloa
CAGCTCGCCCTGGCGCAGCCCCGTCATCGCAGCAGTGAGGTAGACCGCTCACTCGTCGCCCTAGGAGGTCGCGACCTCGAGCACCTCGGAGCCCAGGGACGCCACCGAAGACGCGGTCGCCGCCGACGAGCCCCAAGTCGAGAGCGAGCGCCGTCGCCGCCACCCAGCGGTCGGCCTCGTGGATCTTCTGGCCGAGTGGGTGACCTGCCGAGCCGGCCCAGGCCCCGCAGCTCGGCGCAACGCCCGACGAGCTGCTCCTCGGTCTGGATCACGTCGAGGTCGGAGAGCGACCGCGCGAGCCGACGCAGCCGCAGGTCACCCCACCCCGCCCGTAGTGCTCCGTACCGCAGCTCCACCACGGACACGAAGGAAGCGATCCGCGTCCGACCGCTGATCCTGGCCCGGACCGCTTCCGAGCGGACGCTGGGATGCCCCCGCCGGGTTGACCACCGGCGGGCCGGCCGAGCGGCGCCACCACTTCATCCACAGCCATGCGCCCGGCGGCGCCGACCACGACCGTGCCTACCGCCGCCAACCGGCGTACGTCGCTGAGGGAGCCTGGTGCGGCTACCGCCTATCCGTTCGATGTGCCCTGACGCACTGGGTTGCCGAAGCGCTCCCGCGCAGCCTGCTTGCTGACGCCGAGCACCGCCGCGATCTGCGTCCACGTGCGACCGTTCCCTCGGGCCCTGGCCACCTGATCTGCGAGGTTCAGGTCACTGGCCGCCACCGCACGCCGGGGTGCATGGATCACGAAGACGCGGTCAGCTCTGGAACAGCTCCTCGACGAAGAAGCGCGCCGCTGCGTCGAGACGGTCGCCGAAGACCTCCTCGGCGATGGCAAGGATCTCGGTCGCGGTGGTGGGTCCGAGCTCGCGAGCGAGCAGACGGACGTCATCTTCGTCCTCGCCGACGCGGTGCGCCGACACCTTCAGCGCGAGGAGCACGCGTGGCGAGGCGGCCAGGCAGCGAAGCCCAGGCACCTCCAGCACCGGCGCGGCCTGCGGATCGTCGCCGGCCAGGAAGCCTTTGACAGCGTCGTTGAGCCATCCCGGTGGCAGGCCGAGCCGACCGGCCACCTCTGCGGCAGCCTCGTAGACAATCGCCTTGGGCTCGAAGACGGCATCGATGTCACGGGTGGAGCGCCGGCTGTCATAGGCCAGAGCGATCGCGGCCCCACCGACCACGTACAGCTCCCCTTGCACGCCCCGTGCGCTGAGCTCCTCACCGAGCACGGTGAGCGCTGTGACGATCTCCGTGCGGTCCACTGCCTCAGGCGCGCTGCAGCGCGCCTTCGGCGACGAAGATGCCGCGGCGACGAAACGCTGCGGGCGACTGCGCGATAGCGATCGCTCGAAAGCCCGGCACGTCGCTGAGAAACCAGAACCGGTCGAGGAAGCGCCCCGGCTCCACCGCCCACGACGGACGCCCGAGGTCATGCGTCGCCGCCAGGTGCTCGGCGAGCGCACCCAGATACGCATCGGCCGGTGCGCTACCCGTGAGTGCGGGCCGCTCGCGGATCGCGCGCTGCATCAGGTCGCCGCGGGGCAGCAGCTGGAACTCGTCGAGGAACTCCCGCACCGCAAAGCGCAGACCCTCCCCTTGGCGGATCCTGGCGGATACGTGGGCGAGCGACTGGACGAAGGCCTCGTCAGGAGGCGGATGGGCCGCCAGCCACTCCTTCGTCGTCGCGACCATGAGCCACCAGAGCATAGGTCGACAGCGCGTCGCCCGGGCTCCGTGACGCTCTGTCGAGGCGGAAAACGGGCCGCTATTGGACCCCTGAGCGGCGTCCTGAGCGCGAGCGAGAAACCAAAACCCGGTGATTTGCAGCGACTTCGTGAGGGTGAGCGAGGGGACTCGAACCCCCGACCGCCTGGACCACAACCCGGCCACCGGGGGTCGGGTGGGGTCAGATGGCCCGTGTTTTCGGGCTTTCAGGCCGGTGGGATCGGCGCACTTTCGCTCATATTGGACCCCCAATTGGACCCCTGGCGCGTTCGCAGCCCCTTGCTGTACCAGCGCGACGCGCTCGACAGCGGCGAGAACTCGCGCCGGTCAGCCAGGACGGCATCCGCGGCGGCCGAGGCTGCGCGCTGGACGAAAGCACTCGTGCTCATGCCGGAGGTCGCCGCGGCCCGACGAATCCGCTTGTCAGCTTCCGGAGCGAGCCGAAGGGTCATCCGTGACGTCCTCATGCCAGAGACCGTACTCACCGCAGGAATTCCGCGAGCGTCCGGATCGTTGTACGAACATCGACAGGACCCCGCAGTTCGGTACGACTGGTTTCTCGGGTCGTCAGCGGCCAGCGGGCACAGCGGAGGCGCTTCCCGACGCCTGCTCACCCTGGAGGTACACCGGTCGCTGGTCGGATGCCACACCGTCGCGTAGCTCGGTCGCGAAGACGTGGGAGCCGCTGAGCCGCAGGTGAAGCTCAGATAGCGCCTGCAGGCGGTCTTCCGAGTTGCGCACGTGCTCGACGAGGTCGTGCCAGCGATCCGGGAACTGCGCGTCCACGCTGACCTCACCTTGGTCGTCGATCGCGATCGAGGCCAGCGGATACCGCATGCCCGCTAGCCAATCGTTCTTCACGATGTCCACATGGCCTGCCATCAGGGTGCCCTCCATCGATATTCCGGCCCGTCGATGGTACCTATGCATCGGCGACGAGTGCGCTGGCCGCGAGCATGCTGCTGGCGCGCTCGGCAATCGACCGAACCACGCCCTCATCGTCGAGTAGCTCCTGGAGGCGGCCTACCCCGTGCCCCACGAACGACTCGAGCCGCCCACGGTGTTCGTCATCCAGGGGGTGACCCCTCCATTGCTCATAGAACCCGGAGATCCCACCGAGGCCGCTGATGGCCGTATGACCGTGGTCGATGAGGCCGAGGCGCGCGCCCGCGACCAGACCCCAGTTGCCCGAGTGGCGATCACTGTTGAGCAGCAGCCCATCGATGAGGGCTGTGCGCAAGGCATCGTCGCCTGGCACCGTCGCCTCGTCGAGGCCCAACTCGGCAGCCGTTGCAAACGCTGGCCAGAGGATCTGCACGCTGGCGTCCACCTGACCTTCACGGGTGGGCACAGCCCGCAGGACGGTCACCGGGATGAGGTCGTCCCACCCGAGCGCGTGGGCAACCACGTAGGCTCCGGCCTCGGAGCGGCACTGCCGACGCTCCGGGTCGCTGAGCGCCAGCTTGGCCAGCGCGCCGATGCCGCCGCGAAGCACTACGAGCTCCTTGGAGGGATGCCCGCCGCCCTCAGCAGCCTCGAAGTCGCCGAACAGATCGATCTCGGCGGTACGCAGGTAATGCTCTAGCGAGGTGGGTTCCTCCACGACCTACTCCTCGGACGCAATCCATAGCGCCGCGGAGAGTAGGCGGCGCATCGGATGGATCAGAAGCAAGGGGGCTCCGCCATGGCGGAGCCCCCTCACCGGCTATGAATGCAGGCCGAGAAGCCGGCTCGAGGATGATTCCATGTTCGCCCGACGGATCCGCAGGGTGTCGTCAGATCGGAGCGCAGCAGTACCGGCGGAGGCCGTGGTCGCGAGGTATTGTGTGGCTCACCCACCACGGCATCGATCCGCTGCCGTAGCGTCGTCGGCAGACCGGGGGACCACGGCTTCCACGCATCAGTCACGTCGAGGTCTTGGGTGATCACGAACTGCGGCTGATCTTCCGACGATGGGTTTCGTCGAGTATGTCGCGTTCGAGGATCATGAGCGGCGCCGTGTGCTCGCCCCCTCGAGGACCCTGTCATGCCCGCTTTCGCCGTGATCGGGTGCTCGACCTCATCGGCGAGAGGAAACGCTCACGCGCCTTCGACACCGAAGGTGCCCCCGATGTGGCCATGACCCTCATCGGGG
>JANDLV010000093.1 GCA_024330185.1 Candidatus Siliceabacter maunaloa
ACCGCTTCGCCGGCCAATACCTCGACACCCAGACCGGCCACTACAAGATCGGCCTCAGGTACTACGACCCCCAACTCGCCCGCTGGACCCAACAAGACCCCCTCACCGGCTACATGGACCCCCGCCGCGCCAACCCCTACATCTACGCCGGCCAAGACCCCATCAACCAAACCGACCCCACCGGCGCTGCCTTCGAGATGGCGGCGAGGTTCACCGGCCAAGCGGTCGCTGCCTGCGCCCTCGACGGCGCGGTAGCCGGGGCCATCGGTTCGTTCAGCGTCGTCGGCGCCGGTCCTGCAGCAGCTGCGGGTTGCCTGTCGGGTGCGTTGGGAGCTACGGCGGAGAATGTGGCCCTCGTCATCGGCGGTCAAAGTGCCGCGAACGCTGTCGCTTCATTTACCGGCGCTTTGAGCGTAGCGAGTGGCGCCAGGAAGGTGTCCGACGCGTTTGGGAACCTATTCTGATGGTCTGGCACTATAAGTTGTCGTTGTTGTCGGCTCTCATGTACTCGCTGATAATCATCGGGTTCGGCATCTATGGTGCAGAGCCGATAGCCGTCGCAATCGGCAGTATCGGTATGCTGCTCGCGGTCTTGGTCTATCGCTGGGGGGGGTCTACCGGCGGTGGGTAACCAGCCTTGACCTTGCAGTAACGGCCGTGCCCCGGCGTGGCCGGGGCACGGGAACGTGGAAACGTCCGCTTGAGGAGGGTGTCAGCGCTGCTGTGTAAGGCGGTTGGGTGAAAGATAACAGTGACTCCAGTTGGTGTGAAGTGCTGGGTGTCAGAGTGCGTCGGGGAGGCGGTCGCCGAAGTGGATCTTGAAGGCGGCCAGGGCGGCGTTCCAGTTGTAGGCGCGGCGCCACTTGGTCTGGGCGCGGGTGATGGCCAGCCAGATGAGCTTGCGCGCGGCGTCTTCGGTGGGAAAGTGTCCGCGGGTCTTGATGATCTTGCGGATCTGGCGGTTGAGCGCTTCGGACGGCTCGTCGCCGGTAACCGTTCACGGGGTCAGGGCGGTAGCGGTGCTATGACGGGCTGGCCGTGCAGGTCGGCGGTGATCGCGGTGGTGAGGTAGTGGTGCAGTCGGCGACCTTGGAGGCGGCAGGTCTCGCGGACGGAGAGCAGGCGTTCGACGAGGCGGTTGCCGTGGTCGGTTTGGGTGCCGTAGCTGGTCTTGCGCCACAGCACGGCGTGGCGCAGCGCGCGTTCGGCGGTGTTGTTGGTGGCGGGGATGTCGGGCAGGCGGGTGAAGGTCCATAGCGCGTCTTGGCAGTCGAGCAGGCCTTGGCAGAAGCGGCGGGTGCGCGCGTCGCGGCAGCGCGCGCCCGAGGTGAGCAGGTCGTGCAGGGTCTGGCGGGTGTCGGCCAGGTCGGCTCGCAGGGCGGGGAGGTCGCGGGGGTCGCGATCGGGCTGGTTGAGCACGGCGAAGACCTCGCTCACGGCGCGGGCAAGCTTGCGCCCGAGCTTGCCCGGGGCGCCGGCGCGTTCGCCCAGGGCGGTGAAGTCTCGCAGCAGATGGGCCAGACACAGTTGACGCTGGTCGTCGGGGATGTAGCGGTAGACGGCGTAGCGATCGGAGACGATCGTGCCCGTGGGCGTCTCGCCCAGCAGCGCCTTGGCCGCGTCGCGGTCGCGACGCGCGTCGAGCTGAAACAGGGCCGCTTGCGGGGCGGCGGCGACCGATAGCCACGTGGTCTGGGCGCCCTGACGGAAGCTGGTCTCATCGGCGCCGCGCACCACGCTGTGATCGACGGCGGCCATGATCTGCATGTAGGGGTCCTCCAGCGTGTCGGCGCACGCCTTGGCCAGCCGCTCGACCGACGCCGGGCAGATCTGCACCCCGCAGAGGTCGTCAAGCAGCCGGGCGCTGTCGCGCCGCGACATCCGAGCAGCCGTCAGCGTGGCGGCGGCCGCGGCGACGCTGGGCCCAAACGCGCCGGCCGCCACCCCGGCGGGCAACCCGGCCAGGGTGTGGTGCCCGCAGCCGCAGCGCGCGCGGATGCGTCGGTGCTCGGTGACCAGCACGCGCACGTCGATGTCGGTGACCTGATGGCAGACCGCATCGCCGGCCTGCTCGCGCCCGGCGACCGTCAACCGCCCGCCGCAGCCAGCGCACGACCCTGGCCAATGCTCGACCACCTCATCGGGGTCGGCGACCATCTCGCGATGCGACGCCCGATGGCCGGGCTGGCCGCCCTGACGGCGCCCCGACCCCTCCTTCTTGGCGCGCTTGGCCCTCGACGCCGGCGAGTCACGCGACGGCGGCAGCGAGCTGTTGCGCGAGTCGCGCCCCAGCTGACGCTTGAGCTCATCAACCTCGGCGCGCAACACCGCAATCTGCTCGGCCTGCGCAGCGATCAGCGCCGCCACCGCATCAGGCCCCGCCCGATACACCGAGTCGATCTCGTCGCGCCGCACCAATGCAGGATTCCCCCCACCAGCAGGCAATCCTGCCCCATCAAGCGACGACCCCGTGAACGGTTACCGTCGCCGGGCGGGGGGCTGGCCGGTGGCAACCGTTCAGGTGTTCAGGTGACCGTCGCGTCATCGAGGCGGTCCGTCTTCGCGTAAGCCGCCCTACCCAGACGATCACGATCGTGTGGTATGCCCTGCACGGCTACCCCGACGCCGACCTTCACGCCCGCCGTCGCAGCGCACCGTGGTATCGCCACAAGACCACCATCAGCTACGCCGACATGCTCGCTGCGCTGCGCCGCGTGGAGCTCGACGCCAAGGAGGAGATCCGCTTTGGCTCGGACGGGCGGCTGATCCGTCGCGAGGATCGCAACGGGCGCTCCATGACCTACGAGAGCATCCAGGGTGCGAACGGGACGCGGTTGATCACCAAGATCACCGACACCCGCGACCGCGAGCTGGACATCTTCTACGTCAACGATCGCATCGAGCGTATCGAGGACGCGGCGGGGCGCGTGTGGGGCTACACCTACGACGCGCGGGGCGACCTGAAGACCTACACCGACCCCGGGGGCGGCGTCACGGAGTACGGCTACGACGCCTTTCATCGCCTGACGCTGGTCATCGACCCACGCGATCACGCGACGACGATCAGCTACGAGGCGCCGTTTCGCCGGGCGGCCAGCGTCCTGCGTGACGGGCACACCACGAGGTTCTCGTACGACGACCGCGAGGACGCCCAGTGCAACGAGCAGGGCGAGGACGGCGAGGTCATCTTCGCCAGTCGTATCACCGACGCGCGGGGCAATCCGACGAAGTTCTGCGTGGATGAGTTCGCTCAGGTCGAGCAGGTCTTTGACGCCAACGGCAACAAGCGGGGCACCGGGTACAACAGCGACGGCAACGTCTCCTCGGTCGCCAGCGGCGCCGCGGGGGGCAGCGAGTTCGAGTACTCGGGGCGCGATCTGAGCATGGCGACCAAGGCCAGCGGCGCGCAGAACGAGTTTGGCTACGGCACCGGGGTGGAGTCCCATCTGCCCACCAGCGCGGCGGATTCGGGGGGCAATGCGCTGTCCTACGGCTACGACGACAAGGGCAACCTGGAGTCCACGTCGGCGCTGGGGGCCGGGGAGACCGGGATGCCCGATCAGTACTTGGAGATGGAGTACAACCAGCCTGAGGATGAGGACCCGGAGGGCACCTTGAAGTCGGTCACCGACGGCGAGGACAACACGTAGGCGTTCACGGGGTGTCGTGATCGCGTCGGGGGTTCCTTTGTGTGAGTTGG
>JANDLV010000094.1 GCA_024330185.1 Candidatus Siliceabacter maunaloa
TCCCTGCAAACCGCGAACATCCTGCCGATCACGACCCGACCCCCTGAATGGGTACTTCGGCCTGGCCTCCGAGACCACCGCCGGCGACGCGCAGTACTACACCCGCGACAACACGGGCCGCCTGATCTCCGTGCGCACCCCGCAGGGCAGCCACTACTACCTGACCGACAACATCGGCACGGTAGTCGCGCTCACCGGCCCCGGCGGGGACGTCTCGGCCAGCTACCGCTACGAGCCCTTCGGCCAGACCCAGGACACCACCGGCCAGCTCATCCAGCCCTACCGCTTCGCAGGGGAGTACCTCGACAGCCAGACCGGCCACTACAAGATCGGCCTGCGCTACTACAACCCCCAACTCGCACGCTGGACCCAACAAGACCCCCTCACCGGCTACATGGACCCCCGCCGCGCCAACCCCTACATCTACGCCGGCCAAGACCCCATCAACCAAACCGATCCGACCGGAGCGTTCTTCGACGTTGGCGACGCGATTAACGGTGCCGGCAATGCAATCTTCGATGCGTTCACGGCTGTGGCCCCGGACGATCCCTCGAGCTACATCGCAAGGGGGCTCGACGCCGCAGCAGTTACGTGTGCTGGTGCAGCGATCTTCGTGCCCGTAACCGCACCGGTGACGGGTCCGTGTGCAGTGGCGACGGCCGGTGTCGGTGCCGTCTACGGCGGCATCGACGCAGTTGACGAGTTCAACGACGCCGCATTTGGCGAGAACGGCTACTAGTGCCTCTTGGAACGCTTGGCATCTCGCTCTTCACAATTGTTATCGTCTGCGTACTTGTGGCCAAAATGACGCATAACGGTCCTGTGCTCGCTCGCCTCGATAGCAGGTTTTTGTTCATGGCGCTTGTTGTGCTCATCGTTAGCCGGCCATTGATATGAAGGGGAGCGATGGCTTGGGAGCCCTACACCGTTTCGAGATCATGGCCTTCGGGGGAGGGTTTCTGCTATGCGCCGTAGTCGCGACAGCGGTGATTAGCCTCTCTGGTGGAGTGTTAGAAGCTGCGTTAGGATCTTCCCTGGGTTTAGCGCTCGGGATCTTCACTTACCGTGGCTTTAGGCAGAATATTGTGTCTCAGTTCGATGGCCGTTTGCGCGAGCTAACCTCGTTGAGGCTCGAGCGGCCGGTGGTCAGCGTGCTACGTGTTGCCATCGCTTCGTCGCCGGTAACTGGATTCTTGGTCGGTCTGGCGTGCTTTTCGCCAGTGACCTTCGGCGCCTTCGTAGCAGCGATAATGTCTGCGGCAGGTATCAGTCTGATCCTGGCAGTGGGGACGTTGATCAGACTTGAACGCGAGCGAGGCTGCTACTTGGTGCAGTCTCCAGTGTTTCGGCGGGGCGGCTTTTCTGGAGGGCCTTACGCTCTCGTATCTCCTACCTCGACTCAGAGGCCGGCCACTACCAGATCGGTCTGAGCTACTACGGTCTCCAACTCGCTCGGTGGACCCAACAGTTACAGTACCTACGACCCGGTCGGCAACCTCAAGACCCTCAGCGACGCGGGCGGGACCGTGACCTATATCTACGAGAAGGTCAACCTCTTGGAGACCCTGCGCGAGCCGGCCGGGACCGAGACCGCGTTTACCTACGACGAGGACAACCAGCGGGTTCTGACCGTCTATCCCAACGGGTCCTCCCAGCGCGTGATCTTCAACGAGGACTCCGAGCGCGTCGAGACGATCCGCTCGCGGCGCTCGGGCGAGATGGGGCCGGTCGTGCACGAGCTGGACTACAGCTATCGCCAACCGGGCTGTCAGCGTGGCGAGGCCGAGCGTGACCCATGCGATCGCGATCTCGTCCAGACGGTCACCGACAAGGAGCGCGAGCGCAAGACGACCTACACCTACGACCTCCTCAACCGCCTGACCGACGCAGAGATCACCAGCACCAACACGCAGCAGACGCTGGAGAACTTCGCCTACGACTACGACAAGGCGTCCAACCGCACCCGCCAGGTCCACGACGACCAGACCACGACCTATGACTACAACGACAACAACGAGCTGACCCGCAGCGACGCCTCGGGGCTGCTGGGCTCCACGACCTATGACTACGACCCCTCCGGCAACCTGACCGGTAGCAGCGCCGGGTTCCAAGCCGACTACAACGCCCGAGGCCAGACCACCCGCAGGCGCGGCCCGCAAAGCCTGATCGACCAGGCCCTGGGCACCGACCGCGAAGCGACCTTTGCCGACGCGGGCACCGGTCAGTCCGAGCGTACCCAGAAGAACAGCACCCTGTTTACCGACAGCCTGTTCGGCGTGGCCTCCGAGACCGCCGCCGGCGCCGCGCAGTACTACACCCGCGACAACCAAGGCCGCCTGATCTCCGTACGCACCGCCGCAGGGCAGCCACTACTACCTGACCGACAACATCGGCAGCGTCGTCGCGCTCACAGGCGCCGACGGCGACGTCAGCGCCACCTATCGCTACGAGCCCTTCGGCCAGACCCAGGACACCACCGGCGAGCTCATCCAGCCCTACCGCTTCGCCGGGGAGTACCTCGACAGCCAGACCGGCCACTACAAGATCGGCCTGCGCTACTACGACCCGCAACTCGCTCGGTGGACGCAGCAGGACTCCCTCACCGGCTACACCGACCCCCGCCGCGCCAACCCCTACATCTACGCGGGACAGGACCCCATCAACCAAGTGGACCCCACCGGAGCGTTCTTCGGCGACGTGATGGACACGATCGGTAAGGCGGCAGACATAGCGAGCCTTGGGTGTATAGGCGTTCAGTTCGTGAATCCAGTGGTTGGCACCGCGTGCGGTTTCATCGCCGGTGGAGTATCGCTAGCTACCTCGGCAACGAACGCCGCGCGCGAGCCGGGGATTGGGAGCGGTGCTGGGGCCGCCGGCTCGGGTCGCCGGGTTCGCGTGTACAACGCTCGGCGCAAGGGGCAAGATCGGCGACCTTGCTTCCAGCGCATGCGGTGGTGCTGGGTCGGCTATTGGACTGAGCCAGTAGGGTCGGCGAGCCGATGAACCAGTCGAAAGCGCCACACAAGGCGCCTTGGAGCGAAAAGACCGCGCTACAGAAAGCCACGCTGCTCCTAGTGATGGGCGCATTGACCTGTAGTCTGGTTCTGTCGATTTCGGTTGGTCCGGACAGTGACGGCTTCCGATGGCCGGTAAGGGTCGTTGGGCTTGTCTGTCTCGTGGCATCTATCGTGTTGATAGTTATTCGCTGGCGGCACGGTGAGCGATTCAGAGACCCGTCGCGTCAAACCCGGGAATAGCCCAGCGAGCATAGGATCGAGGTCGTCGCCGCCGATCAGGTCGGCAACCGCACGACGAAGGAGCTCAAGGTGCGCGTGGATCATCGCACGGGGCGTCTGGACCACTATGGTTTTGAGGATGAGCAGATCAACGATCGCTCCAATGTGGGGGTCAATGTGGCCAACGGCAACGTGCTGGTGGAGGCCGGGGACGTGTCGATCGACAGCCTTGGTGTAAACCTCGGCCTTTCGCGCGCCTACAACAGCCGCGAGTCGCTGGTCGACGGCCCGTTTGGGTTTGGGTGGACCCATAGCCAGGCGATCCGCCTCCAGGGCCTGGAGGGCGGTACCCATTCAGGGGGTCGGGTCGTGATCGGCAGGATGTTCGCGGTTTGCAGGG
>JANDLV010000095.1 GCA_024330185.1 Candidatus Siliceabacter maunaloa
ATCTCACGCCCTGCCGCCCTGAGCAGGCCATTCTCGCCCCAGTCGGCATAACGCGAGAGTCGGCATAGTGGCGGATACAGCGCTGCACCGGCGTGTCGGTCCCCAGCACGTCACGCACGGCCTTGCGCAGCGCCTTCGCGCCGTCCAGGACGCAGAGCACACCCTGGCTGGTGTCCAGGCCGCGCTCGACGAGGTTGGTAAGCACAGCGGTGGTCACGGTGGCGTTCTCCGTCGAGCCGTCCCACAGGCCCAGCGGGCGCTTGATCCCGTCGGTGTCGATGCCCAGCGCCACGATGCAGCAGCGGCCCTTGAGCTCGATCCCGTCGAGCATCAGCGCCGCTAAGCGCATGTCGGCCAGCGAGCGGCTCATCAGCTCGAGCAGGGTCTCGCGCGTGCGCGACACGAACTCACGGCTGACCGCCGACTTGGACGTCGAGATGGCCTGCTCGTCGATCTCGCTGCCCACCGCCTCGCCCGTGCGAGCAAACCTGCGCGTGGACACGCCGGCCAGCATCCGCTCGAAAACCGCGTCGGTGAGCGGGTCGCGCTCGGCGAAGTGGCGGTAGGTGTCAAGCCCCACCTCGCCGCTGCCATCGGTAGCCCGCACGCGCGGGCGTGCCACGCCCAAGCGTCGCCCGCCCAACGTGACCGACCCCTCCTCGCTGCCGTGGCGCACCGCCTCGCGGTCGGGCTCGTGGCGGCCCTTGGGGCCCGCGAGCTCGTCGACCTCGGCGTCCATGATCTCGTGCAACACCCCCAGGCCGACCCCGACGCTGAGCGCCAGCAGCCCCTCCTTCGCGGCGCCGCCCAGCTCGCCCAGCGCCTCCTGGACCCGGTCGGGCAACTCCCGGCTCGAGCGCTCCTGCTCGGTGGCGACCTGCTCAGTCGTTACGGTCCTCATCGCGGCGGTTCCTCCTGTCTCGGTGGACTGATCTCGCACTCGCCACGGTCCCAACGCGACCGGACGAGGCGGGAGGACCGCCGCCTTCAAGTTCTACGAGACTCGGGACAACCTCCGTCGAGGACCGCGAACCGCTCACGTCGCTTGGTCCGCCGCGGACCACGTCGACGCGCGTGTCGGCCAATGCAGTCGTAGACGCGGCCGGCGGGTCGTAACCATGGACCACCGCGGATTGGTTCGCACCAGCCTGGGAGAGGGCCTCCGGCGCGGGCGCGACTGGAACACCGGCCATAGCCCCGACGGAGAGGCCCAGCGCCGCGACGACGACTGCGACAACGATCAGGACCCGCTGCCAAGCGCGAGCCATCGTCAGCTCGACAGCAAATCGAGAGCCCTCAGTTCGTCGGCGGCCCAACCGGAACGGAGGCCAGCCCCGGTGATCGCCACGTCAAACGGATCGCCCGATGGTTCCGAAGGCATGAGCGCGATAGCGGCCTCCGCGTGCGTACGGGCCGCCTCAGCGTCTCCGACTGCGGCGAGCGCGCGAGCAAGGCGGACTCGAAGGCTTGGCCAGTTCGGCGCCAGCTTCGCCGCTTCGGTCAGCGCGTCGACTTGCGCGGCCTGATCCGGATCCTCGTCGCGATACGCCGCTTGAGTCAGTCGGATCTCCGCCGCGAGCATGAGGGCTGCCGCGCAGGCGGGTGCAGGCTCGCTGACGTTGCCAAGCATCTCGAGCGCTCGCTCGAAAGCTTCGTCGCTCAAGTCGTGGTGAAGAGCGCCAAAGGCCCACCAGACGCTCGCCCAGGACCGATCCTCTCCAAGCTCGGCGAGGGCAAGCGAGATCGTCATGGCTCGCTCGGCACTAGCCATGTCCTGGAATTCGATCGCGTAAAGCGTCGCGATGAGTTCGTAAGCCGCATCGATGGACTCCACCTCGGAATACCTCACGGGACGAACACCGTCCCGATACGCGGAACGCCGTTCACGACCCGTCCGCGGACGGTCAGGTTGTGTCGTCCAAGCTGTTTCGAAACCTCGAAGATCCCGGTCTGCGACCGCGGTACAGCAAGCACGGCTTCACGAAGCACGGCATCACGCCCGCCAAGCTCGTTCACGAGTGGATCGAGCTTGTGCCTCGGGTTGTTGAAGACGTGCCCGAACTTGTTCGGATCCCTGAGCGCCGCGCGTAGTCCCGCGTCTTGCTCCCGAGTCAAAGCTGTGACGGTGCGCTGCGCCGCGCCCCCACCTGCCTTTGTGGCAAGGAATCGGCTCGCGGCGGGAGGGCGCGCCAGCAAGAGATGGCGGGCGTCGTCGTAGCCGCGAACCGCGGCAGCACGCGCGGTGAGGGGCGAGGTCGTAGACGAACCGCGGGCGTCGTAGCCGAGGCTCACCCGATCCGCGGAAACAGGCTGCGCCCTGGTGACGCCCGCGTCAGCCGTCGCGAAAATGATGAGCGCGAGCGCAACGACCAGCCCCGATGCCAGCCGTGCGCCGCGCCACAGGAGGCAGCTCCTCGCCAAGAGTGTTCGAGCTACCGTCACTCCGTCTTGCTCACTCGGCGCGCCCGCTCGACAAGCTGGCGGGCCTCGTCCCTAATATCGCCGTCGAGCGCGTCTCGATGGTGCGGGTGATCTTGCCATTCACTCGCGAGCCCGACGAAGACTCGAAGGTCGTCGCGGTACTCGCCTTCCTCTTCGGCCATACGAGCCCAGATCGCCGCGGCGCCCCGGTAGGGCTCAACATCGCCTCGGACGATCTGCTCAGCGATCGCAAGCACCTCCGCGATGAGCCGGAATTCAGCCACCCGGACCTCCGAAGACGTTTTCAGCGCGCGGGAACTTCGTCTTGAACTCGTGCCGAGCGCCGGTTCGGACGTTCTGGTACCAGTGCGTTTCGAAGAGGTCGTACGTCCCGCCGCCGTCGCGGTACCTCGGTGAGCTCATCTTCGCGTAATCCGTCGGGTCACCTCCGTACTCCTTGGCGAGTCGTGGACCGTCGCGAAGTTCTCGTCCGGTGCCGGGTCCGATGATCCGGGTGCCCGGCCCGGTCATCTGCGAGTCGCTGGCTAGCTGACGCTTGAGCAGCCGCCCTTGGACGGCGTTGGACGCCGGTCGTTCTCCCTTTGTGGCAACGCAGCAACCCGCCGCGATTCTCGCCGAACTGGCGGCAGAACCCGGGTGCGTGCAGGGACTTTCGTTCGGGTTTGCCGGGGCGTGGGTGGGGGCGGCTGAGAGGAAGGCCTCGACGCGGTTTTGAGCGTCGGCCGACGCGGCGCCGGGCGCCAGCGCGAGCAGCGTCAGCAGAGCGGCGAAGAGGAGAGGCAGCCGGCGGAGCATCGTGTGGGAGTGTCTCAGCCGTCGCGGTCGTGCTGGTCAGCGTGGGCCGGTCGGCGGTGGGATGGCGAGCTGTCGGCAGATCGCGCGGGCGGTGCCGGTGGGGATCTCGCGGTGGCGCGGGAGCGGGGCGCGTAGGTCGGCGGCGGGGTTGTTCCAGATCTGGTGGTTGGCGCCTTCGCGGATCGGCTCACAGCCGTTGGCGGTGAGGTGGCGCTCGAGGTCGCGGCGCTTCAAGCCGCGGTGATCGTCAAGGGCTCGAC
>JANDLV010000096.1 GCA_024330185.1 Candidatus Siliceabacter maunaloa
GCGCCCCCAGCCCATCACTGATGCCCGCCGGGCCCTGACCCCCTGAATGGGTACAGGCCGAAGAGGCTGTCGGTAAACAGAGTGCTGTTCTTTTGGGTGCGTTGGGTCTGGTCGGTGCCCGCGTAGGCGAAGGTCGCTTCGCGGTCGCTGCCCAGCGCCTGGTCGATCAGGCTGCCGGTGCCCTGCATCCGGGTGGTCTGGCCCTGGGCGTTGTAGTCGGCTTGGAAGCCGGCGGTGCTTTGGGTGAGGTTGCCGGCGGGGTCGTAGTCATAGGTCGTGGAGCCTTCCAGCAGGCCGGCGTCGCTGCGCGTCAGCTCGTTGTTTTGGTTGTAGTCATAGGTCGTGGTCTGGTCGTCGTGGACCTGGCGGGTGCGGTTGGAGGCCTTGTCGTAGCCGTACTCAAAGCTCTCCAACGTCTCGTCGGTGTTGGTGGTGGTGATCTTCGCGTCGGTGAGGCGGCCCAACAGGTCATAGGTGTAGGCGGTCTCGCGGTCGCGCTGCTTGTCGATCACCGTCTGGACCAGCTCGCGATCGCACTGCTGCGGGGTGCCCTGGCACAGCGGGTCGCGGTAGTCGTAGTCCAGCTCGTGCACGATCGGCCCTGTGCTGCCCGAGCGTCGCGAGCGCACCGTCTCGATGCGTTCGGAGTCGTCGTAGTCCACGCGCTGGGAGGACCCGTTGGGATAGACCGTCAGGATGCGCTGGTTGTTGTCGTCATAGCTAAACGCGGTCTCGGTGCCCTGGGGTTCACGCAGGCGCTCCAGCAGGTTGACCTTGTCATAGATGTAGGTCACGGTCCCCCCGGCGTCGCTCAGCGACGTGAGGTTGGCGACCTGGTCGTAGGTGTAGGTCGTGGACCGAGCGCCGGGCAGCGTCTGGGCGCTCTGCAGGTTGCGCGGATCATGGGCGTAGGTCGTGGTCCCCGTCGCGTCGCTGCGCGACACCGGGTTGCCGTTTTGGTCATAGACCGAGGTGACCTGGGACTCGTTTATGCCCCGGGGGTTCTGGTAGACGATCTGCTTGACGCGATCCAGGCGGTCGTAGGTCAGGACCTGCAGGTTGTCGTTGCCATCACGCACGGTCTTTATGCGCGACAGCGCGTCATAGGTGTAGCGCGTCTGCGCCTGGCCCGCCGGCGGGGTCGCGGCTTCCAGCTCGCCCTTGGCGTTGTAGTCAAAGGTCGTGGTGTTGTCCTCGCCGTCGGTCACCGACCGCAGGGTACCCTGCGGGTCTGGGTCGTCGGGGCCGTTGTAGTCCATGTCCAGGTTAGCGCTCGGCCGCACCGGTCTGCCCGGCGCCCCGGGCGGACGTCGAGGCCAGGTTGCCGTTTGCGTCGTAGCCGTAGGACAGCGTGTTGCCCCCCGAGTCCGCCGCGCTGGTGGGCAGATGAGACGCCGCCCCCGCCCCGTAGCCGAATTGGTTCTGCGCTCCGGTCGCGCTGGTCGCGGTGCTCAGCCTCGATCTTGCATCAAGCGTGCAGATCGGGCCGTTTGCAGTAAGCGCGCAGGGCGTTGTCACAGCGGTCTGGTCGGGTCTGGCGGGGGGTGGCGGGGGGCCGGTCGGCGCCGTGGCGGTGCGGCGGGCGGCTGGGCGTGCCGCGTATGGCTTGACGGGTGGTTATCGGGCAGGCTGACGCCGGCGATGCGCGGCGGGAGGATGGTCGTGGGGGTGGCGCCGCGGCGCGGGTCAGGCGGCGGGCGCGGGGAGTGCTTGGAGGCGCGCGAAGGCGGCGGCGAGCTCGTCGGCCCAGCGCCAGTCGCGCGCCAGGCGCAGGATGGTGGCGCGGGCATGGCGAGCGATGCGCGCGGACTGGTGCAGCAGGCGATAGCGCAGGCGCTTGAGCTCCCAGCAGCGGGCCTCGCCGTCTAGCAGCAGTGAGCCAGGCCGGGTTTGACGGAGGCCTTGAAACCAGGTTCTGTCCTGGAGGAAGTCGAGGCTTCATCGATGCCTGCCCCCAAGAAGTATCCCGATGAGCTGCGTGAGCGCGCGGTCCGCCTGGCGCTGGAGAGTTCGCGGCCGATCGCGCATGTCGCCCAGGATCTGGGCGTGCATCGCGAGACGCTGCGGCTGTGGGTGCGCCAGGCCGAGGCTGACGCCGGTACGCGCAATGATCGCCTGACCAGCGATGAGCGTGAGCGCATGAAGGCGCTGGAGCGCGAGAACCGCGAGCTGCGCAAGGCCAACGAGATTCTCAAGGCCGCTTCGGTGTTTTTCGCCAAGGAGCTCGACCCGACCCGATCGAAGTGAGCGCGTTCATCGATGAGCGCAAGGCCGACTTCGGGGTCGAGCTCATCTGCCAGACCATCGGCGTGTCGGCGTCGGCCTACTACCAGCGCGCCACCGGCCAGCGCTCGGCACGGGCGGTCGAGGACCAGCGGCTGGTGGGCGTGATCCGCCAGGTGCACGAGGCCAACTACTGCGCCTATGGCTACCGGAGGATGTGGAAGGCGCTGCGCCGTGGCGGCGAGGACGTCGGGCGCGGCCAGGTGCAGCGGCTGATGGGCCAAGAGGGCATCCAGGGCGCCAAGCGCCGCGGGCGCCCGTGGCGCACCACCACCCCCGACGAGCGGGCCGACCGCCGCGAGGATCTGGTCCAGCGCGACTTCAGCGCTGAGGCGCCCGACCGCTTGTGGGTGTGCGACTTCACCTACCTGCGCTGCTGGGAGGGCGTGGTGTTTCGCCTTCGTCATCGACGTGTACTCGCGGCGGATCGTGGGCTGGCAGTTCGCCGCTCATATGCGCACCGACCTGGTCCTCGACGCGCTGCGCATGGCACTCGCACAGCGCGCGGCGGGCGCCGACGTCGCGCTGGTGGCCCACAGCGACAGGGGCAGCCAGTACACCAGTCACGACTACACCCAGACCCTCGACGACGCCGGCGTGCTGGCCTCGGTGGGCACCGGCGACGCGTACGGCACTCAATCAAGATTGGGTGTCTCGATGTCGCTTGTTTCGGTCTGACTCTTGCTTTCGATTTGGGTGCGGCTCTTCTGGAGGGACGGCATCAGGCGGCCGGTGGGATGGTGTTCTG
>JANDLV010000097.1 GCA_024330185.1 Candidatus Siliceabacter maunaloa
GCGTCGAATTCAATGGGCAGATTCTTGAAGCACATTGGCTATAGCTCCTATCGGGATGGATCTGGCCCCAATCGCGCAACCACGCCGGGCCCCGTAGACCACCTATTCACGCTCGTGCTGGGAAAATACCATGGCTGGCGTGTTTCCGCTACGGCGAGTGTGCAAACTTCCTCGGCGTTCTCATCGCTGGGATCCCGGGCGGTGAGGGGGCGCGCACCACGGGTTGCGCCTCGCCCACCTCTCTTGTGAGAAACTGCCGTTCGTGGATCTCCCCCAGGCCAACGTGGAAGATGCGCTCACCCAGCCCACGCGCGCTCGGCTCTTCAGGCTCCTGGGCGATCTGGGCCGACCGTCGCCGACCGACGAGCTAGCCGAGCGTCTCGGCCTGCATCCGAACGGAGTGCGCGTCCATCTCGACCGCCTGGCCGAGGCGGGCCTGGTAGTCCGGCGCCGGGCCCGGCGGCCCCGAGGGCGCCCACGCCACGAGTGGTCGATATCGACGCAAGCCAAGCCCGGCGGAGCCGCACCCCGCGCCTACGGTGACCTTGCCCGCTGGCTCGCGCGCGCGATCGCCCCGACCCCGTCCGAGCTCCGCAGGATCGAGGTCGCGGGACGCGAGATCGGGCGCGAACTGGCCCCGGCCGGGGCCGCCTCGGCCGAAGTCGCGCTGCAAGACACCATGGCCGCGCTCGGCTTCCAGCCCGTGCTCGAGCGAGACGCCTCGGGCCGGCTGTGCTGTCGCTTGCACAACTGCCCCTACTGCGACTCCGTCAAGGAGAACCCGGAGGTCGTCTGCACCCTGCACCGGGGGATCACGCGAGGGCTGCTCGACGTGCTCGAGCCGGCGGCCAAGCTCGTCAGCTTCGTACCACACGACCCCGAGAGCGCCGGCTGCGAGTTGGAGGTCGAGGGGCTCCCCGCCACCGCTTGAGGCAGGCGGAGAATGTCACGGGCCTCGTGCACGCCATCCGGACCCGAACGCGACGATGACACGTCATCGCGTGCCTCAGCCCAACACGAATACGGAGGAATGTCGATGAACAGCTGGGACGTCAACAGCCTGGACCTCAAGCCCCACTCCCCGCAGATCCTCTCCTCGACGAAGGATGCACGTGCGATCGCGCTGGCCATCCCGGCGGGAGAGAGCATGCAGGACCACCAGGTCCACGAGCGAGCGTGGGTCACGGTCCTGGGCGGAGAGGTGGAGATCACGACGACAGCCGGCGAGCGCATCGCCGGCGCGCCGGGGCTGGTGGTGGAGTTCGACCCGGGCGAGCGCCACGCCGTCCGTGCCCTCTCAGACGCTCGCCTGCTGCTGCTGCTGACCCCGTGGCCGGGAGTCGGGCACCCGGGAGCAATGTCTCTCGAGGACAAGGACCACGCGCGGGAGCACGCCGCGGAGCACCGCGACCGATCTGAGGCTGGACCCAGCAAGCGCGGGTGATCCACCTCGACGGCTTGCCCTCAACCCCGCTACTACACTGCCGCGCCCAATGGCGGCCCCGGCCACAGCGGACGCGATCCGCGACGTCAACACCCGCTACCACGACCGCGCCGCCCCGGGCTACGACGCCAAGTGGGGCATCGACTTCGGGCCGGTGGGGCGCGGGCAGGTGCTGGGCAAGGTACGCAAGGCGCTGGGTGGCGAGCCGCCCCTCTTTCGCCGCTCGCTGGAGCTCGGCGCCGGCACGGGCTACTTCAGCCTCAACCTGCTTGGCGCGGGTGTCGTGCAGGAGGCCACCTGCACCGACATCTCACCCGGCATGCTCGGGCAGCTTCGCGCCAACGCCGCCCGGCTGGACCTCGACGTGGAGACGGTGGCCGCCGACGCCGAGGCGCTGCCGCTGGCCGACGAGCGCTTCGACCTCGTGCTGGGCCACGCCGTGCTCCACCACCTGCCCGACCTCGACCGCGCCTTCAACGAGTTCCTGCGCGTGCTGCGCCCGGGCGGCACGGTGCTATTCGCCGGCGAGCCGTCCCGCGTGGGAGACCGCATCGCCGCCTGGCCCAAGCGCGGCGCCCACCGCGTCGCACCGGCCTGGCGCACGCTCATGCGTGCCTCCGCAGCGCGCCCTCACGACGGCCCCGGCGAGGAGGACCTCGGCCTCGAGGACTCCGTCGACGTGCGCACCTTCGTCCCCGAAGACCTGACGCGTCACGCGCGCGGCGCGGGCTTCGACGACGTCCGCATCATCGGCGAGGAGCTGCTGGCCAACTGGTTCGGCTGGGCCAACCGCGCCCTGGAGGCCACCGCCGAGCCCTCCGAGGTCCCCATGGCCTGGCGGCAGTACGCCTACCACGGATACCTCTTCCTGCAGGAGGTCGACCGCCGGCTGCTTGAGCGCCGCCTGCCGCCGACGATCTTCTATAACCTGCTGCTCGCCGCGCGCAAGCCGGCGTAGCGCGGTCGCCGCTCACCAGACGGTGTAGACGAACACCTGCGTGAGGTAGGCCTGGAGGACCATCACCACCAGCGCCGGCGCGACCCAGCGGCGGGGCAGGACGGTCGCGGCGGCTAGGCACACGAGCGGTAGGAAGCTCAGCCAGATGCGCTCCGTCTCGGCCTTGGTGAAGCCCAGGACCGAGGCGATGACGATGACGCCCGCGATGGCCACCGCGCCGTGCCGGTGACGCTGCACGGCCAGCGCGGCGAACCACAGGACGGGCAAGCCGGCGCCGATGAGGAACGCGGCGGGCGAGCCGAACAGCCAGAAGGCGTAGGGGCGCACCGAGGCCACCGAGAAGCGGTAGACCTCCTCGACGCGGCGCAGCGAGCCGACGGCGTCGTAGCCGGTGAGCGCCCACAGGCCGGCGTAGAAGGCCACCAGGGCGCCGGCGCACAGCACGCCCAGCACGAGCGCGCGGCGCAGGCCGTCGCGGCCCAGCACCACGAAGGCGG
>JANDLV010000098.1 GCA_024330185.1 Candidatus Siliceabacter maunaloa
CCCCGTGCCCCCACACGGGATCTCCGACGCTCAAGAGCGAAAACTTCCGTCTAGCTCCGCGAGCGACGCGGTTCGCCGCGGCGGAGCAGTGGGTTCGCCATCTCACCTTCCCCTGCGGGCATTCCCGGCGTGCTAGTCGAGGCTGCGAGGAGCGGCCGGAGCACGAGCCTCGTCGGCCACGTCTTCGAATGGAGTAGCCGCGACTCGAGCAGCTGGCGCACAACGGGTGTCAGCGGCGCGGAGTTGATCGTGTCCTCAATCGCCGACTGGATCGCCTTTAGGAGAGTCGACTCGAGGAGACCGTAGCGCCGGGCAAGCGCGTCGGCGATCGACCATAGGTTGACTTGGACGCCAAGTGTCTGAAAGTAGGCCAGCAACGCCTCGGGCGTCGACACAAGGAGCGAGGTTGAGCCGCGCGGGAGGACGTACTCGGGATCGGCAAGGCCCGCCGCCGCCAGCCACGGCGGATGCACCCTGACCGTATCGTGGTCTCGCAAGACGATGCCGTCTACCCGCCCGGCTTCGAGCACGACCAGCACGTTCTGGCCGTGGATCTCAGGCATGACCCCATGAGCGAAGCAAAGGAGCGCCGTCTCGCTTAGGACCGCGCACAGCTCACGGAAGAACGCCATTGCCGCTGCTGGGCAGTCCGGAGGCTCTCGACGCAGGCCAAGGACATGCTCGAACGCGGGTGCAGCAGGCCCCGGCGTGACCGCCGCTAGCGCGGCCATCGGGACGAGCTCTACGTTGCGACGCTTCACTAGCCGCGGATAGATGCGCAACAGGCATGCGAGGTGCGAGGCGCGGCCCATAGTGGCGTCTTCGCCTGGCGCACGGTAGCTCCACCACTCATCCTCGGCGCAAACGTGAAGGCGCTCCCGGAGCATGTCGCTCGAGGCACACAGCCGCCGAAGCAACGAGCCGCCCTTCGTGCCGTTGCGCAGGAAGTGCGGCGGCAGGAGGCGCAGATCCCCGAGCAACGGGACGGCGAGCGAGAGTTTCAGCTCTACCCGGATACTCAGGTCTGGTGCCAGCGTGCGCAGCGACGAGGTGGCATGAAACCGACCGAGCCCGTCGCTCAGCGGTACACAAGCTCCGTCTGTAAGCTCAGAGGCGAAGATGCGCGGGAGCGCATGCTGCATCTGCCAGGGATGCACGGGCATTGGCAGGTACTCAGCCGGGCGCGGACAGTGGCGCTCGACGAGTTGGCTCAGGCGCCCGCGATCACCGGCGTCAAGGACTGCCGATGCAGGCTCAGCCCGCGCCCCTCCAGCCCACTCGAGGCGGTCCAGCGGGATCGCGACCCAGGCGACCCCGAACGGACGCCTCCGCCAAGGACCGTAACGTTCCTGGTCCGCGACCGTCCAGCCCGGCTTCGCGCGCGCCAGAGGATGGAACGGGCGATCACGCAGAGCGGCAACCCCCTCCCACCGGAGAGGGCCGGGTCCACGACCGGAGCCAGCGCGCTCAAGTTGGGGTGCAGCCGCGAGCGCCATCGCGGCGCCGTCTACCGCCAGGTCGAGCTCTGCGAGCCGCTTCTCGACCTGCGGCGACGGCGTGTCCGTGTCCCCGGCCTCCGTCGCCGCGCGGAGCAGCTCCCTCGGACTGAGCACCGCGGGCGGTGCTGCTCGATCCCTTGACACGATTACGACTGGTGGCCGGCTCAGACGGTAGGGTTGGCGGCACCAGCTCGGGCGGACCCGGAACAGCAGAATCTCGTCTCGGTCGAGGAGGATCCGGAAGTAGCGTTCGCCATCACCGAGGGCAGCGCCGCCGGTTAGGGCACTCCCGTCCGGCGCCTCGCAGGTGACCTGGCCGCGCGTCGCGAAACCGTTCCAATCCTCGTACAGAAGCACGTCAACGAGGTCCGCCAGAACCTCGCAGCGTGCTTGTCGAAGCACCTCGGCGGGCATACCGGCCGCCGCGTTCGGTTCCGCCCGAGGTCGGTAGAGCCCGATCGCCGCGACCCCCTCAGCGCACTTCGGCCAGGGCATTTCGGACACGGCCGTACTCCGGCGTCGTGGGTCGCTCTGGGCGATCGGCGTAGCCATTCAGCAGGAGGCGGTTGCGGTGCAGACAAACCCGCTCGATCTCGGGCGCGAGCATGTCGAATGTCGTGTACCGCTCGGCGGGGGCCGGAAACCGCTCCTGATAGGCGAGCACGTACTCGCGAACAAGCCGCCAGAACGAGCGTTCGGGGAAGCCGAAATGGTCTTCGCAGATATCCGAGAGGTAGCGGAAATGGCAGATCAGAAGGCCGCTCTGGATGTGCTGGCAGAGGAATGCCGGCGATCGGCGCGGCACGAGAGCGGCGAGATCGTCCGGCAGCGCATCGCGCTCTGGGAGCGGGTCGTTGCTGATCGTGAGGTCGGCGGCGAAGTCCTTCACCGCCAGGCGGCTCGGAACCTCGCTGCAGTCGGACACGAGAATCGTGTTCTCTCCGTGCGGACTGAAGGCGATCCCGTACCGATAGAGAAGATGTAGAAGCGGGTTCAGAACGCTTTCGAGCAGCCGCCCGAGCCACTCGGCCAAGCCCAGACCCGACCGGTCGACCAGGGTGCGGACGAGCGGCGTGTCTTCCTCGGGGACGTGGAGCAGGGGAGTTATTGTCAAATGTTGTGGATGACATGGCGTGAGGACGCTCAGACGGCGA
>JANDLV010000099.1 GCA_024330185.1 Candidatus Siliceabacter maunaloa
AGGTTCCCTCGCCGAATCAGCGAGGAATGCGGTGGGCTGCTGCGTTGCCACAAAGGCAGGACCACGGACGTCGTTCGACGCGCTAAGTCAATCGGCGGCGGCGTCGTACAAGGGGCAACGGATCAGCGTGGCTGGCCGTGCGCTGCAAAAGCACGGCGGTCGGCCCGGCAGCGCATTCCCAGGGGCGACGGGAAGTCCCCAGGCCATCAACCGACAAGCGCAGGACATCGTCGATGAGGTCTTGCAGCACCCCAGACGCACTCGCACATCGTTCTTCAATCCCCGCCTGAATGAGCAGGTCGTGGACATCCAGATCCCGGGTGCTCGCGGCCTGCGGTACGGCGAATCCGGTGAGTTCCGTGGCTTCTTGGAGGCGCCGCGATGACATCAAGCGGAATCTATGTCTCGATCGCGCTCGAGCCAGATGAGGACTGGCCGGTTGCGGACATCGTCTACGACGGCACACAGTGGGCGAGCGCGACGATGCGGGACGGACAGCTCAAGATCACCGTCTACGCGGGCTGGGAGGCCGGTATCCCCATCGAGGACGCGATCGCGTCCCTCGAGGAGGCGCAGCAGCGTCTCCGAGCGATCCTCGACGAGGACGTCTCCACACCGCCGTGAGACCGCGCATATGGAGTGTCTGTTTGTTGCTTCTGGCGATCGGTTTCGGAGGACAGGCGAGGGGCGGAGCCAGCAAGCGCCGTCGCGGAAGACGGGCACGGGCTAGTCGGGGCAATGAACGCGTACGACGCGCCGGCTTCCGCTACGACCGGGCGAGGACATGGAGGGACCCCGTTCTTCGGTCCACTGACTGTGAGAGTCGAGTGGGTGTAGGACCGGGACGGTAGAGGGCTTGGCGGACGGATCGCCCGGCCGGGAGGCGAGCCCGGAGGGCGAGCCGAGCGGCGGGGCGATCCGTCCGTGCGCGCTGCGGCGGGGGATGGGGCCGGTCAGGCGGACGTCTGGACGGTCCATTCGGCGGCGAAGGCGGTCGGGGTGCGCATGCCCAGCGCGGAGTGGGGCCCGCGGGTGTTGTAGTCCTCGCGCCAGTCGCTGATGACCACGCGGGCTTCGGCCAGGCAGGCGAACTGCTCGATGTTGAGCAGCTCGTCGCGCACGCGTGCGTGGAAGGACTCCACGAACGGGTTCTGCCACGGCGCGCCGGGCTCGATGAACGCCGTCTCGGTCGTCGAGAAGCGACACCAGCCGCTCAGCGCGTGCGACGTGAGCTCGGGGCCGTTGTCGGCACGCAGGAACCTTGGGGAGCGTGCGCGCCGGGCGACCAGCGCCTCGAGCTCAGTCACGGTCTCATCGGCGCTGATCGACCGCCCGACCTCCATGATCAGCGCCTCGCGGGTGAACTCGTCGACGACGTTGACCAGGCGCAGCGCGCGGCCGTCGGCGGTCATGTCGTGCTGGAAGTCGATCGCCCACACCTCGTCGGGGCCGCCGGAGCGCAACTGGCTGCGGTCGGGCTGATCGGCCGGGCGGCGGCGCTTGCGCGCCCGCGCAGGGACGCGCAGGCCCTCCTCGCGCCACAGGCGCTGGATGCGCTTGCGGTTGACCGCCCAGCCCCACAGGCACAGCTCGTGATGGGCGCGGCGATAGCCCCACCGCTTGTGCTCAGCGGCGACCTGCGCGAGATCCACGCCGCCACCCACCCCGGCGCGACAACACCTCTCGCCGCCACCGCCCGACGCCCGCGACGGACCAGCAGCAATCCACCGCCGCGTTCGACGCCGAGGTCCTGCGGCACCTCTTCGACGCCGAGGCCGCCACCGAGCCCCTCGACGACCAGCCGTATCCCCACACCTGACCCGCGGCAACTCAGCCCGCTCGACCGTCGCCGCCCCACCCCCGGCCGCGCGCCCGCGCCGACCGCAGAAGGCAAGCCTGTCGCTCGCATCCGCTCGCCGACACACAGTTGCACCTAACGATGCACCGTCTACACGTCTACGCCTACCGCTACGTTTCCTCGGGATGGGGCGCCGCTCCCGACAACGCCAACAGACCCCAGCCAACAGGCCCGCACAGCGGCGCGACCGCATGGCGCGCGTCGCCGTCACCGATGAGGTCTGGGCCGACTACCGCGCCCTGCTGGGCAGCCAGCCGATCGCTCACGCCCTCGGCGAGCTGGTCGAGCGCGAGGTCGACCGCCACCACGCGCGGCGCCTACGCGACGGCGAGCTCGACGACGCCGAGCTCGTCGACGCGCTTCAACGAGCGCGCGAGCTGCACGAGGACCTCGCGCAGATCGTCGCCCGGCTCGAACGCCGGCTGGACCGGCCGGCGAGCTGAGCCATACTTGGGGCCATGAGCGAGCTGACGCTGACCGCCGTCTTCACTCCCGACGAGGACGGCTGGACGATGGCCCAGCTGGCCGAATGGCCGGCGGTCGTGACCTGCGGACGCACCGTCGACGAGGCCCGCGACATGCTGATCGACGCCGCCCGTGAGATGCTCGCCAGCTACCGCGACGAAGGCCGCCAGCCGCCGATCGGCACCGGCCACGTCGAAGCGCTGACGATCGACACCGCGGCTTGAAGCGCCGCGACCTCGAGCGCCACCTGCACCAGCACGGCTGCC